>NZ_MKKC01000098.1 GCF_001942255.1 Nocardiopsis sp. CNR-923
GCAAGGCCTCCAACTTCCTGGCCATGCTCGGCATCGCCTGCATCCTCATCTGCTACAAGCACCTGGCCAAGCACACCGATGCCTTTTGAGATGAGCTCTAAGGCGGGTTTTCTGTTTCCTGCGAGAGGATCACCCAATTTTTCACACCCACCATGCTTGCCATCTTCCCAGGCCAAGGCACATGAGAAGACCTAGATGACAAGAACCCCAAACCCGTATACGGAGACGGAGCCCAGCCCCCGGCGGGGTCTGATAAGTAAGGATCACCGGAGGTAAGACCAGGAAGCGCCCTGCCCTTCCCCGTCACCAGGGGACACCCGAGACCCCAGGGGACGCCCTTCCATGCCCTGAGGGGCACTCAGTCAGCCTCTTTCCGACCGCGCCCGACAGGCCCCGGTCTGTGGCAACCTTGAGGTCATGCGCCTCGTTATTGCCCGCTGTGTCGTAGATTACGTTGGACGGCTCACAGCCCATCTACCTCTTGCAACGCGTTTGATAATTTTCAAAGCCGACGGGAGTGTGTCCGTCCACGCCGACGACCGCGCCTTCAAGCCGCTCAACTGGATGAACCCGCCGTGCAAGCTGCGCGAGGAGACCGTCGACGAAGGTCCTGACGTGTGGACGGTCACCCACAGCAAGTCCGGCGAGAAGCTCGTGCTGACCGTCGAGGAGGTCATGCACGACACCTCGCACGAACTCGGCAAGGACCCCGGCCTCCAGAAGGACGGTGTCGAGGCGCACCTCCAGGAGCTGCTCGCGGAGCACATCACCACGCTCGGCGACGGCTACACCCTGATCCGCCGCGAGTACCCGACCGCGATCGGCCCCGTCGACATCCTGTGCCGCGACGGCGCGAGCTCGACCGTGGCCGTCGAACTCAAGCGGCGCGGCGACATCGACGGTGTCGAGCAGCTGACCCGGTACCTGGAGCTGCTCAACCGGGACCCCACGCTGGCCCCCGTGCGCGGTGTGTTCGCGGCGCAGGAGATCAAGCCCCAGGCGCGCGTGCTCGCCGAGGACCGCGGCATCGCCTGCGTGGTGCTCGACTACGACGAACTGCGCGGGATCGAACCGGACACGCTGCGCCTCTTCTGACCGCCCGCCGCGTCCCGGCGCCGCGGCTGTCCTCCGAACGGAGGACGGCCCCCGGACCGGACGGCCGATACCGGGCGGGCACGCCGCCCGCGACCATCGACACATGGCATCCACCCCGCCCGTCGTCGAGGCACACGGGCTACGCAAGGAGTACGACGGCCGCGCGGCCGTCGACGGCATCGACCTGACCATCCACCGCGGCGAAGTGTTCGCCCTGCTCGGCCCGAACGGCGCGGGCAAGTCCACCGCCGCCGGGATCCTCGCCGGTTTCCGGGGCCGCGACGCCGGCGAGGCGACGGTCCTGGGCGCCGACCCGGCACGCGCCGGACGCCGGTGGCGGTCGCGGATCGGCATCGTGTGGCAGCAGGAGACCGAGGTCCCCCGCCTGACCGTCCGCGCGGTCGTCCGCCACTTCGCCGGGTACTACCCGCACCCGCGCGACGTCGACGAGGTCCTCGGTCTGGCCGGTCTGACCGAGCGGGCCGACGCCCTGGCGCACACCCTGTCCGGCGGCCAACGGCGCCGCCTGGACGTCGCGCTGGGCATCGTGGGCCGACCCGAACTGCTCTTCCTCGACGAACCCACCACCGGGTTCGACCCGCGGGCGCGGCGCGACTTCTGGCGGACGGTCCGCGACCTGGCCGCCGTCGGCACCACCGTCGTCCTGACCACGCACTACCTGGAGGAGGTCGAGGCACTGGCCGACCGGGTGTGCGTGATCGCGCACGGCCGGGTGCGCGCCGAGGGCCCCACCGACTCGCTGGGCGGGCGGATGACCGGGCAGACGACCGTGTCCTGGCTGGCCGACGGGGAGCCGCGGAGTGTGGACACCGACGAGCCCACCCGGGTGGTGCGACGGCTGTCGGACGCCTTCCGCGGGGAGGTGCCCGGCCTGACCGTGCACCGGCCCACCCTGGAGGACGTGTACCTGAACCTGATCGACGACTCCCCCCGGGAGACCGAACCGAAGGAGGTCGCGGCGTGAACGGCGCGACGACGCGGCGGCTGCCCGGACCGGTGCGGGTGGGGCTGTCCCGGGCCTGGCTGGAGACGCGCGAGTTCGCCCGGCACTGGGAAAGCGTGGCGTTCACGTTCGCGCTCCCGGCCCTCATCCTCCTGCTCTTCGGGGTGATCTTCGACGGCTCCACCGGGGACGACATCTCGGCCGCCGAGTTCTACCTGCCCGGGCTGATCGCGATGGGCCTGATGTCGGTCAGCTTCCAGAACCTTGCCATCAGTATCGCCCTGGAGCGTGAGAACGGAACCCTGCGGCGGATACGGGGAACCCCGATGCCCCCGTCGGCCTACTTCGTCGGCAAGACCGCGCTGGTGTTCGTGCTGGCCCTGGGCCAGGTGGCGGTGCTGCTGGCGATCGCGGTCGGGGTGTACGGGGCCGACCTGCCCACGGACCCCGGCGCGTGGGCGACCATGGTCTGGGTGCTGGTGTTGGGCACGATCTCCTGTGCGCTGCTCGGGATCGCGTTCAGCTCGCTGGCGCGCAGCCCCAGCACCGCCTCGGCCATCGTGGTCGTCCCCTTCCTGGCACTGCAGTTCACCTCCGGCGTCTTCGTGCCGCTGACAATCCTCCCCGGCTGGCTGGTGAACGCCTCCTCGCTGTTCCCCCTCAGGTGGATGGCGCAGGGTATGCGCGCCGCCTTCTATCCGGACGAGGCCGCGGTGCTGGAGCCCAGCGGGGGCTGGGACCTTTCGACCGTCGCCGCCGTTCTGGGAGTGTGGTGCGTGGTCGGCCTCGTCCTGACGCTGGCCACGTTCCGATGGAAGACGAGCGAGGACGGGTAACGGGGATGACCGGGGAACGGGAGGACGACCACGCCTGGCACGTGGGCAGGGCGTGGGGCGTCTACTTCACGGGGTCGATGGCGGTGATCGCCGTGATCGCGGTCACGACCGGCGCCGGCTGGCGCGGCTGGGCCACGGCCGCGCTCCTGGTCGGCACGGTCGGCTGGTATTTCCTCGCCGGGCGGCGCCTCCTGAGCCCGGAGGAGTACTACGGCAGCCCGCGCACGATTCCGTTCCTGGTCGGTCTCGTGGCGCTGATGGTCCCGGCCCTCGCCCTGACCACGACGGCGACGTTCGCCATGTTCGCCGTCTCTCCGCTCGCCTTCATGACCGGCGGCGCGTGGCTGGGCACGGCCACCGCCGCCGCGCTCCTGTTCGGCCCGATCCTGTTCCGGGTCGCCTCCGGCTCCCTCCCCTGGGCGGCCGCGGTCCCGGAACTGCTCATCTTCCTGGTCATCCTGTTCTTCTCACTGTGGTTCGCCCGGTGGTTCGCGCGGGTGATCGCGCAGAGCCACGAGCGCGCCGACCTCATCGCGGCGCTGCGCGCCAGCCGGGAGGAGAGCACACGGCTGTCGGAGGAGGCCGGAGCCCTCGCCGAACGCGAACGGCTGGCGAGGGAACTGCACGACACCCTCGCCCAGGGGCTGACGAGCATCATCACGCTCAGCCAGGCGGTCGAGTCGGAACTGGACACCGACCCCGCGCTGGCGCGGCGGCATGTGGCGCTCATGCGCGAGACGGCCACCGAGAACCTCGCCGAGGCGCGCGCCATGGTGGCCGCCCGTCAACCCGTCCAGTTGGAGAACGAGACCCTGGAGGCCGCCCTGTCCCGCATCACCGGGCGCTTCGGGAGCGAGATCGGCGTCGCCGCGCGCCTGCGCGTGGTCGGGGCTCCGGGCGTCCTGCCCGGAGCCCACCAGGTGGGTCTGCTGCGCGCCACCCAGGAGGCCCTGGCCAACATCCGCAAGCACGCCGGCGCCGGGCGGGCCGACGTCACACTCTCCTTCGCCCCGGAGTCGGTGGAGCTGACCGTGACCGACGACGGGCGCGGATTCGTCCCGGGCGGGTCGGGCGGGCACGGCCTCAACGGGATGCGTGCCCGGGCGGACGCGCTCGGAGGCCTGGTCGAGGTCGAGAGCGCCCCGGGCGCGGGGACGACCGTGCGCCTGGTGCTGCCCCTGGACCCCGAGCCGCCCTCCGACGCGGCTCCCACCACCCGTGTCGCCTCCTGTGAGAGAAGGGCCGCACCGTGACGATCCGTGTCCTGTTGGTCGACGACCACCCCGTGGTCCGGGAGGGCATCCGCGGGATGCTCGGCGCCGAGGCCGACCTGGAGATCGTGGGAGACGCCGCCAGCGGCCCCGAGGCGGTCGCCCAGACCGCCGCCCTCGCCCCCGACGTCGTCCTCATGGACCTGCGCATGCCCGGCGGCGACGGCGTGGCGGCCACCGAACGCATCCGCGCCGAACGTCCCGACTGCCACGTGCTGGTGCTCACCACCTACGACACCGACACCGACATCCTGCGCGCGGTGGAGGCCGGGGCCACCGGCTACCTGCTCAAGGACACCCCGCGGGCCCAACTCGCCGAGGCCGTGCGGGCCGCCGCCCGAGGGGAGACGGTGCTCGCCGCCTCCGTCACGGGTCGGCTGGTGGCGGGGATGCGGCGCCGCCCGGAGACCCCCGCCCTCTCACCCCGGGAGATCGAGGTGCTGCGTCTGGCGTCCGACGGCCGCACCAACGCCGAGATCGGCCGGGCGCTGCACATCAGCGCGACCACGGTCAAGACGCACCTGATGCGCGCCTACGACAAACTGGGGGTGGCCGACCGCACGGCGGCCGTGAGCCAGGCGATCCGCCGGGGGCTGCTCCCCGGTGCGTGATCGGGTGAATCGGGGTCGGGCCAGGGACCGACCCCGATGCGACGGGCCCTCCCGAAGCCGAACAATCGATCTATGGTGGAGACAATGAACGAGATCACCCCCTCGGGCGAGGGCCGGATGCGCGCCTCCGACGCGGACCGCGACCGCGTGGCGCACCTGCTCCGCGAGGCCCTCGCGGAGGGCCGTCTGGACCCCGACGAGCACAGCGAGCGCCTGGAGGCGGTCTACCAGGCCAAGACACTCGGTGAACTGGTCCCCATCACCGCGGACCTGCCCGAGCTGAGCGGGGACGCCGCGCCGGCGGCCCCGACCGCCCCCGGCGGTCCCGCGTCGCTCTTCGGCGGGGCGAGAGTCACGGCGGCCGAGCCCACCAGCCGCCTCGCGGTCGCGGTCATGGGCGGCGCGGACCGGTCCGGGAACTGGGTGGTCCCAGGCCACTTCGTCGCCGCGACCTGCATGGGCGGGGTCGACCTCGACCTGCGCGAGGCCCGGTTCACCCAACGCGAGACCACCATCTGGACCGGTTGCGTCATGGGCGGGATCGACATCGTCGCCCCCGACGACATCGAGGTGCGGGTGCACGGCCTGCCCATCATGGGCGGGTTCGGGGGCGGCCGGGGCCGACGCGGCCCGGCGGCGCCGAACGCGCCGATCGTGCACGTCCGGGGCTTCGCGATCATGGGCGGTGTGGACGTCAGGTACAAGCGGCGCAAGCATCAGCGGGAGACCGACGACTGAGCACGGGGCCCGGCGACGCACGCTCTCCAGACGTTCTGTTCGAAACGAGCCCTTCATCGGACCACAGTGATCAGCCGGACGTAAGGCCCTTGGCTTTTTGTGGCAATTTCTCCCACCGGATCTTGCCGTACTCCTCCGACCGGTGACAGGCTGCACCGGTCGCTTCACCCATGAGCGGGTGTCCGTCCCCCGCGACCGCGGTGTGACGGCCCCGAACGACGGAGGAGGCTCGTTGCGACCGATCCACGACCGCGTTCGACGACACCGCCGGGGAGCATCCCCCTCCCCCACGGCCCGGCGCACGGCGACCGCGGGGCTCATGGCCGCCCTGATGGCCGCCGGAACCCTCGCGGCCGGGCGCCCGCCCACGCCGCGGGGCCCACCGACCCCGCCCGACTGCCCGACACGCTCCCGGAGATGGTGACCACCGGAGCGATCGAGCAGCACATGGAGAACCTCGCCACCATCGCCCGCTACAACGGCGGCAACCGCGCCTCGGGGACACCGGGCTACGACGTGGCCGCCCTGTACGTCGAGAACCAGTTGGAGCGGGCGGGGTACGAGCCTACCGCGACTACTACGAGTACACGGCCTGGGAGGAGAACTCCGACGCCGTCCTGACCCAGACCGCGCCCGAACGGGTCGACCTGGTCAACGGGACTGACTACAGAACCATGTCCTACTCCGCCGCGGGCGATGTGACCGCTCCCGGCGTCCAGGTGGACATCACCGGCGGCGACAGCGGCTGCACCGCCGACGACTTCGCGGGCTTCCCCGCAGGAGCGGTCGCGGTCACCATGCGCGGCGCCTGCTCCTTCGCCCAGAAGACCCAGAACGCTGCCGACGCGGGGGCCTCCGCGGTCCTGGTGATCAACAGCTCCGACGAACTCCTCTCCGGTACCCTCAGCGATCCGTCCGAGATCCCGGCCGTCGGCGTTTCCGGCGCCGCGGGCGCGGACCTGCTGGCAGCCGGGGACGCCCTGGAGCTGCGGGTCATGGTCGACAGCGTCGTGCAGACCCGCGAGTCGTTCAACATCCTGGCCGAGACCGCTCGCGGTCGCGACGACAACGTCGTGGTGGTCGGCGGCCACCTCGACAGTGTCGAGGAGGGCGCGGGCATGAACGACAATGGCAGCGGCACCGCCTTCGTCCTGGAGACGGCCATCCAGCTCGCCGAGCAGGCCCCGCCCCGGAACCAGGTCCGGTTCGCCTTCTGGGGCACCGAGGAGAGCGGCCTGATCGGCTCCACCCGCTACGTCGAGGGTCTGGACGAGGGCGAGCTCGACGACATCGCGCTCTACCTCAACTTCGACATGATCGGGTCCAGCAACTACGCCCGGTTCATCCTCGACGGCGGCGGAGAGCTGCCCGACTCCGAGGCCGCGCCGTCCGGCTCGGGGGCGATCGCGGCCGTCCTGAAGGAGTACTTCGACTCGCAGGGCCAGGTCAGCGAGCCCGGCGTGCTCAGCGGACGCACCGACTACCGGCCGTTCAGCCTCGCGGGCGTCCCGGTCGGCGGTCTGTTCAGCGGCGCCGACGGCGTCAAGACCGAGGAACAGGTCGAGTGGTACGGCGGTACGGCCGGTGAGACCTACGACCCGTACTACCACACCGCCGAGGACAGCATGGCGAACGTCAGCAGCGACTCTCTGAGCGACCTGTCGGCGGCGGGCGCCTACGCGGTGGAGTTCTTCGCCGAGAGCACCCTGCCCGTGAACGGTGTGTTCCGTGCCGCCGCGGCGCCGGACTTCCCGCGCCTGGGCGACGAATGGGTCCGCTAGAACCCTGACCGAAGTCGGGGCGGACGGCGTGAACCCCCCGGTTCCACGCCGCCCGCCCCGAACGGTGCCTCCCCCTCCACGGCGTGCCCGGGTGGCCCCCCTCATCCTCATCCACTCGGGTCCGCCGCTATGGACACCGTGCGGAAACTACGTTGAGTAGCTCCCTGTGTGCAACAAGGTAGCAGTGACATGGGTCACCTTCACCCCATGATGCGGAACAGTTATCCTCCGTCACACGACTTTCACCTGACCACCGCGGCATAGGCTGGCCCCATGACCAAAAGGGACACGGACACACCGGTCGTACTGTCGAAGATCTACACACGCACCGGCGACCAGGGCACCACCGCACTCGGTGACATGAGCCGGACGGGCAAGAACGACACGCGGCTGGTCGGGTACGCCGACACCGAGGAGGCCAACGCCGCCATCGGCGTCGCCCTGGCCCTGGGCGAGGTCCCCGACGACGTGCGCGCCCTGCTCGCACGGGTGCAGAACGAACTGTTCGACCTCGGGGCCGACCTGTCCACCCCGATCACGCCCGACCCGAAGTTCCCGCCCCTGCGCGTCCTTCCCGAGTACGTCACCCGGCTGGAGGAGGCCTGCGACCGCTACAACGCCGACCTGCCCACGCTGCGCAGTTTCATCCTGCCCGGCGGCTCGCCCACGGTCGCGCTGCTGCACTCCGCGCGGATCGTGGTCCGCAGGGCCGAGCGCAGCGTGTGGGCGGCGATCGAGGAGCACGGCGGGACGGTCAACCCGCTCACCGCGCGCTACCTCAATCGCCTGTCGGACCTGCTGTTCATCCTCGGCCGGCACGTGGCCGAGGAGGGCGACGAGGTGCTCTGGAAGCCCGGCGGGGAACGCTAGGGCGTGTTCGACGGCGCATACCCCGCCGCGCGACGGGCGGCATCCACGGCGCACGCCCTGGCCCGCCCCGTGTCCTCCACCGCCCCGGCGGAGGCGCGGTCCCGTCCCCACCCGCCCCGGCGGGCCCCGAAGGCTCTACCGCGCGAGCTCGCGTTCGACGGCCTCCACCTTGCTGTGCAGGCCGTCGACCACACCCTCGCGGATGTCCGCCTTGAGGGTCAGACTGATCCGGTGCGCGCCCTGCCCGGCGGCGTCGACCGCGCGCCTGACGACGTCCATCACCTCGTCCCACTCGCCCTCGACACTGGTGAACATGGACGTGGTCTCGTTGGGCAGCCCGCTGTCGCGGACCACCTTCACCGCGCGGGCGACGGCGGGCGCGATGTGCTCGTCCGTACCGAGCGGAGTCACGGAGAAAGCGACGATCATGGGGTCACCCTAGACCGCGGTCGACGCCCTGTGAAGGACGACACTCACGCCTCCCACCGGTCCCCGGGGGCATCGACTCCATCCAGGACAGGAAACCCGTCAGAGCGGCGTCACCCATCGCGATCTCGAACTCCGCGGCCTCCGGATCGCCGCCGTCCGCGCCCAGCCAGGCGATCTGGACGACGCTCACGTCGCTCGGCAGGTGAGCCCGGTCGCCCTCGTCGGGGGCACGCCGTCCCACGACGACGAGACCGCGGCGCGACAGCATCGCCGTCGGCCGCGGTCTGAGGGAGAAGATCGGGAACCAGCCCAGGCTCTCCGAGCCGTAACGGCCGAAGCCGATACGCCAGGAGCCCCGGCGTCCCGGCACTCCGGGGGCGCGCAGATAACACTCCACGGCCCCGCCGCGCCGTATCAGGGCCCACCGGCGCAGGGTGGCGGCGGCGAGCACCACCAGGAGGACCAGGAGCAGGACGAGGGCGACCCACTGCGTCGACCCCGTCACCATCCCCGCCTGTGCGGAATCCGGCTGCTCCATGTCCCCCCTCGGTCCCGGGTTTGGCTAGGCGACGTCCTCGCCAGCGGCACGCAGACGGCTGCGCGCGCGCCCGAGGCGTCGTTGTCACCCTCCTCGGCGGCGCTGGACAGCGCGGTCCGCGCGCGATCCACGTCGACGTCCTCCGCCAGTTCGGCGGTCTCGGCGAGGATCGAGACCCGGCCCTGGGCGCTGACCGACACGAAACCGCCGTGCGCGGCTGCCCGCACCTCGCCGGTCTCGCGCGCGCCCAGCACGCGCACGACCGCGTCCTGTGCCAGGAGCGCGAGCACCGGCAGGTGCCCCGGCTGCACACCGATCTCACCGTCGACGGTCTTGGCGATGACCATGTCGCCCTCGCCCGCCCAAACCTCACGTTCGGGAGAGACGATCTCGACGAAAAGCTTCTTCGACACTGCCACAAACTCCTCGGCTAGCGGGCGAGTTCGGGCGGGTCGGCCCACGGCCGGCCCGCCCGCAAGAACAACTAGCCCTGCAGCTTCTTGGCCTTCTCGACGGCCATCTCGATGTTGCCGACGTCGAGGAACGCCTGCTCGGGCAGGTGGTCGTACTCACCGTCGCAGAGCGCCTTGAAAGAGGCGATGGTCTCCTCCAGCGGCACGAACACGCCCGGGTTGCCGGTGAACTTCTCGGCGACGAACATGTTCTGCGAGAGGAAGCGCTCCAGGCGCCGCGCCCGGTTGACGATGATCTTGTCCTCTTCGGACAGCTCGTCCATACCGAGAATGGCGATCTGGTCCTGCAGGTCGTTGTTGCGCTGCAGGATCTCCTTCACGCGCTGGGCCACCTGGTAGTGCTCCTCGCCCACGTACTGCGGGTCGAGGATGCGCGAGGTGGAGGCCAGCGGGTCCACCGCCGGGTAGATGCCCTTCTGCGAGATCGGGCGGGAGAGCTCGGTCGTCGCGTCCAGGTGGGCGAAGGTCGTCGCCGGGGCCGGGTCGGTGTAGTCGTCCGCGGGGACGTAGATCGCCTGCATCGAGGTGATCGAGTGACCACGCGTGGAGGTGATCCGCTCCTGGAGCTGACCCATCTCGTCCGCCAGGTTGGGCTGGTAGCCCACGGCCGAGGGCATGCGCCCCAGCAGCGTGGAGACCTCCGAACCCGCCTGGGTGAAACGGAAGATGTTGTCGATGAACAGGAGCACGTCCTGCTTCTGGACGTCGCGGAAGTACTCCGCCATCGTCAGGGCGGACAGCGCCACGCGCAGTCGGGTGCCCGGAGGCTCGTCCATCTGGCCGAAGACGAGAGCGGTGTCCTGGAGGACCTCCATCTCGTCCATCTCCAGGAAGAGGTCCGTGCCCTCACGGGTGCGCTCACCGACGCCGGCGAACACCGACACACCGCCGAAGTTGCGGGCGATACGGGTGATCATCTCCTGGATCAGCACGGTCTTGCCGACGCCGGCGCCACCGAACAGACCGATCTTCCCACCGCGCACGTACGGGGTGAGGAGGTCGATCACCTTGATGCCCGTGACCATCATCTCGGTCTTGGACTCAAGCTGGTCGAAGGCCGGGGCGTCGCGGTGGATCGGCCAGCGCTCGGTGACGTTCAGCTCCGAGGTCGGCACGTCCAGGGCCTCGCCCAGGGTGTTGAACACGTGGCCCTTGACGACGTCGCCCACGGGGACGCTGATCGGGGCGCCGGTGTCGCGCACCTCGGCGCCGCGGACCATGCCGTCCTGCGGGGCGAGGGAGACGGTCCGCACCAGGTTGTCACCCAGGTGCTGGGCGACCTCCAGGGTGATGGTCTTCTCCTTGCCGCCGACGGTGACGTCGGTGTGCAGGGCGTTGTAGAGGGCAGGGAGGGAGCCGACGGGGAACTCCACGTCGACGACCGGGCCGGTGACCCGGGCGATGCGGCCGGTGGCGGTGCCAGCCCCAGCCGTCCCTTCAACAGTCGCAGTCACTTTTGTTACTCACTTCCCGCGCTGGCAGCAGCGAGCGCGTCGGCACCGCCGACAATCTCACTGATCTCGTTGGTGATCTCGGCCTGACGCGCCTGGTTGGCCAGTCGGGTCAGGTTCTTGGCGAGCTCCTCGGCGTTGTCGGTCGCGGCCTTCATGGCCGCGCGACGGGACGCCTGCTGGGACGCGGCGGACTCCAGGAGCGCGAAGAAGATCCTGTTCTGGACGTACTGCGGCAGCAGCCGGTTCAGGGCCTCCTCCGCGGACGGCTCGAACTCGTACAGGGACAGCGGACCCTGCTCGGCCTCCAACTCCTCGCGCGACACCTCCTCGACCTCCATGGGGAGGGCGCGGACGGTGTGCGCGCGCTGGGTCAGCATGGAGACGAACTCCGTCGAGATGACGTGGATCTCGTCGACGCCGCCGTCGGCCGCGTCAGCGGTGAACCTCTCCAGCAGCGCGGAGCCGATCTCCTGGGCGTGCGCGTAGGTCGGCCGCTCGGTGATGCCCTCCCAGCTCGCCTCGACCGGACGGTCGCGGAAGCTGTAGAACATCACGCCCTTGCGGCCCACCATGTACGTGAGGACCTCCTTGCCCTGCTCCCGGAGGAGCCGGGTCAGGGCGTCCGCCTCCTTGAGCACGTTCGCCGAGAAGGCGCCGGCCAGGCCCTTGTCACTGGTGATGACGAGGACGGCCGCGCGGGTGGGCTGGTCCGACTCCGTCAGCAACGGGTGGTCGCTGACGCGTGCCGCCAGGGCCGACACGGCCCGCGTGATCTCCCGCGCGTAGGGTCCGGCAGCCTCAGCGGCACGCTGCGCCTTGGTGATGCGCGTCGTGGCGATGAGCTCCATCGCGCGGGTGATCTTCGCCATCGACTTGGTCGAGCGGATCCTCCGGCGATAGACGCGAAGCTGTGCGCCCATGGGTTACTTCCCGCCCTTGGCGACCTTGATGGTCTCCTGGCCGACCTTCTCCCCGTCCAGCGCCTCGGCGGCGCCGAGCATCGTGCCCGCGGAGGTCTGGAAGCCCTGCTTGAACTTCTCGACGGCGCCTTCGAGGGTCTTCTTGTCGGTGTCCTCGAACTTGCCGGTGTCGCGGATGCTCGCCAGGACGCCCGCGTGCTCGCGGTCGAGGTAGGCCAGGAAGTCCTCCTCGAAGCGGCGCACGTCCTCAACCGGGACGTCGTCCAGCTTGCCGGTGGTGCCGGCCCAGATGGACACGACCGTCTTCTCCATCGAGAACGGGGAGTACTGGCCCTGCTTGAGCAGCTCCATCATCCGGGCGCCGCGCTCCAACTGCTGCTTGGAGACCGCGTCCAGGTCCGAACCGAAGGCGGAGAAGGCCTCCAGCTCTCGGTACTGCGCCAGGCTCAGACGGAGCGTGCCGGAGACGCCCTTGGTCGCCTTGGTCTGCGCCGCGCCACCGACGCGGGAGACCGAGACACCGACGTTGATGGCCGGGCGCTGACCCTGGTTGAACAGGTCGCTCTCCAGGAAGACCTGGCCGTCGGTGATGGAGATGACGTTGGTGGGGATGTACGCCGAGACGTCGCCCGCCTTGGTCTCGATGATCGGCAGCGCGGTCATCGAGCCCCGGCCCATCTCGTCGGAGAGCTTCGCGCAGCGCTCCAGGAGACGGGAGTGCAGGTAGAAGACGTCACCCGGGTAGGCCTCACGGCCCGGCGGGCGGCGCAGCAGCAGGGACACGGCGCGGTAGGCCTCGGCCTGCTTGGTCAGGTCGTCGAAGACGATGAGGACGTGCTTGCCCTCGTACATCCAGTGCTGGCCCAGGGCCGAACCGGTGTAGGGGGCCAGGTACTTGAAGCCCGCGGGGTCGGACGCAGGAGCGGCGACGATGGTGGTGTACTCCATCGCGCCGGCCTCTTCCAGGGCGCCGCGTACACCGGCGATCGTGGAGCCCTTCTGGCCGATCGCGACGTAGATGCAGCGCACCTGCTTGTCGGGGTCGCCGGTCTCCCAGTTGGCCTTCTGGTTGATGATCGCGTCGATGCAGACCGCGGTCTTGCCGGTCTGGCGGTCGCCGATGACCAGCTGGCGCTGTCCGCGGCCGACCGGGGTCATCGTGTCGATCGCCTTGATTCCGGTCTGGAGCGGCTCGTGGACCGGCTTGCGCTCCATCACCGTCGCGGCCTGGAGCTCCAGCTCACGCCGCTCGGTCGTCTCGATCTCGCCCTTGCCGTCGATAGGGGAGCCCAGGGGGTCCACCACGCGGCCCAGGAAGTCGTCGCCCACCGGCACCGAGAGGACCTGGCCGGTGCGCCGCACCTTCTGGCCCTCCTCGATGCTGGTGAAGTCGCCCAGCACGACAGCACCGATCTCACCGATCTCCAGGTTCTGGGCCAGGCCCAGGGTGCCGTCCTCGAACTTCAGCAGCTCGTTCGCCATCGCCGAGGGAAGGCCACCGACGCGGGCGATGCCGTCACCGGAGTAGGTGACGGTTCCGACCTCTTCCGCGCGGGTGGCGTCAGGCTCGTACGACTGGACGAAGCGCTGCAGCGCGTCCCGGATCTCATCCGGCCGGATCGTCAGCTCCGCCATCTCTGCGTTGTCCTTGCTCTCAAATGGCGCCGGGCCGGCGCGTGCGTGCTTGCCTTGCGTGTTCGCGTGTGTCAGCCAGCCAGACGGCGCTGGACCTCAGCGATGCGCCCGGCGATGGTGTCGTCGATGACCTCGTCGCCCACCTGGATGGAGAGTCCACCCAGGACCTCGGGGACGATCTCGATGTTCAGGTGGATGTCACGGCCGTACTTCCGGGTGAGCACGGCCCGCAGGCGCTCCTGCTGGGCCTCGCTCAGGGCGTGCGCGGCGCGGACCACGGCGATGTACCGCTGGGCCCGCTCGGCGACCAGATGCCCGAAGTGTTCGAGCGCCTGCTCCAGAGTACGTCCCCTGGGACGGACGACCGCCTCGCCGACCAGGGCCAGCGTCGCGGCGCTGACCTTGCCCGCGAGCAAAGTCTCCACCAGCGAACGCAGCGCGTCGGGGGCGACGCCGTCACGGGTGAGCGCCGCGCGCAGCTCCGGCTGGGCGACGACGATCCGCTGGAAGCGGAACAGCTCGTCCTCCAGTTCGTCCAGGCGTGTGCCCTCGACGGAGGCGACGGTGGCGTACACGCCCATGCGCTCGACGGTCTCGACCATGTCGGCCGCGGAGGACCAGTCCTGCTGGACGACGTCGCCCACCACGATGAGCGTGGACGGCGACACCTTGTTCTCCAGCAGCTGCCCGGCCAGGGCGGTCTTGGCCTCGGCCGGGTTGGACTGGTCCGCCAACCAGCGGCGGAGCGAGTGCTGGCCGCTCAGCAGGGCGACGACCTCGAAGAGCTCACGGCCCAGGGCGACCGCGAACTGACCGGCGTCGGCCGACGCCAGGACGTTCTCGTCCAGGCGCCGGGTCACCTCTGCCAGGGAGGTACGGCTGATACCACGCATCAGCGCACCTCGGCCTGCGTCGAGCCCTCGCTCCGCTCCAGCTCCTCCAGGAACCGGTCCACCACGCGCGAGCGCGCGGCGTCGTCG
Organism: Nocardiopsis sp. CNR-923; assembly: GCF_001942255.1. Taxonomy (GTDB): domain Bacteria; phylum Actinomycetota; class Actinomycetes; order Streptosporangiales; family Streptosporangiaceae; genus Nocardiopsis. The sequence continues at coordinate 14,596 of NZ_MKKC01000098.1, forward strand.
CCGAGGGTCTCACCGACGATGCGGGTGGCGAGCTCGGTCGACAGGGCGCCGATCTCACCGCGGAGCTGGAGGAAGGCCTGCTGGCGGTCGGCCTCGATCTGGACCTGGGCGGCCTCGACGATGCGACGCGCCTCGGCCTGGGCCTCCTCGCGAGCCTCGGCGATGATCGCCGCGCGCTGCTCCTTGGCCTTCTCCAGCTCCTGGGCGTACTCGCGGTGCGCCTCTTCGAGCTTCTCCTTGTACTGCTGGCGGATCTCGTCCGCCTCGGTCTCGGCCTTCTGAGCGCGAGCGATGCCACCCTCGATCTGGTCGGCACGCTCGTCAAGCGCCTTCGTCAGCTTCGGCCACATCTTGTAGACGACGCCGAGGATGACGAGGAAGGCGATGAGACCGAAGGTGAACTCGTCCCAGTGAATCCGCAGGACGTTCTCATGTTCAGCTGCCAAAATCACGGTTGGCATCCCCTTCGCGTTCTGTGAACCGCTGTCTAGGCCTGGGCGAACGCGAGAACGAAGCCGAGGATGGCGAGGGCCTCGATGACCGCGAAGCCGAAGATCATCTGGCCCTGGAGGACGCCGCGCGCTCGGGCTGGCGGGCGATGGCCTGCACGCCGAGGCCGAAGACCAGACCGACGCCGATGCCGGGGCCGATGGCGGCGAGACCGTAACCGATGGTGTTGAGGCTACCGGTGATGTCCATGCTGATTTTCCCTTTACTTCTCGCCGACGGCCATGGTGCCGCCGGTGTGAGGTGACGATTCGGACGGGGTCTTGGGGTGCGCGGAGTCGCTGGCCGTGCGGCCGGACTCCTAGTGCGCGCCCTCCAGTGCCTCACCGATGTAGATGGAGGACAGGAGGACGAAGACGTAGGCCTGGACCGCCATGATGAACAGCTCGAAAGCAGTGAACAGCAGGAAGCCGACCAGGGCGAGACCGGAGTAGCCCACCGAGATGGCGCCGAAGAGCGGGCCCATCGGGGAGGTGGGGTTGAACATGTAGAATCCGGCGGCCGCGAACAGCGCGAGCAGCAGGTGCCCGGCGAACATGGTCGCGAACAGACGGATCATGTGCGTGGCGGGCCGGATGATGAAGTTCGACAGCGCCTCGATCGGCACGACGATCGGCAGGATCCAGGCGGGGACGCCGCCGGGGATCAGGCGGGCCTTGAAGTGCCCGCCGAACCCGTGGCGGCGGATGCCGACGTAGTTCCACAGCAGGAAGATGATGATCGCCAGGACCGCGGGGAAGGCCAGGTTGGAGGTCACCGGCAGTTGGAGGCCGGGGATGAGGCCCATGACGTTCATGCTGAAGATGAAGATGAACAGGGTCACCATCAGGGGGAGGTACCTGTCCCCCTCCTTGCCGATGGCGGTCCGGGTGACCTGGTCGCGCAGGAAGCCGACCAGCAGTTCGGCCATGCTCTGACCGCGGCCGGGGACGACCTTGGCCTTGCGCGTGGTGAAGTACCAGAAGGCGGCGGCCACCAGAACGGCGACCACGGCGACCAGGTAGTACTTGTTCAGGCCGGAGGTCCCGGGAAGGCCGAACTCCAGCCACGGCGTGGGGAAGAAGAGGCTGACTCCGGGAGCCTCGAACCCACAGCCGAAGTCGTTGAAAATGTGGCAGCCTTCTTCGGACGCCGCGACGACGCTCACGTCAGCACCCACGGCGATCCCTTTCGTCGTGACGCAACTCAATCCTCAGGGTTGTGATCGGTACGGTGCCGCGCTCGGCGCGGACGGGCGCACCTCGATGTTCGGTCAGGACCGGACATGCTGGGCGTAGATGAGGTAGATCCCGCCGACCAGGCCGACGACCAGCCCGATGGGCAGGAACAGGGCGGACAAGCCCAGTGCCCAGTCGACGACCCAGCCCACGCCGCCCCAGAAGGCGAGACCCCCCAGCAGATACGAGACGAGAGTCGTTCCGTTCGGGGTGGACGGTCCCTCGTCGTCCCCGTTTCGGTTCTCGTTCATCTCGCTCCGGAAGATAGCAGTAGGTCAGCGGACCGCGCACACCACCCCGCCCGCGCGGGTTCACTGGTGTGCTCCGCTGTCCTCAGCGGTGGCCTCGTCCTGCTCCCCGTCGGGGACGATCGTCGGCTGCTTGCTCCGTTTCACGGCCACGGCCTGGGCCGCGAGCCACACGATGACGCACGCCAACGCCGTCCATCCGAAGACGGTGGTGTCCAGGGCCGTGGTGCCCCTGAACAGGAGGAGGATGGCCAACAGGATGCCGAGCTTGGTCGTGTAGACCAGGAACGCCACGGGGAGCAGGAGTTCCGGTCGGCGACCGCCGGTCCAGGAGATGACGAAAGCCGACACGGCGAAGGCGCCGATGACGAGCACCACGCCGAAGAGCGCACCGAACAGGCCTTGGGGCCCGGCCAGAGCGAAGCCGACGATCAGCGCGACCACGCCGACGACGGCAGTCGGAAGCGCGGCGCCGCGGAGAATCCGGGCGTCGTGTTCCTGCATGACAAAGCTCCGTGGGGTTCAGTGGGATCCTGTTCGTGAAAGCTATCACAAGGTTTTTGGTGCCGAATCCCGGGGTTCCTTAACGCACCCTTAACGCCACACGAAGGCCGCCGTGTGCACGCTTTTCGGGATCGGTGTCACCTTCACCACATCCCCAACCGGAGCCCGGCACCGCAGGTCGCACGCACCGGTTCCGAAATCTGCCGACCCCACGCGTGACCGTTCCTTCATCCATCGGATGTCGGATGGTGATTCTCGGCGGGCACCGCCTCGCGCCGACCGCTCCACCGGAGCAGACCGCGGCGCCGCAGACGCGGAAGGGCGATGAGCCCGGCCGCGCACATGGCGACCAGAGCGGTGACCGTCAGCACGATCACCGGAGAGTCGAAGATGGACAGCGACACGGCGGCGAAGGCGACGATCCCGGCCCACAGGTACATCAGGAGCACCGCGCGCACGTGGCTGTGCCCCATGTCCAGCAGGCGGTGGTGGAGGTGGCCCCGGTCGGGAGCGAACGGGGACTTGCCCGCCAGGGTGCGCCGCAGGACCGCGAGCACGAGATCGGAGAGGGGAAGGGCGATCACCAGCAGCGGCAGCAGGATGGGCAGGAAGACCACCAGGCCCGAGGAGTTGAACTCCTGCTGCGCGGTGTTGGCGTCGAACTGCCCCGTCACCGTGATGGTGATCGAGGTCAGCAGGAGGCCCAGCAGCATCGACCCGGTGTCGCCCATGAACACGCGCGCCGGGTGGAAGTTGTGGAAGAGGAAGCCCGCGCACGTGCCCGCCAGGATGATCGCGATCATCGCCGGATAGGACTGGCGCACGAAGCCCTGTTCCACGGCGACCACGTAGTAGTACGCGAAGAACGCCAGGGACGAGATGCCGACGATCCCCGCCGCCAGGCGTCCAACCCGTCGGCGAAGTTCACCGCGTTGATGGTCACCACGATGAGCAGGACCGAGATCATCGCTCCCAGCCACGGCCCGAGGGAGAGCTGCGTCCCGGGCAGCGGCAGCCAGAGCAGCTGCACGCCCTGGGACACGAGGATGCCCGCCGCGGCCACCTGGCCGGCCAGCTTGCTGAGCGCGTCCATGCCCCAGCGGTCGTCGATGATTCCGATGACGGTGATCAGTCCGCCCGCCAGCAGCAGTCCCCGCCAGGTGTGTGCGACGAACACGTTCTGCAGGTGCGGCAGCTGCGCGGAGATCAGCAGCGCCGCCACGAACCCGCCGTAGATGGCGATCCCGCCCAGGCGCGGGATGGGTTCGGTGTGCACGTCGCGGTCGCGGACCGGGGGTGTGGCCCCGAACGCGATGGCGGCGCGACGCACCAGCGGGACCAGAAGGTAGGTGACCGCGGCGGCGATGACGAAGGTGAGTGCGTACTCGCGCACGTCCGGACCCCTCTAGTTCTCGGTCCGTCCGGGGTCTGGCCGGTCTCGGCCGTGCCCGGGACGCCCTCCGGGGACGCGGTGCCCTCGGGGGTCCCGGTGTCCTCGGAGACCCGCGCCTCCTCGTCCCCGCCCGGCTTCGTCCGGCCCCTGCGCAGCTCACCGATGACGGTGCCGCACACGCCGCGCAGCCGATCGATGCCGATGGCTCCGGTTCGCAGCACCCGCGGGACCGCGTAGGTGAGATCGACGATCGTCGACGCGACGGGCGACTCGCACACACCGCCGTCGAGGTAGACCGCCACGTCCTGCTCACCGAGCTGCTCGACCGCCTCCTCCACACGGGAGGCGGCGGGCCGACCCGACTTGTTGGCGCTGCTCACCGCCATCGGCCCGACCTCCTTGAGCAGCTCCAGGGCGACCGGGTCCATCGGCATGCGCACGGCCACGGTGCCCTTGGTGTCGCCCAGGTCCCAGTTCAGGCTGGGGGTCGCGGTGCACACCAGGGTCAGCGGCCCGGGCCAGAACTCCTCCATGAGGTCCCGCCCGTGGTTGCCCAGGTCGTCGACGAGCGCCATGGCCGCGCGCATCGACCCGACGAGCACGGGGGGCGGCATGTCACGGCCGCGCCCCTTCGTGGCGAGCAGGTTGGCCACGGCGGTCGGGCTGAAGGCGTCGGTGCCGATGCCGTACACGGTGTCGGTCGGCAGCACGACAAGGTCGCCTCGGCGTACCGCTGACGCGGCGTCGGCGACGCCGTTCTTGCGGGCGGTCTCATCCGTGCAGTCGTAGATGCGGCTCACCAGCGTTCACCTCAATCTCGAACGGGTCGGGTGGGGGTGGGGAGTGGGACCGGCGGGGACTCCTCTATCCGTCCTCGTCGGCGCGGCGCATGACCACGAACCGGTCCCGTCTGGCCAGGTCCTTGCGGTTGAGGACGTCGCGCCAGCCCTCGTCCTCGGGGAACAGCCACGGGATGTCGATGCCCTGGCCGTCGTGGTGCTCCACGGCCATCGCGCCGCCGGGACGCAGCAGGCGACGGCCGACCGCCTCCAGGTCACGGATCATGTCGAGCCCGTCCTCGCCGGACCACAGGGCCGGGGCCGGGTCGTAGTCGCGCACCTCGGGCGGGATGGCGCCCGCCTCCCTGGTGGGCACGTACGGCGGGTTGCTGATCAACAGGTCCACGCGGCCGTTCAGCTCGGGCAGGGCGGTGCGCATGTCGTCGTGGTGGGAGGCCACCCGGTCGGCGTGGCCGGTGGCGTCGATGTTGCGCCGGGCCCACTCCAGCGCCACGGGGTCGATCTCGACGGTGTGCACGCGTGAGCGCGGGACCTCCTGGGCGATGGAGATCGCGATCGCGCCGGAGCCGGTGCCCAGGTCGACGACGATCGGGTCGGCGACGTCCATCGCGCGCAGGGTCTCGATCGCCCAGTCGACCATGATCTCGGTCTCCGGGCGGGGGACGAACACCCCGGGGCCCACCTGGAGTTCCAGGTAGCGGAAGTAGGCGCGGCCGGTGATGTGCTGAAGCGGCTCACGGGCCTCGCGGCGTGCGACGCACTCCCAGTACCGGGCGTCGAAGTCGGCGTCGCGCACCGCGTGCAGTTCCCCTCGACGGACACCGTGCACGAACGCCGCGAGTTCCTCGGCGTCCGTGCGGGGCGATGCCACACCCGCCTCCGCGAGCCTCAGTGTCGCTCGGGCGACCTCGTCGAGCAGGAAGTTCATGACTGGGCTGCTTCGAGCCTCTCCTTGGTGTCGGCGTCCACGAGGGCCTTGACGACCCCGTCCAGCTCCCCGTCGAGGACCTGGTCGAGGTTGTAGGCCTTGTAGCCGACGCGGTGGTCGGAGATGCGGTTCTCCGGGAAGTTGTAGGTGCGCACGCGCTCGGAGCGGTCGACGGTGCGGACCTGGCTCTTGCGCTCCGCGGCGGCCTCGGCGTCCGCGCTGGCCTGGGCCTCGGCGTGGATACGGGCGCGCAGGATGCGCATGGCCTGCTCCTTGTTCTGGAGCTGGCTCTTCTCGTTCTGGCAGGAGGCGACGATGCCGGTCGGCAGGTGGGTGATGCGGACCGCCGAGTCGGTGGTGTTGACGCTCTGGCCGCCGGGCCCGGAGGAGCGGTAGACGTCGATCCGCAGATCCTTGTCCTGGATGTCCACCTCGATCTCCTCGGCCTCGGGGACGACCAGCACACCGGCGGCGGAGGTGTGGATGCGGCCCTGCGACTCGGTGACCGGCACGCGCTGGACGCGGTGGACGCCGCCCTCGAACTTGAGTTGCGGCCACACGCCGGTACCGGGTTCGGGGGCGCCCTTGTTCTTGAAGGCGATCGTGATGTCCTTGTACCCGCCCAGGTCGGAGAGGGTGGAGTCGATGATCTCCGTCTTCCACCCCTGGCGCTCGGCATAGCGCAGGTACATGCGGACGAGGTCGCTGGCGAACAGGGCTGACTCCTCGCCGCCCTCACCCGCCTTGACCTCCATGATGAGGTTCTTGTCGTCGGCGGCGTCGCGCGGGATGAGCAGGTAACGCAGGCGTTCGGTGAGGGCCTCGGCCTCCAGGGTCAGCCGTCGGCCTCCTCCGCGAAGGAGGAGTCCTCGGCGGCGAGTTCACGCGCGGCCTCGATGTCGCTCTCGACCCCCTTGAGCGCCCGGTAGGCCTCGACGATGGGGGTGAGCTGCGAGTACCGCTTGCCCAGTGTGCGCGCCTTGTTCTGGTTCGCGTGCACCTCGGGGTCCGCGAGCTGCTGTTCCAGCTCGTAGTACTCCCCCAGAAGGTCGTCCAGCTTCACTTCCGCCACGTCCCCGTCGTACTCGTTCGCCTCTCCTCACCGTGCCCCCGGGCGGGGGGACGGGACCCGTCCCGTGGCGCCGACCCGCGCGGGTCGCGCCACGGGGAGCGCGGGCGGCGCTACTTGCGCTTGCCGAAACGCTTCTCGAAGCGGGCGACCCGGCCACCGGTGTCGAGGATCTTCTGCTTGCCGGTGTAGAAGGGGTGGCACGCGGAGCACACGTCGGCGCGCAGCTTGCCCTCGGTGATGGTGCTGCGGGTGACGAAGCTGTTCCCGCAGGTGCAGGTCACCTCGGTCGGCACGTACTCGGGGTGGATGTCGGCCTTCATGTGCTCTCCATTGGTAGGGCGACCGCCGGACGCATGCCAGCCGCGCACCCGCCCGGGTGGCGCGATCGTGGTGGGTCATGCGCGAACCGGTGTCGCGTAGATCCAGGTGGTCGGGTCGCGGACCCCTCGCGGAGGGGCGGTCCGGTCCCGTCTACCAGTCTGCCAGACCCTCAACGCTACCGGGACCAGTGTTGATTCCCGACCGCCGGCGAGCGGTCGCCTCCGGCGTGCGCGCGTCGCCCCACCCGTGCGGGTGGGGGCCGACGCGCGGACTGACGGCTAGCGCTCGGGACCGACGGTGGTCTGCTGCACCTGCATGAGGAACTCGGCGTTGCTCTTGGACTCGCGCATCTTCTCCAGCAGCAACTCGATGGCCTGCTGGGTGTCGAGCGCGTGCAGCACCCGTCGGAGCTTCCAGACGACGTTCAGCTCCTCGCGCGACATCAGGATCTCCTCCTTGCGGGTGCTGGAGGCGTCCACGTCGACGGCGGGGAAGATCCGCTTGTCGGCCAGGCCGCGGTTGAGCTTGAGCTCCATGTTGCCGGTGCCCTTGAACTCCTCGAAGATCACCTCGTCGGCGCGCGAACCGGTCTCCACCAGCGCGGTCGCCAGGATGGTGAGCGATCCGCCGCCCTCGATGTTGCGGGCGGCGCCGAAGAAGCGCTTGGGCGGGTACAGGGCCGTGGAGTCCACACCGCCGGACATGATGCGCCCGCTGGCCGGAGCGGCCAGGTTGTAGGCGCGGCCCAGGCGGGTGATGGAGTCCAACAGGACGACGACGTCCATGCCCATCTCCACGAGCCGCTTGGCCCGCTCGATGGCCAGGTCGGCGACGACCGTGTGGTCCTCGGCCGGACGGTCGAAGGTCGAGTGGATGACCTCGCCCTTGACCGTGCGCTGCATGTCGGTGACTTCCTCGGGCCGCTCGTCGACCAGGATCACCATGAGGTAGCACTCGGGGTTGTTCTCGGTGATGGCGTTGGCGATCGCCTGCATCACCATCGTCTTACCGGCCTTGGGCGGCGAGACGATGAGCCCGCGCTGTCCCTTGCCGATGGGGGCGACGAGGTCGATGATGCGCGTGGTGAGAACGCCCGGCTCCGTCTCCAGTCGCAGGCGTTCCTGCGGGTAGAGCGGGACGAGCTTGGAGAACTCCTGGCGGCCCTTGGCCTGGTCGGGAGACATCCCGTTGACCGAGTCCAGGCGCACCAGGGCGTTGAACTTCTCGCGGCGCTCACCCTCGCGCGGCTGGCGGACCGCGCCGATGATGTGGTCGCCCTTGCGCAGTCCGTGCTTGCGCACCTGGGCCAGGGAGACGTAGACGTCGCTCTGCCCGGGCAGGTATCCGGTGGTCCGGACGAACGCGTAGTTGTCCAGGATGTCGAGGATGCCCGCGACCGGGAGCAGGACGTCGTCGTCGCCGATCACCGGCTCCTGGTCCTGGCCGCCGCCGCGCCCGCGGCGGTCCCGGCGGTCCCGACGGCGACCCCGGCGGCGGCCGCCGCCGAAGTCATCGTCGTCGCCGCCACCGCCGCGGCCCTGGCTCTGGCCGCCACCGCCCTGTTGCTGGGCGCCGATGTTGGTCTGGTCGTCACCACCGCGGTTGCGGTTACGGCGGTTGCGCTGGCGCTCACGACCCTGCCCGGACGCACGGTCCTCGGAGGTGTCGGAGCCGTTCTTCTGGGGGGTGCTGGATGTCTTGGTCACGCTGCTCGCGGAGGTAGTGGAGTCGATGCCGTCCGCCGATCGGGGCTGGTCACCGGACTCGTCACCGCGCCTGCGGGACGAACGTCGGCTACGGGACGGCTTCTCGCCCCGTCCACCCTGGGAGTCGGCCACGGCCTGGCCCGACGACCGGTCGCCCGCACCCGTCCGTGCGGAGTCGCCGTTGTCCGACGTCGCGGAGATCGTGGTCGCGGCTGGGCCGTCGGTTGACTCGACCCTACCGGCCGTGGGCTCCGTGTCGGCCTTCTTCGCCGATTTGGCCTTGGCGGGAGCGGCGACGGGACCGCCCTGCTTGGCCTCGATCGCGGCGATGACGTCGCTCTTGCGCATGCGCCCCGCACCGGTGATGCCCATGCTCGACGCGAGCTTTTGCAGCTCGGGGAGCTTCTGGGCGGCGAGCCCGGTCCCGCGCGAGGTCGCTCGGGACCGCGACGACGCCGACGCTCCGGTGGGCGCGGCGCCGGTCTCCGCTCCGGAGGCGTCGGTGGTGGCTTTGCTGTTGACCGCCGCGTCCGTGTGGAGTTCGGTGGTGTCGCTCACTAAGGGTCCTTCCCAAGGAGCGGGCCTCGGCCGTCAGCGGGTGCTGGAGCGGCCGGCCCGGTGGTGCTATCCGGCAGGGGCCGGGTAGGGCTTGCCCCACGTGGATGCTGGAAACCGGCGATGACGGTCCCCTACCCAATCGCGGCGGGCTCTGGGTACAGCCAGACGTCGGGACGGATGGCTCGGTGGTGATGCCCGTCAGCCGTGGTGACACGCCCATCCGAGGAAGAGGCGCTGACTTTGGTGACGTGGGCACAGTCGCGGGAGAACCGCGGACTCGACACGTTGGCCACCGCCTCCGGACGGTCGTGAGACCGGACCGCCGGAGTATGGGTCGCGGAAGCCGCTGTGGCGGATGAGCACTCGCCCCGCAACGGGGCATCTGGTGCTTCACCTAGCCTAACATCACCTGAGGCCACGGCTATTCCTCAACACAGGTGCTACGGATGGGGAGATGGGGTCCGCACCCCCGCCGGCTCGACGCGCAGGGGGCGTATGTCCCAATCATTACCCGCCCGCCGCGTGATCAAATCAATCTGGTGGGCGATTTCCGGCGAATTCGCGCGCGCCTCGCCCTCCGCCGCGGCGCACAGGACCAGCACCGTGGGCCCCGCTCCGGAGACCACAGCGGGCAAACCCTCGTGTTCGCGCAGGTCACGGATGAGTTCGAGGGTACGCGGCATGGCCGGCTCCCGGTAGGATTCGTGTAGCCGATCCGCGGTGGCCGCGGACAGGATTTCCGGGTGGCCACAAACGGCCGCCGTCATCAGCGCCGAGCGGCCCGCGTTGAAGGCCGCGTCCGCGTGCGACACGCGCTCGGGCAGCAGGCCCCGCGCGTGTTCGGTGGACAGCCGCCACGAGGGAACACACAGGACCGGCAGGATCCGGGGGTCGGGAGCGAGGGAGACCGCGCCCCACCGGCCCGCGTCCCGGTAGGCGATCGTGTAGCCGCCGTAGACGCAGGGGGCCACGTTGTCCGGGTGGCCCTCGATGTCAGCGGCGATCTGGTAGATCCAGTCCCGGTCGGGGCCCCCGTCCGGACCGGTCCGGCCCAGCAGCGCGGCGGCGGCCGCGACGCCCCCGACGATCGCCGACGAGGACGAGCCGAGGCCACTCGCGTGCGGGACCTCGTTGACGCACGTCAGGTCGATGCCGGGCAGCTTCTCCCCACCGCACTCGAAGGCCTCCCGCAGGGAGCGCACCACGAGGTGGCGCTCGTCGAGGGGCAGTTCATCGGCCCCCTCGCCGGTGACCCGGACGCTGATCCGGTCGTCGTCGCGCACGGTGGCGTCGAACCGGTTGTACAGCCGCACGGCGAGGCCGAGGGCGTCGAAGCCCGGACCGAGGTTGGCGCTGGTGGCCGGCGCGTGGACGGTCACGCGCTCGGGGCGCGATGGGGTCATCGTGGGTTCCTTCTGGGGATTCCCCGAGGCGCTCAGACGAGTCCGAGGGCTTCGGCAGCGGCGCGGGCGTCGACCGGGACGGTGGTGGCGGAGGAGGCGCCGGCCAGGGCCCAGTCCGGGTCCTTGAGCCCGTTGCCGGTGACGGTGCAGACCACCCGGACGCCGCGTGGGACCAGCCCCGCCTTGGCGGCCTTGAGCAGACCGGCAACGCTGGCGGCGGAGGCGAGTTCGACGAACACGCCCTCCTCGGCGGCGAGCAGCCTGTAGGCCGCCATGATCTCGCGGTCGGTCACCTTGTCGATGAGGCCGCCGGACTCGTCCCGGGCCTGTTCGGCCAGCTTCCAGGAGGCGGGGTTGCCGATGCGGATCGCGGTGGCGATGGTGCTCGGGCTGGTGACGGGCGCGCCGTCGACGATCGGTGCGGAACCGCTGGCCTGGAAGCCGAACATGCGCGGGTTCCGGGTGGAGATCCCGTCCTTGGCGTACTCGGTGTAACCCATCCAGTAGGCACTGATGTTGCCCGCGTTGCCGACGGGGATGCAGTGGATGTCCGGCGCGTCGCCGAGGGCGTCGACGATCTCGAAGGCCGCGGTCTTCTGGCCCTGAAGTCGGTAGGGGTTGACCGAGTTCACCAGTGCGACCGGGTAGTCGACACTGAGCTTGCGGGCGAGTTCGAGGCAGTCGTCGAAGTTGCCGTCCACCTGGAGCAGGCGGGCGCCGTGGACGAGCGCCTGGGCGAGCTTGCCCATGGCGATCTTGCCCTGGGGCACGAGCACGGCGCAGGTCATGCCCGCGCGGATGGCGTACGCCGCGGCGCTCGCGCTGGTGTTTCCGGTGGAGGCGCAGATCACGGCCTTGGCGCCGTCCTCGGCGGCCTTGGTGATGGCCAGGGTCATGCCGCGGTCCTTGAACGACCCGGTGGGGTTGAGCCCCTCGACCTTGAGGTAGACCTCGCAGCCCGTCAGCTCGGACACGCGCGTCGCCGGGAGCAGGGGCGTGCCGCCCTCCTGGAGGGTGACGACGGGGGTGTTCTCGTTGACGGGGAGGCGGTCGCGGTACTCCTCGACGACCCCTCGCCACGCCCGTGCCATGCTCACGACTGTTCCCTCTCGGGTGGATGCGGCTTCGCTTGACGCGCAGATGGACTCGGCGGGGCGGTCGCCCTCGCGGTGCCGCCGCCACCGGCTACGAGTCTATGGCCCCACCGGGACCATCTCGAATCGCGGTCGCTCGTCCCACCATCCGGACACCGGACCCGGGACGGCGGCCCCGGGGCCGTGTCCGTCCGCGCCTGCGCGGGGGTTCCACGGTCCGGGCGCGGACGGACGTCCGATCCCGTGTCTGCGACCCGCCCCGGCCCGCGGCGCGCCGACGACCCCACTGAGTGACCGCCCCCTGGCCCTGGGGAAGGAAGGTCAGTCGGAGAAGGTCTCCACACGCATCACGCTGGCCACCTCACGGACCAACTCGTGGCCGCGCAGACGCTCCACCGTGCTGCGGAGCGCGGAGTCCGGGGCGGGGTGGCTGACCAGGACGAGCTGCGCGTCCTCCCCGCTGCCCTCCTGGCGCACGTTCTTGATCGACACGCCGTGGTCGGCGAAGACCTCGGCGACCTTCGAGAGCACGCCCGGCCGGTCCGCCACGTCCAGCGACACGTGGTAACTGGTGATGGTGTGGCCCATGTCATGCACAGGGAGCCCGGTGTCGTGCGCCCCCTCGGCCACGTGGGTATGGGCGAGCCGGTTGCGCGCGACGGCCACCACGTCGCCGAGGACGGCGCTGGCCGTGGGTGTGCCCCCGGCGCCCGCGCCGTAGAACATCAGCCGACCAGCGGACTCGGCCTCGACGAACACCGCGTTGTAGGCCTCCTTGACGCTGGCCAGGGGGTGCTCGACGGGCAGCATCACCGGGTGGACGCGCACGCCCACGGACTCGCCGTCCTGCGAGCGCTGGCAGATCGCCAGGAGTTTGACGACGCAGCCCATGGCGCGGGCACTGGCGATGTCCGCGGCCGACACCGCGGTGATCCCCTCGCGGTGGACGTCGGCTGCGGTCACCCGCTGGGTGTGGAAGGCGAGCCGGGCCAGGATGGCGGCCTTGGCGGCGGCGTCGAAGCCCTCGACGTCGGCGGTGGGGTCGGCCTCGGCGTAGCCCAGGGCCTGGGCCTCCTCCAGGGACTCGGTGAAGCCGGCGCCCAGGGAGTCCATGCGGTCGAGGATGTAGTTCGTCGTGCCGTTGACGATGCCGAGCACACGGTTGACACGGTCCCCCGCGAGGGAGTCGCGCAGCGGGCGCAGCAGCGGGATGGCCCCGGCCACCGAGGCCTCGTAGTACAGGTCCACCCCGGCGTCGCGGGCGGCCGCGTGCAGGGTCTGGCCGTCCTCGGCCAGCAGCGCCTTGTTCGCTGTCACCACGGACTTACCCGCCTTGATCGCGGCGAGGATGAGCGAGCGGGCCGGTTCGATCCCGCCGATCACCTCCACGACGAGGTCGATGTCGGGCCGGGTGACCAGGCCCGTGGCGTCGGTGGTCAGCAGTGACGGGTCGACACCGCGGTCCCTGTCCAGACGGCGCACCGCGATGCCGCCGACCTCGATCGGCGTGCCCACTCGCGCGGCCAGCTCGTCGGACTGCTCCTCGATCAGGCGGACGACTTCCGCGCCCACAACGCCGCATCCGAGCAGCGCCACCTTCATCGCCATTTGGGCGTGACTCCCACTTCTCTCGTGTCCTACCGTCGGGCGGCCGCGCCGCGCCGGCGGCCGGTTCAGCCTACGTCGAGGCGGAGGAGGTCCTCCTCGGTCTCCCTGCGCACGATGACCCGTGCCCGCCCGTCCCGGACCGCGACCATGGCGGGGCGGGGCAGGTGGTTGTAGTTGCTCGCCATGGAGTAGCAGTAGGCGCCGGTGGCGGCGACCGCCACCAGGTCGCCGGGCCGGAGGTCGGCGGGCAGGTAGAGGTCGTGCACGATGATGTCGCCGCTCTCGCAGTGCTTGCCGACCAGGCGGGAGAGCATCGGTTCGGCGGCGCTCTCCCGAGACGCCAGTTGGCTGGTGTACTCCGAGCCGTAGAGGGCGGTGCGGATGTTGTCGCTCATGCCTCCGTCGACGCTGACGTAGGTGCGGATGCCCTCGACGTCCTTGACGGTGCCGACCTCGTAGACGGTGATCCCGGCGGGACCGGCGATGGCGCGGCCGGGCTCGACCGCGATGCGCGGTACCGGCAGCCCGGCCTCCTCGCACTCGCGGCGGACGATGGCCGTGAGGCTCTCGGCGATGCTCTTGGGGTCGAGCGGGTCGTCGCCCGAGGTGTAGGCGATACCGAGGCCGCCGCCGAGGTCGAGTTCGGCGAGTGTGACCCCCAGTTCCTCGTGGATCCCGGTGAGGAAGCGGGTGACGCGTCGGGCCGCGACCTCGAAGCCGGAGGTGTCGAAGATCTGCGAGCCGATGTGCGAGTGCAGCCCCACCAGGTCCAGGTGCGGCGCGTCGAGCACGCGGCGGACGGCCTCGGCCGCGGCGCCGGTGCTCAGGGCGAACCCGAACTTCTGGTCGTCGTGCGCGGTGGCGACGAACTCGTGGGTGTGGGCCTCGACGCCGGTCGTGACGCGGATGAGGACCCCGGGGCGGCGGTCCAGCTCCGCGGCGACGGACTCCAGGCGCTCGATCTCGTCGAGGGAGTCGATGATGATCCGGCCGACCCCGGCCTCGACCGCGCGGCGCAGCTCCGTCGCGGACTTGTTGTTGCCGTGCATGCCCACCCGCTCGGGCGGCACCCCCGCGGCGAGGGCGACGGCGAGCTCGCCTCCGGAGCAGACGTCGAGCTTGAGGCCCTCCTCGACCACCCAGCGCGCGACGGCCTTGGTCAGCAGGGCCTTGCCCGCGTAGTAGACGTCGGCGTCGGTGAACGCGTCGCGGTAGTCGCGGGCCCGGCCCCGGAAGTCCTCCTCGTCCATGACGAACAGCGGTGTGCCGTGGGTCTCGGCGAGTTCGCGCACGCCGACGCCCCCGACGACGACCTCGCCGTCCGCGCGTCGGGCGGTGGCGGGCCACACCCGGGGGTCGAGGCCGTTGAGGTCCTCGGGCGGCAGCGGCGGATGGTCCTCCGGCAGGATCTCCGCGTGGCGTGATCCGGCGGGGTGGGCGTAGCGGCTCATGATGGGCTTTCGGCTGGGATGCGGCTGTGCTGGTGGCGGAGGCCCCTGTTCCTATTGTCCACTCACCCGGTAGGGACACAGGAGTTGGGTCGGCCCGTCGGGCGGGGCGCGGGATGTCTACAGCCTTGTGGGCGCCGACACCCCGAGCAGGAAGAGCCCGGTGCGCAGAACCCCGGCGACGGCGGCTGGCAGCGCCGGGTCCACGGAGGCCCGCTCCGCCCCCTCGGGGTCGGCGGTGGGGCACGTTCGCCACTCATCGTAGGCACTGGCCAGTGCCTCCAGGTATCTGACCAGGATATGGGGTTCCTCTCGGCGCACCGCCGTGTCGACGGCGCTGGTGCCGTCGAAGAGGAGTCCGCGGACCCTGGTCGTGTGGCGGAGGCAGGGGACGGGCTCGGTCCCGCCCTCTCCCGCCCAGCGCACGCGGCTGACCGCGTGCGCGTGGGCGTAGCGCAGCCGGAAGGCGGGGTTGGCGTCGGTGAGGCGGACCCAGGCGCCGGGGTACTCGGCGGAGGGCAGGACTGGCAGGTCGCGGCCGGTCGTCTCGGCCTCGCGCGGATGCTCGGGGATCGACCGGCAGAACGCGATGCGCGCGCTGGCCTCACCCACCGTGCCGAGGACGCGCGCGGCGGGGGTGACCGGCTCCCTGTGCTCTCCGTCAAGGTAGGGGTCGCGCCAGGAGACCTCGGCGTCGTCGGGGCCCGGTGGAGGAGGCGGCTCGGCGGTCGCGATGGCCAGACGCCGCCGGGCGTCGGCGCGCGCGAGACGGCGGGCCTGGGCCACGGGGCCGGCCTCGTGCAGAGGGGTGGTCGGCCACTCCCCCTGGCCGTTCCAGGCCCGGCCGGTCAGGAGGCGGGGGCCGTTCGCCGCCGCGGCCAGCAGGTCCCGGTGCTGCGCGTCCGTGAAGGTGACGTTGACGAAGCCGCGCGCGTCGTCGTCCGCGTGGGCGTAGTCGACCAGGCCCTCGTCACGCATGCGGGCCAGTTCGCCGACGACGCGCCCGGACACGGCCGACGGCCGGGAACGCCTGCCGGCGACCAGTCGGACGAGGCGGGGCGCGAGCGCGCTCGCCGCGTCGGCGCCCTCCTCGGCGTGGTCGTTGCGCGGCCACACGAGGGGGACGTCGTCGGGGGCCAGGCCGTACGCGCGGACGGCGGCCCGGCGCAGCGCGGCCTCCAGGGTCCAGGGGGTCACGCTGGCTCCCCTTCGACGAGGGCGCGGATGACGTCGACCAGCTCGTCGGGGTCGAAGGGCTTGGTGACGTAGGCGTCGACCCCGATCCGCTCCCCGCGTTGACGGTCGTCTCCCTGGGCACGTGCGGTGACCAGGACGAGCTTGCACTCGCGCGTGCGGTCGTCGGCGCGCAGGGACTCGGCCGCCGACCAGCCGTCCAGGCGCGGCATCATGACGTCGAGCGTGACGACGTGCGGGGCGATGTGCCCGGCGCGTTCGAGGCAGTCCTGGCCGTCGACCGCCGCGAAGACCTCGAACCCCTCCAGTTCGAGGTTCAGGCGGATCAGTTCCCGGATCACCTCGTCGTCGTCGACTACGAGAACCCGTGCGGGTAGGGCGTTCACGGGCGCGACACTAACCCCGTGGAGTGACGGGACACCACTGGATTGGCGGGATCCACAGAACGCGGCCGGGCGGGGTCGATCGGGTGGACGAACCGCACGGAGCCCCTGCTAAAGTTGTTCACGCAGCGCGCCCCCTTAGCTCAGGGGATAGAGCAACGGCCTCCGGAGCCGTGTGCGCAGGTTCGAATCCTGCAGGGGGCACATCGCGGTGACCAGTACCACACCACTGGTCACCTGCACACAAACATGATGAGAGGGCCGGACCCAGTCCCACTGGGTCCGGCCCTCTGTCGTTGTCGACCGCGTGTCTCGGGTGGGTGGCGCGTGAGCCGTCAGGCCTCCTGGTCGACTCCCTCCGGGACCGTCCCCCCAGCCGTGGCCTTCCCGACCCCGCGTTCGTTCGCGGGCGGCGCCGTGGTACGGGCCACCGCGAACCGCCCCGTTCGGTGGGGTCGATCCGTTCAGCGCCTCTCCCCGCGCGTGCCCCGCGCGGGCCGGGCAGGCCAGGTTGATGGACCCGCCGGGCCCCAAGCGTCTCCCAGCGGTGATCGGCGTCCGATGGGGACCTCCTTGCCGGAACGGGCCAGGGGCCGGGTCAGGGCGATTTCGGGGTTCGCTCAGGGATGTCCCAGGGGGATCCGCACTGGCGCCGATAAAAATATGACGCCAATATTTTCGTGACATTCCGCGTGCACGAGCCCGCCGCCCGCGGGGACGTCACGCGGCGATGATCCGGGACGCCCCCATACCCGCAGACCGGCTCCTCCCCACTCCCGACAGTCAGTAGAACCTCCCCGCGAACCACGGAAACGGCCCGCATGACCAGTTCCGCACGACCGATCGCCGACCACCCGAGACCGGGACGGGGCACCCGGATCCCCCCGCTGCTCGGGCTGCTCCTGCTCATCCTGCTGACCGTGCTCACGGTCCGCGACGTCGCGCCCCCTCCCCCCGCGCCGCGGGACGCGCCGGCGACGGCCTTCAGCGCCGAGCGGGCCCGCGAGCACATCGAACGGATCGCCGGAGCTCCGCACCCGATGGGCTCCGACGAGCACGGGAGAGTGCGGGACCGCCTGGTGGAACGACTCCGGGCGACGGGACTGGAGCCTGAAGTGCACGAGGCCGTCGGCGTCTTCCCACGCCAGGTCGACGGACCCGTCTCCACGGGACGGGTGCGGAACATCGTCGCCGTCGTCGAGGGCACCGATCCCACCGGTCAGGTGCTGCTGGCCGCGCACTACGACTCGGTGCCCTCCGGCTCCGGCGCCAACGACGACGGGGCGGGCGTGGCGACGGTTCTGGAGGTCGCCCGAGCCCTTCAGGAGCGCGAGGAGGCTCCGCGCAACGACATCGTCATCCTGCTGCTGCCCAACGACACCGACTACACCGCGTTCGACCTCGGCGGCCTTCGGGCGATGGACTTCGCCTACTCGGGCGGCAGCGCGCACTACCACAGCGCCCTGGACACACCCGAGAACGTCGACCCGGGGTCTCTGCAGCAGATGGGCGCCAACACGCTCGCCCTCGCCTCGGCCCTGGGAGCCCAGGACCTGCGGGCGCCCGTCTCCGAGGACGAACTCGTCTACTTCAACGTGCCGCCGGGAACGTTGGTCCACTTCCCCTCCGGTGCGATGCCGTTCCTGGCGCTCGCCGCGCTGGGGCTGTCCGTGGGGGCCGTCGCGCTGGCTCGGCGGCGTTCCCTGACCTCGCCGCTGAGGGTGCTCGGCGGGTAAGGATCCGCTCGACGTGAGGCTCATGGACTACGAGCACCTGACACCGGACTTCGAGGGGACCGCGGGGTACGCTTCCCCGCCGGACGACCTCTACCTGTTGGTCGGCCGGGTGTCGGTGACCCGGGCCTACGAGCTCTGATGCGGCAGGGCCCGCGGAGGCCCGGCGGCGCTGGACCACGTCCACCGCGGCGTAGACCGCCCGCGACGCGTCCCCGACCGCCCACCGCCGCGGGAACACCCGGGCTTGCCGGCGATCGGGAGCGCCGACCGAAGTCGACCTCGCGACGCCGGAACGGGTGCCGGAGCCGCGAGCGCCCAAGGCCGGCTAGATGAGGTCCAACTCCGCGAGGTAGCTGTACTTGTCCCAGTTGACCCAGGTCTCGGCGAGCTTCGCGCCGTCGAAGCGGTCGGTCGACGTGCCCGTCCACGTGGTCGACCTTCCGGTCGCCGGATTACCGGCGAACTCGGCGACGTTCTTCGCCGTCATGCGCCAGCGGGTGGCCACGTAGTCGCCCTCGGCGACCTGCCCCAGGATCTCCAACCTCGCGCCCGAGAAGCCCTGATGGAAATCGCTGAGAAGCTTGCGCCACTCGTCCGTGTCCAGGACGGACTCGCCTCCCCTGACATCAGGAAGCTGGTGGTTCCTGTAGTTGCTCGCCAGGTAGTCCTCCAGCTCCGTCAGGCCGCCCGTGTTCCAGAGTTCGTCACCGAACACGTCGAGCGCGAGTCGCGAGATCTCCTTGTTTCCCAACGCCATTGCATCCCCCTCCACTCGATCACCGAGTGTAGGGAATCCACACTCTCGGTGGCGGGTGACACGCGGGATGGGATGGCTGCTCATCGCCGGGGGGATCCGCGCCGGTGGTCTCGGACGGGTTCGGAACGGTTTCCGAGGAGTGGGCGGACGAGACGGCCGCGCGGCGCCGCCTCCGCCCCGCCCTGCGCGCCCGGGACCGGGCCGTCAGAGCCCCACGGCGCCGTCCGCGCTCTCGCGCAGCAGGTCGGCGTGCCCGTTGTGCCGCGCGTACTCGGCGACGAGCTTGACCAGGATCACCCGGAGCTGGATGGGACCGGCCGACCGGGGCGCCTTCGCCGTGTCGTCGAGGGACCCGGCGAGCTCGACGATCTCCCTGGCGCGCGCCACCTCCCGACGCCACACCGCGAAGGCCTCCTCCGGGTCGCCGGCCAGGTCGTCGAAGTCCTGGTCGGGGTGGTCGTCGGAGTAGTGGAGGAGGGGCAGGTCCTCGCCCGCGAACTGGATACGGAGCCACCACCGCTCGACGCCCGCCAGGTGGCGGACCAGGCCGTGCAGGCTCAGCGTCGACGGGGGTACGCCGCGCTCGGACAGCTGCGCGGGGGTGAGCCCCGCGCACTTGGCCGCCAAAGTGGCGCGGTGCCAGTCGAGGTAGGCGGTCAGGACATCGCGTTCGGTGCCGGTCCGGGGTAGTTCGACGCGGTCGGGAGCTCGCCAGAGCGGACTGAGCGAGCGCGGTGTGTTCGTCGTCATGGGATGAGTCTGCCCTAAGCCGCCGACAGCCCGGTACCAGCGCCGACGGCGCTCCGGATGGGGTAGTGCGCTGTAGTGCCGGCCGCCGCCGAAGGCGACAGACTGTCCGTGGTCGAGACATGCCGAACGGACGGGGCCACGGGATGAAGGACCTGTGGAGGAGGGTCTGGCGGGCGGACGCGTACCTGCTGGCTGCCCTGGTGTCGGGCCTGGCCACGCTGGTGCTGCTCCCGCTCACCCTGGCCGTGGCGCTGACCGTCGCCGCGGGCGGGATCGGACTCGTCCTGCTGTCCTGGTGGTTCCGGGGCCTGGGCGCGTGGGCGCGTCTGCACCTGAGACACGCGTCGTCGGTCCTGGACGTGCCGGTCCCGGAGGCCGCGTTCACGCCCGCGCGCGACATCCGGTCGCTGCCCCGGTCCCGGACCGCGCGACGGCTCCTGGCATGGATGCCCCTGTTCGCCCCCTCCGGACTGGGCACCGGGTTGGTCGCGGTGCTGGCGACGGGCTCGGTTCTGGAGGCCGCGCTGTCCCTTCGTGACGGAGAACGCCGTGCACAAGCACATCGGCAACGTCTTCGCGAAACTGGGCCTGGCGCCCTCCGACACCGGCCACCGGCGGGTCCGCGCGGTGCTCGCCTATCTGGAGGGGCGGTAGGCGGACCCGGTCAGGCGGCGGGCCAGGAGCTGCCCGTCATGTCATAGGCCAGGTGGAACCACACCTTGCGGATGCTGGGGTGGCCGTTGTCCCCCCAGGTGGTGGCGAAGCTGTCGACGAGGGCGAGCCCTCGACCGCTCTCCGCGGTCAGGCGGTCGCCCTCCATCGACACGGGGGCCAGCGTCCGACCGCCGTCCGGAAGTGCCCGGGCGGGCCTGCCGTTGTCCCGGCACACCAACGTCAGCCCGTTGGCCCCCCGGGTCACCTTGAGCACGAAGGTCTGCCCCCGTTCTCCCGACCGGCTGTGCCGGAGGGCGTTGGTCGCCAACTCCGTCCCCAGCAGTGAGAAGAGGTACCGGAAATCGCCGTCGCGGCTGGCGGCGCAGGTGTCGAGGAAGGCCCGGCACAGGGGCACGCTCCTGGGCTCTCCGGGGAACTCCCAGTGCCGCTTGGTGAAGGGCACGGGAGGCCGTCCGTTGAAGTAGTGCCGGTACTCGTCCGGTACGCCCGCCAGGACGGCGACGTCCTCGGCGAGCGCGGGCACGGAAACGAGCGTGGGCATGGGTGACTCCTTCGGCGGGGCGGCTCAGTGGGCGGGCGAACCGTGACAGGGGAGACGGGGAGCGTCCGGCGCCGTGGGGGAAGGCGGCGGGCCGGACCGGCTACGACCTTACGCGATCAACGCCCTGTGGGACAGGGGATGTCGGTGTGGCGCGTTCGGCGAATCCGGTCCGGCGCCGAGGGCGCCGCGGACCTACCCGGCCGCGAGCGCCGCCGAGGCCGCGGCCTCGGCGGCGGCCCGGTCGCCCGGGACCAGTCCGATCCGGGTGCGCCGGTCCAGCAGGTCGTCCACGTCCAGCGCGCCCTCGTGCCGGACGCCGAAGCGCAGCTCGGCGGCGGTGACCCCGCGCACGACGGGTGCGAGCAGCGCGGGGTCACCCCCCGCCTCGGCGACGACGTCGGCGGCCTCGGTTCCGTACCGGCGCACGAGTCGGCGCGGAGCGTCCAGGGCGTCGAGTACCTCCGGGGAGGCGGCGCCGACCAACGGCAGTGTTCGGGTGCGGCACGGGCCCGCGGTCAGGCCGCGGGCGCGCACGGCGGCGTCCACGGCCTCCTCCGCCATCGCCCGGTAGGTGGTGAGCTTGCCGCCGACCACGGTGACCGCGCCGGTGGGCGCGACGGTGACGGAGTGCTCGCGGGACAGGTCGGAACTGGTGCCGTCGGCGTGGAGGAGGGGGCGCAGCCCGGCGAAGGCGCCCAGCACGTGTTCGCGCCCGATCCGCGCCCGCAGCGCCTGGTTGAGGTGCGCGAGCAGGAAGTCGACGTCGGCGTCGGGAACCTCGGGCACGCGCGGGGCGGGCCCGTCCACCGGTTCGTCGGTCAGCCCCGCGAGCACCCGCCCGTCGGTCTGCGGAAGCGCGAACACGAACCGGTTGACGCTGCCCAGGACGGGCACGGTGAGCGCGGCCCTGAGGCGGCCGAGCGCGGCGCCGTCCAGGACGAGGTGGCTTCCCCTGCTGGGACTCAGCCGGATGGACGGGTCGAGTTCCCCGGCGTGCACCCCGGTCGCGTTCACCACGGCCCGGGGGCGCAGGGCGAGGGTCTGGCCCGTGGCCTCGTCCCGCAGCCGCACCCCGTCGGCGGTCACGCTCTCGGCCGAGCACCGCGTGATGACGCGGGCGCCCTCCCGCGCGGCCGTGCGGGCGAGGGCGACCACGAGGCGGGCGTCGTCGACCAGTTGGCCGTCGAAGGACAGGATGCCGCCGCGCAGACCCTCGGGCCGGACGCCGGGCGTCAGGCGCAGGGTCTGGCGGGCGGTGAGCAGCCGGGGAGGGGGGAGGACGCCCCTGGGAGTGCCCGCCAGGACGCGTAGGGCGTCCCCCATGCCCATGCCGCCGCGCAGGAGCAGTGGCTTCACCAGCCCCGCCCCCCGGTGCACCGGAACGATCATGGGCAGGGGGCGGACGAGGTGCGGCGCGGTGACGCGCATGAGGAGGTCGCGCTCGCGGGCGCTCTCGTAGGCGATGCCCACCTGCCCCCGGGCGAGGTAGCGCAGGCCGCCGTGGACGAGCTTGGAGCTCCACCGGCTGGTGCCGAAGGCGAGGTCGTCGCGTTCGACCAGGACGGTGGACAGGCCGCGGGAGGCCGCGTCGAGCGCGGCTCCGGCTCCGGTCACGCCCCCGCCGATGACCAGGACGTCCACGCGTGGGCGGGCTGCGAGGTCGGCGAGGTCGGCGGCGCGGCGGGCGGAGTTCAGGGACGAGGACGCGGGGACGGTGGGGTGCATGGAGCGGTCCCTTCCTGGGGTGTGGGAGGTGGGCGGGTGGCCCGGTCAGGGAGCGAGGTAGCCGTCCAGGAGACGGGTCAGCTCGGCCACGAGCCCCGCCTCGTCGGTCACGTCGGCGAGCAGGCGGCGGGAGGTGACGGTGTTCTGCACGGTGACGAGGACGAGCCGGGCGAGGACCGCGGGGTCGCCGGGGCGGACCGACCGTCGCGCTGGCCCTGGGCCACGACGGGCTCCAGCGCCTCCAGGGCGGCGTGGTGGCTGGTGCCGAGCCGGTGGAACGTGTACGTGGCCAGCAGCTCGGGCTCGGTGTCCACCACACGGGTGAACAGCGGATGGTCGAGCATGGCGCGCGCGACCCCGGCGGCGTGGCGGACCAGACGCGTGCGTACGCCCTCCCCCGCCAGGTCCCGTTCGGCGGCCGTCTCCTCAGCGCGCAGGATCCGGCGCAGTTCGCGGGTGAGCAGGTCAGCGACGAGGGCCGTCACGTCGGGCCATCTGCGGTAGACGGTGGGGCGGCTGACCCCGGCGCGGCGCGCCACGTCGGTCAGGGTCGTGCGACGCACCCCGAAGGCCTCGACACAGGCCAGGGTCGCGTCCAGGATCTCGTCCTCTACGTTACGTTTTGACGCCATGTGTAAAACTGTAGAGCATGACTGACGACAACCCTCCCACCGGATCGACCTCCGGGTCCGCGACCGCCCCCGAGATGAGCTGGTTCGGCTGGGGCGACCCGGCCAGGGCCACGAGCCTCGACCCCGCGCTGCGCGATCTGGTCGCCCAGTTCCTGCGCACCGAACCCAGAGACCTGCCCCCCGTCGCGGAGGACGAGGTCGCGCTGCCCGCCTCCCGCCTGGACGCCGCCGCGCACGAGGCCCTCGCCGACGTGGTCGGGGCCGAGCACGTGCGCGTCGACGACGCCGCGCGCCTGCGCCACGCGGGCGGGAAGAGCACGCCCGACCTGCTGCGCCGCCGCTCCGGCTCCGCCGACCCCGCCCCAGACGCGGTCGTCCACCCGGCCGACCACCACGAGGTCGAGCGCCTGCTCCGGGTGTGCTCCGACGCGCGGGTGGCGGTGGTGCCCTTCGGCGGCGGCACCAGCGTCGTGGGCGGGGTGACCCCCCTGCGCGGGGAGTTCCCGGCCGTGATCGCCCTGGACCTGCGCCGCCTCGACCGCCTGGTCCTCCTCGACCGCGTCTCCGCCACGGCGGTCCTGGGCGCGGGCGTGCGCACCCCGTACGCCGAGGCCCTGCTCGCCGAACACGGGTTCACGCTCGGACACATGCCGCAGAGCTTCGAGTACGCGACCATCGGCGGGTACGCGGCGACGCGCTCCAGCGGTCAGGCGTCCTCCGGCTACGGGCGGTTCGAGGACATGGTGGTGTCCCTGCGGGTGGCCACGCCGCGCGGCACGCTGGAGCTGGGCGGCCCGCCCGCCTCGGCTGCCGGGCCGGATCTGCGGCGGCTCCTGCTGGGTTCGGAGGGCGTCCTCGGCGTGATCACCGAGGTCGGTCTGCGCGTGCGCGCGCGCCCGCAGACCGTGCTCGACGAGGCGTGGTCCTTCCCCGACTTCGGCACGGGCACGGCCGCGCTGCGCACGCTCGCGCAGTCGGACGCGCGGCCGACCATGGCCCGGGTGCTGGACGAGACGGAGACGTTCGTGGGCGCCGCACTGGGCGGCCGGGAGGCGACGCCCGGGTGCCAGGCGGTCCTGGGCTTCGAGGGCTCCGAGGCGGACGTGGCAGCGCGGTCGGCCGCGGTCCGGGAGGTGCTGACGGCGGCGGGCGGCACGCCGCTCGGCGCGGATCCGGTGGCGCACTGGCGGGAGAACCGGTTCTCGGCCCCGTACCTGCGCGACACGCTGCTGTCGTCGGGCTTCCTCGCCGAGACTCTGGAGACCGCGGCGGCGTGGAGCGACCTGCTGCCGCTGTACGGGGCGGTCGCGGGCGCGCTGACCCGGGAACTGGACGGCGACGAGGGCGGTGCGGCGGTCATGTGCCACGTGTCGCACACCTACCCGACCGGCGCGTCGCTGTACTTCACGGTGGCCACGGCGGCGGGGGCGGCGCCGCTCGACCGGTGGGACCGGGCCAAGAGAGCCGCCTCGGAGGCGATCGTGGCCCACGGGGGGACGATCACCCACCACCACGCGGTGGGCACCGACCACCGGCCGTGGATGGGGGCGGAGATCGGCCCGCTGGGCGGCGACGTGCTGCGCGCGGTCAAGGCCGCGCTGGACCCCGTGGGCGTGCTCAACCCGGGCAAGCTCATCCCCGACCCGTCCTGAGCGGTCGCGGCCCCGGCGGTCGCGCCGGGCCGCGACCGCCCGCGACCGCCCGGGGGCCGCCGGTGCCCGTCGCCCGCCCGCGCGCGTGACAATGGAGGTGTGGCACGAGGAAAGCTCCGCATCTACCTCGGGTCGGCGCCCGGCGTGGGCACGACCCACAACGCCCTGGCCGAGGCACGGCGCCGGTCCGAGGACGGCGCCGACGTGGTCGTCGCCGCGGCCCACACCCACCGCCGTCAACGCACGTCCGCGCTGCTGACCGGCTTGGAGGTGGTGCCCCAGCACCCGTCCGGCGCGGTCGACACCGCCGCCGTCCTCGCGCGCGGCCCGGAGCTGGCGCTGGTCGACGACCTCGCGCACGCCAACGGTCCGGACGCCCCCCACGACTCGCGCTGGCAGGACGTCGAGGAGCTGCTCGACGCGGGGATCGACGTCGTGACCACCGTGGGCATCCACCACCTGGAGTCGCTCAACGACGTGGTCACCCAGATCACCGGCGTGCGACCCGAGCAGACCGTTCCCGACCAGGTCGTGCGCCGTGCGGCCGAGATCGAGCTGGTCGACGTCACCCCGCAGGAGCTGCGCCGCCGCATGGCGCACGGAGACATCCACCCGGCCGAGCGCGTGGACGCCGCGACGGCCTCCTACTACCGCGAGGGCAACCTCGCGGCCCTGCGCGAACTCGCACTGCTGTGGACCGCCGACCGGGTCGAGGAGGGACTGGCCCGGTATCGGGGCGAGCACGAGATCCGCAGCACCTGGGAGGCCCGTGAACGCGTCGTGGTGGCGCTCACCGGCGGGCCCGAGGGCGAGACCCTGATCCGGCGCGCCGCACGGGTCGCGGCGCGCTCCCGGGGCGGCCACCCCCAGCCCAGCCATCTGCTGGCCGTCCACGTGGTGAAGTCGGACGCCATCGGCCGCCCGCTCACCGACGACCTGGTCCGGCAGCGCAAGCTGCTGGCCGAACTCGGCGGCACCTACCACCAGGTGATCAGCACCGACGTGCCCAAGGGGTTGCTGGAGTTCGCGCGGGGCGTGCACGCGACCCAGATCGTCCTGGGCTCGTCGCGCCGCCGCTCCTGGCAGTACGTGTTCGGTCCGGGCGTGGGCGCGATCGTGGCGCGCGACTCCGGGGATATCGACGTGCACATCGTCACCCACGAGCAGGTGGGCAGCGGGATGTGGTTGCTGCCAGCGCACGGGCGCGGGGTCGGCGAGCACCGGAGGGTGACCGGGTGGGTCCTGGCCGCGGCCGCGCCCGCCGTCATGTGTTTGGTCCTGCTCCTGCCGCCGTTCCAGGGCGTGAGCCTGTCCTCGGACGCGATGTTCCTGCTGCTGACCACGGTGGCCACGGCGGCGGTCGGCGGCCTGTGGCCGGCCCTGGCCTCCGCGCTGTGGAGCTCGGTCCTGCTCACCCTGGTGCTCTCTCCCAGCCACGACAGGCCGCCGGTGTCGTTCGACAACATCGTGGCACTGGCCGCGTTCGTCCTGGTGGGCGCTCTGGTCGCCCTCGTGGTGGAGATGGCCGCGCGCCGGTCGGCGCAGGCGGCACGGGGGCGCGCGGAGGCTGACGCGGTCGCTCTGCTCGCGGGCAGCGTCCTGGCCGGGAACGAGCCGCTCCAGGCGCTGCTGCGCAGGATCCGCAAGACCTTCGGGCAGCGGTCGGCGACTCTGCTGGAGCGGGTCGAGCACGACCGGTGGCGCGCGGTGCACAGCGTGGGCGCCCCGGCGTGCGAGTCGCCGGAGGAGGCGGACGTGCTCGTCTCGATCTCCGACACCCTCGCGCTCGCGTTGCGCGGTCGGGTCCTGCCCGCCGCCGACCGGAGCGTGCTGTGGGCGTTCGCCGCGCACCTGGGCATCGCCCTGGAGCACAAGCGGTTGGAGTGGGACGCCGCCGAGGCGCGCGGCCAGGTGGCGGGCAACCGCATCCGCACCGCGCTGCTGGCCGCCGTCTCACACGATCTGCGCACCCCGCTCACCTCGATCAAGGCGAGCATGGCCAGCCTGCGGGCCACCGACATCGAGCTGGACCCGGAGGACCGCGACGCCTGATGGAGACCGTGGAGGAGTCCGCGGACCGGCTCAACCGGCTGATCGACAACCTGTTGGACATGAGCCGGGTGCAGACCGACAGCGTGCGTCCCAAGATCCGGGCCGTGGGGCTGGAGGAGGTGGTCTCGGCCACGCTGATCGGACTGCCCCACGACGCGGTCAGGGTGGACGTCCCTGACTGCCTGCCGCGGGTCCGGGCCGACGCCGGGCTGTTGGAGCGGGCGGTGGCCAACGTGGTGTCGAACGCGGTGCGGCACAACCCCGACCCCCGTATACCGGTCCTCGTGGCGGCGAGCGCGCACGGCGGAAGCGTCCAGCTGCGCGTGGTGGACCGGGGCCCGGGGGTGTCGGACGAGGGCAAGCAGCGGATGTTCGAGGCCTTCCAGCGCCTGGGGGACGCGCCCCAGGGCACGGGGGTCGGTCTCGGGCTGGCCGTCGCCCGTGGTTTCGTTGAGGCGATGCACGGCGCGCTCTCGCCCGAGGACACCCCCGGCGGCGGTCTGACCATGGTGTTCGACCTAAGAGCCGCGGACACGGACGGCGAGCGCGAAGAAGAGGGGGAGGCCGATGCGGGTCCTGGTCGTTGACGACGACATGCAGATCATCCGCGCGATGCGCATCAACCTGCGGGCGCGCGGCCACAACGTGGACACCGCTCCCGACGCGCCTCAGCGCTGCGGCTGGCCGCCGAACGCCACCCGGACGTCGTGCTGCTGGACCTCGGGCTGCCGGACATGGAGGGCATGGAGGTCATCCAGCGGTTGCGGGGGTGGTCGCAGGTGCCGATCATCGTGCTGTCGGCTCGGCACTCGGCCGGGGAGAAGGTCCGCTGCCTGGACTCGGGCGCGGACGACTACGTGACCAAGCCGTTCGGAATGGACGAGCTGCTGGCCCGGATGCGGGCGGCCGAGCGACGGTCGGTCCCGGTGGAGGAGGCGCCGGTGGTGCGCACGCCGGACTTCACGGTGGACCTGGGGGCCAAGCGCGTCACCAGGGACGGCGAGGAGGTGCGCCTGACCCCGACGGAGTGGCACATCCTGGAGATCCTGACCCGGCGGCCCCGGCAACTGGTCAGCCAGCGCCAACTGCTGCACGACGTGTGGGGCCCCGCCTACCAGAGCGAGACCAACTACCTGCGGGTCTACCTCGCACAGCTGCGCAGGAAGCTGGAGCCGGACCCCGCGCGGCCGCGCTACCTCATCACGGAGGCCGGTCGGGGCTACCGGTTCGAGACGCCGGAGACCGACGCCTGAGGTCCCGCGTGGGCGAAGCGGTCGCCGGGCGGTGGCGGGCGCGGGCGGGCCGAAGCGAAGAGGAGGCCCAAGACGACACGGCCTCACCCGAGGTGGGGCGGCGCCAGCGTCCGGTCGCCCTCCACGAGGTCCATGACGGTCTCGAACTCCTCGGTGTGGCCCTGCGCCCGGTTCACCTTGGCGACCGCGAAGCACGGCGCGAACGCACGCACCCACTCCATCATGCGGTCGCCGTCCACACCCAGGGTGTGCGAGAGGACGTCGACGCGCCGCTCCACCTCGACGACGCTCCTGGCCTTCCACACCGCCCAGTCCACGGCGTCGACCGCGGCGTCTCCGTGGCAGCGCGCGGGTCGATGGCCACCAGGCCCCGAGGGCCGCCGTCGAGCACGTTGCCGGGGTGCAGGTCACCGTGCAGGGGGACCACGTCCACCTCGCCGATGGCCAGCGCGCGGGCGCGGCAGTACCCCTGGTGCATGGCGGTCGTCGACACGACCTCGGCCGCCGGGCCCTCGTTGCGCTCCCGGCCGGACAGGTCGAAGATGAACTGCACGCGCGCCATGAGGGGGCGCAGCTCTATCAGCTGGGAGCGGGGCACCTCCACCTCGTGGAGCTGCGAGATGAGGGTGCCGATCGTCACCATCGGCGGGACCACGCCGATCTCCGCGAGGGTGTCCCCCCCGATGTGCTCCAGCAGGATGGCGCCGCGTTCGTGGTCCAGGGCCCACACCTCGGGCACCCGGTGCGAGGACGCCCACATGCGGAGCAGGTGCGCCTCGGAGACCGCCAGACCGGCGTCCGGGCAGAGTTTGAGGACGCCGTCGCGGCCGTCGGGAAGCGTGACGTGGACGACGACCGCCGTGCGGCCGTGCGGTGCGCCTCCCCGCACGGTCAGCCGCCACTCCGTCGCGATCTTCTCCACGACGGCGGGGAGTTCGGCGAGCCACTCGGTCACATGGCCGCCGAAGCGCCGTTCCAGACGACGACGTTGCCGTTCGTCGACGAACCGCGCTGTGACGTCATTCATATATCCACCTTAGGTCCGCGCCGAGGTTGGGGAGGTGGCGGCCTCGGGAGGAGCCGTTCCCGGATCCGCCTCGTGCCGTGTGCCGGTCGCGCGATACGGATGTGGTTTCGAGGGGTGCGGTGAATTTCCGCCCCTTGGGCACATACCCACCCGCGCGCGTGGATAACGGTTGGGGAACGGCCGGTCAGACCAGACGCCCCTTCGCGGCCCGGTGCTGGGCGAGCAGGGTGTCCACGATCAGGTCGGACGGCCACAGCGGAGCGGTGATGGCGGTGACGTCCAGGCTCCGGAGGAGGTCGAAGTCGGGTCCGTCGACCAGCCGCCACGCGGCGACCGCGACCCGCTCGCGGCCGTCGCGGCGCAGGCGGTCGACGGCGTCGAAGACCGACGGGGCCCAGGTGCGCAGGTACCCGACCTGCACGGGGGAGGCGAGGCGCCGACTGAGCATGCGGGCCACGTCCATGACCACCTGGCGCTCCTCACCGCCGGTGGTGCCGTCGGCGGCCAGGACCACGCCGTCGGCGGGGCTCCAGCCGGAGTCCGCGAGCCGTCCGGCGAGGTCGGCGACGATCGAGGGCACCGCGCCCAGCGGAGTCGTGTGGCAGGAGTTCTCCAGGTGGGCCAGGTCGAGCCGCGAGAACAGGTGCGCGCTGGCCACGTCGCCGCCGGCGACGTACGCGGGGACGACCACCTTGGGCCCGGGGACGGACCGGATCGCGGCGGCGACCTCGTCGGGGCTGCCGAAGGCCGGGGCCACGGGAGCCTCCCCCCGGTTGGCGACCGCCTCGGCGAGACCGCACAGTGCCTCGCGGCGGTGGGCGTCACGCGCGTCGTCGGCTACGAGGACCATCGTGGGGACCATGTACGGCTCCTTGGGAATCGCAGTGCAGACCTGCCGTCCTCCGCGAGCGTAAAGCGGCCCAGTTTCGGGGGAGTGCCCTCGTGTTACGCACAGGAAAACAACAGACAATGGCTGTGATGGTTATCACCAGAGGCTCTCTTGGTGAACCATAACAATCACCGAAAAACTGGTCCGTGTCCACAGCCCCGAGAGTGTGGTGTTGGCCGCATGGCGCACGCGCACGGCAGCCGCCCCACTCCGCCTCCCGTTCGGCCGACCGCACGCAGGAACGACACCCGCGAGGTTGCCGAAACAGGGGGAACTGGACCGTGGACAACGAAGGGCGAATCACATCCGAATGCCGTGGGGCGCGCGGTGGATTCGTCCCGCGAGTTCTCCAGAGAAAAGCCGGTGCAAATTAATTCCAATGCACACGCACAGAGCAGGTGCACATGCGTCGGAACGGACGTTCGCTCCTACCGGCCCCGGGCGGCGGATCGCGCTTCGTCCACCGCGCGGCATGCGCCTGGCGGGAGGGCGCGGCGCCCGCGACGGGCGACCCCGTCCGCCCCGCGCGCACGGACACCGCGACCCGGCCTTTGACACATCCGAAGCACTACTGTCAAGGGTGCACGCTCCCCTTCCCTCACGTGGTTCCACACCACCTGGCGTGGGGAGACAGGGGGCGTACCCGGCGTGATCACTTGCCATCAACCGTCGGGGCAACCACACTTGACCACGATCGGAGGGTTTACCCGTGTCACACCCGCCACGGGAAATCCGCTGGTCATCGCGTCCCCGGCTCCCCACCCCGGGGCGGCACGCGAACCGCGAACCGCCGAACCGTCCAGACTGGAGTGAGCATGGCCGTCCACCCTCGGGTGCAGACGCTGGCGCAGACCTTCCTCGCACACGCGGACCAGACCGCCCCCGGCCTGGTCGAAGGCCTCTATCTGACCGGTTCGGTCGCCCTCGGCGACTTCCGCCCGCACACCAGTGACGTCGACTTCGTCATCGTCACCTCGCACACGCCGGGCCAGCACGAACTCGACCTCCTGCGGCGCGTCCACGCCCTCACCCGCTCCGACGTCCCCCGCCCCCAGTTCAACGGGATCCACGTCACCTGGGACGACCTCACCCGCGACCCCGCCGCCTGCGGCTCCGTCGCCTCGGTGATCGCCGGGCGCTTCCGGCAGCGGGCGAGCGCCGACGTCAACCCCGTCACCTGGCACATCCTCGCCGACCGGGGCGTCACCATGCGCGGCCCGCATCCCCTCGAACTGGACGTGTGGGACGAGCCCGAGAGCCTGCGCACCTGGTCCCTGGGCTCGCTGGACGAGCAGTGGCGCCGCTGGCGGGAGAAGGCCGGGCGCCTGGTGACCCCGCGCGGCCTGGCCGTGCTCGGCTCCCTCGCCCCGTCCTGGAGCGTGCTCAGCGTCAGCCGGCTGCACTTCACGCTCAAGACCGGTGAGATCACCTCCAAGTCGGGGGCGGGCGCCTACGCGCTGCACGCCTTCCCCGAACGGTGGCAGCGGATCGTCAACGAGTGCCTGCGCGTCCGCCGCAGCGCCCAGGCGCCCTCGCTGTACGAGAGCGCGCTCGCCCGCCGCCGGGCCGCCCTGGACTACATCGAGATGGTCCTGGACGACTCCCTGCGCCCCGGCCTGGCGGTCTGAGGACCCGTACCCGGCCAACGGAACATGTCCTAACCTGAGGGGCATGACCATGCGCCCCATCGTCCGGTTCGGCGACCCCGTCCTC
The DNA here is from genome assembly GCF_001942255.1 of Nocardiopsis sp. CNR-923. Lineage (GTDB taxonomy): Bacteria > Actinomycetota > Actinomycetes > Streptosporangiales > Streptosporangiaceae > Nocardiopsis. The sequence goes on from NZ_MKKC01000098.1 coordinate 46,382, forward strand.
GTCACCAGGACCACCCCCGTCACCCGGTTCGACCAGCACACGAAGGCCCTGGTCCGGGACTTGTTGGACACCGTGGACGCCCCCGGCCGCGCCGGGCTCGCCGCCACCCAGATCGGTGTCGGGCTGCGCGTGTTCAGCTACAACGTCGAGGGCCGGATCGGGTACGTGATCAACCCGCGGATCACGCGGACGTCCGACGAGACTCAGGACGGGGAGGAGGGCTGCCTGTCCGTCCCCGAGCTCTGGTACCCCACCCGCCGCGCCCAGCACGCCGTCGTCACCGGTGTCGACCTGCGCAACGAACCGGTCACCGTCGAGGGCACGGGACTGATGGCCCGCTGCCTCCAGCACGAGACCGACCACCTGGACGGCATGCTCTACATCGAGCGGCTCGACGCGGAGAACCGCAAGCACGCGATGCGTGACATCCGCCGCTCCTCCTGGTTCCTCCCCACCGAGACCGCACCCGCGACTCCCACCGGAAACGCCCTTCCCAGCGCCTTCGGCGGCGCGCGCTGACCGAGACCGGCCGCGCCGGGGGCTTCCGTCGCAGTGCGCAACTCCGGGTATCTTCGGACACATCCCCGCACACTCCCCCGCGGTCACGTGGGTCACCGCACAAGGCATGAAGATCTCGTCAGATCCGCCGTGCGCCCCTCCCCCGGCACCCTCAGCACCACCGCCGGCGCGAAGGGCCGTGCGCGGGTCGCCCTCGGAGCAGCCATGACACCTTCTCACCCGCCCACCCCGCGGCGCGCCCGGCGCTCCGCCCTCGCCGCCACCGCGCTCGCCGCGGCGCTCGTGGTCGCCCTGCCCTCGGCCGCGACGGCCGAGCCGGACGAGGTCGACATCGACGAGCTGACCGAGCGGGCCAAGGAGCTGGAGGATTCCTACGAGGGCGAACTCCTCCAGTTCACCGAGATCCGGGACCGCGTCGAACAGGCCGAGGACGATCTGGCCGAGATCGAGGAACGCCTGGAATCGTCCCGGAGCGGCGTGTCCGTCATCGCCTCCTCCCGCTACAAGACCGACGGCTTCCTCCCGAGCCTCCAGATCGTCTTCGCCAGCGAGCCCGAGCAGATGTTCACCGACGCCGCCACCGTCGCCTACCTCAGCGAGAACCAGGCCGCGCAAATCTCCGACCTCGTCGAGACCCACCGCGAGCAGGAGGAGGTCGCCGCGGAGCTCAACGGCGAACTGGCCGAGGCCGAGGAGCTCGTCGAGACGCTGGAGTCGGAGCGCGAGGAGGTCGAGGAGCGGATCCGGGAGTACGAGGAGTCCCAGGTCCCCGAGACCCCGGGGAACGGCACCATCCCCGACAGCGCCCGGGGCGGCGGTTGGGACTCCACCACGGCCCGCATGGCCGCGATCCGCGACAACATCATCATGACCTACGGCGCGCCCTACCCCGTGGGCTGCTGGCGGCCCAGCGCCGACGACCACGGCGACGGCCGCGCCTGCGACTTCATGATGAGTTCCGGCGGAGCGATGCCCTCGGCGGAGAACCAGGCCCTCGGCGACCAGATCGCCCAGCACGCGATCGACAACGCCGCCGCGTGGGGCGTGGACTACGTGATCTGGCGGCAGCGGATCTGGCAGCAGTCCAACCCCCAGTGGGTCGCGATGAACGACCGGGGCGACAACACCCAGAACCACTACGACCACGTGCACATCTCGTCGTACTCGTAGGGGGGACGAATCCCGTCCGCTGCGGCATTCGTCCCCCGTGGGACGTGGAGCTGGCGGCACGACGCGGCCACCGACCCCTGGCCTGGCCGCGTCGTGCCGCGGACTCCCGGGAAGGGACCGACCGCTCAGACCAGGGTGGAGATGCAGAAGGGATGTCCGGCGGGGTCCAGCAGAACCCTCCACCGATCGGGCTCGGGCTGGCTCGGGGGCTCGGTCGCACCCAGGGCGAGGAGTCTGGTCTGGGCGGCATCGAGATCGTCGACGCCCAGGTCGAGGTGGGCCCGCTTCTCCCGGGAGGGATCCGGCCAGGTGGGACGCTGGTAGCCCGGCAGCCGGGAGAAGCCCAGACCGGCCGCCCCCTCCTGGCCGAGCAGGATGAAGTCGTCACTGGAGTAGACGACGGGCAGGCCGAGGACTTCGGCGTAGAAGCGGGCCAGTTCGGCGGGATCGGGGCAGTCGAAGGTGACGGCCGCGTAGCGCATCGTGGGTCCGGACGTGGTTTCAGTGCTCATGGGCGACACGTTAGAACGCGACCAGGACAGGTTCGGTCCTGGTCGCGGGAGATACTCAAGGACGTGATCAGCACATCCGCCCGCCTGCTGCACCTGCTCTCGCTGCTGTCCGCGCGGCCGTCGTGGACCTGCGGCGAACTGGCTGAACGCATGGCGGTCACCGAACGCACGGTCCGAAGGGACATCTCCAGGCTCAGGGAACTCGGCTACGAAGTCGGGTCGGACCCCGGCCCCTGGGGCGGCTATGCTCTCGTCGGCGGTTCCCGGATACCGCCTCTGGTCCTCGACGAGGAGGAGACGCTGGCCGTCGCCGTCGGGCTGCGCGAGGCGGCGCTGAGCGGCGCGCTGGGGGGTGAACCGGCGGCGTTGTCCGCCCTGTTGAAGCTGCGGCAGGGTCTGCCCCGGCGGATCGCCGACCGGCTCGGTGAGTTGGACTCCGCCCTGGTCCACACAGCCAGACCGGACCAGCCCCAGATCGCGCCCGGCCTGCTGCTGGAACTGGTCACGGTCTGCCGCCGGGGTGAGCGGGTCCGCTTGTCCTACCGCGACCGGAACGGGCAGCGGACAGAGCGGGACGCCGATCCCTACCGCCTGGTGCACACGGGCCGCCGCTGGTACTTCGTCGCGCGCGACGTGACGCGCGACCGATGGCGGACGTTCCGCGCTGACAGGGTCGAGCGGGTACGGCCGACCGGACACGCGGTCGAGCTCGTGGATCCGCCCGATCCGGCACTGCTCGTCCGCGAGGCGACGGCGAGCGGCGTGTATCCGCTCCATGCGACGATCCGCCTCCCGCTGCCGATGGAACGGGCCGTCCGGCTGATCCCGCCGACGGTCGGCACCCACCGCTCCGAGGGCGCCGGGGCGACCATCGTCGACATCGGCGGACCCGATGCGGTCGGCCTCGCCCGGTACCTGCTCGGCCTGGCCACCCCGTTGCGCGTCCTGGCGCCGGACGAGGTGCGCGATGAACTGGTTCGCCGCGCCCGCGAGCTGCTCGACGGCAACGTGGACGTTCGGTCCCGGTAGAGGGGCGCTGCGAGGAAACCGTCGCCCGACGGGCTGGCGGGCCCGTGCGACGTGGGCGTGCGCACCCCCTGGAGGGGACACCGCGCACGTCTCGAACCCGCGCCCGAGGGGCGGGTCAGACCACCTGGGCGGGCCGGGGCGAGTGCCCAACGCGGGCGAGCGGCAGGGCCGCCGCCAACGCCGCGGCCGTGAGCGCGAACGCCGGCCCGTAACCCAGCGACTGGATGACCAGGCCCAGCCCCACCGCGCCTGCTCCCGCGCCGCCGTCGTAGCCGATGTTCCAGACCGCGCTGGCCCGGCCGAACCCGGCCGGACCGGCACGGTTCAGCATGAGGGTGACCGTCTCGTTCTGAACGGCGCCGAACCCGAGGCCGAACACCGCCGCGCCGCTGAGCACCAGGGACGCCGTCCCGACTCCCGGCTGCCCGACGCCGCCGTGCCACCACAGACCGGCGGTGGTCAGGACGGTCCCGGCGACCGCGACCGCCATTCCCGGCAGCAGCAGGAGGCTCCGGCCCTGACGGTCGTGCAGGCTCCCTGCGCTCCACCGGCCGACCACCACGCCCAGCGCGTAGAGCGCCAGCGCACCGCTGGCCAGCCACGCCACCCCCTCCAGGGGAATCGCCACGAACGTGACGAGCGCGCTGGCCGCCGAGGCGGTCAGCAGCATGAGCACGAGCGGCGCCGCCAAGGCCGACTTCGGCACGCGCGCCCCAGTGGCCCCGGGACGCCGCGACCGGCCCGCGCCCCTGAGCGCGGGCCGATTGCGACCGCCGTCCGCGAACCAGACGCCCGCGGACAGGACGGCACCCGCCACCGAGCACAGGCCGGTGAGCCAGAACGCCGTGTCGAAACCCAGGCACAGCGCCAAACCCACCCCACCGGGGAGGATGAGCACCTGCGGCACACCGACGGCCAGGCCGTAGTAGCCGGTCGCCCGGCCCATCTGCTCGGCGGGCACCAGCCGGGCCGCCAGCGCGGTCCCGGCGACGGTGACCATCCCGAATCCGACACCGCGCACGGCGGACACGGCGACGAGCGGGCCGAGGTCGGTCGTGGCCGAGAACAGCGGCGTGGGCAGACCCATGACCAGGCAGCCGACCGGGTACGCCCACCGGTAGCCTCCGGCGTGGTCGAGGAGCCAGGGCATGCGGAGCTGGGTGAGGACGGTCGTGAGCATGAACGCGGCCGTCGTGACGCCCGCGCCGAACTCACCCGCGCCGCCCCGCGTGGCCCACAGTGGCACGAGCGGCAGGACGGCGGCGAACCCGCACAGTCCGATCGCGGTCGCCGCGATGAGCAGGACGAACCCCCGTCCGCGCAGCCCCGGAAGACCGTCTCCGAGCGGCGTGGCGGAACGCGCGGAGGAGGGCGGATGAGATCGGGTCATCCGCCCTTTCTATCCCGGTTTGGAACTCCTGTCGACGGTGCTCCCTCCGTCAGTCCCCGACAGCGGTGACCCGCTCCCCGAGCCAGTCGCGCAGCCGGGCGGTCAACTCCGGCGTCACCGCGCGCTCGGCATGCCCCATCCCGGGGACGATCCACAGCTCCCGCGGCTCACGGGCGGCGTCGTGGATCGCCACGGCGTGGGAGACCGGGAAGTAGCCGTCGGCGTCCCCGTGCACCACCAGCAGCGGGGTCGGCGCGATGTCCCCGGCGACCTCTCGCGGCTCCGCCGGGCGCGGGTTCCACCGCTGGTCGGTCACCCGCACCTTGCGGACGCGGTGCAGGAAGAACCGGCCGAGGGCGCCCTCGATGCCGAAGTGGAGCAGGCGCATCCGCCGGGTGCCCCGGTAGTACCAGCGGCTGGGCCCGCTCACGGCCACGGCCGCGCAGACGCCGCCGAAGATCGCCGCGTGTCGGACCGCGACCGCCGCGCCCATGGAGAATCCCACGGTGGCGACGGAGGTGTAGCCCAGTTCCCGCAACCGACCGACGGCCGCCTCCAGGTCGTGGATCTCGGCGTTGCCGACCGTGCTCAGGCCGCCGGATCCGTGGTGGCCGCGGAAGTCGAAGGTCATCACGTCGCCGACTGGCAGCAGACCCTCGACGATCGCCCGGGTGTGGGGGCTGTGGTGGGTCCCGGTAAAGCCGTTGGCCAGGACCACGGCGGTGGTACGGGGTTGGGCGCCGCGCCGCAGCAGGGCGTCGATGCCCACCCCGTCGGAGGTGGTCAGCCAGAAGCGTCGGATCTGGGAGTGCGGATGGTCGATGGTGTCAGGCACCCGCCCATCGTGCCCGATCCGCCCTCGCTCGCGCTGCCCGCCCCCGGTGTGTCGTTCCCGTCACCTGCCCCGCGCATGACCGGTTGTTTTCCCGACATATGAGCATGAGTCGGAACACGTGCGGGTGACCTCTTGTGGTGGGGGACGTGACAAGCGAATGTGGAGAGAGTCACGGGTCACACCAGCGACGGTGCCCTCCGCCCTGGCGCGACCGGCAGCCGACCCCGAAGGGATGGGTGGTAGGGATGGTGGACCGAGCCGGAACAGTACCCGGGGCCGACAGGCCCGAAAACATTCGCAACGTCGTGCTCGTGGGACCGTCCGGTGCGGGGAAGACGAGTCTCGTGGAGGCCCTTCTCCTCGCCGCCGGGGAGATCGGTCGCCCCGGTCGCGTGGAGGAGGGCACGACGGTCAGCGACCACGACGAGGTCGAGATCCGCCAGAAGCGGTCGGTGAACCTCACCGTGAGCCCGGTCATGGTGGGCGACGTCAAGGTCAACCTTCTGGACACCCCGGCTACGCCGACTTCATCGGCGCTATGCGCGCCGGTCTGCGCGGCGCCGACGCCGCCCTGTTCGTCGTCTCCGCCCTGGACGGCGTGGACGGGCGCACGCGCGTGCTGTGGGAGGAGTGCGCCGCCGTGGGGATGCCCCGCGCCGTGGCCGTCACCAAGATCGACCACCCGCGCGCGGACTTCGACCAGGTGGTCGCCGAGTGCCAGGAGGCCTTCGGCGGCGGCGTCCACGCCGCCTACGTCCCCGCCGTCGAGGGCAGCGGTGACTCCCGCCACCTCGTGGGCGTGTGGGGCCTGGTGTCCGAGCGCTACCACGACTACTCCGACGGCGAGGCGACCGACCGCCCGGTCCCCGACTGGCTGCGTGAGAAGGCCGGACCACTCCGGGAGACCCTGGTCGAGGAGGTCATCACCGAGAGCGAGGACGAGGACCTCATGGAGCGCTACATGGAGGGCGGCGCACTCGACCCGGACCGGCTCATCGCCGACCTCAAGGAGGCGGTGGCCGAGGGCGGGTTCCACCCCGTGCTGGCGATCAGCCCGACCAAGGGCGTCGGCGTGCGCGAACTGCTGCGCGAACTGCCGCTCTCCTGTCCCGACCCGACGCGCCGCCCCCTGCCGGAGGTGGTGCGGCCGGACGGGAGACCCGTCGGAGGGCTGTCCTGCGACCCCGACGGCCCGCTCGTGGCCGAGGTGCTCAGCACCACCAGCGACCCGTACGTGGGCCGTATGAGCCTGGTGCGTGTGTTCTCCGGAACGCTGCGTCCCGACTCCGAGATCCACCTGCACGGGCACGGGGTGCCCAGCGGGATGACCGGCGCCGAGGAGCACGACCGCGCGGGCAGCGACGAACGGCTGGGCGCGCTGTCGGCGCCGCTGGGCCGGGAGCACCGGCCGGTCGGCGAAGCGGTCGCCGGAGACCTGTGCCTGGTGGCCAAACTGCCCGCCGCCCGCACCGGCGACACCGTGTCCGACCGCGCTCGCCCGCTGCGCGTGGCGCCGTGGCGTTTCCCCCAGCCCCTGTACCCGATGGCGATCAGGGCAGCCTCCTCCGCCGACGAGGACAAGCTGTCCCAATCGGTGGCCCGGCTGGTCGCGGAGGATCCGTCGCTGCACGTGGAGGTGAACGCCGAGACGCACCAGATGGTCCTGTGGACGCTGGGTGAGGCCCACCTGGACGCCGCGCTGGACCACCTGGAGCACAGGTACGGGGTCCGCGTGGAGACCGGTGAGATGCGGGTGCCGCTGCGGGAGACGTTCGCCTCCGCAGCCCAGGGGCTGGGGCGCAACGTCAAGCAGAGCGGCGGGCACGGCGAGTACGGGGTCTGCCGCATCCGTGTGGAGCCGCTGCGGTCCGGGGCGGGGCTGGAGTTCGTCGACGAGATCGTCGGCGGTGTGGTCCCGCGGCAGTTCATCCCGTCCGTGGAGAAGGGCGTGCGCGCCCAGATGGCCGAGGGCGTCGACTCGGGCTACCCGCTCGTGGACATCCGGGTCACGCTCTACGACGGCAAGGCGCATTCGGTGGACTCCTCCGACATGGCCTTCCAGAAGGCCGGCCGGCTCGCCTTGAGGAACGCCGCCGAGGCCGGGCGGCTGGCGATGCTGGAACCGGTGGACGAGGTGTCGGTGGAGGTGGACGAGAGCTACCTCGGGACCGTGATGAGCGACCTGTCCGCGCGCCGGGGCCGCGTCGTGGGCACGGAGACGGCGCCGGGCGGCCGGGCGGTGGTGCGCGCGGAGGTGCCGGCGCTGGAGATCACGAGGTACGCCGTGGAGCTGCGCTCACTGTCGCACGGAACCGGTGTGTTCACGCGCTCCTACCTGCGCCACGAACCGCTGCCGCCGCAGGTCGCGGCGAAGATCCCCCGCCAGGGGAACGGAGGTTAGGACGGGCACGCCCGGTTCCCGGCGGCTCGGCTCCGGTCCTCGGCCCTTCGACCGCTCCGCACGGCGCGCGGGACACCTCGGTCGCCCGGTTCGCTGTGTGGGGAAAGCCCCTAGAACACGCGGCCCGGCCTGCTGCGGTCGGCCAGCGCGGCGAAGCGGAAGGTGTTCACGGGGTGCGAGGAGAGCAGGTTGACCAGCAGGACGAAGAACCCGGTGTCGGTGGCGGCGCGCGCGGCGATGTCGTCGAAGTCCACGGCCTGGTACAGGTACTTGCCCGCGGCGAGCACGCGCAGTCCGTGCATCCCCTCGGGACAGAACTTGTAGGCGTGGTTGTCGGCCGTGTACTCCTGCGCCCGTCCGAGCGTCGCGCCGACGCCCGGGATCACCTGGGCGACGGACACGGAGAACTGCCGCCAGAAGGACGTGTGCCCCGCGGCGATGTGGCCGACCTCGTGCCCGATGACGAACCGCAGGGCGTCGGGGTCGGCCAGCCTCCCGCCGACCTCGAACAGGTCGCTGTTGATCGCCACGTACCTGCGCAGCCCGTGGCCCGAGGCGAACGCGTTGATCACCCCGTTGCCCAGCACGATGTAGGCCTCGGGCGGTCGCCGCATGTGGAACGCGGCGGCCGCCTCGGCGACCATCCGGTACGCCTCCGGGAACTGCTCCTCGGTGATGCGCACCCCGTTGACGCGCTGGCGCGCGAACAGCTGGCCGCGCACGAAGTACACGAGCGCGGGGACGCTCAGCAGCAGGAGCGGCTCGTTCGGATCGCCCGCGTAGGCACGGCTGACCGCGCCCACGACGGCGAGCACCGTCACCAGACCGCAGGCGATCAGGAGGGGGATCTCCCAGGGGTGCCGCAGAGACGCGCGCACACGGCGGTCACCCCACCGCCAGGGGCGGCCCCCGTGCCCGGTCAGAGTCGGTACTGGGAGCCGCCGTCGTCCGGCCCCTGGGGTGGTGGCGGCGCGTCGTGCGCGTCGCCCTGGGGCGGCGGGCCCGAGTAGGCCGGACCGGTGGGCGGACCCTGGGGAGGGTCGTCGTCCAGGAAGGCCGCCATGTCGGCGGACAGGGTGGACTCCTCGGCCTTCTCGGAGCGCCACTCCTCGTCCTGGGACCGCATCACGGAAGGGATGTCGGCGTCGTGCGTGACGTGCGCGGGGTCCTCGTGGTCGGGGTCGTCCCAGGAGGAGGCCAGGTAGGCGCTGTCGTAGGCGTCGTTCGCGCCCGTGTGCGCCGAGGCCGCGGACGGCTCCGGCACGGTGACGGGCTCCGGGGGCGGGCCGGGGAAGGCGCCGCCCACGGGGGCGCCGACGGGCGGCGGCGCCGGGAAGGGCGTACCCGCGTCCGCGGGCGGCGGGCCGGGCACCGGCCCCTCCTGCGGGACCGGCGCGCCCAGCGGCGCCACGGAGGTCCGGTCCTCCCGGCCCAGGTAGGACAGGGCCGCGACGGTGATCGCGGCGAGCCCGGCGCGCAGGGTGGGTTCGCGGGCGGGCGCGAAGTACGGGGAATGGGGGCTGGGGACGTTCGACATCTTCTCGTACGGGCTGTCGCCGGGGGCGGCCTCCCACACGTCGTGCGGCGTGGCCCCGACGAACCAGAGCACGTACGGGATGGGCTGGGGGTCGTCCGGCAGTCCGAAGATCCCGAAGTCCTCGCTGCCCGGCGACGGGTCGGGCAGGTGGATGACGTAGTCCTCGCCGAAGTAGGCCAGGTGCGCGGCGGAGACGGACTCGGTGCTCGCCGCGTCGTTGCGGGTCACCCCGGCGGCCTGGAAGGACTCGATCTCCGGCTCGCGCGGGGCGCCGGAGGCCGCGGCCTCGGCGCGCACGATCCGCCCGATCGCCGCCTCCAGCTGCGCGATGAGGCCCTCGTTGAGCGCCCGGGTGTTGATCTCCAGGTAGGCCTCGTCGGGGATGACGTTGGCCTTGGTCCCGGCCTGGATCCTGCCCACGGTGATCACGGCGGTCTCGCCCGGGCTCACCTCGCGGGCGACGACCCCCTGCAGACGGGTGACGATGTTGGCGGCGATGAGCACCGGGTCGACCGTGGTGTGCGGCGCGCAGGCGTGACCGCCCTCGCCGTGCACGCGCACCCGGTAGGACCGCGCGGCGCCCATGATGACACCCGCGCGGTGGGAGATGAGCCCGGCGGGCTGGGGCCCCAGGTGCTGGGCGAGGATGACGTCGGGGCGGCCGAAGCGCTCGAAGAGGCCGTCGTCGAGCATGGCGCGGGCGCGTCGATCGTCTCCTCGCCGGGCTGGGCCACGACCATGACTGTCCCGGCCCACTCGTCACGGGTCTCGGAGAGCAGGTCGGCGGCTCCGACCAGGCACGCCGTGTGCGCGTCGTGGCCGCAGGCGTGCATGACGGGGACCTCGGCGCCGTCGGGGTCCACCGCGCGCGCCGTGCTGGCGTAGGGCAGCCCGGTCCGCTCCGTAACGGGGAGGGCGTCCATGTCGGCGCGCAGCATGACGGTCGGGCCGGGGCCGTTGCGCAGGACGCCGACCACGCCGGTGCCGCCGACGCCCGTGTGCACCTCGTAGCCGGTCTGGGTCAGCCACTCCGCGACGCCGCTGGCGGTGCGCTGTTCGCAGTGGGAGAGTTCCGGGTTCTTGTGCAGGTCGACGTAGAACCCCTCCACGAGCGGGAACAGCTCGTCGAGGAGTCGCATGACCACGCTCCCGTGCTGGGCGGCACGGTTGGGGTCCACCGCGTGCGGCACGGTTTCCACCGCCTTCTTCGTTCTCGACTGTGTGGGCGCTGCCCGCGGGCACTGCCGGAGGTCAGCCTATCGGCGCGCACGTCGCGGCCCCACACCGCAGCGGCCGCCCCCGGGGCCGCGACCGCCGTCGGATGGGTTATTGTCTGCACACGCGCGGCGACCGGAGATCTGGGCGGCCGCGCCGGTGCGCACCGCACGGCGTCCGCGGCCGTGTCGCGACGCTCCGGGAAACCGGCGGATTTGTGTGAACCCCTGGCGTGACGCAGTATGTCTCAGTAAGGTAACGCTGCACCCGATGGGTTCACCCGATCACCCGGCACTCCCTCCCCGCCGCTTTCGCCAGGGCCTCGCGCACACGAGGACCGCGCTCGGCGGGGGCCGCCGGACCTGACGAACCCGCGACAGTCCAAGGAAACGCACCCGGATCGGCTCGGCCTCCGCCCGTTCGGCGTCGCCACCGCCCACGCGGGCCGGGGACCGTGCACCCGTCCCAGAACCAGTGAACTCGGAGTCCACCCGTGGCCCCACCCATGACCAGTCCGCCCACCCGCCACGACGGGGCGGGCCCGGCAGCCGCCGCGCCCGCCACCCGTGGCGCGGGCTCGGAGACGGCTCCCGCCACCGGCCGGGACGCCCGTCTGGACAACGCCAAGTTCATCCTCGTCACGCTGGTTGTGGTCGGCCACTCGGTCGTGCCCTACATCGGCGAGTACACACCCGCCAGCGCGCTGTACTACTGGATCTACCTCTTCCACATGCCCGCGTTCGTCCTGATCAGCGGGTACCTGTCGCGAAACTTCGACGCCTCGTCGAACCGCGTGGAGAAGCTGGTCCTGTCCCTGGCGGTGCCCTACCTCATCTTCTGGACGGCCCACCAGACGATCTACGCCGTCGAGCGCGGCGGCCTCCCGGAGTCCCTGTCGGTCCTAGAGCCCACGTGGACCCTGTGGTTCCTGGTGGCCCTGTTCCTGTGGCGGCTGAGCGTTCCGGTGTGGCATCGGCTCCGCTGGCCCGTCGGCATCGCGTCGTCATCTCCGTCTGCGCCGCCACCGCCGACCTCGGCACCACCCTGTCGCTGGGGCGCGTGCTCAGCTTCCTGCCGTTCTTCGTCCTCGGACTGAGTCTGCGCCGGGAGCACTTCGCCTTCCTCGACCGGTGGTGGGTGCGGATCGCCTCGGTCGCGGTCCTGGCCGTCACCGCCGTCCTGGCGGTGCCCGTCTCGGACCAGCTGAGCCGCGACTGGCTGTTCTGGCGGGACAGTCTCACCGACCGCGACATCGACCCGCTGCTGCCGAGCATGGGCATCCGGTTGGCCTTCATGGGCCTGGCCCTGCTGATGAGCGTGTCCGTGCTCGCGCTCACGCCCAAACGCCGCACCTGGGCGACGAAGCTGGGCACTTACTCGCTCTACGTCTACCTGGGGCACTCCGTGGTGCTCCTGCTGCTCAAGGACTCGTCCTGGTACGACGTCATGACCGGCCCCGTCGGCATGACCGCCACCATCGCGTTGGCGCTGGTCGTCACGTTCGCGCTGTGCACGCCGTGGGCGCGCGCGGGACTCAGGTGGGCGGTCGAACCGCAACTGACGTGGTTCCTGAGCGATGACTGCCGGCCCCGTAGGGACCGCCGGCCCGTGCGCGCGCTCGCCCGGCGCACACGCGGAAAGGACGAGGGGGAGACCGGCGCGCGGACGGAGTGACGGCCGGAACGCGGGTAGGGTCCCGGGACCGTACCCGCGTGCGGACCGGATCAGCTGCCGTTGGAGACCGGCACCGACGCCGCCATTTCATGGGAGAGCCGCTCGAAGCGGCGGGTCTCCTTCCACAGCCGGGCGACCAGGACGATCTCGAAGAACACGAGCGCCGCGCAGGACAACACCGCGACCGGAAGGATCAGGCTGTCCAGAGGCGTGACGAAGGCGACCAGGACGGTCACCGGGGCCACCACGCACAGGAACATCTCGAACTCGATCCCGCTGAACAGGTGCGGACGCACGCGGTACCGGAGGAGGATCCCGCGGACCCGCTGGTACAGGCCGGTCGGCTCCGGTCCGCCCGCGCGCGCCGAACTGTCGGTCCCGTCGCTCTCGGCGTCCTCCTCAGCGGCGGCCGGCGCGTTGTCCCCGGCGGCCTCGGACAGGGCGTGCCTCATGAGCCGGCGCGTCTTGGCGACCTGGGACCCGTTGAGGTAGCGCAACAGGTCGAAGAAGACCACGAACGGAGCGGCGATCAGGTACGCCGCGCTGCCCGTGACGGCCCACTGGCCGACCAGCAGGGCCATCACGCAGCCGAAGAAGCGGACGCGGTCGAAGACGAAGTCGACCCACGAACCGAACACCGATCCGGTGCCCTTGAGGCGGGCGATCTTGCCGTCCATGCAGTCCAGCACGAAGCTGAGATGGAACAGCAGTGCGCCCAGCAGCAGCCAGACCCACCCGGTCGACCCGGTCCAGACGGGAGCGGCGAAACACACCGCGGACAGCAGACCGAGCACACCCGCGCCCAGGGTGAGCTGGTTCGGGGTGATGTTCGTGCGGTTCGCCGTCCAGACCACCAGCCGTCCGGCGAGCGGGTCGACGAGGAAGACCGTCCACCAGGCGTCCCTGGCCTTGTAGGTCTGCGCTTGGACGTGGGCGAGCGTGAAACGCGACATACGGGCCCTCCAGAGGCGCCCGTCCCGAGAAGACAGACCCGGCGGCACGCGGCGTGGGGCGGGGAAGGGCTGTGGCAACGGAAATCCGGCCTATCATGCCAGACGGGGGGTCGTGCGACCTAATCGATGACGGCATACTTGACAGGTAAGAGGGGGATCAACAGGCGCCGCCTGCCGTGAGCATCAGCGGAGTGGTCCACCCCCTTCGGTCTCGACCGAGGTAGAGGCATTGCGTTTTCTCAACGACCAGGTCCCGCAGCAGGACCTGACCTACAGCGACGTGTTCATGGTCCCGTCCCGCAGCGCCGTGGGATCGCGGCTGAGCGTCGACCTGTCGTCGCAGGACGGCACCGGCACCACCATCCCGCTGGTCGTGGCGAACATGACCGCGGTCGCCGGTCGCCGGATGGCCGAGACGGTCGCCAGGCGCGGCGGCGTCGCGGTCATCCCGCAGGACATCCCCATCGAGGTGGTGTCCGACGTGGTCGCGTGGACCAAGGAGCGGCACCTGGTCCACGACACCGCCATCACGCTCAACCCGGCCAGCACCGTCGGCGAGGCGCTCAACCTCCTGCCCAAGCGCGCGCACAACGCCGTGATCGTGATCGACGACGCCCGCCGACCGCTCGGCGTGGTCACCGAGGCCGACTGCTCCGGCGTCGACCGCTTCGCGCAGTTGCGCGACGTGATGACCACCGAACTGGTGACCGTCCCGGTGGACACCGAGCCCCAGGAGGCGTTCGGGATCCTGCACGACCACCGGCACCGCCTGGCGCCCGTGGTCGACGCCGACGGCGCCCTGGTCGGCGTGCTGACCCGGACCGGCGCGTTGCGTTCCACCCTGTACACGCCCGCCGTCGACGGCCGCGACCGCCTCCGGGTGGCCGCCGCCGTGGGGATCAACGCAGACGTGGCGGGCAAGGCCGCCGAACTGCTGGCCTCCGGTGTGGACACCCTGGTGATCGACACCGCGCACGGCCACCAGGAGAAGATGGTCTCCGCGATCGCCAAGGTGCGCGCGCTCTCGCCGTCCGTGCCGATCGTGGCGGGCAACATCGTCACCGCACGGGGTACCCGCGACCTCATCGAGGCGGGCGCCGACATCGTCAAGGTCGGAGTGGGCCCCGGGGCGATGTGCACGACCCGCATGATGACCGCAGTCGGACGCCCGCAGTTCTCCGCCGTGCTGGAATGCGCGGAGGCCGCCCGTGAGCTGGGCAGACACGTGTGGGCGGACGGTGGTGTGCGGCACCCGCGCGACGTCGCGCTCGCGCTGGCCGCCGGCGCGTCCAACGTCATGGTGGGATCGTGGTTCGCGGGCACCTACGAGTCGCCCGGCGACGTCATGCGCGACGCCGAGGGCAGGCAGTACAAGGAGAGCTTCGGCATGGCGTCGGCCCGAGCGGTCAAGCTGCGCACCGCCGACGACTCCCCGTTCGACCGCGCCCGCAAGGCCCTCTTCGAGGAGGGCATCTCCACCGGCCGGATGTACCTGGACCCGGAGCGGCCCAGCGTGGAGGACCTCATCGACCAGATCGTCGCGGGCGTGCGCAGCTCGATGACGTACGCCGGTGCCACCTCGCTCGCCGAGTTCCATGAGCGCGCGGTCGTGGGCGTGCAGAGCGCCGCGGGCTACAACGAGGGCCGTCCGGTGCCGACGAGCTGGTAGCAGTGTCCTCCGCGCCCTCGCGAGCCCGGCCGGAGTCCGGGCCGTCAGCCGGAGACCCGGCGTGCGGCGAGCGTCGCCCTGCGGTGCTCGCCGCACAACCGGTCGGCGTGGCGGACCGGCTCTGGCACGCGATACCTCGGTGACAGCCGCAGTACCAGGTCGGCCGCGCCGTCCAGGTCCACGCGGTGGCCCACGGACACGTAGACGGGCTTGACCCGCTCGCGGGTGCGCAGCACGCGCCCGATCACCTCGCCTCCCCGGGCCGCGAGCGCCGCCGAGTCCTCGACCACCTCCGAGCGTCCGGCGACCATCGGCGTCCACGCGCCCCGCTCGTCGCCCGGCTCCCCGTGCTTGCCGTACAGCACCGACTTCGCCGAGCCGACGACGGGCACATCGAGCAGGACCCCGAGGTGGCAGGCGACGCCGAACCGCCGCGGGTGGGCGAGGCCGAAGCCGTCGCACAGGTAGACGTCGGGTGTGACGGTGAGCGCGCCCAGAGCCTCCAGCACCGGGGGCAGCTCCCGGAAGGCGAACAGTCCGGAGACGTAGGGGAACGTCGGCTCGGCGGAGATGACGGCCGAGTCGACGACCTCCAGAGTCCGGGCGTCGAGGACCACGGCGGCGGCCGACAGCGCGGAGTCGTCCTTGGCGTAGCTGACGTCCAGGCCCGCGACCAGTTCCACCGACCGCGCGTCGAGCGGCTCCTCGCGCACCCGGTCGGCCATGCGCCGCTGCAGCGCGGTGGCCTCGCTCGGCACATTCGGCCACAGCTCGGGATCGTCCAACACCCGCCTGACGCGTTCGGCGATCTGCGCCACCCTCGTCCCCCTCCACGACATCCGTCACCGGTCGCCCACCATCCAACCGCCCCCGGGCCACGGGACGGTGGTCGGGCCCGACCGGGCAAGGCCGCGGCCAATTCTCCGCGTGGATTGGGCGGGCCCCGCGTGCGCCGCGTTGTGCGGCACTCCACAGTGCCAGACGCTCATGCCGTCCGGGAGCGGCAGTACGCTGGAGCCGGAATTTGCACTGACTAGTCAGTATAAAAATGGGAGGTTGGATGCGTCGGGCGACTGGAGCTCGCGTCCACGCCGAGGGCGTCACGCTCACCACGCGCGAGGGCCCCGTCTACACGAACGTCGACGTCACCGCGCGCCCCGGGACACTCACCGTCTTCCAGGCCGACTCCGGCGGCGGCCGCAGCTCCCTGCTGCTCACGCTGACGGGCCGGATGCGCCCCTCGTCGGGGACCCTGTTCGTGGACGGCTACGCCCTGCCCGGCCAGGCCCGCAAGGTGCGGCGGATCAGCGCGCTCGGCCTGATGGACGAGGTCAACCCCCTCGACGACCGCCTTCGCGTCCGCGAACACCTCTCCGAGGGGATGCTCCTGCGGATGCGGCCCGGCGCGCGCTCACTCACCGACGAGTCGATGGCGGCCGTCGGCCTCGCGGACCTCGACCGCGACACACTGGTCAAGGGGCTGACCATGCTCCAGCGGCGACGTCTCGGCGTCGCGCTCGCGCTGCTGTCCGAGCCCCGGCTGCTCGCGGTCGACAACGTCGACGGCGGGCTGAGCGGCGAGCACCAGGCGCACATGTGGCGCACGCTCAAGGACCTGGCGGACGAGGGGCTCACGGTGATCGCCACCTGCGCAGACACCGACCAGGTGCACACCGTCGCCGACTCCGACACCCAGGGGCCGATCCCCATCCGCCAGGGGGAGCCCGCCCATGCGGCCCAGGACCCCGAGCGGACCGGCCCCGGCGGCGTCCACATCGACGAACTGTTCGACGACGCGCGCGGCGAGGGCCGCGGCGAGGGCGAGGAGGACCCCCGTGACCAGGCGTAGACTCCCCCGCGCCCCGCGCGTGCGCCCGTTCGCGGTGCCCCGACTGGGGCTGCTCACCATGCGCTCCTTCCTGCGGTCGCCGCTGCCGACGGCGGCCCTGGCGGCGCTGCTGCTCATCCCCCTGCTCTACTCCGGCATGTACCTGTGGTCGTTCTGGGACCCGTTCGGCCGCATGGGCGATCTGCCCGTGGCCCTCGTCAACGAGGACGTCCCGGTCCGGGTCGGCGACGAGGACGTGGACGCCGGAGCCGAGCTCACCGAGACCCTGATCGAGGGCGGCGAGCTGGACTGGCGGCCGGTCGACGCGGAGGAGGCGGCCAGCGGTCTCAGCGACGGCACCTACTACGTGTCCCTCACCATCCCCGCCGACTTCAGCGAGAACCTGACCTCGCCCTCCCGGGACCGCGAGGAGCCCGTCCCGGCGATGCTGCGGGCCGACTACAACGACTCCAACAACTTCATCGTCCGCCAACTGTGCAGCAGTGCCTTCAAGGAGGTGCGCGACGCGGTCGCGAGCTCCACGATCAGCGACTACCTGGACGAGATCTTCCTCGGTTTCAACCAGATCCACGACCAGACGGAGGAGGCCGCCGACGGAGCGGGACAGATCGCGGGCGGGGCGGGTGACGCCGAGGAGGGCTCGGGCGAGCTCTCAGACGGCATCGACACCGCGCACACCGGGGCCGGGGACCTGAGCAGTGGCCTGGACGAGCTCTACGCCGGCTCGCGGACGCTGGCCGCGGGCGCCGGCACCGCCTCCGAGGGGGTCTCCGCCAAGACGGACCGGCTCAACGAACTGGCCGACGAGTCCCTCCCGCGGCTTGAGGAGGACATCCCGACCATCCAGGACCGCGCGTCGCGGATCGCCACGGTCGCCGACGGGCTGGCGACGGCCCTGGACGCGCTGCCGCAGCAGGTCGACACCACCAGGATCTCGTCGGCGACCAGCGCCTGGACGCCTGGATGGAACAGCACCCGGAACTGGAGACCGAGCAGCCGGACCTGTACGGCATCCTCACCGAGGTCCAGGGAGTGACGGACACCGCCCTGTCCACGGCCTCCTACGTCAACGACCACCGGGAGGAGATCGACGCCACCGCACGGGAGGCCGCCGACCTGGCCGCGCTGGCGGAGAGCGTCTCCGAGGACCTGCCCGGGTACGTGGACCAGGCCGAGGCGGCCCGCGACGACGTGAACGCCCTGGACGAGGGGCTGGCGTCCCTGGCCGCGGGCGCGGCGGAGCTCCGCGACGGCCTGGCCGTGGCCTCGGGCGGCGCGAGCGACCTGGACCAGGGCCTGGGCGCGTTGAGCGGCGGCGCGGGCGACCTGCACGCGGGCCTGGGCGAACTCGCCACCGGATCGGACGAGCTGGCCGGCGGCCTGGCCGAGGGGGCCCAGGAGATCCCCTCCTACTCCGACGAGGGGCGCGCCACCGCGTCCGAGGTGATGAGCCGGCCCGTGCGGCTCGACAGCGAGATCGAGAACGAGGCGCCCAACTACGGGACCGGATTCGCCCCGTTCTTCGTGCCGCTGTCCCTGTGGGTGGGCTCGATGATGGTGTTCATGGTGCTGCCCGCGCTGTCGTCGCGCGCGCTGGCCTCCTCGGCCGCGTCGTGGCGGGTGGCGTTCGCCGGGCGCGTCGTGCCGCTGCTGCTCGGTTTCGGGCAGGTGCTGATCATGCTCGCCGTCCTGCACCGGTTCCTCGGTCTGGACGCGCTCCACTGGCCCCTGCTGCTCGCGTTCCTACTGCTCACCTCCGCCGCGTTCACCGCGACCGTGCAGTACCTGAACGTGCGTTTCAACGCGGCCGGACGCGTGGTCGCCCTGGTGCTGCTGGTGCTCCAGCTGACCTCGGCGGGCGGCACCTACCCGATCGAGACCAGCCCGCGCTTCTTCCAGGCGGTCGGCCCCTTCCTCCCGCTGCACTGGGCGGTGACCGCGATGCGCCAGTTGCTGGGCGGCGGCGACATGTCCATCGTCTGGTCGGCCTTCGGGGTGATGGCGCTGTGGCTGGTCGTCCCGCTGCTGCTGACCTGGCTGACGGTCGCGCGCAAGCGGGTCTGGACGATGAACTCCCTCTACCCCGCGTTGAAGCTCTGATGGCGGGCACGCCCCGGCCCGGGGCAGAATGGATCGGATGAGCGTGAGCACACCCAGAGGCGGGAGCCCCCGGAGCGGGCGGCGCGAGGCCACCCGGCTGCGCCTGTTCGAGGCCGCGATCGCCCTGATCTCCGAGCAGGGGTACGAGGCGACGACGGTCGACGCGATCGCCGAGCGCGCCGGGGTCGCCAAGGGCACCGTGTACTACAACTTCGGCGGCAAGAGCGAGCTGTACACGGCGCTCATGGAGTGGGGGGTGACGCGGCTGGCCGACACGCTGAGGAACGCAGTGCCTGCCCCCGGCCGGAGCGCCGGACCCCGGGAGGCGCTCACCGAGGTGCTGCGCGCCGGCGTCGTCTTCATCGGGACGCACGAGGCGCTCGCTCGCCTGCTCATGGCCGAGGCCTGGCGCACCAACCGTTCCTGGTACACGACGGTCCGGCAGATCCGCACGAAGGCCATCGGCGTGATCACCGACGTCCTCGACGACCTCGTGCGGGAGGGGCTGGCCCGCCCGGACCTGGACACCTCACTTGCGGGATCGGCGCTGTTCGGCATGGTGGTGTCCGTGGCCCTCGACTGGCGGACGCTCCAGCCGGACCGGCCGATCGAGGACATCCACACCACCCTGGCGCACGTGGCGGAGGGGCTGATCGCCCCCTCGCGTCCGCCGATGGGATGACGCCGACGCAGTAGACGAGAGGGCTCCGCGATGGCCGACCTGTATCCCCTGCTCCCGCTCACGGCGGGGGTGATCGCGCTCTGGCTGGTGACCAGGGACGCACGTGTGGACCTGCGTCTGCGACGCCACGGCGTGCGCGCCAAGGGGCGGGTGATCGGCTACAACGAGACCTCCTCCTCCTCACGGATGATCGTGCAGTTCCGCACCGAGGACGGGGTGGAGGTGCACGCCGAGCACGAGAACACCGGGTGGACGGCCTCGCGCGCAGGGGAGATCGTGACCGTCTCCTACGACCCAGACACCCCTGAGCTGGCCCGGATCATCTCCGCGCCGTGGCTGAGCCGCTGGGTGCGCGGCCTGTTCGGCGCGATGGGGACGGTGCTGGTGCTCAGCGGCCTGCTCCTGGGCTACCTGGCGTGGACGTGACGTCCTCCCCGGGCTCCGGAAGCGGCGGACGGTAGCGGACCAGGCGGTCGGGCAGCCCGCCGTGCAGGGTGGAACGGGTGCGCACGCGGACCCCGCACACCAGGTCGGCCAGGCCGGCCCGGTCCTTGCGGACGAGGGCCGTGCTGACGTGCAGGACGGCCACGGCACAGGCGAACCAGGGCCACCCGAGCGCGACGAGCGCGACGACCGGGGCGTGGAGCAGCAGGGCGCGCGACAGGACGCGCCGTCGCGCCGCGGGTTCCGTGGGTTCCCGTTCGGACAGCGCCAGGCGCAGGAGCGCCGCCGCTGGGGTGCACCGGTCGCGCCGGAGCAGGGGGACGACCAGACCGAGCACGACCGCCGTCCCGAGCAGGGCGAGCGTCCGTACGGTCTCGCCCTCCGCCGGGGCGACCAGGCCGAACAGCCGCGCGAGAGCCGCGAGGGTGGCCGCCCCGTACCACCACAGTCCGAGGTCGAGCGCGCAGGCGAGCGCCCGGCGGGAGGGTTCGGGCGCCGCGCGGTCGGCCACGGCCGAGGGCCAGCCCCGAGCCAAGCCGCCCGGCCGCGGCAGCGAGAGCCAGCGCGCCACCGCCCATCCAAGGAGGACTCCGACCACACCGAGCCCCACCACCAGCGGAGACGTCGTGGCGTACGCGCACGGGTAGACGCCCAGCAGCCCGGTCGCGCGCACCGCACTCGCCGCCGTGGCCAGTGCGACGCCGAGGGCGAGCGTGGTCCCGAGCCCACGGCGGAAGCGGTCACGGGCCAAGAACCCCACGGGGATGAGGACGGCACAGCCCAGGAGCAGTTCACGGGGCGCGTGCGCGGGGTGGGGCCGGTCATCGGGTCCGGGCGGCGCGCTTCCGGCTGACGGGGAGCACAGCCCGTCGACGAGCGCGGGCAGCGGCCAGACGGCGTAGGCGACCACGCCGACGCAGCTGAGCAGGAACGCCATCGTGAGCCGTCCGCTCCAACCGCGTACCAGACCGTAGCGCCGGTGCTGGTCACCCAGGGCGAGCGCAACCCCCGTCACGACCAGCAGCGGTACAGCCACGACGGCCACGTCGACCGCGGGCTGTCCCCCACCGTGCGGCTGCACCATGCACGTCTCCTCGCCTGCGCGCGCGGGGCCCGACGCCGCCGGAACGGCGGCCTTCGAGGGTCGCCTCGGGGGGAACGCGACCTGGGCCCTTCACTCCGGGGCGCAACGCTAGTACGCTCCGGCAAAGCGCGGAACCAGAACGCACCTTTGTCCTGGTACCGTCCAATAGCGCCGAAGACGACCACTTGGCACGGGGAGAACATCCCCTCGCCCTTAGTGACCTTTGTCCCACCACCCCGCCCTCAGACCAGCGATACCGCGCGTGTGAGCAGTTGACGAGTGCGCCCCACCCCCGAAGACCCCCCGCGCAGAGCGACCCGGATCCGCTGAACAGGCCGGTCCGAGATAACATCCCCAACGCCAAAACGGCGCGAATGTGGTTACTCTGCGGTCAGTCCCGCGGCGCCCCGGCCACCGGACGCGACCAGCGGAGCGGTGGGCCTCGCGCGCGACGCCCCACGCTGCCACCCCTCGCGCCCGGAGGCGGGCCGACCCCCGGCACCGCACCGAGACGACTTCGACGCGGAGCGACAGGAGAACCGTGCAAGCAGTACAGCAGCGACGCCGGCGGACCATCGCCGCACGCATCCGCTCCATGGTCATGATCCCCACCGCCGCGCTGCTCGCGCTCTGGCTGATCATCACGTTCGTCCTGGCCTGGGAGGCCTTGTTCCTGATCCTGCGGTCCAAAGCGACCCACGAGATGGTGACCCCCGCCGCAGTCGGCCTGGTGCGGGTGATGGACGAGCGGTCGGCGACCATCGCCTACATCGAACGCCCCGACGACGCCGCCCTGGGGGAGGCGATGGCGCAGGCGCGCGAGGAGTCCGACGCCACGCTCGGCGTGGTCATCGACGACCTCATCGGCTTCGTCGACATCGCCGCGGGGCGTTCCGCCGACCGGATCGAGGAACTCTACGACCAGTACGGCGACATCGGCCAGATCCGCGACGCCGTCGACTCCGGGACCGCGACCCGCGACGCGGTCCTGAACTACTACGACTCCCTGATGTTGGCGGGCGCGACGTCTTCGACGCGCAGGGGCGGAGCGGCAACAGCGGCCCGTCCACGAGTTCGGGCTTCACCGCCGTCTACATGTTCCGCACCGTCGACGCCTTCGCGCGGACCGACGCCCAGCTCCAGCGCGCCTTCGCCACCGGGGAACTCACCCACGAGGACCAGCACGTGTTCACCGAACTGGTCGGCGCCTACCAGAACCTCCTGGAGGCCAACGCCCACTACCTGGAGGGCCCCGGACAGCTGGAACGCTACGAGGCCCTCACGGCCAGCCCCGAATACACGGCCTTGCTGGACATGCAGCAGGAGATCATCCACCGGCAGATCCCCACGGAGTCCGTCTTCGACCCGGCCACGGGCCAGGAGGAGACCGTCCAGGACCTGACGATGCCCGTCGACGAGCAGGAGTGGGCAGCGGCCTACGGCCACACCCTGTCGGAGCTGACCGACCTCGGCGAGAACGAGGCACTGAACTCGGCGAACGTCACGAGCGACTACGCCTGGTCCCGGGTGTTCTGGGCCGTGACCGCCAGCCTCGGCTCCGCCGCCGTGCTCGCCTCCGCGTTCGTCCTGGCGCGCAGGTCCTCCCGGGATCTCACCGACCAGCTGCTCCGGCTGCGCGACGACTCCATCGACCTGGCGGAGAAGCGGCTCCCCGACCTCATGCGCCGCCTGCACGAGGGGGAGCGCGTCGACACCAGGACGGCCATGCCGGAGCTGTCCACCGCCGACGACGAGATCGGTGACGTCGCCAGGGCGTTCAACACCGCCCAGCGCGCCGCCGTCGACGAGGCCGTCCAGCAGACCGAACTGCGCCACGGCGTCAACCGGGTGTTCCTCAACATCGCCCACCGGAGCCAGACGCTCGTCCACCGGCAGCTGCGCCTGCTGGACAAGATGGAGCGCGAGCAGGAGGACCCTGAGCAGCTGGAGCAGTTGTTCAAGCTCGACCACCTGGCCACCCGTTCCCGCCGCAACGCGGAGAACCTGCTCATCCTCGGCGGGGAGGCGCCCGGCCGGACCTGGCACCGCCCGATGCCGCTGATCGACGTCCTGCGCGGCGCCATCTCCGAGTCCGGCGACTACACCCGCGTCAAGCGTGAGCGCATCGCCCGTGTCCACCTGAACGGCCCGGCCGTCGCGGACGTCATCCACCTGGTCGCCGAGCTCGTCGACAATGCCGCGATGTTCTCGCCGCCCCACACGCACGTGCGGCTGAGCAGCGAGGACGTGCCCAACGGCGTGACGATCGAGATCGAGGACCGCGGTCTGGGCATGACGGACGGCGAGCTCACCGCGGCCAACGCGCTGCTGTCGGACCCGCCCGAGTTCGACGTCATGCGGCTCAACGAGAAGATGCGCCTGGGCCTGTTCGTGGTGTCCCACCTGGCGCACCGCCACGGAATCCGGGTGCACCTGCGCTCCTCCCCCTACGGTGGCGTGCAGGCGATCGTGCTGCTGCCGCACGACCTGATCTCCGGTGACCGTGCGGAGTCCCCGGCTCCCGAGGAGGAGGACATCTGGGAGGTCCGCGCGATCACCGAGCGCCCCTCCGGCGACGGCGCCAGGCCGATGCTGACCCCGGTGGCGGCCCCTCCGTCCGACGGGCCCCCCGAGGACGCGACCGCAGACGAGGGGAGGGCCCCCCGCTCCGGCGCCGCCCTGGCCGCCGCGCCCGACCCAGGCGACGAGGCCCCGGAGGAGGGGACGGACGCCCCCGCCGACGCCGACGCGCGCCCGGAGGGCGTCGGCGCCGCCGTCGTCACGGACGCCACCGGTGCGGGTGCGGACCTCCTGGGCGCGAACGGCGACGTCCCCCTCCCGTCCCGGCCCCTCCGCTGCGACCCGGACGACGGCGAGCCCGCGACGGCCCCGCCCCGTCCTCCGCCGCGGACGCGCGCCCCGCCCTGCCCGTGCGCGCGCCCGGCGGCGCTTCCGCCACCGTCGTCGAGGCCGGAGACGGCCGACCGCCGCTCCCCAAGCGCGTCCGCAGGAGAACCTGGCGCCGCAGCTGGCGGCCGACCCCTCCGACGGGGGAACCGGACCCGCCGCGGGGCTCGGCGGCACCGACGGCGCGGCCGTGGGCGGTTCCTCCGACGGCGCGGAGCGGCTCGCACGCCTGCGCCGGAACATGTCCGCGTTCCAGAAGGGGACTGATCGCGGACGGCGCGAAGGCAAGCAGCAGATCCACGACACCGACAAGGACGCCTAACGTGACGAGCACCCCTGACAGCGCCGACATCGGCAACGGCGCGGGCAAGATGGACATCGACTGGCTCCTGGACGAGCTGCTCGACCGCGCGGTCGGGTCGCGGCACGCGATCGTGCTGTCGGCCGACGGACTGCTCATCGGCCGCTCGCGCGACCTGGTCAAGGAGGACGCCGAGCACCTCTCCGCGGTGGCGTCCGCGTTCCAGAGCCTGGCCCGGGGCACCGGCCGTCACTTCGGCGGCGGCGAGGTCCTCCAGACCGTCGTGGAGATGGAGAGCGCCTACCTGTTCGTCACGGGCGCCGGGCGCGGCGCCTGCCTGGCGGTGCTCGCCGAGGAGAGCGCGGACGTCGGGCTCATCGCCTACGAGATGAACGTACTGGTCGACCAGGTGGGCCGATACCTGAACGCCGCCCCCAGGAACGAGGGCGCGGCCGGGGAAGCCACGCGATAGGGGACGGTTATGCAAGCGCACAACGAGCACGATCCCGGCGGGACGCCGAACGGCCTCCCGCACCGCGACGGCGGCTTCGGTTCCGGCGGCTCCGCGGCCGGCGGCCCCCAGGAGGCCGGTCCCCTCGTCCGTCCGTACGTGATCGCGCAGGGCCGCGACCACGCGGACACCGTGCGGCTGGACATGATCAGCGTCGTGATCGCCGCCAAGCGTGCCGAGGTGGACGAGATGGCGCTGGAACCGGAACAGCTCCGCATCCTGGACCTGTGCCGCCGTCCCCAGTCGGTGGCCGAGGTGTCCGCACACCTGGACATCCCGGTCGCCGTCGTCAAGGTCCTGCTCAGCGACCTCCTCAACCGCGGCCTCGCCCTGGCCCGCGCCCCCTACACAGCGAAGAGCCCGGTGAGCCGGGACGTACTCCAGGCGGTACTCGATGGCATCCAGAGACTCTGAGAACGACGACCACGCGCCCGTCCCGTCGGCGCTGAAGATCCTCGTGGCGGGCGGCTTCGGGGCCGGGAAGACCACGCTGGTCGGCTCGGTGAGCGAGATCGCCCCGCTGCGCACCGAGGAGGTGATGACCGAGGCCAGCTACGGGGTCGACGACCTGTCGGGGGTCGAGGCCAAGTCGACCACCACCGTGGCGCTGGACTTCGGGCGCATCACCATCAGCCCCAGCCTCGTGCTGTACCTGTTCGGCACCCCGGGCCAGGAGCGGTTCTGGTTCATGTGGGAGGAGCTGTCCGAGGGAGCGCTGGGGGCCATCGTCATCGCCGACACCCGCCGCCTGGAGACGTGCTTCGCGGCCGTGGACTTCTTCGAACGGCGCGGTGTGCCGTTCGTGGTGGCGGTGAACTGCTTCGAGGGGGCCGACCGGTACGAGGTGCACGAGGTGCGCGACGCGCTCAGCCTGGATCCCGCGATCCCGGTGGTGCTGAGCGACGCACGAAGCCGCGAGTCCTCCAAGCGGGTCCTGCTCACGCTGGTGAACCAGGTGGCCGAGCGCATGGCCGCCTGAGCGCGGCCGGGCCCCCGTCGACCGCAACGGATCGGAGGGGAGCACACACGTTTACAAATGGCGCTAACAGGTAAAGTTCGGGCCGTGGAGCACCGCGTGGACGCGTGTGCCGCACATCCGCGGACCCCTGCCCCGGCGCGCTCGGGCCCGCACCGAGGCGACTGGAGAAGACCATGAAGCGGTTCGAGTGGCGCGATCGGATCTACGCGTTGGACGCGGAGGCGGACTGCGAGCGGATCGTCACCATCCTGGACGACCGCCTCGTCCGGGCCTTCGCCCACCCCGAGCCTCCCGCTCCTGGCGCCTGCTCGCCCGCACCGTGCCCCGGCTGCGGGCCAGGGCCGTTCGGCTCATGGCACCGCGCGAGGAGCCCCGGCTGGCCAGGCAGAGCCCGAACATCCGCAGCTACCCGGACGGCTACGACCCCAACCGGATCGGTACCTTCCCCAAGGGCTGCCCGGTCCCGCACGGCCTGGCCACGGTGGAGGTTCCCGGCACGGGGGCACACGTGCCCGCGCCCGGTCAGGCGATCGCGCCCGCCGCCGAGCTCCAAGCACCCGTCCCGCGGTCCGAGCCCACCGCCCCCCAGCCCGCGGAGCCGTCCGAACGCTGAGCGGAGCCCGTCCCCGGCTATGTCCCAGCCGTGCTCCCGCGCACCTCCCGTCACCGAGCCCGGTCGCGTCCCCACCCGACCGGGCCCCGGCGTTCCCGCGATGCCCGCCGCGGCGCCGTCTCCCCCACCCCCACACCACCCCCTACGAAGGAATGCCATGAAGCGCTTGACCTGCGCGACGAGATCCACCTCCTGGATTCTGAGGAGGACTGTGTCAGGATCGTCCAGATCCTCACCTCCCAGGAGTTCCCCTGGGACATGGGCCGGGCACTGGGCATCGCCCTCTACCGCACCTACGCCGTGCCCAGCATCGGCGCACTGCTGGGGAAGACCGACGAGTTCACCGGTCAGACCCAGAAGCGGTACGACGACACCGCCCTGATCCTGGGCAACATCATGCGGCACGGGTTCGAGCCCGGGAAGGGACGCGACGCGCTGCGCCGGATGAACCAGATGCACCGCTCCTACGACATCAGCGACGACGACTACCGCTACGTCCTCAGCACGTTCGTCGTCATGCCGGTGCGCTGGATCAGCGACTACGGCTACGGCTGGCGGAGCCTGTCCGACCACGAGGTCGCCGCGATCACGAACTACTACCGCAAGCTCGGCCGACACATGGGGATCAAGGACATCCCCGAGACCTACGAGGAGTTCCGCGCGCTCCTGGACGCCTACGAGGACGAGCACTTCGCCTACACCGAGGGCGGCCGGGCGGTCTCCGACGCCACCCTCGACCTGATGGTCACGTTCTATTCGCCGCGCGTGGCCGGCCTGGCGCGCAAGTTCTCCATGGCGATCCTCGACGACTCGCTCATCCGCACCTTCCGCTACGACCCGCCGAGCCGTGCCTGGCGCCTGGCGTCGGACATCGCGTTGAAGCTGCGTGCCAGGGTGGTGCGCCGGATGAGGCCGCGCCAGCAACCGCTGTGGGCCGACGACAACCCGAACGTGCGCAGCTACCCCGGGGGGTACGACGTCAACCGGATCGGCACGTTCCCCGCCGGCTGCCCGGTGGCACACGACGTCGACCCGGTGGCCCACGTCGAGGCTCCGTCGAACGGTCCGACGTGACCCTCGGCCCGCCCAGGTCGGTACACCTCTGGTACGGCAGCGGCGCCGTGGCCACCAGCGTGTTCAACACCGTGCCGGGCCTGCTGCTGCTGATCTACCTGACCGACTCCCTCGCGGTGAGCCCCGCGCTGGCGGGGGCCGTGGTCCTCCTCCCCAAGCTGGTGGACCTTCTGGTCAGTCCGTATATCGGCATCTGGTCAGATCGGACTCGATCCTCCTGGGGACCCCGCCGCCCCTGGATGCTCGCCGGTGCGCTGACCCTGCCGGTCCTGTTCGCGGCCGTCTTCGCGGGCCCTCCGCTCCAGGGCGACACCGCGGCGGTCTATGTGGCGCTGCTCTTCGTCGCGGCCGCCCTGGCCGCGTCGATGTTCCAGGTTCCGTACACCGCGATGCCGGGGGAGATCACCGACGACTACCACGAGCGGTCCACGTACAACGCGTGGCGGACCGCCTTCGTGGGGCTCGCGCTGCTGCTCGGCGGGGCGGCCGCGCCGGTCATCCAGTCGTCCTTCGACGACGACGCCACGGGGTACCGGGCCATGGGCGCGGTGATGGGCGCACTGCTCCTGGCGTCCATGCTCAGTGCCGTCGTGGGCACCCGCCGCGCGCCGAGACCGGCCTACGTCCACCGCTCCGAGGGGATCCTGCCCCAACTCCGGGTCGCGCTCGGGCACCGGCACTTCCGGGTGCTGTTCCCCGCCTTCCTGCTCATGTCGGTCGCGGGCGGGACGATGGTGGCGGGTGTGCCCTACGTGACCGCCAACGTCATGGGCGAACCGGCGTACACCAGCATCCTCATGGTGTGCGTGCTCGTGCCGCTGATGGCCTCGGCCCCGTTGTGGAAGCGGCTCTCGGTGCGGATCGACAAGCGGGGCGCCGCCGGGTGCTCGGCCGCGGTGTTCGCGCTCGGAGGGCTCGGGCTCCTGCTGATCCCGGTCTGGGGAGTGCCGGGAGCGGTCCTGTCGTCCGTGGTGGTCGGGGTCGGACTGTCGGGGACCACCCTGCTGCCGGCGTCGATGCTGGCGGACTGCCTGGCCAGCGGGGACGAGGCGGGGCGGCGGCAGGGCGGTGTCCTCGCGGGGCTCTGGACGTCCGGCGAGGCGGTGGCTCAGTCGGTGGGCACGGGCTTGCTGTCGTTGTCCCTCGCGGTGAGCGGGTACGTGGAGTCGGGCGCGGACGAGGTCGTGCCGCAGAGCGAGGCGGCGCTGCGCGGCATGCTCGTCGGCAGCACGCTCGTGCCCGCGTGGTGATGCTCTCGTGCCTGGTCCCGTTGGCCTGCTACCGGCTGACCGCCGTCCTGGAGAGCCCGTCCGACGGCGCGGCCGTGTGACCGGTCCCGGGTGTCCGCCCGCCGTGCGGGCTCCCGGGACCCCACGGGACCGCGGGACGGGATCCAGGGGGTGCGGATGCCGCCCGTCGCGCGGCGGGTGTCCGCGGCGCACGGAAGACCGGGTCAGCGGCTCAGCCGCCGCCACACCGGCCGGGGAAGCACGCGCATCACCGCGAACACCGGCGCCAGCACGCGCGGAGACCACACGGTGGTGGCCCCGGAGCGCAGACCGCGCGCGACCGCGTCGGCCACCTGCCCCGGTGTGGCCGGGAAGGGCGCGGGTTCCACGTGCGCGGACATCTGGGTCGGCACGTAGCCCGGGCGCACGACCAGCACGCGCGCGCCGGTGCCGTGCAGGGAGTCGGCCAGACCCTGGGCGAAGCCGTCCAGCCCGGCCTTGGCCGACCCGTACACGAAGTTGAACCGCCGCACGCGCACCCCGGCCACGGACGAGAGCACGACCAGGCGCCGTGGCCCTGGGCGCGCAGCCGTGCGGCCACGGCGAGACCGACGGACACGTGCCCGGTGTAGTTGACCGCGGCCGCGCGGGCGGCCGACACCGGATCCGCCTCGTACCCGGCCTGGTCACCCAGGACGCCGAACGCGTCCACGACCACGTCCAGGTCGCCGACCAACTCCACCGCGCGGTCGACGGTCGCGGTGTGGGTGTCGGGGAGGGTGGCGTCGAAGTCCACGGCGTGCACGGTGGCCCCGAGCGCGGTGAGCACGCTCGGCGGGGCGTCCACCCCGCCCCGGGCCGCGAGCACCACCTCGCGGGCGCCGTCCCGGACCAGCCGTTCGACGACGGCCAGGCCGATGTCGCTGCGACCGCCCAGCAGCAGCACGGTACGCACGGTCCCCACCGAGTCGCGCATGGGGTTCCTCTCGTGTTCGGGGCGCAGTGGTCGGGTGCGCCGTCAGACCAGGCGCAGGCGGCGGGCCAGGTCGGAGACGAGCACCCCATCGGGGTCAACCCGGTCCCGGGTCCGCCGCCACGCGGGCAGGCCGGGGTACATGGCGTGCACGGTCTCGGCGCTGGCGCGGCTGTCCTTGGCCAGGTACAGGCGTCCGCCGACCTCCAACAGCCGTTCGTCGAACCCGCGGAGCAGCCGCCCGAGGCCGGGCAGGTCTGCGGGCAGGTCCAGGGCCAGGCTCCAGCCCGGGCGCGGGAAGGACAGCGGCGCCGGGGTGGGCTCGCCCATACGTTTGAGGACCGCGAGGAAGGACGGCGCGCCCGCCCTGGACAGGCCGGTCACGATGTCGGTGAGGGCGTCCTCGGCCCCGAACGGCACGGCGAACTGGTACTGGACCAGGCCGCGCGGGCCGTAGATCCGGTTCCAGCCGCGCACGGCGTCGAGTGGGTGGAAGAAGGAGGACAGTGACTGGACCCGGCCGCGGCGGCGCTCGGGCGCGGCGGCGTGGTAGGCGGCGTTGAAGGCGCCGACGGACCACCGGTTGAGCAGGCGCGGGGGCGCCCAGGGCGGCGCCGCCAGGAGCGCTGCGGGCCGGTGGCTCAGCGGGGCGCTGCGCAGCGGTCGCGGCAGGTCCGCGACGCGCGCGTGGTGGGCCCGGGTGAGGACGCCCCGCCCGGTCGCCGCGCCCCGGGCGAGCAGGTCCAGCCAGCACACGGTGTAGGGGTGCTCGGCGCGCGACATGAGGTCGAGGCTCGCGTCGAGCCCGGCGGTGCGGTCGGTGTCCACTCGGGCGTGAGCGGTCTCGACGGGGCGGACGGCGAGGGTCGCGTCGGTGACGACCCCGGTCAGCCCCATGCCGCCCACGGTCGCCCAGAACAGGTCGGCGTCGTCCCCGTCCGGCGTCAGCGCGCGCACGCGGCCGTCTGGGGTGCACAGGGTGAGGGCGCGCAGGTGCGCGCCCAGGGAGGACTCGACATGGTGGTTCTTGCCGTGGACGTCGGCGGCGATCGCCCCGCCGAGTGTGACGTGCCGGGTTCCGGGAGTGACCGGAACGAAGTGGCCGCGGGGCAGCAGGTGGTCGATGAGTCGGCCCATGCTCGTGCCCGCGGGGGCGGTGACCTCGCCGCGTTCGGGGTCGAGGCGCACGGGTCCGGTGAGTCCGGTGCAGTCCACGACGAGCCCGCCCGCGGACTGGGCGGCGTCCCCGTAGGAGCGGCCGAGGCCCCGGGCGACGACCCCGCGCGGCCCCGCGCCGGCGAGGGCGTCGGCAACCCGCCGGGCGTCGCGGGGGCGGACCACGCGCGCCGCGGTCGGCGCGGTGCGTCCCCAGCCGGTGAGCAAGGTCGGGGGGTTCACAGGTGGATCCCGGCGGCGACGAGGGCCACGAGTGTGACAAGCGTGAGCTGGATCGGACGGTCGCGCAGGGCGATCTCCTCGGGTTCCTCGCCGACGCCCCGGTCGACGAGCAGGTTGTAGCGCAGGACGAACACGACGAACGGAACGATACTCAGGGTGTGCCAGAGCGTGGTGCCGCCCGGCTCCAACGCCCAGAGGAAGTAGGTGACGATCATCGCGCCGGAGGCCATGGTGCGGGTCTGGGTGAGGTAGCTCCTGGTGTACCCGCCGAGCGTACGGCGGACGGGCGTGGCGGACCCGGCGGCACGCAGTTCGGCCTCACGCTTGCCCACGACCACCAGCAGCGCGCCCAGGGAGAGGACGAGCACGAACCAGGAGGTCAGCGGTACGCCGACCGCGACGCCCCCGGCCACGGCGCGCAGGACGTGGCATCCGGCGACCACGACCAGGTCGCACAGGACGATGTCGCGGAGGTGGCGGGTGTAGGCGAGGGTGAGGACGACGTATCCGGCGATCAGGCCGGTCACGCGGAGGTCGCCCAGGGCGAGGGAGGCCAGCGGCGCGAGAGCGCCGAGAAGGGTCCCGGCGGTGACGGCCACGGGGACGGGCAGGGCGCCGGAGGCGACGGGGCGGTGGCGCTTGCGTTCGTGGGCCCGGTCGGCGGGCGCATCGTGGACGTCGTTAAGCAGGTAGGTGCCGCTGGCCGCCAGGCAGAAGAGCGCGAACAGGCCCACGCACACGAGGAGCGCCCGGGGCTCGTCGAGGGCGCCGGCGGCGCCGGGCGCGGCGAACACCAGTAGGTTCTTCAGCCACTGCCGGGGACGGCAGGCCCGGACGAGGGCACCGGCGAGGCCGGTTCCGCGCGCCCGTTCCTGCATTCCCGACAGGGGCTCCGGGGCCCGTTCAGTCACCATGCACACCTCGTGCGTCACCGCGCCGGAGGCGACGATTGAGGGTGCCCCACCCCCACGCGAAGCGCCCCGTGGGCGGTGGAGGGTGACGGGTGGAGGGGAGGCGGGGGTTCAGCCGACGTTCGCACTGCGGAGTCCGGTGTCCGTGCCGCGGCGCCCGGTGGCGAGCAGGACGACGGCGATGGCGACGAGTCCGAGTCCGAGGATGACGCTGCCGATCGGCAGCGTGGTCCGCAGCAGCGGCAGGTACGCCCGCGCGTCCTCGGTCGACTCGATCTTGCCGTCGACGCTCTCCTGGTTGAAGGCGAGTTCACCGCTGAGCAGGACCAGGACCTCCGCGCCGTCGACGACGACGGCGCGGTGCTGGTCCTCGACCACGTTGACGGGGATGCCCGAGACCGGCTCGACCCAGTACGTGCGGGTGATGGAGAAGACCTCGTCACCGGTGACGTCGCCGTCGCCCTCCAGACCGGCGACCGACCGGGGGACGGTGCGTTCGCCGACGACGGTGGGTTCGACGGTCTGGACGTACCGGTAGGCCTCGACGCCCTCGATCTCCTCGACGCCGTCGTACTCCATCGGGACGACCTCCTGGACGGTGGTCTCGAAGAAGTCGTAGTCCCGCTGCTCGCTGAGGAAGGGGAACTTCCAGAGCTGGCCCGCCTGGACGACCGGCTCCTCGTCGATCATCGCGTCGCAGCAGTCGACGGCCTCACCGGTGACCCGGTCGTGCCCCGCGCGGCGGCTGCTGGAGGAGATCCCGAAGTCGCGGTCGTCGTCCCTGATCCAGGTGAACTGGTCCCAGACGACGGTCTCGTCGGTGCTGGAGGCCACGTCCGCGCGGATGGTGGAGTGGGCCTCGACGGTGGCGTTCTCGACGGACTCGACGTCCTCGATGTTGAAGTAATCGACCTCCCCGACGTTGACGGTTTGGCTGTAGTAGTCCAGCGGGGTCCTCATCAGGGAGTCCGCCAGCCATGTGCGCATCATGGGGGCCATGGCGAGACAGAAGACCCCCAGCGCGATGAGAACGACCGCGGCGATACGGCGCATGTGCCCTCCTGGGCGGATGAGAGTCAGGATCCGAAAGCAGACTGGAACTAGCTTCAGTTCCAGGTAGAGTACTGCCCAGTAGTGAACAACGTCACCAGGGCGTGTCTGAATTTTTATAACACGTTCTAGTGCATCGCGTTTCAACGGACTCCCGCTCTGGAAGGCCCTATGGCGCCCACTCCCGCCCCGCCCGAGGAACCCGCCGGGTCCCCCTCGGAGGGCGCGCGAACCGTCACCCGGACCGTGGACCCATCGCTCGTGTTGCCCCAGGTCGACGGACGCCACGAGACCCTCGACGGCATCCGCGCGGCGGCCGCCGTGATGGTGCTCCTGTTCCACGTGGCCACCGAGACCGGCGACGCGCTCGCCCCCGGAGTCCGCGGCGGACTGCTGGCCTCCATGGACCTGGCCGTCCCCCTCTTCTTCGCGCTCTCCGGGGTTCTGCTGTACCGGCCCTGGGCCCGCGCGGCGCTCGACGCGTCCGGGGTCCGCGCGCCCGTCCCTACCTGTGGCGGCGCGCGGTCCGCGTGTTCCCCGCGTACTGGGTGGTGGCGGTGACGGCGCTACTGGTCCACTCGCGGGAGGAACTCGGATCGCTCCTGTACTGGGCCGAGATCCTCACGCTGACCTTCCCCTTCGACACGGACCCGCCGTGGTTGGGCACCGGACCCTACGGCCTCGGTCAGATGTGGAGCCTGTCGGTCGAGGTCAGCTTCTACCTGCTGCTGCCGTTGATCGCGCTCGCCCTGTCGCTGTGGGCCCGGCGCGGCCGGACGGTCCACGCGCGGGGTCGGCGCCTGATGGTCGGGCTGGCGGTGATGACCGCGCTCGCCTTCGTGTCCCTGGTGCCGCAGTTCTATCCGCAGCGCGCGAGTACATGCACGCCTGGCTGCCGCGCGCCTGGGACTGTTCGCCGCCGGGATGGGCCTGGCGGTGCTGTCGGAGTGGGCCTGGCGCGAGCCCGGCCCGGACGGCCCCGTGCGGCGGTTCTGCCGGACCGTGGCCGCCTCGCCGGGGGTGTGCTGGCTGGTGGCGGGGGCGTTCTACGTCCTCAACGCCACCCCGGCGGCCGGTGGCCGCTTCATCGGCGCGGGCGACGTCTGGAGTTCGGCGCTGCACTCGGCGACGGGGATCGGGTTCGCCTTCTTCGTCATCGCCCCCGCGGCGCTGGCGCCCAGGCCGATCGGGGCTCCGGCCCGGCTGCGCGACGCGCGCGCGTGGACCGGCGGGCGGTGGATGGACTCGCTGCTGCGCCACCGGGTGTGCCAGTTCCTCGCCCGGGTCTCCTACGGAGTGTTCCTGTGGCAGTTCATGGTCCTGTACCTGTGGCGGGACTTCACCGGGCAGGAGATCTTCACCGGCTCCTTCTGGCTGGACGCGGTGCCGGTGACGCTCGTGACGGTGCTCCTCGCCTGGGCGACGTTCCGGTGGGTGGAGGAGCCCAGCCGCCGGTGGTCGCGCACGAACGCGCCGAGGTTCGCCAGGTGAGCGCACCGCACTCGCCGCGGGCCCAGGCTCCTCTTCGTCGCGCCCGTCGCCCACCACCCGCAACGGCCCCCGCGGCGCGGCCACGTCCCCGGGCCGTCTGACGGCGCCCGGACTACTCGGCCTCCCAGGGGTTGCCCTCGACCGACGGCGCCATCTCCCCCACCGACACCCACGTCACGCACAGCTCCTCGGGGTCGGTGTGCAGGGTCAGGCGCTCTCCGGGCGCGGCCACGGGCACGTACCAGTTGGCGCCGCCCTCGGCGGCGGGCAGGTCGAGTTCGAGCCAGGCGTCGCCGAGCAGCAGCTCCGCCTCGGTGTCCTCCACGGCCGTGTAGCCGAGGGTGACCACCTGCTGGACGCCGCCGTAGACCCGCACCGGCCAGGACAGGCCGCCGCCCCATGTCTCGATGCACTCGTCGGCCGTTCCCGGGCCGAACACGTATCCGCCCTCGCCGGGGCGGGCGTCGACCAGGTAGCCGGCGTCGTTGAACACGTAGGCGGTGTCGGACTGCTCGGGGGCCCGCATGCGCTCGGCGACCTCGGGCGGGGCCAGCGGCGCCAGCGCCCAGGAGCTGAGCCTGCGGGGCCCGTTCCACTCCAGGACGACGTCCGGCGGCACGGGCCGTGAGTACAGGCCGCCCTCCTCCGGCACGGCCGCCATGGAGTTGCGCACGGTGTCCAGGTACCACTGCAGGCGGTCGCCGTTGAGCGTGTCGGCGTAGGCGTGCGTGGAGTACCCGGCGGCGCCCGCGTACACGACCGTCGCGAGGACCGCAGACACCCGCGCCCCGCGTCCGGGGCGGACGCGGTAGGGGTGCGGCGGGGCGTCCGGCCCCCCGCCGACGCGGTCCCGTTCCTCACGAGTGGGCAGGTAGGCCAGGGCCAGGCACAGCGCGAACACGAGGGCGGCGTCGGCGACGTACCGGGGGTCGGCTGCGGCCACGTCCTGGAAGCGACCGCGCGCGATGATCGTCGGGACGATGTCGGCGCACAGGAGGTAGCCGAGCAGCAGGGCCCACGCCCGCCACGCGCGGCGCCGCCACCACAGGCTCCCCAGGACGATCCCCGCGAGGACCGCCCAGGAGCCCAGCACGATCCAGCCGTCCGGGTCGACGAGCCCTCCTGCCGGTGTGAGCGGGCCCCATTCCAGTGGCCCCCCGAGCGCGCCGACCGGGAAGACCTCGGTGAGCAGGCCGCGCAGCATCGCGAACGCGGGTTCGCCCTCGGGGACGCCCGCGCCCTCCCCGGTGTCGCTCGCGCGCATCCGCCCCAGGTACAGCAGCGTGTATCCGGCGAACAGGCCCGCCATGGCGCCCCAGAAGGCGCGGTGCGTGCGCCAGGCGCGCCGGAGGCCGGTCGTCAGACTCCCGGAGTACAGGTAGGCGACGGCCACGGCCAGGAGCAGCGGCGGCAGGAACATCCCCTTGACGGCGAACAGCATGCCGAACACCACCGACCCGCCCGCGAACCAGCCCGCGCGCTGGTCGCCCGTGCGCACGTACCGCACGGTCCACAACAGGGCGAGCGCCGTCGCCAGCTGGAGCGGGACGGCGTTGAGCGCGGCCGCCCACCACCCCAGGACGGGGACGGTCAGCGGGGCCAGCGCGATCACGGTCAGGGGGACGAGCAGGGCCCACCGGCGGCCGAAGAGCTCCCACAGCAACCGGAGGAAGACCACCAGGGAGAGCGTCTGGAGCACGAGCATGGCGCCCGCGCTGACCCACCACTCGAAGGGCCAGAAGGCGGTCTGGAGGTAGACGAGGAACATCGCCCCCGGCATGAAGTGGCCCTTGTGCAGTTCGAAGAGGTACTCGGGGGTGAGGTCGGAGGTGTCCGCGGCGGCGAAGAAGAGATAGTCGTCCTCGACGAAGTACGACGCGTCGAGGACGAGGAACCGGAGGGCCGCGGCGACCGCGATGACCACCGCTGCGGCCAGGACCACCCGGTCGCGCACGAGTCCGCCGACCACGGCGGGCCAGGGGCGCCGCCCGGGCTCCCGTTCCTCCCCCCGTACGCTGGGGTCCGTGTGCGGCGCCTCCGCGGCGCCCCCCTCGCCGGAGGTGGGGGATACAGGCGGCATGGACGTCCTCCCGGCCCAGATTGGCCAACCCACGACAGGGGTGTCAGAATACAACACGTTCCACTTTTCCTCCCGAACGCCGCATCAGTACCAGATGTCCTGCGCCTCAGGAACAGGAACACGATCCAGTTAGCGCGGCCCGGGAGCAGAGCGTCGTGGAGGTGATGTCGGTGGGGCTCGAACAGGTCCGCCGCGACTGGACCCGGCTGGGTTCCACCGAGCCGCTGTGGGCGGTGTGCGTGGATCCGGCCAAGCGCGACGGAGGGTGGGACGACGACGAGTTCCTCGCCTCCGGCGCGGCCGAGATCGAACCGGCCCTCGCCCGCCTCCGTGAACTGGGCATCCACCCGGACAGCGGCCGTGTCCTGGACTTCGGCTGCGGCGCGGGGCGGCTGTCCAACGCGCTGGCCGCGCACTTCGACCGGGTCGTCGGCGTGGACATCTCCGCGCCCATGCTCGCCGAGGCGCGGCGGCTCGACCGCTCGGGGGGTCGGATCACGTTCCAGTTGAACGAGCGGCCCGACCTGTCGGCCCTCGACGACGACTCCTTCGACCTCGTCTACACCGACCTCGTCCTCCAGCACCTGCCGCCCGACCTGGCCGACGGCTACCTGCGCGAGTTCGCCCGCGTCGTGCGGCCCGGCGGGGCCATGGTGATCGGCGTTCCCGAGTCCGAGCGCCGCACGTTCAAGGGCATGGTCTTCCGGTACGCCCCGTTCCCGCTCATCCGCCTGGCCCAACGCGTGATCCTGCGGTACCCGGCGCCGATGCGCATGCACACCCTCGCCACCGAACGCGTGGCCGCACAGGTGCCCGGCGGCCGGATCGTCGCCTCCGACAAGTACTGGGGCGGCGACCACTGGCGACACCTGCGCCACTTCATCACCATGGACGGGAAGGCCTCCGGATGACGGCCCGCCCCGACCGCACGGTCCCCTTCCGCGCCACGCTCGGCCGGTCGGTCGCGCTGTTCACGGCCTTCCGCAGGGAACAGACCGATCCGGCGTACTTCTACGGACTGCTGGCCCGCGACACCGTCGCCCAGCTGCGCTCGTACACGCCCCTGGACGGGCGGCTGGTGGTCGACGTCGGGGGCGGGCCCGGATACTTCGCCGACGAACTACGCGCCGCCGGGGCGCGGTGCCTGTGCGTGGACGCCGACGCGCACGAGATGCGGCTGCACGGTCGACAGGCCGACAGCCACGGCGTGCAGGGCAGCGCGCTCGCCCTGCCGCTGCGCGACGGTTCGGTGGACGTGTGCTTCTCCTCCAACGTCCTCGAACACGTCCCCGACCGGGTCCGCATGGCCGACGAGATGGTCCGCGTGACGCGGCCCGGCGGACTCGTGTACCTGTCGTACACCCTCTGGCTGTCCCCGTGGGGCGGCCACGAGACCTCCCCCTGGCACTACCTGGGCGGTTCCTACGCGGCCGAGCGGTTCGCGCGCAAGCACGGACGGCGGCCCAAGAACGACTTCGGGCGATCGATGTACGCCGCCCACGCCAAGGAGATGCTCGACTGGACCCGCGGGCGGACCGACGTGGACGTGATCGACATCCGCCCGCGCTACCTGCCGACCTGGACGAAGCCGGTCGTCCACGTGCCGCTCCTGCGCGAGATCGTCACGTGGAACCTGCTCCTGGTCCTGCGCAGGCGGTGAGGCGGGGCTACACCGCAGGGTCCAGGGGGTGGGGGCATACAGAGCGCGGAGGACCTGACCACCGTCCTCGCCGGAGCGGGAGTGTTCGGCGGCGTTGGCAAAGGCCTCGCTGGCGCACAGGACGATGGTCTCGGTCAGGTCGTCAGGCAGGTCGAGCACTTCCGCGAGGTCCGCGCGGAGTTCAGCCCGAACTCGTGAGCACCGGGACAGGTCACCCGGGTACATCCGCGCGGGCCACCGGTGCCCCTGGACGACAGGCAGCGGCGGGATCAGGGTTCGCTGCTGTGGAACGATGGGCATGCTGGTATTTCCTTTCTACTGGCCACGCCCTGGGAGCGCATTCAACGTTCGCCAGGGCCTTCCTTCATCAGCGGACGACGCGGACGTGACCGCCCGCGTCCCTCGCATCCGCCATCGGATCCGCGCCCTGCTTGGGCTCCGTCTCTGACTCCGGCACGAGGCTCTCCAGCAACTCCAGGGACGCGGTTCGGGACAGCGCCTCGCCTTTGACCGCCTCGAAGAGATCGGCGTAGGCGGCGGTGAGACCGGGCTGGGTGATCAACTGCCCCGGCCCGCACGGCGCGGGCACGTACGCGGCCAGCCGGTGCGGGCTGAACGAGAGCACCCGGAAGGGTCCGGAGCGGGAGGGGTGCAACCGGGTGCCACTGGGGATGACATGGAGGCTCACGTGGTCGAGGCTCACCATGCTGGCCAGGTGCAGGTGCTGTTCTCGCATGGTCTCGGGACCGCCGATCTCCTCCCTGAGCGCGGACTCGTCCACGACCACGCAGAAGTAGGGCTGGATACAGGCGTTGTGCGACGAGACCCGAACGCGCCGGGCCCGATTCAGCTCCGAGTGGGACAGACTGGCCTCCAGGGGGCGGGCGGCCTCGCCCAGCGCCCGCGTGTAGTTCTCGGTCTGGAAGAACTCCGGGATCACCCCCGGATTGAACTCACGGAGCTGCCAGGCCTGACGCTGGAGCGGTTCGATCGGCCCGCCCTCTGCCAGGTGGGACTGGACGAGCGCCCGCG
This sequence comes from Nocardiopsis sp. CNR-923, assembly GCF_001942255.1. Lineage (GTDB taxonomy): Bacteria > Actinomycetota > Actinomycetes > Streptosporangiales > Streptosporangiaceae > Nocardiopsis. Next base: position 85,654 of record NZ_MKKC01000098.1, read on the forward strand.
CCCAGGCGTCCAGCAGCACGCCGTCCATGCCGATCTGGTGTTCGAGGTAGGTGACCAGGTGCCGGTCCGGGGCGAGCTCGCCCGCCTCGATCCGTTGCACGACGTCGGGGTCGCACACTTCCCGCAGAGTCAGATCGTCCGGGGAGAGGCCCGCCCGGGTGCGCGCATCCCGAACCCGTTCCCCGAACCTGGCCCATTCCAACCTCTCCACACGCTGCTCACTCCTGGACGCGTTCGTCCGAATTTCGTCGGTTTCAGAGCGCGCACGCACCATGCTTCCCCCCCAGCCTTAATGACCACCAACAGCTAGAATGAGTGAAGCATTTATTCTCATCGCATGCGAGCACTTCGGCGAGATTGACCTTACGAGACAGCTTCTTCTGGCCGGAAGGTAAGGAACCTGCGTCTTGGGCCTCGCTAGGCTCGCCACATCACGCCGCGAAACAGGAGGTCTTGTGGGATCGAAACAGCCCACCGTAGCGGGACGCAGCCTGGGCGCGGAGCTCCGGTCAATCCGCGTGGCTCGCGAGCTCAGCAGCACCGCCGTTGCGAAGCAGCTCGGGTGGCAGCAGTCCAAGATCTCCAAGATAGAAACTGGCAAGCAGGGCATCACGCCCGCAGATGTCTCCGCCCTGCTCGTGGCCTACGGAGTCGTCGGCAACGAGCGAGACCAGCTCATCGAAGCGGCGGAAAAGGTCGATGAACCTGGCCTGTGGGAGAAGCAGGATGCAATGTCACGTGACTCACGCACCCTCATCCGGTTGGAGAGCGAGGCCACCGAGATCGTCAACCTGGAACCGCTCATCATTCCTGGTCTGCTCCAGACGCCGGACTACATCCGGGCGCTGATGAAGGCGTGCGGGGTCGCAGATGCTGACCTCGAAGCAGGGTGTCCGCCCGCATGGCACGTCAAGCACTCCTGACCCGTGATTCACCGCCCATCCTGGACTTCATCGTCGACGAGTCCGCACTTCGCCGCCCTCTCCTGCCAGCGCAAGGGATGTCCAGACAGCTGCGGCACATCGTAGAAGCCGCTGAACGACCCAACGTGTCAGTACGCGTCTTGCCGTTCGACCTGGGCGGTCACCGTGGACTCGATGGGTCGTTCATGCTCCTGGGCTTCAACAAGGCGAGGACCGTCATCCACGTGGAACACAAGATCTCCACGTTCTTCCTCGAAGATGAGCGAGAGATCGCCTTCTACCGCGACGAGATCGATAGCCTGAGAGCAGCTGCGATGAATCCTGACGAATCGTCCGATTTCATAGCGGCCATCGCTCACGAACTCGGCTCCGGACAAGGAACACAGCAATGAACGCGCCATCCCATCACGAAGTCATCTGGCGCAAGAGCTCCTACAGCGGCAGGAACACCAACTGCGTGGAGGTCGCGTACGCTCCGGAGTCCTTCCGGAAGTCCAGCTACAGCGCGACCGCAAGCCACTGCGTCGAGGTCGCCGACCTGGCCTGGGGCGCGGCCATCCGGGACACGAAGCACCGCGACCTCGGCGCGCTGGCCTTCGACTCCGCCGAGTGGCACGCCTTCCTCGACACCTCCAGGCGCGACACCCCTTGAGACACCACGAAGGGTGGGCTGACCGCCTTCTGCGGGCAGACCCACCCTTCAACACTCAACGGCTGGGAACCATCAGACATTCGCGAGTTCGGCAGCGTCAGGAAGCCGGGCCGTCTTCCACGTCATCACGTACTCGCTCAATCAGCCGAACAGCGGCGGAACCACGAACAGCACTTCTCGACAGCTCGGCGAACGTTCGCCGATAGGGCTCGACCGCGTCGCCATCCGTCAGGCAGAGCTCGGCGCTGACCGTCTCCATCAGGACCTTGCGGTTGTCATAGATTCAGAAACCGTGCATCGGCGACGTGGTGAGACCCGCATCCAAAGGCACGATGCCGATACCGCCGCGTCCTCTCCTGACCGAGTCCGCCAGGTCGTTGAGCTGGTCGAAGAGAACACTCTCGGGGAACTGACGCATACGGAGAGCAGGCTCCCAGATAAGCGTCTGGAACTCCCGAGAACGATCATCCAGGACACGACGCCGCTCCATCCGCTTCCGGACACCCTCTTCCACATCGTCCGGTAGGCCATGCAGATCCACCACCCGCTGGATCATGTACCGGGCGTAGTCCACTGTCTGGAACAGTCCGGGCACGCACACCGATTCGAAGATCTGAACGTGACGACTCAGACCCTCCGACTCGACAGCACTCTGCTGGCGCGTTCGGGTCCCCGACGCTCGACGAACAGCCCGCCGAACGCGATCCTCTGTGCCCGACCTGCGCGCGAGCCACACCAACCACTAACGACCCCCCGAGCCACCGAAGGAGCCAGGTGAACACCACACCCGCCGCCCCCGACTGCGTCTTCTGCCGGATCACGGTCGGGGACGCACCCGCCCACCGGATCTGGGAGGACCGGCACCACCTGGCGTTTCTGTCGATCTTCCCCAATACCGAGGGTTTCTCCGTCGTCATCCCACGGAAGGCCGGGACGGATCATGGTCCGCCCCCGGCCTCATGCGGTCAGTTGTTACCGTCGTCGTTCATCGTGCCTCCCTGGGGTGAGAAGAACCGGGAACCGAGGCCCAGCGTTCCAAGAGGTGAACGACCTCGACGACCATGGAACCTCTCCCAACACGCTCGACAACGGGGTTGCTCCGGATTGCGCGCGTCCCCGATCCGCCGGAGGGAACATCCAACGGGCTTGGCAGACACGAACGCCGGGCCGGGGCACTCCCCCTGGCCGCGTTCGGGAACCGCGCGCGAACTACTTGCGCTTGTTGATCTCCTCGGTCAGCTGCGGCGCGACCGTGTGCAGGTCGCCCACCACGCCGTAGTCGGCGAGCTCGAAGATCGGCGCCTCGGGGTCCTTGTTGACCGCGATGATGTTCTTCGAGGTCTGCATGCCGGCGCGGTGCTGGATGGCGCCGGAGATGCCCAGCGCGATGTACAGGTTCGGGCTGACCGTCTTGCCGGTCTGGCCCACCTGGAACTGGTTCGGGTACCAGCCCGAGTCGACGGCCGCGCGGGACGCGCCCACGGCGGCGCCGAGCGAGTCGGCCAACTTCTCCACCACGGTGAAGTCCTCCGAACCCACACCGCGGCCACCGGAGACCACGATCGCGGCCTCGGTGAGCTCCGGGCGGGCGCCCTTCTCCTGCACGACGCGCTCCACGACCTTGGCGGCCCTGGCGGCGTCGGACAGCTCCACGGAGACCGCCTCCTCGGCGGCGGCGCCGGCTGCGGGCTCGGCCGGGACCGAGTTCGGGCGGACCGCGATCACCGGCACACCGGCCGTGACGCGGGCGTGCGTGACCGTGGCGCCGCCGAAGACGCTGTGCTCGGCCACCAGCTCGGCGTTGACGTCCACGACGTCGGTGAGCACGCCCGAACCCAGCTTCACGGCGGTGCGACCGGCGACCTCCTTGTTCTCGGCGGTGGCCGAGAGCAGGACCGCGGCGGCGGACTTCTCCTGCGCCAGTTTCGCCAGCAGCTCGGCCTTGGGCGCGACGACGTAGTCGTTGAGCTCGGCCGGAGCCACGTACACCTTCTCGGCGCCGAACTCGGCCAGCGCGGCCCTGCCCGACTCCACACCGTCGCCGACCCACACCGCGGCGGGCTCGCCGATGCGGCGCGCCGCGGTCAGCAGCTCGGTGGTGACCTTCTTGACCTGTCCGTCGACGTGGTCGACGAGGACGAGGACCTCAGCCATAATCCTTGAACCTTCCTGAGTCTCTCGCCTGCGCCTACACGAACTTCTTCTCGGCGAGGAAGTCGGCGATCTTCACGCCGCCGTCGCCCTCGTCCTTGACGACCGTGCCCGCGGCGCGCGGCGGCGCGGCGGCGAAGTCGGTGGTCTCGGTGGTGGCGTTCGCCAGGCCGACCCTGCCGGTGTCGATGCCCGCGTCCGCGGCCGACTTCCTGTCGACCGGCTTCTTCTTCGCCTGCATGATGAGCTTGAAGGACGGGTACCGCGGCTCGTTGATCTTCTCGACCACGGAGACGACCGCCGGGAGCTGGGCCTCGACGACGTCGTAGCCGTAGTCGGTCTGACGCTGGATCCTGATCGCGCCGCCGTCGATGTCGACCTTGCCCGCGAGCGTGAGCTGCGGCAGTCCGAGGTACTCGGCGAGCGCGGCGCCGACGACGCCGGTGCGCGCGTCGGTGGACTCGGAGCCGAGGACGACCAGGTCGTACTCGACGGTGCCCAGGGCCCGCGCGAGCGCGTAGGCGGTCTGGAGCGCGTCCGAGCCGTGGAGCGCGTCGTCGTTGACGAAGACGGCCTTGTCCGCGCCCATGGACAGTGCCTTGCGGATGGAGTCCGTGGCCTGGTCGGGTCCCATCGTCAGGATGGTGACCTCGCCGCCGTGCTTCTCCCTGAGCAGGAGCGCCTCTTCGATGGCGTACTCGTCGAGCTCGTTGATGACGCCGTCGGACGCTGCTCGGTCGAGCGTCCTGTCATCGGCGTTGAGCTTCCGTTCGGTCGCCGTGTCCGGGACCTGCTTGACCAAAACGACAATATTCATGGCCGGTGGCCGACCTCCCTGCACTCCATGATCCGCCGTGCGGCGGAGCGGACGCTGGCGCGCCCCGTACTGCCAACAATGCCGAATGCCGTTCGGCCATCCGACGGCGGGTCGAAGTTCACGTCAACCCCGTCCCGCGGTGTTCTGATACCCGTATGTTACTGGCTAGTAGCTTCACAACCAACCCGCGCCCCCGCGACGACTGAGGAATACCTCACCCGCCCGCGGGCTCGGAGCCCGGGGTCCAGGAAGACCGCGGCTCCACCTGGCTACTCGCCGCCGAACCGGTGTCCCGTCCCCTCCCTACCACCATAGGCGGGCGCCTTCGCGCCGACCGGCACCCCCCTCCCGGACTCCGCGCCCGACAACGGCGGACGCCCTCCTCCCGTGGCGGGGAGGAGCGTCCGCCGTGGGCCGGCCGCGTGCCCGCAGCGGGAGCGCGCCGCGTCTAGGAGAACCAGTCCGAGGGACCGCCGAACGGAGCCCAGCTCGGGGCGGCGGTCAACCCGATGGACAGGATGAGCATCATCAGCAGGACCACCGCGACGACCACGCCGATGAAGAGGTAGAGGTTGCGGAAGTGGACCCGCCGCACCAGCCACACCGCCTGCTGCCGGGCTCGCGGCCGCTCGGCATGACGTAGGCGAGCAGAACCATCACGAAGATCGCGAAGGCGCCGGTCCAGTTCGCCCCCTGGTTGCCGGTCTCGACGAACTGCGCGTACACCATCCCGATCAGGATCCCGCCGACCAGGTAGACCAGCGAGAACCCGAGCGTGCGCAACAGCATCCGCCCGAGGGCCCACGGGAAGCTCAGCGCCACCACCATCGTGTCGGAGTCGCGTCGGCCCCGCGTCTGGAGCCGCCGCGCGTGCTCGGCCTTGACCACCTCCAGAGCGGACAGGACCGAGATCACCACCACGCCCAGCGCGAAGCCGAACCACGGGAACCACAGAGCGACACCGGCCAACGCGATCATGAGGGGGACGAGCGTCAGCGGGTGCATCCGCCAACCGGGGTGCTCGTCGTCGTCCTCGTACTCGTCGTCGTCCTCGTCCGCTCGGCCGCCGCTGAAGTAGTCGCCCAGGCGGTCGGTCCGACCGCCGCGGAACCGGCCCAGCAGCCCGCCGCGCTCCTCCTCGTACCCGTCGTCGTAGTCGTCCTCGTCGAACTCCTGCGTCCGCCCGTGCGAGCGCCCGCCCCGGTCGACGGGGGTGAGGATGTCGCCGAAGTCGCCCTTGTGCAGCGGTGTGTTGAAGAACTGTGTCTGGGGCGCGTCGCTCGGCGGCGCCTCGTAGGTGGTCGTGCGGTCGTCGACCGGTTCCTGGGGGCTCATCATCATCGTCCCCTGAGGATCACCGGCCACCGGGTCCATCATTTGCGTGCCCTGCGTGTCACCACGCTCGGGCAGCTCGTCCGGCTGGATCCGCTGCGTGCCCTGGATTCCGCCGGAGGCGTGCGCCACCCGCTCGTCCGCGTCCCGGACCGACGAGACCGGTCCTGACGGATCGTCCGCGGCGTCGCCGAAGTCGCCGCGCGCCGACGCGGCGGACTCGACCGGCTCGGTCCAGGAACCGGCGGCGGACGACCGGTCGGCGCCGCCGGCCGTGTGCGAGGGGCTCCAGCCGCCGTCACCCCGGGCGGCCCGGTCGGCGAGGTAGCCGGCGGCTCCTCCGGCCGCAGCGGCTCCACCGAGCCCGCCGCCGAGGCCCGGGGCCCCGACGTCCTGCCCGAAACCGCCCGCGCCGTACACGGTGTGGTTCCCGGTCAGACCGGTGGCCCCCGCGCTCGCGTCCTCCGTCCAGGGCAGGTCGAGGTTGAGGCGGCCGGCCTCGGCGACCAGGTCGGCGGCGCTGGGACGGCGGGCCATGTCGCGGGAGACGGCAGCGTTGACCAGCGGGCGCAGCGCCTCGTGCATCCCGTCCATGTCGATCTCGCCGTTGAGGATCCGGAAGAAGATGACCTCGAAGCTTCCCGCGCCGTAGGGCGGGCGGCCCGTGCAGGCGAAGGCCACCGTCCCGCCCCAGGCGTGCACGTCGGTGGCCGGACCGAGGTCGGTCCCCTCGATGACCTCGGGCGACAGGTAGCTGGGGGTGCCGACGAAGGTGCCGGTCTGCGTGAGCTTGGCGCCGTCCACCGCGTGCGCGATGCCGAAGTCGATGACGATCGGCTCGCCGTTGGAGATGATCACGTTGCCGGGCTTGAGGTCCCGGTGGACCACGTCCACGGCGTGGATGTCCTTGATCGCCCGGGCCAGTCCGGTGACGAAGCGGGTCAGGGCCCGGCCGCGCAGGGGACCGTGGTCGGTGACGGTCGCGTCCAGCGTGGGCCCGGGGATGTACTCGGTGACGACCCACGCAGCTCGGCCCGGGTGTCGGCGTCGATGACCTCGGCCACGTTGGGGCTCTGCACGCGGCGCATGGTCTCGACCTCGCGCGCGAGCCGCGCCCGAGCGATGTGGTCGCCGGCGACCTCCGGCTTGAGGACCTTCACCGCGACGAACTGCTCGGTCCGGGGGTCCTCGGCCTGGTACACCACGCCCATGCCGCCCTGCCCGATGCGGCGACGGATCACGTAGTGGCCGATGCGCTCCGGCAGCTCCTCACCCGTGGGGAAACCTGCCGACATTGCCATCGAGAACTCATCCCCTCAAAAGACCGCATTCCGCCTCGGCCAGCCTATCGTCCGGGGGATGGGTCGTCGTTGGCTCGTGGGTCCCGTCCCAGGCCCGTGTGGTCGTGTCGCCACCGCCGGGCGGGCGCGGCGATCCGTCCGCCGTCGGAAGGGACCTCCTTGAGTATGACGGAAGATCCGGGCGTCTGGTTCCGCCGCGTCGTATCCGAGAACCGCGGCCCCGACCGGAGCGGCGGGCCCGGACGCCCGTTCCGACCGCCGCCGCCCCGCCCGGAGTGTGACCCGTCCGTCAACGGCCCGAGAACTCGGCCCTGCCCGGCCCCTGCTCGATGAAGCTGCGCATGCCGGTCTTCTGGTCCTCGGTGGCGAACAGCCCGGCGAAGTGCAGGCGTTCGATCTCCAGCCCGCTGTCGAGGTCGGTCTCCAGCCCTCGGTCGACGGACTCCTTGGCGGCGGCCAGCGCGACCGCCGGACCCTCGGCGTACCGCGCGACCTTGGCCACGGCCGCCGCGTAGACCTCCTCGTCCGCGACGACCTCGTCCACCAGACCGATCTCCAGCGCCTCCTGGGCGCGCACGTGGCGGCCGGTGAAGATCAGGTCCTTGGCCCTGGCCGGGCCGACCAGGCGCGGCAGCCGCTGCGTGCCGCCCGCCCCGGGGATGACGCCGAGCGTGATCTCGGGCAGGCCCAGCTTCGCCTTGGCGCCCGCGACCCGGAAGTCCGCGGCCAGCGCCAGCTCGCACCCGCCGCCGAGCGCGTACCCGCTCACTGCCGCCACCACCGGCTTGGGAACCCGGGCCACGGCCGTCAGGGCGTTCTGGAGGCCGCGCGAGTACTCCAGCGTCCGGGCGTGGTCGAGGTGGGCCATCTCCTTGATGTCGGCACCGGCCACGAACGCGCGCTCACCGCCGTAGAGCACCACGGAGCGCACGGAAGCGTCGGTCGACACCGCGGCCGCGGCCTCCGCGATCTCCCTGGTCACCTGAGCGTTGAGCGCGTTGAGCGCCTTGGGCCGGTCGATCCGGATCACGGCGACCGCGGAGTGCTCCTCGTCGGTCTCCACCCGCACGAACTCGCCCACGAGCTCCACCTCACTTCCTTCACTGACGAAGTCTTCGGACTACCCACTACTCGGAACTGCCTATCACCCGCGTCACGAGAAGAGCAGCACCAGGGTCCCCAGACGCCCGGACACCGCGTAGGCGACCACGAGCAGCGCGACCGATGCGAGAAGCAGCAGGGTGTCCGCGCGGCGCCAGCGGCTCTCCCGCGCCCATGACCGGGGTCCGGTGCCGAACGCCCGCGCGTCCATGGCCGTGGCCAGCAGCGTCCCGGTTCGGATCGAGCGCACCAACAGTGCGAACAGCCGTCCGAAGAACAGCGACACCACGCGCAGCGGGTGGCACCCGGCCTCCAGCCCGCGCGCCCGGCGGGCGAGCGTGATCGTGCGCCACTGGTGGGCGAGCAGCGGGATCAGCCGCAGCGCCGCCAAGACGCCCATCGCGGGCCGCTCGGGCACCCGCAGCTTCTGGACGAGCCCGTCCGACATCTCGGTGGGGTCGCTGCTCGCGGCGGCCAGCAGCCCCGGCAGGGCGATCGCCAGCAGCCGCACGGCCGCGCCCACCGCCCCCTCCAGTCCGTGCTCGCCGTAGAGGTAGTTGACCGTGCCGCTGGACAACCCCATGAGCAGGAAGGGGCCGCCCAGGAGGACCAGCGCGCGCCGGTCGATCCCGCTGAAGGGAATCGACAGCACGGCCGCCGCCAGCACCACCCCGCCGGTGACCGCGTCCACGGCGGGGACCAGGCCCAGACCGAGGACCAGGGCGGCCAGGAGCTTGGCCGCGGGGTTGAGCCCGGTCATCCAGTACCGGGCCCCGCCGCCCCGGGGCACGTTCAGCGTCATGGCGTCGCCCGTCGTCGGGGCGCGACTCTCCTCCCGCGCGCTCACGCGGTCCCTCCCTCACGGTCGGCGGCGGTCGCCGCCACGAGCGCCGCGTCGCCGTCCGCCACCCGTACCCGCGAGTCGGCCAGGTGCCGGAGCAGCAGATCGTCGTGGGTGGCCATGACGACGGCCCGGCCCTCGGCGCGCAGGGCGCCCAGCAGCTCCACGAGCTCCTTCCAGGTCCGTGTGTCCTGGCCGAAGGTCGGTTCGTCCAGGGCCAGGACGTCCGGTGCGTGCGCGGGGCCCGAGCTGAGCGCGGTCGCGACCGACAGCCGCCGCTTCTCCCCACCGGAGAGGGTGTAGGGGTGGACGTCGGCGAGCCCGCTCAACCGCAGTCGTTCCAGTAGTTCGTCGACCCACGCGTCCGCCGCCCCCCGCGCCGTCCCCGCCCGCAGCGGCGCGAAGAGCAGCTCCTCGCGCACGGTGGGCGTGACGAACTGGTCCTCGGCGTGCTGGAAGACGGTTCCGACGTGCCGTGCCAGTCGACGCGCGGGCCAGCGCCGCAGCGGACGCCGGTCGACCCCGGCGAGCGGGCCGCGCGGGTGCACGGCGCCGCGGTACGGCTTGCTCAGTCCGGCCAACAGCATCAGCAGCGTCGACTTGCCCGCCCCGTTGGGGCCGGTCAGAGCGGTGGCGGTCCCGGCCCTGACTGCCAGGTCGACCCCCTCCAGCACGGTGCGCGGCGGAGCCGACCGCGCGCCCAGTTCGACCGGCGTGCGCGCGGCGACGCGACCGCCTCCAGCAGCGCCGTGCCGCCGGGGGCCGGAGACGGGTCGGGCTCGGGCTCGTTCCCGGGGACCCACACGCCCTGGTCGGCCAGGGCCCGGCCGTGCTCCTCGAAGACGGCCCGCGGCGCGCCGTCGGCGACCACCCCGCCGCCCGGTCGCAGGACGACGACCCGGTCCACCAGGTCCACGACGTCGGCCACGCGGTGCTCGACCAGGACGAGCGTCGCCTCGGTCTCGGCCAGCAGCCGCTGGAGGACGCCGCGCACCAGCTCGGCACCGGCCGGGTCCAGGTTGGCGGTCGGTTCGTCGAGCAGCAGCAGGCGCGGACGCATGGCCAGCGCCCCGGCGACGACCAGGCGTTGCTTCTCGCCTCCGGACAGGGCCCCGGTCGAGTGGCGCCGCCCGTACGGGAAGCCGACCTCGGCCAGGGCGGTGTCGACGCGCGGCCAGATCTGGTCCGGGACCACCCCCAGATTCTCCAGTCCGAACGCGACGTCGTCCCCGGCCCGGGCCATCACGAGCTGGGTCTCGGGATCCTGGCTGACCAGGCCGACCACGCCCCGACGCCGGTCGGCGGGTTCGCCGTCCACCAGGAGCGTGCCCTCCTGCTCGCCGCCGATGGCGCTGTCGGCGCCGGTGAGCCCGGCGAGCGAGTGCAGCAGGGTCGACTTGCCCGCGCCGGAGGCGCCGAGCAGCAGCACACGCTCGCCGGGTTCGACGGTCAGGTCCACGCCGCGCAGCGCGTACGCCTGGCGGCCGGAGTGGCGCCAACCCCACCCGGAGAGCTCGACGCGCGCGCCGGGTCCTCCCGCCGTGCCAGAGCCCACCCCGCTCAGCCCTGGGCCGATGGGAAGGGGGCCAGCGCTCCGGTCCGGGCGAGCGCCGTGGTGATGAGGCGGGCGCCGACGCCGGCGATGACGGCGGCGCTGGCGATGACGATGAGGCCGTAGGCGAGCTTGAACTCCAGCGGCCAGGCGACGTTGTAGGTGATGTTGTCGCGGATCGCGGGGGAGATCCCGGCGACGGCCGCGGCGAGCACGGCCACGCCCATGCCCCAACGGCGGTAGCCGAAGGCGAGGAAGACCAGCTCGGGCAGGATGCCCTGGAGGGCGCCGTCGAGGATCACCATGATCCCCCACTGGGTGCCGAGCACCGCCGAGACGGAGGCGGCGGCGATCGAGGTGAGGAGGGCGGCGCCGGGTCTGCGGATGACGAGGCCGCCCAGCACGCCGGAGATCAGCCACATGCCGTAGACGACCGCCTGCCCGGGCGGGAAGCCAACGAACAGCGGCGTGGTGACCGTCCACACGATGTTCCACAGCCAGAAGACGACGCCGATGGCGACGCCGATCACGGCGGCGACCACGATGTCGACCGTCCGCCAACCGCGCAGCCGGGTGAGGACGTCCCGCCAGAAGCCGGTGCCGGTGGTGTCGGTGCTCATTCCTGTCCCTTCGTCGGGTGACGAGGGGTCATGCGGCCAAGAGCGCCTCCGGCCGTGTGCGGCGCGCTCCGGACGGCGGCCGGCGCGCGGGACACACGCCACCGGCGGCGGTTCCTACGACTTCCTTCGCTGGCATGACCCAGATCAGGTGTGTAAGGGTCTGCGGCGACCGTGCCGCACTCTCAGCGCCCATGCGCTCCCCTGTCGGTTATGCACCATTATGCGGGATGTTCAGCCTGGTAGTGACACGCGCCTCCGGCCGTGCTCCGCCAGCGCCCTCGGCCAGGGCCGCCCCTCATCGCCGACGACCGCCCGCGAGCCCGGTCACCACGGCGATCCCGCGCTTCCCGCCGTCCGGCGGCGTGTGCGCACCGCGCTGCGGAAGACCCACCCGTTCCTCACAGCCGTCCCAGGCTCGACCGCCCGCGAATCCCCCGCTCCGCGTGTCGCCCTCAGGTTCCCGAGCACCACGGAGATCACCGGCGCCCTCCGAGGCGTCCTCTGCTCCTACGTCGCTGGCGTCACCGGTGCCACTCTGACCGCTCTCGGACGTCTGGGTGCCCCCAGCGTCTCCCGCTTCCCCGCTGTCCTGGATCTCCCCAGAGTTCTCCGGGGGCTCAGCGTTTCCGATGTTCCCCGAGGGCTCAGCGTCCCCAGGGGCCTTGCCATCGTCGGGAAAATCGGTCCCCTCGCGGGCCCGGAGTCACCGCCACCCCCGTCGTCCTCGCCGTCGGGCGACTCGGCGTCCGGGTCACCGAACGCCGTGGGTGAGCCCGCGAACCCCTCCGCCGGGAGCGACGCGGTCGCGCCGCTCATCGTGTCCCGCCAGATCGGGCCCGGCAGCGTCCCTCCGTAAACGATCCCGTAGTACCGGCCCCCGATGGTCACGTTCTGGAGCGGGTGCCGCTCCCCGCCGCGCACGTCGCCGACCGCGACCGCCGCCGCCAGGTTCGGCGTGTACCCCGCGAACCACGCGTAGGCGGCCCCGTCGGTCGTCCCCGTCTTGCCCGCCGCCGGGCGGCCGATGCCCAGCCCGTTCGCGGTCCCGCCGTCGAACGGCTCCTGGAGGAGGTGGTTCACCCCGTCGGCCACCCGCTGCTCCACCCTGCGCTCGCACTCGGCCTCGACCGCGACGTCCTCCCGGCCATCCCCCGTGGCCACGGCCGTGACCGGCACCGGGACGCAGTGCACACCGCGGGCGGCGAACGTGGCGTAGGCGGCGGCCAGGGTCAGCGGCGACACCTCCTGGTCCCCCAGCGTGAACGAGCTCCACACCCCCAGGGGTTCGCCGTCGGCCCGGTGCACGCCCGCGCGCTCGGCCATCGTCGCCGTCTCGCACAGGCCCACCTTCCGCTGGAGCTGCGCGAAGTAGGTGTTCACCGACCCCCGCGTCGCGCTGACCATGGTGTGCGGCCCCGAGGAACTCTCTCCCACGTTGCGCACGTCCCACGGTTCCATCCGACCGCCGTCGCAGTTCCTCAGGCCGCTGATCGAGATGGTTCCGGGTGACCGAAAACTCGTCCCATAGCCTATTCCGGCGTCCAGCGCGGCGGCGAGGGTGAACGTCTTGAACGTCGATCCCGCCTGGTATCCGGTGGTGCCGCCGTCGCGTCGGTCCACCGCGAGGTTGATGGCGGTCGTGCCCGGGTCCGCCTCGTCGAACCCGTACCGCAGGTTCTGGGCGAGTGCCCGCACCTGCCCGGTCCCCGGCTCGACCACCGCCTCCGCGGCGAACCTCGTGGACCCGTCGCTCGGCACGTGCCGGTCGACCGCCTCCTGGGCCGCGGCCTGCACCCGCGGATCGAGTGTGGTCCGCACGGTGATGCCGCCCTGGCGCATCGCCGCGAGGCGCTCCTCCTCGGTGTCGCCGAGCACGTCCGCGCGCAGCAGCCAGCGCGTGACGTAGTCGCAGAAGAACGGGTACTCGCTGTGGTAGCAGCTCCCTCCGCGCGGTGTCGGCGCCAGCCCGAGGCCCCGGTCCAGGTACCCGTCGGCTTCGGCCCGGCTGATCCGACCGACCGCCACCATCCGCTCCAGGACGAGGTCGCGCCGTTCCCGGGCAGCCTCCGGGTTGGTCAGCGGATCGTAGTAGGAGGGCGCCCGCACCAAACCGACCAGCGTCGCGGCCTGTCCCGGGTCCAGGTCGGCGGCGGGCGCCGAGAAGTAGCGCCGCGCCGCGATCTCGATCCCGTGCGCCCCCGCGCCGAAGTAGGCGAGGTTGAGGTAGCCCTCCAGGATCTCGTCCTTGCTCAGCCGCCGCTCCAGGCCCACGGCGTACCGGAGTTCGACCAGCTTGCGCGCCAGGCTGCGCTCACTTGCACGGGCCGCCTCCTCCTCGGTGTCGGCTGACTCGATGAGCAGGTTCTTCACGTACTGCTGGGTGAGGGTGGACCCGCCCTGCGTGTCGCCCAGGACGGTGAGCACGGCCGCCCGCAGGACACCGCGCGGGTCGAATCCGTGGTGCTCGTGGAACCGATCGTCCTCGACGGCGAGGAGGGCGGCGGGGACCCAGGGGCTGACCTCGTCGAGGGAGACCACCTCGCGCTCGCGCTCGGCGATCTCGCCGAACGGCCGACCTTCCACGTCGGTGAGCACGACCCGCTCCGACAGGTGGGGCACCTTCAGGTCGGCGGGCATCGCCATGAAGAGCGCGGCGGTGTCGCGGCCGAGGACGCCGACCGCCCCGACCCACGGTAGGACCAGGGCCGCCGCCAGCACCCCGGCGAGCACCGACACACCGAGCAGCCGCGCCAGCGCGCGCGGCCTCCCCGCGCGCACCGTCCCCCTCCCCCTCGAACCCGCCACGTCGCCCCCTCACGCCGTGTTGGCTCGCACCGCGCACGGCTGGTCACGAGCTCCGCGCCGACCACCCTCCCAGGGCGACCGCAAAGGGAGGACCGACATCTCCGGCGTGTCTTCGAAAAGCTTCCTCAATCCATGGCAAAGCGTGCAGATCGACCATCCGTTGCGCACACCAACAAAACCACATCATCAACATGAAGCGGCCCCAAGAAGACTCGACGTCAAGAGGAACCCCGCCCCGGATCGCCTCCCATCGACCCGAGAACCGAATCCGATGCAAACGCTCCCAGGGGGACACGCCGGACCGCTGGGGATGTCCGGAATGAGGCCCGACGAACCAGGGCCGCATTCGATCATCCCTACCCAGAGCCACTCGGAGTTCAACATGACCGTGGAGCTTTCCGGCTTATCTCCAGAGAACTCCGCAAACCACCCACAGAGACCCCCGCATCTGCCGTTGCGCTTTGTCCTGTTTGAGAGGTTTGCCCAGGTGAAACCAGTCAAATACCAGGCATGAGGCCGCACGACCAGTGTGACGAGGATCACATTAATTATCCGGCCCCGACACTCCGCCAAACCCCACAAGAGGGCAGACGATAGACAGCGGAGGGCACTGAAGCCTTAATCCGGACACTTTTGTCCGGAGTCTTCGTTAACCCTGCCTTTCGTTGTATTACCAGCACGTCATTTCCACCCGGGATCCAGCCACCTACTGCCCACAACGCCCGAACCACGACAATTACGGTGTAGCCAGTGATCGGACGCCTTCCCATACTCGACATCTGTCCGGACAACGATCTCGGTCCCGTGAAAGCCGTTCCCGGAGAACGCTTCACCGTGGCCGCGACGGTCATCCGCGAGGGGCACGACTCCCTCGCCGCCGGAGTGGTCCTCCACTCCCCCGAGGGCCGCCGCGAGGCGATCGTGCCCATGCGCGAACGGGTCCCCGGCACCGACCGCCACGAAGCCGAGGTCAGCCTGCCCCGAGAGGGCACGTGGTCGTTCTCGGTGGAGGCGTGGACCGACCCCTTCACGACCTGGCACCGCGCCGCCCGGATCAAGCTCCCACTGGACCAGGACACCGACGTCGTACTGGAGGAGGGCGCCCGCATCCTCGCACGCGCGGCCCGCCGCGTCCCCCGCGACCCCGCGCTGGCCAGGGCCGCGAAGGTCCTGCGCGACACCGCGATCGCGCCCGTGGAGCGCTTCGCCGCCGTGACGCCCGAGGTCGTCGAGGCGATGGCGGCCCACCCGGTCCGGCGGCTGGTCACCCGCTCCCGGCGCACACAGGTGGCCGTCCACCGCGAACGCGCGCTCTTCGGCTCCTGGTACGAGTTCTTCCCCAGGTCCGAGGGCGCCCAGGTCGACACCGCCCCCGGCCACGAGCGCTCCGGCACCCTCGCCAGCGCCGCCAAACGGCTGCCCGCCATCGCCGACATGGGCTTCGACGTCGTCTACCTTCCGCCCATCCACCCCGTGGGGACCACGCACCGCAAGGGGGCGGGCAACGCCCTGACCGCGGCGCCCGGCGAACCCGGGTCGGTCTGGGCGATCGGGTCGTCCGACGGCGGCCACGACGCGGTCCACCCCGATCTGGGCACCCTCGCCGACTTCGACGCGTTCGTCGCCGAAGCGGACGGGCACGGCCTGGAGATCGCGCTGGACCTGGCGCTGCAGTGCTCCCCCGACCACCCGTGGGTCGCCGAGCACCCCGAGTGGTTCGCCCACCGGGTCGACGGCTCCATCGCCCACGCCGAGAACCCACCCAAGCAGTACCAGGACATCTACCCGCTGTGCTTCGACACCGACCCCGAGGGGATCCACACCGAGGTCCTACGGGTGGTGCGGCACTGGATCGAC
The DNA here is from genome assembly GCF_001942255.1 of Nocardiopsis sp. CNR-923. Lineage (GTDB taxonomy): Bacteria > Actinomycetota > Actinomycetes > Streptosporangiales > Streptosporangiaceae > Nocardiopsis. The sequence continues at coordinate 101,606 of NZ_MKKC01000098.1, forward strand.
CACGGGGTACGGATCTTCCGGGTCGACAACCCGCACACCAAGCCGGTCGCCTTCTGGGAGCGCCTGCTGGCCGACGTCGCCCGTGAACACCCCGACGTCCTGTTCCTGTCCGAGGCCTTCACCCGCCCGGCCATGCTCCGGACGCTGGCCAAGGTGGGCTTCCACCAGTCCTACACCTACTTCACCTGGCGCAACGGCAAAGAGGAGATCCAGGACTACCTCACCGAACTCAGCCAGGACACCGCGCACTACCTGCGCCCGAACCTCTTCGCCAACACACCGGACATCCTGCACGCCTACCTTCAGCAGGGCGGGCGGCCCGCCTTCGCCGTCCGCGCCGTCCTGGCGTCCCTGCTCTCGCCGACCTGGGGGATCTACTCCGGGTTCGAACTGTGCGAGAACGTGCCCGCCGCGCCCGGCAGCGAGGAGTACCGGGACTCGGAGAAGTACCAGTACCGCCCCCGCGACTGGGCGGCCGCCGAGGCCTCGGGCGCCACCCTGAGCCGGCTGGTCACCGCGCTCAACCGTCTGCGCCGGGCACATCCGGCCCTGCGCGAGCTGCGCAACCTCCGCTTCCATCACGTCGACCGGCCCGAACTGCTCTGCTTCTCCAAGCACCGGCCCGCCGAGCGTCCGGGCGACCCCGACGACCTCGTCATCGCCGTCGTCAACCTCGACCCGCACCACGCACGCGAGGCGACGGTGCACCTGGACCTGCCGTCCATCGGCCGCACCTGGGAGGAGGAACTCACGGTGACCGACGCGCTGTCCGGCCAGACGCACGTCTGGCGTGCGGACAACTACGTCCGGCTCGACCCGGCGATCACCCCCGCGCACGTCTTCACCACCACCGGCAGATAGCGGCCCTGGACGGAAGGGGGTCGGCCACCGCGCCGGCCCCCGGTCCGGAACGCCCGGTGATCCGATGTCGAACCTTTCTTGGTGGGGAGCAGTTGATGAGCACAGACGAGCCCGGACCGGACGGCCACGGTCACGCCGAACACGGTCCGCTCGCCCCAGCCACCGGGGCCGCCACCGGCCCGCTCATGTCCTCGGGTGGTACCAGTGACCCGCACTGGTACAAGCACGCGGTCTTCTACGAGGTCCTGGCCCGCGGCTTCTTCGACTCCAACGGCGACGGCACCGGCGACCTCGCCGGACTGGTACAGAAACTGGACTACCTCCAGTGGCTGGGCATCGACTGCATCTGGCTGCTACCGATGTACCAGTCCCCGTTGCGCGACGGCGGATACGACATCTCGGACTACTTCACGATCCTGCCGGAGTTCGGCACGACCGCCGACTTCGTGGAGCTCCTCGACGAGGCGCACCGGCGCGGCATCCGCGTCATCACCGACCTGGTCATGAACCACACCAGTGATCAGCACCCGTGGTTCCAGGCCTCCCGCACCGATCCCGACGGGCCCTACGGCGACTTCTACGTGTGGTCGGACACCGACGACCGCTACGACGACGCCCGGATCATCTTCGTCGACACCGAGACGTCCAACTGGACCTACGACGAGGTCCGCGGCCAGTACTACTGGCACCGTTTCTTCTCCCACCAGCCCGACCTCAACTTCGAGAACCCGGCCGTCCAGGAGGCGATCCTGGAGGTCCTACGCTACTGGCTCGACCTGGGCATCGACGGGTTCCGCCTGGACGCCGTGCCCTACCTCTACGAACGCGAGGGCACCAACTGCGAGAACCTCAAGGAGACCCACGAGTTCCTCAAACGCGTGCGCTCCGAGGTCGACCGCCTCTACCCCGACCGCGTGCTGCTCAGCGAGGCCAACCAGTGGCCGTCCGACGTCGTCGACTACTTCGGCGACTTCGAGTCGGGCGGCGACGAGTGCCACATGAACTTCCACTTCCCGCTCATGCCCCGGATGTTCATGGCGGTGCGCCAGGAGCAGCGCTTCCCGATCTCGGAGATCCTCGCCCAGACCCCGAAGATCCCGAACGCCTGCCAGTGGGCGATCTTCCTCCGCAACCACGACGAGTTGACCCTGGAGATGGTCACCGACGAGGAACGCGACTACATGTACGCGGAGTACGCCAAGGAACCCCGCATGCGCGCCAACGTGGGGATCCGTCGGCGGCTCGCCCCGCTGCTGGACAACGACCGGGACCAGATCGAGCTGTTCACCGCCCTGCTGCTCTCGCTGCCCGGCTCGCCGATGCTCTACTACGGCGACGAGATCGGCATGGGCGACAACATCTGGCTCGGCGACCGGGACGCGGTGCGCACCCCCATGCAGTGGACGTCCGATCGCAACGCCGGATTCTCCCGGGGCGACCCCGCCCGCCTCTACCTGCCGCTGATCATGGACCCGGTCTACGGCTACCAGGCGATCAACGTGGAGTCGCAGCGCGACAACCCCGGCTCGCTCCTGCACTGGACGCGCCGGATGATCCAGATCCGCAAACGCCACGCCGTGTTCGGCACCGGGGCGTTCACCGAACTCGACGCCACCAACCCGAGCGTCCTGGCGTTCATCCGCGAGCACGGGGACGACCGCGTGCTGTGCGTGAACAACCTCTCCCGGTACCCGCAGCCGGTGGAGCTGGACCTCGCGCGCTACGCCGGAGTCAGCCCGGTGGAGTGCGTCGGCGGAGTGCGGTTCCCGGAGATCGGCGAACCGCCGTACCCGCTCACCCTGCCCGGACACGGCTTCTACTGGTTCCAACTGCCCGTGGCGGCCGCCTCCGGGGCGGACGGGCGGGACCACGACGGTGTGCCGTCCTACGGCCTGCCCGCGGCCAGCGTCCGTGTCCGTTCCGCCGACGCTGGCCCGCTCCTGCGCGAGGACCGTGCCCGGACCGGCGGCTCCGGGCGCCGCGCGACGGTCGCCACGACGCCCAGCGGCCCGACCCACCGCGTCACCGCACACCACGACGGCGCACACCCCGCGCCCGCGTGGTCCGCCGCCCCCGTCCCAAGGAACGCGGACCCGGTGTCCCAGCGCTCGGACCGGGGCGGTGGCGGGAAGAGAAACGGGGCTGCCTGACATGTCGGAACTCGAAGAACTCCTCGCCGCCTGGCTGCCCCGACAACGCTGGTTCTCAGGCAAGGGGGTGCCCATCCACGACCTGCGGGTGGCCAGCAGACACACCCTGAGACCCGCGCGCGCGGACGCGCCCAGCCTGGACGTCCTCGTGGTCGAGGCCAAGCAGCGGGGACGCTACTCCCGCTACCAGGTGCTGTTGGGCGCACGGCCGCACCGGTCCCTGCCCCGCGAGCTGGCGGCAGAGACCATCGGGGTGTGCCGCATGGCCGGAGGCCGTCCGCGCGCCGTCTACGACGCCTCGCACGACCGGGAGCTGAACGCCGTCCTGCTCGAACGGTTCTCCGCCCCGGCCGCGCCCGGGGACACGGCGGGGGTCCGGTTCCGGACCCTGCCCGGGGCCCCGGTCCGGGTCGGCGCGCACGGCCGCGTCCTCACCGGCGAGCAGTCCAACACGTCCCTGGTCTTCGGCGAGGACTACGTCCTGAAGACCTTCCGCAGACTCTGGCCGGGCCGCAACCCGGACCTGGAGTTGACCATGGCGTTGACCGGCTCCCCGTACGTGGCGCGCACCTGCGGGTGGATCGAGGCCGACCTGCCCGGGTACCGGGAGCCCACCACCCTGGCGATGCTCCAGGCCTACGTGCCCCAGGCCACGGACGGCTGGGTCCTGGCCACCCGGAGCGTGCGGGCGCTGGTGGGCGGAGCCGCGGCCGACGCAGAGACCGCGTTCGCCGCCGAGGCCGAACGTCTGGGCCGGACCACCGCCGAGGTGCACCGGTCCCTGGCCCGCGCCCTGCCCACGGACGTGCTCACGCCGGTCGCGGCGACCGAGCTCGCCGAGGCCATGATCGAACGCCTGGCCATGGCCAGCGCCGAGGTGCCGGAGCTGACCCGTCACGCGCCCCAGGTGATGGACGCCTACGCCGAGTTCGCCCGGGTCCGCGAGCCGCTGCCGATCCAGCGCATCCACGGCGACTACCACCTGGGCCAGGTGCTCCGCACCGCGACCGGGTGGGTACTGCTCGACTTCGAGGGCGAGCCCACGGTGTCGGTCAGCGAACGCCAGTGCCTGGCCAGCCCGCTGAGGGACGTGGCGGGGATGCTCCGCTCCTTCGACTACGCCGCTGGTTACCTGCTGATCCGGCACCCGGACGACTCCGCGCTGGAGTGGGCGGCCCGTTCCTGGTCCAGGAACAACCGCGCGGCGTTCTGCGCGGGGTACGCCGACGCGGGCGGCCCCGACCCCGACCAGCACCTGACCGCCCTGCGCGCCTTCGAGTTCGACAAGGCCGTCTACGAGGTCCTGTACGAGGCACGGAACCGGCCGAACTGGCTGCGAGTGCCGCTCGACTCCATCGCGGCGGCCGCCTCGGGCGCCACCGCGGCTGCGGCGCCTCCCGTGCCGGGCTGACCCGGGAGCGCGCGACGGCCGGCCTCCGCCCCGCAGACCGGGGTGGCGGCCTCCGCGCGACGCCACTCATCCGACCGACCACCACGACCACGACGGAGCCGTCTTGACCACGCCGCAACCGCGTCCGCGCACCCGAAAGACCACACCGACCAAGGACACCACAGCCGCCAAGGGAGCCAAGGGAGCCACGGGAGCCAAGGCCGCCAAGGCACCGGACGCTCCCAAGGCCACGAAGACCGCCAAGGCCAACACCACGGCCACCAAGGCCACCAAGGCCACCGCGACCAAGGCCGCCACATCCCAGAAGACCGCGACGGCGGCCGACGCCCCCAGGGCGGCCAGGACGGCGAAGACCGCCAGGGCCCGCGGAACCGCCGCCGCGGCGAACAGCGCGAAGGCGACCGCGGCGCGCGGGCGTCCGCGCCGCGGGGCCGCCCGCGCGTCGACCGAGTCCGCGCTCCTCGCCGCCGTCGACCGCGTCGTGGACGGGCACCACCACGACCCGCACGCGGTGCTCGGCGCCCACCCCGACGGCGCCGGGGGCACGGCGGTCCGCGTCCTGCGGCCGGGCGCATTGGAAGTGGGCCTGGTCCTGGCCGATGGCGTTCGCGTCGCCCTGGCCCACCTGCACCGCGGTGTGTTCACGGGCACGCTCCCCGCGGGCTCGGACAGCGCCGCGGACTACCGCGTGGTGACCCGGTACCAGCCCGGCGGCCCCGAGGTGACCGCCGCCGACTGCTACCGGTTCACGCCCACCCTGGGCGAACTCGACCTGCACCTCATCCGCGAGGGCCGGCACGAGGAGCTGTGGCGCGCGCTCGGCGCCCACCTCCGGACGATCGACACCCCGATGGGCGAGGTGTCCGGCACCGGGTTCGCGGTGTGGGCCCCGGACGCGCGCGGGGTCCGCCTGGTCGGTGACGTCAACTTCTGGAACGGTGAGGGCCACCCCATGCGCAGCCTGGGGGCCAGCGGCGTGTGGGAGCTGTTCGTTCCGGACGTGGGCGAGGGCGCCCTCTACAAGTTCCAGGTGCTCGGCTCCGACGGGCACTGGCGCGACAAGGCCGACCCGATGGCGCGCCGGACCGAGTGCCCGCCCGCGACGCGTCGGTGGTGACCGCCTCGACCCACGAGTGGGGCGACCAGGCGTGGATGGCCGAGCGCAAGGGCAAGCAGTGGCACCGCGCGCCGATGAGCGTGTACGAGGTGCACCTGGGGTCGTGGCGACCGGGCCTCGGCTACGCGGAGCTGGCGGACGAACTGGTCGAGTACGTGTCCGACCTGGGTTTCACGCACGTGGAACTCCTGCCGGTGGCCGGGTACCCGTACGACGGCTCGTGGGGCTACCAGGTGACCTCCTACTACGCGCCCACCCCGCGCTTCGGCTCCCCGGACGAGCTCCGCCACCTGGTGGACTCCCTGCACCGGGCCGGGATCGGGGTCCTGCTGGACTGGGTCCCCGCGCACTTCCCCAGGGACGAGTGGGCGTTGGCGCGCTTCGACGGAAGCGCGCTGTACGAGCACCCGGACCCGCGCCGGGGCGAGCACCCGGACTGGGGCACGCTGATCTTCAACTACGGGCGCACCGAGGTACGCAACTTCCTCATCGCCAACGCGCTGTACTGGCTGGAGGAGTTCCACGTCGACGGACTGCGGGTGGACGCGGTGGCGTCGATGATCTACCTGGACTACTCCCGCGACTCCGGTCAGTGGGAACCGAACGCGTTCGGGGGGCGGGAGAACCTGGAGGCGATCGACTTCCTCAAGGAGCTGAACACGACCGTCTACCGGCGCAACCCGAGTGCCATGATGATCGCGGAGGAGTCGACGGCCTACCCGGGCGTGACCCGGCCGGTGGACCACGGAGGGCTCGGGTTCGGGTTCAAGTGGAACATGGGGTGGATGCACGACACCCTGGAATACGTCAAGAAGGAGCCGATCCACCGCCAGTACCACCACGACGAGGTCACGTTCTCGATGGTCTACGCCTACAGCGAGAACTACGTCCTGCCGCTGTCGCACGACGAGGTGGTGCACGGCAAGCAGTCGCTGCTCAACAAGGCGCCGGGGGACGAGTGGCAACGGACGGCCACCGTACGGGCGCTGTTGGGCTTCATGTGGTCGCACCCGGGCAAGCAGCTGCTGTTCATGGGCGGGGAGATCGCCCAGGGAGACGAGTGGTCGCACGACGCCGGGGTGCCGTGGTGGCTGCTCCAGTTCGACCACCACGCGGGGGTGCGCCGCCTGGTCAGGACGCTCAACGAGGCCTACCGGCCGCGGTCGGCCCTGTGGTCGCTGGACACCGACCCTTCGGGCTTCCGGTGGCTGGACGGCGGCGACCGCGAGGGGAACACGCTGTCCTACCTGCGCCACGGCGAGGACGGGTCGGTGCTGGCCTGTGCGGTGAACTTCTCACCGGTGCCGCGCACGGAGTGGCGGGCCGGGCTGCCGGTCGGAGGCCGGTGGAACCTCGTGCTCGACACCGACGAGGAGCGGTTCGGCGGTTCTGGCCACCCGGTGCCGACCCGGGTGAGCGCCGAGGAACGGGAGTGGCACGGCCAGCCGTTCTCGGCCGAGATCACGATCCCACCGCTGGGCGCGGTCTGGTTCGAGCCCGAGCGGTAGGGGAGGCGGTAGGAGAGCCTTCATCGATCGCCGGGGACGGCGCCCGTCCCCGGCTCCGGAAACGTGTCCGGAAGGGAACCCGGCCCCCCGCCGTCCGGACGCGCACGAGTCGAACGGGGTGAGCGCGTGCACCGACGAGCGGGCGCGCCCGCGGCCACCCTGGTGTGCGGGGTCCTCGTGGGGGTCCTGTCAGGGATGAGCAACACAGTCCCGCCCGCCGGGTGGGTCTACCACACCCCCTGGAGCGCGACCGCCCAGTACGCGGCGGGGTTGGCCAACAGCCTGGTCATGTGGTTCTGGGTCCCGTTCGCCATCGGACGGCGGGGGCCCGCCTCACGAGCCGGGGCGAGCGCGCTGGGGGCGCTGTTCATGGCGGTCGCCTTCGTCACCCACGAGGTGCACGGATGGCTCGTCGGCCACACGTCGACCGGCGCGGCGCCGGCGCCGCCGATGGCAGCCGTCGTCCTGTGGACGACGCTCGGGATCGCGATGGCGGGCGGGGTCGTCGCCGGTCTCGGCGGATTCCTGTCCCGGACCAGACCGATGGTCGCGCTGGTGCTGGTCCTCGCGGTCATCGCCGAGTTGGAGCGCCGGAACATCGACTCGTGGCGCAACGGCATCGGCGCGGCCGAGAACGCGACCTTCGTCCTCCTCGCGGGCGCCGTGATCACCGCACTGGCCGTCCGAGCAGCACGTTCCCGCCCGGTGACCGCGAGCAGCTAGGGCGTGTGCGGCGGGAAATCGTCCTGCCGCGCATCGCCTCAGCGGCGCTCTCGCTGTGTTCCCATCAGTCGACGGGACCCGCCCCGGCTCCTTCTTCGGCCTTGCGAGAGCCCCACCGGACACGCCGCTCGCGACGGACGGGGCGAACCCCACTGCGTTGGCTGCTCACCCGGCTCGTGGACGGGGAGGGCCTGATGGGCGAACTGAGCTTCGGCGCGCTCTCGGTGCGCGCCTCCCTGGCGACCACCCATTCCCTGGCCACCGACGCGTAGCGCCCGCTCCTCCATCGGCTCGCCGAGCTGGGACCGCGCGGCTTCGGCGCCGATGACGCGGCGCACCTGGCCGAAATCCCCCACCGCGAGGCCGAGGACCACCTCGACCAGCTGGCGTCCCCGCACCTGCTCGACACCGACGACGGCACGACGTTCCGTTGCCCGCGGCTCCTCCTGGCCTTCCTGGCGGAGCACCGCCGCGCGCGCCGTTGCCAAGGCTCAGCACGACGGGGCCGCCTGCACCGCGCCCGCCGCCCCGCTCCCGCGCGCGTGCCGGTCCTCCTCCTGACGGGGCGCGAGCCCGCCGGTCCCGACCGGTACCCTCGCCCCCTCGCGGCTTCCACGTGGGTGGGGACCTCGCCCCGAACTTCGGACGCCCGGACCTGGGGTGCGTGGACACAGGGGGCGCCCCTCCCCAGCGCGCGGCGCTATCCGTCGCCCCCGCGCCAGCCGGTCAGTCGCGCCACCGCCTCGTCCAGCACCTCGTCCCGCTTGCAGAACGCGAACCGCAGCAGGTGCGCTCCCTCCTCCTGACGGTCGTAGAAGACCCGCGCGGCACCGCCGCCACCCCTGCCTCGCGGGGCAGTGCCCGGGCGACGTCGACTCCGTCCGCGTATCCCAGCGGGCGGATGTCGGCCATGAGGAAGTACGTTCCCTGGCACGGGTGCACGTCGAAGCCGGCCCCGCGCAGTCCGGCGGCCAGCCGGTCCCGCTTGGCCTGGAGCGCTGCGCGCTGTGCCTCGATCCACGCGCCCTCGTGGTCGATGCGTCGGCGACGGCCAGCTGAAGGGCGCCGTTGGCGGAGAAGGTGAGGAACTGGTTGACCGTGCGCACGGCGCGGACCAGTGGCTCCGGTCCCATGACCCACCCGGTCTTCCATGCGGTGACGGCGAACGTCTTGCCCACCGACGACACCGACAGGGTCCGCTCCCGCATCCCGGGGAGCGTCGCCAGGGGCACGTGGGGCAGACCGTCGAAGGTAAGGAACTCATACACCTCGTCAGTGAGCGCGATGAGGTCGTGCTCACGGCACACCTGGGCGATGGTCTCCAGCTCGTCGGCCGTGAACACGGTTCCCGTCGGGTTGTGCGGCGAGTTCACGATGATCATCCGGGTCCGCGGTCCCACTGCGGCACGCAGCTCGTCGGGGTCGAAGGCGAACGCTCCCCCGGCGGGGTCCGGCCGCAGGGTCACCGGCCTGCGCACGCCTCCGGCCAGGGAGATCATGGCCGCGTAGGAGTCGTACATCGGCTCGAAGACGACCACCTCGTCGCCGCGCTCCACCAGGGCGAGCAGCGACGCGGCGATCCCGGCCGTGGCTCCGACGGTCACGTAGACCTCGGTGTCCGGATCGAGCTCGACGCCGTAGTGGCGCGCCCGGTAGCGGCTCACCGCCCGCCGCAGCTCGGGCCGCCCGGGGCCCGGCGGGTACTGGTTCACACCGTCGAGGATGTGACCGGTGGCCGCCTCCAGCAGGGATCGGGGCCCGTCGGTGTCGGGGAACCCCTGGCCGAGGTTGACGGACTCGGTCTCGACGGCCAGACGGGTCATCTCGGCGAAGACGGTCTCACCGTAGGCGCGCATGCGTTCGATCAACGGTTCATCCACGCACCGAGCGTATCCGCCCCACGGTCGGCGTGGCGGACCGCCCTCCAGAGACCTCCGTCACCGGCCGGTTCGGGAAGGGGGCGTGCCCGCCCGTCACAACAGGAAGCCGAGAACCACCCACACCACGGGGGCCGCGATCAGCAGGGAGTCCAGGCGGTCCATCAGCCCGCCGTGCCCGGGCATGAAACTGCCCATGTCCTTCACGCCGAGGTCGCGCTTGAACAGCGACTCCATGAGATCCCCCACCGTGGCCGCGAGCACCACCGCGAGGCCCAACACCACTCCGACCCACCAGGGCCCGTCCAGCATCAGGACCACGCACAGGGCTCCGGCCACCGCGCAGCCGACGACCGAGCCCCCGAAGCCCTCCCACGTCTTGTTCGGGCTGATCACGGGCGCCATCTTGTGCCGACCCAGCAGGATCCCGACGAAGTACCCGCCGATGTCGCTGGAGATCGTCACGACGATGAACGTCACCAGGCGGAACTGCCCGTCGTCGGGGTGTGAGATGAGCAGCTGCCACGTGCCCAGGAGGAACGGCAGGTAGACGAGAGTGAACAGGTTCGCCGCCGCATCGGCCACGAACCCCTCTGAGCCGCCGCGCAGCCGCCACACGAGCAGCGCGATCGCGGTCAGCGCGGTCGCTCCGACCAGCCATTCGGTCCCGCCGAAGTACGCGCAGACCTGCATGGCCACGCCGCCGGCGACCATCGGCGCCAGTGCCAGACGCATGCCCTTGCCCGCGAAGGCGCGGTTGACCTCGCGCAGGCCGATGAGCACCGCCAGCGAGGTGATGATCGTGAACAGCTGGGGCCAGGGGAAGATCGAGAAGAACACGAGTGCGCCCAGGACGCACCCGCTGGCGATGGCCACCGGGAGGTTGCGACCGGTCTTCACGGGCTCACCTCCCGGCTTGTGCAGCACGAAACGCTGCCCGGCGGCCTGGTCGGCGGACGAACTCTCGTCGGGTCTGTGCTCCGGCGAGAGGTCGTCGCCTCCGGAGCCGCTGGAAGGAGTGGTCACCGACTAAACCTCAAGCAGTTCCGATTCCTTGTGCTTGAGCAGCTCGTCGATCTTGGCGACGTAGGTGTGAGCCAGCTTCTCCAGTTCGGCCTGGGCGCGGTGCGCCTCGTCCTCACCGAGTTCGCCCGCCTTCACGGCCTTCTCGAACGCGTCCTTGGCGTGACGTCGGACGTTGCGGATCGAGACCTTGCTGTCCTCGGCCTTGGTCCGCGCGACCTTCACGTACTCCTTGCGGCGCTCCTCGGACAGGTCCGGGAACACCACGCGGATGACCTGGCCGTCGTCGGAGGGGTTCACGCCCAGATCGCTGTTGCGGATGGCGTTGATGATGTCGGTCCGCGAGTTGACGTCGAACGGCGAGATGACCACCATGCGCGGTTCGGGAACCGAGAACGAGGCCAGCTGGTTGATCGGCGTCCTCGCACCGTAGTAGTCCACGGTGATCTTGTTGAACGTCGCGGGCGTCGGACGACCCGTGCGGATCGTGGAGAAGTCTTCCTTGGCGACCGTGACGGCCTTCTCCATCTTCTCCTCGGCTTCGAGGAGGGTCTCTTCGATCATTGTCAGCGCTCCCGGAATCGACTCTGGTGTTCGTGGCTTGCTGGGGTGGCGCGCCCGCGTCAGGCGGGGGCCGGTCCGACGATGGTGCCGATCTTCTCACCGCGCACGGCGCGCAGGATGTTCCCCTGGCTCATCAGGTCGAACACCACGATGGGCAGACCGTTGTCCATGCACAGGCTGACCGCCGTGGCGTCCATGACCTTGAGGCCGCGGGTGAGGACCTCGTTGTAGTTGAGCTTGTCGAACTTGACCGCGTCCGGGTTGCACTGGGGGTCGGAGTCGTAGACCCCGTCGACCTGGGTGCCCTTGAGGACCGCCTGCGCTCCGATCTCCAGCGCGCGCTGGGCGGCCGTGGTGTCGGTGGAGAAGAACGGCGCTCCCAGACCGGCCCCGAAGATCACCACACGGCCCTTCTCCAGGTGGCGAACGGCGCGGCGCGGAATGTAGGCCTCGGCGACCTGGCTCATGTGGATCGCGGTCTGCACACGGGTGTCCACGCCGAGGCGTTCGAGGAAGTCCTGGAGCGCGAGGCAGTTGATGACGGTGCCGAGCATGCCCATGTAGTCGGCGCGGCCACGCTCGATCCCACCCTCGGTGAGCTGTGCGCCGCGGAACATGTTGCCGCCGCCGACGACCACGGCGACCTGGATGCCCTCGGAGACGGCCTCGGCGATGGACTCGGCGACGTACTGGACGACCTCGGGGTCGATGCCCAGACCGCCGCCGCCCGCGAACGCCTCCCCGGAGAGTTTGAGCATCACACGCTTCCAACCGGAATCGTGCATGGCTGTTGCGGTGCTCATCGCGTTGTCCTCCGACACGGCCCTTGGCCTCCCTTGTCATCCCCGAGCGGCACAGGGACCCCCGAGTAGCTCCTGCCACGGGCGGACGCCGAACCGCCGCGTCCGAACCCGCCCGAATCCGCCGAAGGTGCCGGGGAGCACTCTCCCCGGCACCTCCATCATGTCAAAGCCCCTAGGCCTGGCCGACCTTGAAGCGGACGAAGCGCCGGACGTTCACGCCGGCCTCGTCGACGACCTTCTGGACGGTCTTCTTGCTGTCCTTCACGAACGGCTGACCGAGGAGGGTGACCTCCTTGAAGAAGCCGTTGACGCGACCCTCGACGATCTTGGGGATCGCCTGCTCGGGCTTGCCCTCCTCGCGGGTGGTCTGTTCCGCGATGCGGCGCTCCTTCTCCACCACCTCGGCGGGGACGTCGTCCTTGCCGACGTACTGGGCGGCCAGGGCGGCGATCTGCTGGGCGAGGTCCTTGCCCACCTCGGCGTCGCCCTTGTCGAGCTCGACCAGGACGCCCATGGTGGGCGGCAGGTCGGGGTCGGACTTGTGCAGGTAGCTGGCGACGAAGGCGCCGTCGAACTTGGCGAGGCGGCGGAGCTCCAGCTTCTCGCCGATGACGGCGCCCTTCTCCTCGATGAAGGTCTGGAGGCTTTTGCCCGGCTGGATCTCGGCGGCCGCGATGGTGGCGAGGTCGTCGCCGTCGGCCGCGGCGACGAAGTCGGCGACCTGGTTGGCCAGCGCGATGAACTGGTCGTTCTTGGCGACGAAGTCCGTCTCGCAGTTGAGCTCGATCAGGGTGGCCTTGCCCTCGCCCTCCTGCTTGAGGACGACCATGCCCTGGGCGGCGGTGCGCTCGCCGCGCTCGGCCTGCTTCTTGGCGCCCTTGATACGGAGGGCCTCGACGGCCTTGTCGAAGTCGCCGTCGGCCTCGGTGAGGGCCTTCTTGCAGGCCATCATGCCGGAGCCGGTCATGTCGCGCAGCTTCTTGACGTCCGCGGCGGTGAAGTTCGCCATGACTTTTCTCGGATTCCCTTGGAGTGGAGCTTCGGTGGACTGGGGTCCCGGGCGGCGCCCATGGACCCGCGTGCGCCGCCCCACCCGTGGTCGGTGGGGCGGCGGGGTGAGGACGGGCCCGATGCCCTACTCGGCGGAGGCCTCAGGGGCCGGGGTCTCCTCGGCGGCAGGCTCCTCGGCCGGGGTCTCCTTGGCGGCCGGGGCCTCCTTGGCCGGGGTCTCCTTGGCCGGGGTCTCCTTGGCGGCCGGGGCCTCAGCCGGGGCGGCCTCGGCGGAGGCGGCGTCGCCCTTGCCCTCCAGGAGTTCGCGCTCCCACTCTGCCAGCGGCTCCTCGGCGACGGCCTTCTCCTCGCCGGCGGCCTCGGTGCCGGCGGCGCCGGAGCGGGCCAGCAGACCGTCGGCGACCGCGTCGGCGACGACGCGGGTGAGCAGGCTGACGCTGCGGATCGCGTCGTCGTTGCCCGGGATCGGGTAGTCGACCTCGTCGGGGTCGCAGTTGGTGTCCAGGATCGCGACGACCGGGATGTTCAGCTTCCGGGCCTCGCTGATCGCGATGTGCTCCTTCTTGGTGTCCACGATCCACACGGCGCTGGGCACGCGGGACATGTCGCGGATACCGCCGAGGGTGCGCTCCAGCTTCTCCTTCTCGCGGCGGAGGTTGAGGAGCTCCTTCTTGGTGAGCGAGGAGCCGGCGACGTCGTCGAAGTCGATCTCCTCCAGCTCCTTGAGGCGCTGGAGCCGCTTGTGGACGGTGGAGAAGTTGGTGAGCATGCCGCCCAGCCAGCGCTGGTTGACGAAGGGCATGCCGACGCGGCGGGCCTGCTCGTCGATGGCCTCCTGGGCCTGCTTCTTGGTGCCGACGAACAGGATGGTGCCGCCGTGGGCGACCGTCTGCTTGACGAACTCGTAGGCCCGGTCGATGTAGGCCAGCGACTTCTGGAGGTCGATGATGTAGATGCCGTTGCGCTCGGTGAAGATGAAGCGCTTCATCTTGGGGTTCCAGCGACGGGTCTGGTGCCCGAAGTGGACGCCGCTCTCCAGGAGCTGGCGGATCGTCACGACTGTGGCCATGACCTGGTCCTCCTTGCGGTGGCGGAGTGTGCGCTCCGCCGTCGGTTGTGCCTGACGCCCCGGCCGTACCGCCACCCCGCCGAAGCGGTGTGGACCGTGGGTGCGGCCCCTCCCGGGGGAGCGCGTGGACGTGCGAATTGTGGTCGGCCCAATGGGCCGCAGACGATTCTATCGTCCGTCTGGGATACACCGGACCTGCGCTCTGTGCACGGAGGATCGACCATCCGTGGACGGGTTGTCCACAGCTTCCCTCATCACTCTGGCGGACCACCCCCTCCCCCCGACCCTGGACGGTATGGACCCTCTCATCCGTCTCCTCCTGGCCTTCTCCCTCCTGCTCTTCCCGGTCTCCCCGGACCGAACCGCGTGGCGCTGGCCCCTGGAACCCCCGGTGGCGGTGCTGCGCGGCTTCGACCCGCCCGAGCGACGCTGGCTCCCGGGCCACCTGGGGGTGGACCTGGCGGCCGAACCGGGAGAGGAGGTGCATGCGGTCGGCCCCGGACGGGTGCACTTCGCCGGACCCGTGGCGGGGACGCCCCTGGTGAGCGTGGTCCACGGTGACCTTCGCACCACGTACCTGCCGGTGGAGCCGTCGCTCGCCCGAGGTGACCCGGTCGACGCCGGGGAGGTGATCGGGACGGTCGCGGACGGGCCGACGCACTGCGCCGACCGCCCCTGCCTGCACTGGGGGCTGCTGCGGGGCCCGACCCACCTGGACCCCCTGGCTCTGCTCGGCCACGGAGAGGTCCGGCTGCTGCCCCGCGTCGGAACAGCGGGCGGCTGAGGAGGAGCACGTGTGCGCCCCGGCGGAACGAAAGCCCCGCGATGGCCGGGACCCGAGCGGTGGGGTCGCAGACCTCCGGCGCGGTCGGGGCGCCCGCCCCGATCCTGCGCCGACGGCTCAGCGCATCCGGGGTGGGGAGGCGCTCCGAAGCGCGGTCAGGCGCGCGGGTGAGCTCGGCGGTAGGTGTCGCGCAGCCGCTCCACCGACACGTGCGTGTAGACCTGGGTACTGCGTGGGCTGGCGTGGCCGAGGTACTCCTGGACGCTGCGCAGGTCGGCGCCGCCGTTGAGCAGGTGTGTGGCCGCGCTGTGCCGCAGGCCGTGCGGGCCGCAGTCCGCACCGGCGGCGCCCAAGAGGGCGTGCACGTCCTCCCTCGCCCGGCGCACGCCCAGACGGCCGCCCCGGGTGCCGAGGAACAGCGCCGGGCCACTGGCCGTGGTGGCCAGTTCGGGGCGCCCCCCGGCGAGCCAGGCGTCCAGGGCGTCGAGGGCGGGCACTCCCACGGGAACCGTGCGTTCCTTGTCCCCCTTGCCCACCACGCGCACCGTGTTCCTCTCGCGGTCCACGTCCTCCAGGTCGAGGGCGCACAGTTCGGCGACCCGCACCCCGGTGGCGTAGAGCGTCTCGACGACGGCGTGCCGGCGTAGCTCGGTCGGCGACTGCGCCACGCACTCGGCGAGCGCGTCGGCCGCTTGGCGCTCGTCCAGCACGGTCGGCAGCGACCGCCGCTGGGCCGGGCTGGCCAGTCGCGGGCCCGGGTCGGTGGCCAGAACGCCCTCGCGGTGCAGGTAGCGGGTGAACGCCCGCACCGCCGCCACGCGTCGGGCGATCGTGGCGCGGCTCGCCCCCGCCGCGCGGGCTCGCGACAGCCATCCACGCACGAGAAGGACGTCCAGTTCCGCCACCTCGTGCCCGGTCTCCTCCAGGTGGGCCAGCAGCGAGCGCAGATCCGCGAGGTAGCCGCGCACCGTGTGCGGCGACCGGCCCAGCTCGCCGGTCAGGTGGGCGGCGAAGGGCTCCAGCACGGCTACCTCCGGGGAAGGCAGGCGACGGCGTCGATCTCCACGAGGTAGCTCGGATCGACCAGTCCGCTGACCTCGACCAGGGTCGCGGCCGGGCGGTGGTCGCCGGGGAGGCAGGAGATGAGCGTGGGACGGAACTCGTCGAGGTCGGTGATGTGCCGCAGGTAGTAGGTGAGCTTCACGACGTGGGTCAGGTCCGCGTCGTGGCGGGCCAGGACGGCCTCGATGTTGCGGAAGATCTGGCGGGTCTGGCCCGACACGTCTCCGGCGACGCTGCCGTCGGGGGCCTGCGGGATCTGACCGGAGACGAACAGGAGGGGACCGTCGGCCAGCAGTGCGTCGCTGTACGTGGAAGCCATGGCCCAACCGTACCTCCCAGACGTCGGAGGGACCCGGTCGCTCCCACCTGAACGGATCATCCTCCCCGCGGCGGCGGGACCGGCCCCGCACCGCCCGCGCACCCGGGGCGGACTGGCCGCGGCGACACCGCCCGCACGGGGCGGACGGGCGCCCGACCGGGCTCTTCCTTCCCTGCTTCCAGGCGACACCGCGTGCGGACGGCGACCGGACACCCGGCCATGTCAGCGCGGAAGCCGCCAACCGCTCGTACAGCGCTCCACGTGACCGGCGGCGGCCAGCAACCCCAGCGAACGCATCGCCTCCTCCAGGGTGGCGCCGCAGCGCGCGGCGATCGTCGCGGTGCCCGCCCCCGTCCGGGGCACCGCCTCCAACACCCGTGCGGTCTCGGGGTCGAGGTCGGCGGCCACCCGGAAGGGGCCGGGCCGAGGCGGGTCGTCACCCAGCGGCGTCACCTGGGCGAGCACGTCCTCGGCGCACGTGACGCATCCGGCCCGCCAGTCACGGAGCAGCGCGTGGCACCCGACCGACATCGCCGACGTCACCGGGCCCGGCACCGCCATCAACGCCCGGTGCATCTCCATGGCGTGCGAGGCGGTGTTCAGCGCTCCGCTGCGCCGACCGGCCTCCACGACCACGGTTCCCGGGGTGAGCGCGGCGATCAGTCGGTTGCGCACCAGGAAGTCCGGGGCGCGCGGTGTGGCGCCGACGGGCCGCTCGCTCACCAGCACGCCGGTTCTCGCCACGTCCGCGAACAGACCGGCGTGCCCGCGCGGGTAGTCCACGTCCAACCCGCAGGCGAGCACGACCACGGTGCCGCCGACCGCGTGCGCGGCCCGGTGCGCCGCCCCGTCGATCCCGTAGGCCCCGCCGGACACCACCACGACCGCACGCGCGGCCAGATCGTAGGCGAGCCCGGCCGCGACGTGCTCCCCGTAGGCGGTCGCGGCACGCGCGCCCACGATCGCCACCGACCGAAGGCACAGGTTGCGCAGGTCGCCGTGGCCGCGTACCCAGAGCCCGTGCGACCGGCTCCCACCGGGCACTTCGAGCGCTTCGAGCCGGCCCGGCCATTCGGGATCGCCGGGCACGACCAGCCGGATCCCGGCCTGGGCCGACGCGCTCAACAGGCGTCGGCGTCCACGGCCTCGGCCCGGCGGCTCCACCGATCCCAGCACCGCCGCAGCCGTTCCCGCGTGATCGGCTCCGCGTCGACTCCACTCGGCACGATCGGCGCAGGCGCGCCCGCCGCCAGGTCGGCCCACACCCGGTCCGCCCCGTACTCGACGAGCATCTGTCCCACCCACGGTCGCCCGGCGGCACCACGGCCGTCAGGCAGGCCCGTGCACGGCGTCCGCCTCCCCCTCACCGTCCCGTCCGGCCACGTCCGCTCCTCCCCGAGTCCGTCCCCGCATCGCGCCCACCACGTCTTCGCACCCACGCGCCCGCGGACCAGCCGCCGCGCCGCCCGTGGCTCCGTCCCGTCCTCCTTCGGAACGCCGTCACCGCACCCGCGCCGCTCCACGGCCCACCGCCGTCGCCCTGACCGCACACGCCCCCTCCCGCACCGGCTCACCCCACCTACGGCACCCGCCGTCGCACGGCCCCTCGCCCCGCCACGTCCCGGCGGCCCGTCAGCGCCCCCACCGCTCGGTGAGGCACGACCACGCCTCCCGCCTCTCCAACTCCCTTCAGCCCGGTGGCCCGGGATCGCGGTCATCCCTCACCGCCTCACCACGTCCGGCCCGACCACAACGCGAAGGCGTACGCGGTCTCCTCCTCGCCGGGACGGTCCCGGTCGGCGAGGTCGGCCAGGGTCCAGGAGACCCGCAGAGCCCGGTGCACACCGCGGGCGCTGATCTGCCCCCGGTCCATGGCTCCGCCGAGGACCCGTAACGCCTCCGACTCGACCGGGAACTCCCGGCGCAGCCGCGCCCCCGGAATCTGCGCGTTGGTGGTCCACGGCGTGTGCGCGAGCCTCGCCGCCGCGCGGGCCCGGGCCTTCTCCACCCGTGCGGCCACCACCGCGGACGACTCGGCGAAGGCTCGGTCTGCCAGCAGTTCGGCACGGGCCACGGGTTGGAGTTCCACCTTGAGGTCGACCCGGTCCAGCAAGGGCCCCGACAGACGCGACAGGTAGCGACGCCGCTCGCCCGGCGGGCACGCGCACAGGGAACCGGGCTTGGCGCAGGGGCACGGGTTGGCCGCCATCACCAGCTGGAAGCGGGCGGGCAGCACCACGGTGGCCGAGGCGCGGGCCAGCACGACCTCGCCGCGTTCGAGCGGCTCCCGCAGAGAGTCGAGCACCCCCCTGCTGAACTGCGGCGCCTCGTCGACGAACAGCACACCGTGGTGCGCCTTGGAGGCCCACCCGGGCGTCGGGTGGCCGGTGCCTCCGCCGATGATCGCGGCGCGGCTGGCCGAGTGGTGCGGAGCGGCGAAGGGCGGCGAGGTGATCAGCGGTGCGCCGTGGGTGAGGCTCCCCGCCACCGAGTGGATCGCCGTCGCCTCCAGCGCCTGCGCGGGGGTCAGCCGGGGCAGCACCGTGGGCAATCGTTCGGCCAGCAACGACTTCCCCGTCCCCGGCGGCCCCAGCATCATGAGGTTGTGTCCGCCCGCCGCCGCGATCTCGACCGCCCGTCGGGCGACCGGCTGTCCGAGGACGTCGGCCAGGTCCACTCCGGGGTCGTCCCGGAAGGCGACGCCGGGAGCAGGCGTCGCCTCAGGCTCCTCCAGCGGCTCCCCGCCGCGCAACCAATGGCACACGTCGGCCAGCGCGTCCACGGCCCGCACCTCGATCCCCGGCACGAGGCGCGCCTCCTCCGCGTTGCCGCGTGCGACGACGAAACGCTCGTGGCCCCGCTCGACCGCAGCCACCACGGCGGGCAGCACCCCGCGCACCGCGCGCACGCGCCCGTCCAGGCCCAGTTCGGCGAGGAGGACCGTCCTGTCCAGCCGGTCCATCGGCACCTCGCCCGAGGCGGCCAGGACGGCACCGGCGATGGCGAGGTCGAAGAGGCTGCCGGACTTGGGCAGGCTGGCGGGTGAGAGGCTGACGGTGATCTGGCCGCTGGGCCAGCGCTCCCCGCTGTTGACCACGGCGGCATGGATCCGGTCGCGGGCCTCCCGGAGCGCCGCGTCGGGCAACCCGACCAGGGTGACCCCGGGGTTTCCGCCGCCCAGGTGGACCTCCACCTCCACGACGTGGCCCTGGACGCCCACCAGGGTGACGCAGTGCGCGCGTGCGTACGACATCAGCCCACCCCGCGTTCGTGGGTGACGAACACGCGGCCGCCGACCACCAGGACGCCGACGCCGTCGACGCGCAGTGGCCGGGCCGGAACGCGGTGCCGGGCCGCCCAGGCCATGCCGAGGCGGCGCAACCGGAAGCGACGGGCGGGGGTGAGGGCGTCGAGCGGATGGCCGAACCGCGCGGAGGTGCGGGTCTTGACCTCCGCCACGACCAGCGTGCGCCCGTCCCGGGCCACGATGTCGATCTCACCGGCCGGGACGCGCCAGTTGCGGTCGAGCACGCGCATCCCGGCGCGTTCGAGGAACACCGCCGCCAGGTCCTCACCACGGACGCCCAGCACGCGGCGGTACACGGCCCGCTGGTCCATCGGCGACCACCTCCCGATCACCACGGTCGGTGATCGGGGGTCAGCGCGCCAGAGGCAGTTGTCCGGCTGTGGACGACGCGGGTCCCACGGTTGGGAACGGGGGAACGCCCGGGGTCCGGTCGCGGAGGAGGGCCCCGGCGTCCGGAACGGCTCGCGACCGGCGGGTCCGGGCGGGCCCGCCCGGGATCAGGAGCCGTCGCCCTCCGTGGGCGGCACCTCCAGGTCGGCCTTGGTGATCTCCTCCACGTTGACGTCCTTGAAGGTCACCACCCGCACGTTGCGCACGAATCTGGCGGGCCGGTACATGTCCCAGACCCAGGCGTCCTCCATCACCACCTCGAAGTACATCTCCCCGTTCTCGGTGGAACGCGGCTGGAGGTCGACGTGGTTGGTGAGGTAGAACCGGCGCTCGGTCTCCACCACGTAGCTGAACAGCCCGACGACGTCCCGGTACTCGCGATAGAGCTGGAGCTCCATCTCGGCCTCGTACTTCTCCAGGTCCTCAGAACTCATCCACGCGCTCGCTTTCGTCGCACTCTCCGGTCGCTTCGACCCCCTGTCCCATGGACACCGCCGGTCCCCGGCTTGTTCCCGCCGGAGCGGCGGCCCCGCGTACGGGCGACGTGAGGACGACCCGGAATCCATCATGCGTCACGGAGGGCCCCCGTGTACTCCCTGGGACGGATTTCGTTCACCGACCGGTCACCCCCTGGACGCGCGAGGACCCCCGGCCGCCGTGCGCGCGGCGGGCCGGTGACCCGCCGTGCGCGCCGGGTGCGCCCGACGCGGCCGGCTCGTGCCTCAGTCGTCCGCGGCGTTGAGCTCCTCGAAGGTCGCGGGCACGCTCAGCGACCCGAACTGGCTGAACGGCCAGATGATCACGAACGCGCGCCCCTCCACGTGGTCGATCGGGACCGCGCCGCCGCCAGGGTTGTTCTGGTTGCCCCGGGAATCCACGGATATCAACCGGTGGTCCCCCATGAGCCACAGGTGCCCCTCCGGAACCTCGATCGGACCGAACTCGGTGTGGCTCTCCACGCTTCCCGGGAAGAGATAGGCGTCCTCCTCCAGGGGCACGCCGTTGACCAGGACACGGTTCTGCTCGTCGCAGCACTCCACGACGTCTCCCGGCAGGCCGATCACCCGCTTGATGTACTCCTTGCCGGTGGGCGCCGCGCCGAGTTGCTGCTGCACCCACGTGAAGGCCCCGGCGACGGGGTTGGTCGGCTCGGGCACCTGCACCGTGCTCGGGTCGTCCCACGAGTCCTCTCCGTTGAAGACGACCACCTCGCCGCGCTCGATGTCGCGGAGCTCGTAGACCACCTTGTTGACGAGCACCCGGTCACCGACGAGGAGCGTGTTCTCCATGGAGCCGGAGGGGATGTAGAAGGCCTGCATCACCCATGTCCTGATCACGAAGGCCAGGACGAAGGCAATGACGATCAGGATGGGCAGTTCCTTCCAGAACGACCCCTTCTTCTCACTGCTCTCGGACTTGCTCATCTCGCTGTCCGCCCCCTTCTCCTGCTCCGGACCGCCACCGGTGGAGACACGACTGGCTCCCGAGTGCTCGTGCACTCGGGAGCCAGTGTCGGAGCCGTGCTCCTCCGGGCCCGGTCGGGCGGAATCCTCGTCCTGGACCCCGTTCTCGACGCGGTCCCTGTCGTCTTTGCTCATCGCCCGAAAGCCTATCCTGCCTGCTGAGCGGAGGCCGTGAGGCGAGGGGCGGAGCGGCGTCGCAAGCGCCGGGGCTACTTGGCGGCGGGCTCGCGGCGCTCCCGGATGCGGGCGGCCTTCCCACGCAGGTCGCGCAGGTAGTACAGCTTGGCGCGACGCACGCGGCCGCGGGCGGCGACCTCGTACTTCTCGATGGCCGGGGTGTGGATGGGGAAGGTGCGCTCCACGCCCACGCCGTAGCTGACCTTGCGGGCGGTGAAGGTCTCGCGGTTGCCCGAGCCCTGACGGCGGATGACCACGCCCTTGAAGACCTGGACACGGGTCCGGTTGCCCTCGGTCACGCGCACGTGGACGTTGAGCGTGTCGCCGGGGCGGAACTCCGGGACGTCGGTGCGAAGCTGAGCCTTCTCAAGCTCCTGAATGGCGGTGTGCATCTCGCGAATCCTCATCGGTAGCGCTCCGCGTCCGGCCCCGGCTCCGTGGCCGGGAAGGGTTGCGCGGGCGAGGGCCCTCATGGGTCTGAACTGTCGTACCGCCCGGGTGACCGTCACAGAGGCCGACGTCCTGCCGCCGGCATGCGGATGCGGCCGATCACCAAGGGGAACTCACCTAGTCTGCCACAGGTTGGCCATCGTCCCGAACGGCCTCCTCGGCGAGAACCTCCCGGTCACGCCGGTCCAGTCGCTCCTCCGGCGTCGCCGCCACCAGGTCCGGGCGGTTCCGCGCGGTCTTGCGCAGCGCCTGGTCGCGTCGCCAGCGGTCGACGGCGCCGTGGTTGCCCGACAGCAGGACCGGCGGCGCCTCCTGCCCGCGCCACACGGCGGGCTTGGTGTAGACGGGGCCCTCGACGAGGTGTTCCATCCCACCCGAGGCGAAGGAGTCCTGCACCGCCGACTCCGTGTTCCCGAGCACACCGGGCAGCAGCCGTGTGATCGCCTCGACCATGACCAACGTCGCGGACTCGCCCCCGTTGAGCACGTAGTCGCCGATGCTCAGCTCCTCGACGGGCATCCGCCCGGCCGCCTCCACCGCCACGCGCGCGTCGATCCCCTCGTAGCGCCCGCAGCCGAAGACCAGCCGTTCCTCCCCCGCCAGCGCTCGGCGTCGGACTGGCGGAACGGCCGACCGCGTCGGGGTCGGCAGGATCAGCCGCGCGGGCCCCTTCGCCACGACCTCGTCGAGCGCCTCGCCCCACGGCTCGGGCTTCATCACCATGCCGGGACCGCCGCCGTACGGCGTGTCGTCGACGGTGTTGTGCCGGTCGTGGGTCCAGGACCGCAGGTCGTGGACCTGGACGTCGAGCAGCCCGGAAGCGCGCGCTTGCCGATCAGCGACAGGGCCAGGGGAGCGAAGTAGTCGGGGAAGATGCTGATGATGTCGATGCGCACGGGGCTTCCCTTCAGTCAGCGAGGTCGAGCAGGCCGCCCGGCGGGTCGACGACGAGTCGGCCTCCGGTCACGTCGACCTCGGGGACCAGGGCGGACACGAACGGCACGAGGACCTCGCGCCCCTCGTCGGTGGTCACGACCAACACGTCCTGCGCGTGGTGGAGCACGTCCTCCACGGTGCCGACCAACTCCCCGCCGGTGGTCACCACGGCCAGTCCGATGAGCTCGTGGTCGTGGAACTCGTCCGGGTCACCGGTCGGCCCGATGTCGGCGGAGTCCACGAGCAGGGCGGTGCCGCGCAACTCCTCGGCGGCGTCCCGGTCCGCGACGCCCTCGAAGCGCACGATCAGCCTCCCGCTGTGGCGGCGGCTCGCGGTGACGCGCAGCGGCCCCGCGTCGGCGGGGTCGGTGGTCAGCACGGAGCCCACGGCGAACCGCTGCGCCGGGTCGTCGGTGCGCACGTCGACGGCCACGTCACCGCGCACCCCGTGCGCACGGCCGATCCGGCCGACGACGAGCAGCATGGAACTCCATCCCTCCCTGGTGCCCGGCCCGCGGGGGCCGGAACGACGGCGCGGGGACGGGCCCCGGGCACGACTGCGGGGCGCGACCGGCCCGGGCGGCGCCCCGAGAGGCGGGTCAGCGCACCTCGTGCAGGTCCAGCAGGTCCACACGGACGTAGCGGCCCCCGGACAGGGAGCCGATCACGGTCCGCAGCGCCTTGGCGGTACGGCCGTTGCGGCCGATCACCTTGCCAAGGTCGTCGGGGTGGACCCGGACCTCCAGGACCTTGCCCTTGCGGAGCCTCCTGGCTCGCACCTGGACGTCGTCGGAGTTCGCGACGATCCCCTTCACGAGGTGCTCAAGCGCCTCTTCCAGCACGTCAGGCCTCGCCCTCGGACTTCTCCGCCTCGGCGGTCTCGGCGGGCTTCTCGGCCGCCTTGTCCGCCTTCTTCTCGGACTTCTTGGCCTTGCCCTTGGGCTCGCCGCCGGGAAGCACGAGCTCCTTCAGCGCGGCCTGGAAGGCGGCCTCCTTGGCCTCGGGGTCCCTGGCCTCGGCGACCTGGAGCGGAGCCGGAGCGGGCAGTCCCTTGAACTTCTGCCAGTCACCGGTCTTGCGCAGGAGGACCTTCACCGCGTCGGACGGCTGAGCGCCCACGGACAGCCAGTACTGGGCCCGCTCGGAGTCGACCTCGATGAGGCTCGGGTGCTCCTTGGGGTGGTACTTGCCGATCTCCTCGATCGCCTTGCCGTCACGCTTGCTGCGGGCGTCGGCGACGATGATGCGGTACTGGGGCGTACGGATCTTCCCCATACGCTTGAGCTTCAGTTTGACAGCCACTGGAGTGGTCTTCTCCCGATTAACGGTGTTAGGCGCCCGGCGACGAACCACGTGGGGCTGTGGCACCCGCCAAGGCTGACGTGGGTGGCGGACGAGTTAGAGGCTGGCCAGCCACCGTTAGTCGACTACTCATTGTGCCAGACGTCGGCGGGTTCCTTGGACACGACACCGGGCGCGTGGCGTCACACCTTCGACAGCCGGACGGCCCGTCTCCAGCATCCGCTGGAGACGGGCCGCGCCCCGGATCCGAACCGTCCTACTTCTTCTTGGGCAGTTTGAAGTTCGACAGGTCCGGCATGTTCGGACCGCCGAGACCCGGCGGGAGTTGCGGCTGACCTGCGCCGCCGCCGAGGCCGGGTGGCAGCTGCGGCATGGTCTGACCGCCCTCCTCCTGGCGACGCTGGCGCTCAGCGGCGCGCTCGGCCTCCTGCTGGCGGGCCTTCATCGGGTTGCCGCTGCGCTGCTTGCCCTTCTTCGCCTTCTTGGCCTGGGCCTTGGCCTTCTTACGGTTGCCGCCAGCGCCCATGCCCGGCATTCCGGGCATCCCAGGCACACCGCCGTTCTTCATCTTGCGCATCATCTTCTGCGCCTCGAAGAACCGGGTGACCAGCCCGTTGACATCACCGACCTGGGTTCCCGAACCGTTGGCGATGCGCAGTCGGCGCGAGCCGTTGATCATCTTCGGGTTGCCCGCTCGGCCGGCGTCATCGACTGGATGACGGCCTGGATGCGGTCCAGGTCCTTGTCGTTGATGTTGTCGATCTGCTCGCGCATCTGACCCATGCCGGGCATCATGCCGAGCAGGTTCCCGATCGGGCCGAGCTTGCGGACCATGGACATCTGCTGGAGGAAGTCGTCCAGCGTGAAGTCCTCGTCCGAGGCGATGGTCGAGGCCATCTTCTCGACCTCGGCCTCGTCGAACGTGCGCTGTGCCTGCTCGATGAGGGTGAGGACGTCGCCCATGTCCAGGATGCGCGAGGCCATCCGGTCCGGGTGGAAGAGGTCGAAGTCCTCAAGCTTCTCGCCCGTGGAGGCGAACATGATCGGACGGCCGGTGATGTGCCGGATGGACAGCGCCGCGCCACCGCGCGCGTCACCGTCGAGCTTGGTCAGCGCGACCGCGTCGAAGCCCACGCCGTCGAGGAAGGCCTGCGCGGTGTTGACCGCGTCCTGACCGATCATGGCGTCGACGACGAACAGGATCTCGTCCGGCTTGACGGCGTCACGGATGTCCGCGGCCTGCCGCATCATCTCGGTGTCGACGCCCAGGCGCCCCGCGGTGTCGATGATGACCACGTTGTGGTTGTCGCGGCGCGCGTGCTCGATGGACTCACGGGCGACCCGCACCGGGTCGCCGACACCGTTCCCCGGCTCGGGGGCGAACACGGGCGTTCCGGCACGCTCCCCGACCACCTGGAGCTGGGTGACCGCGTTCGGACGCTGGAGGTCGGCGGCGACCAGCAGCGGGGTGTTGCGCTCCGCGCTCAGCCACCTGGCGAGCTTGCCCGCCAGGGTGGTCTTGCCGGCGCCCTGGAGGCCCGCCAGCATGATGACGGTCGGCGGGTTCTTCGCGAACCGGATCTGCCGCGTCTGGCCGCCGAGGATCTCGACCAGTTCCTCGTTGACGATCCTGATGACCTGCTGCGCGGGGTTGAGGGCCTTGGAGACCTCCTCCCCCCGGGCGCGGTCCTTGATCCGCGCGATGAACTCGCGGACCACCGCAAGCGCGACGTCCGCCTCCAGGAGGGCGAGACGGATCTCCCGCGCGGTCGCGTTGATGTCCTCCTCGGACAGGCGACCCTTGCCGCGCAGCGAGGAGAAGACCGATGTCAGCCGGTCGGAAAGCGTCTCGAACACGAGTGTGGCCAGTCCTTCGTCTCGGAATTGGTCTCCCAGGTTACCTGCCCTCGACCCGCCTGGGTCGGGGCTCAGTTCCCGGAGCCGTTTTCGGCGGGCGACTCCTCGGCGTCCGTCCCGTCAGCGGCGGCGCCCTCACCCGCCAGGGTCGCCTCGCGCTGTTCGCGCAGGGCGGTCAGGACGGCTTCCTGGTCGTCACCGCTCATGCCCCGGGTGGAGAGACGGGCCTCACCGTCGACCGAGCGCTCCTGCTCGGAGGTGCTGACGTTGTCGTAGTCGGCGCCGCACGACAGCTCCAGGGTGCCACCGGCCTCCAGAGTGCCGCCGTCGCTGCACTCAAGCTGGCCGAGCTCCTCCTCGCTGAACGTCACGTCCATCCGGACGGCGACGCTCCCGCCCTCGGCGTCGCCGGAGTCCGCGACGGTGCCGGACCACGTGCAGTCGGGGCCGTCCTCACAGGTGAGGGCGGGGTCGCCCTGCCAGGCCACCTCGACGCGCGCGTCACGGGAGCTGGTCAGCTCCTCCTCGACGGCGGTGATCAGGCCGTCGTAGAGCTGCTCGGTCTCGGACTGTTCCGCCTGCGCCAGGTCCAGCCGCACCTGGGGACCGGTCTCGGCGTCCTCCGGGACGAGTTCCTCGATGGCGATGCGCTGGATCTGGTTGGTCTCGGCGTCGATCCACACCTGGTCGCGCTCGCCCGCGAGGTCGACTCGGTAGGTGAGCGTGCCGTCGAGGTTCTCCTCGACCGCGTCCGCCTCCTCGATCTCCAGTTCGCCGAGGATCGCGGCCAGCTCAGCCGGGGCCAGGGTCGTCGCGGGGTCGATCCCGGTCTGGCCGGCGGAGGTGCGCACCCAGTTGCCCTCGAAGTCGTCGAAGTCCGGACCGAAGACGCCGCGGTCCAACCAGAAGTCCTCGGCGGCGCGGACGTAGGTCCGGCCGTCGACGCTGATCAGCTCACCCTCGGCGCCGTTGACCTGGACAGTGCCGCTCGTCGCGCCGCTGTCGGCCACGGTCAGTGCCGTGTCCTGCACCTGGCCTCCAACGCTCTCGGCCACCTGCCCGGTCGCCGTGAGCGCGGGGTAGGCGGCCAGGTCGGCGAGCGCCTCCTCCATGAGCGGCGCCGCGTCCACCGTCTCCGTGGGTTCGGGGCTGGGCTCCTCCTCGCCGCCGGGCAGCAGGCCGCTCAGGGCCGAGCACCCGGTCAGAGCGAGCACGACGACCGTGCCCGCCGTGGCGAGAGCGGTCCGACCACTCCTGCGACCCCTGTTGTGACTCACCGGCGCCATCTTGCCTCCTGACCCCGTTCGACGGGGCGCTGTACGAATACGCATGGGTTCTCGGGGAGGGGGGACCGCGGACGCGGATCCCGTCCCTGGCGTGGGATGCGGCTCCGTAGGCTCGTGGTCGCGCCGATCGCGCTCCGGCCTGGGATCGGGGCCGTCCTCCGTGTCCCGCCCACCCTCGGGTGGCTCCCACGGTCTCCCGGCGCTCCCGCCGCATCGCTTCGAAGGGTATCCAACCGTGCAACCCGACGCGTCCCGTCGCGGGCGCGCGCGCCACGGGCGCCCCCGGGAACGCCGAAACGGGGCCGGCGGAGAACTCTCTCCACCGACCCCGAGGGTCACCCCACCGCCTGAGCGGCACGAGATCCGCGACCTCAGCGTCGAGGCTAGGACCTGACCGGCGATGAGGCCGTCTCCCCGCCCGGAGGCGTCGGCGAGGAGACCGCTCCTTCCTCCAACTCGTCGAGTTCCTCGAACGCGTAGGCCGTCTCGGCGTGGAGTTCGTGGTCGAGGCCGTTGGTCTCGACCTCCTCGGGGAGGCGGAAGCCCATGGCGAGGTCGATGACCTTGGCGATGACCCAGGTGACGACGAATGAGTAGACGATCGTGGCGATGACGGCGATCAGCTGGACGACCAGTAGGTCGATGCCGCCGCCGTACAGGAGGCCGTCGGCGCCGGCGGAGCCGACCGCGGAGGCGACGAGGCCGATCATCAACGAGCCGATGACGCCGCCGACCAGGTGGACGCCGACCACGTCAAGCGCGTCGTCGTACTTGAACTTGAATTTCCAGCTGATGGCGTAGGCGCAGAGGGCGCCGGAGACCAGGCCGACGGCGATGGCGCCCACCGGCGAGACGTCCGCGGCGGCCGGCGTGACGGCGACCAGGCCCGCGACGGCCCCGGAGGCGAACCCCAGGGCGCTGGCCTTGCCGTAACGCAGCTTCTCGACGAGCATCCAGGCGATGATCGCGGCGGCCGTGGCGACCTGGGTGTTGACCAGGGCGAGTGCGGCGACGTCGTCCGCGGCGTAGGCGGAACCGGCGTTGAAACCGAACCAGCCGAACCAGAGCAGGGCCGCGCCGAGCAGGACGAAGGGCAGGTTGTGCGGGCGCATGGACTCGACGCCGAAGCCCTTGCGGCGGCCGAGGACGACGGTCAGGGCCAAGGCCGCGGCACCGGCGTTGATGTGGACGGCGGTGCCGCCCGCGAAGTCGATGACGCTCGCGTCGCCGACGCCGATCAGCTCGAACCAGCCGCCGCCCCAGACCCAGTGGGCCACGGGGAAGTAGGCGAGCAGGGCCCAGACGGGCACGAAGATCAGCCAGGCGCCGAACTTGGCGCGGTCGGCGATCGCGCCGCTGATGAGCGCGACGGTGATGATGGCGAACATCATCTGGAACCCGGCGTCGACGAGGAGCGGGTAGCCACCGCCGCCCTCGCCGTCGGAGGGCTCGATCTCACCGACGAGGCTGGTGAGGCCGAGGTAGTCGAGACCGCCGATGAAGTGGTTGAGCGCTCCGGGGCCCTCGGCGTAGGTCAGCGAGTGGCCGACGAGCACCCACAGGACGCTGACGATGGCGATGCTCGCGAAGCTCATGAGCATCATGTTGAGGACGCTCTTGGCCCGCGACATGCCTCCGTAGAAGAAGGCCAGGCCCGGGGTCATGAGCATCACCAGCGCGGCGCTGATCAGCAGCCACGTGGTGTTGCCGGTGTCGATCATGTCGTCGCCTCCGTTGGACGGACGGGGGATGTGTCGGAGAGGGCGGCAGTCAGCGAGCGCGTCTTCGGGCCCGAATGCAGCACCACGGACGCCACTGTCCGACCTGGGTGTTTCTCGTCCTGAGCCGACATGTTGCGCGCGTGTAAAAGGACTGCCAGGAGTGTTAAGGAGACATGAACCAACGGCTCGGCACGCGCGAACGGTCGTGCACCGGCACCGACCGGCCACCGCGTGACGGACGAAGAGCGACATTTCGGACACCGAGTATCAGATCGCAGGTCGATCTCACTCCGGCGACGAAGTCCCCGATAGGTTCCGCGTCACGGAGTTTCCGTGTGGTTTCCGTCGCATGACGTCGGTCACACCCTTGCGGCACGGGGACGGCCGGGCCCCTCCCGGGATCCTGGCCGGGGTTCCTCGGAGCCTCGTCCGAGCGCTCAGTCCGTGGCGAGGATGGCGTCGACGAAGACCTCGGGGTCGAAGGGGGCCAGGTCGTCGGGGCCCTCGCCCAGTCCGACCAGCTTGACCGGCACGCCCAGTTCCCGCTGGACCTGCACGATGATGCCGCCCTTGGCGGTGCCGTCCAGCTTGGTCAGCGCGATCCCGGTGACGTTGACGACCTCGGCGAACACGCGCGCCTGGCGCAGGCCGTTCTGCCCGGTGGTCGCGTCCAGGACCAGCAGGACCTCGTCGACCTGCGACTTCTTCTCGATGACACGCTTGACCTTGCCCAACTCGTCCATGAGCCCGGTCTTGGTGTGCAGGCGTCCGGCGGTGTCGACGATGACCGTGTCCGCGCCGTCCTCGACGCCCCGGGAGACCGCGTCGAAGGCCACGCTGGCCGGGTCCGCCCCCTCCTCCTTGCGCACGACCGGAGCGCCCACCCGGCTGCCCCAGGTCTGGAGCTGCTCGGTGGCGGCGGCGCGAAAGGTGTCGGCCGCGCCCAACACGACGCTGCGGCCGTCACCGACCAGGACGCGGGCGAGCTTGCCCGTGGTGGTGGTCTTGCCGGTGCCGTTGACGCCGACGACCATGATCACGGCGGGCCGGTCCCCGTGCGGTTCCGTGCGGACCGTGCGGTCGGTGTTTCCGCCGATCTGGTCGAGCAGTTCCTCGCGGAGCATGGCCCGCACCTCGTCGGTGTCGCGGGTGCCGAGCACCTTCACCCGCGTGCGCAGGTGGTCGACGATCTGCGCGGCCGAGGTGACACCGATGTCGGCGGTGATGAGCGTGTCCTCGATCTCCTCCCACGTGTCCTCGTCGAGGGTGTCGGAGGACAGCAGATTCAGCAACCCCTGGCCGAGGGCGCTCTGCGAGCGGGCAAGGCGCGCGCGCAGGCGCACCATCCGGCCCGCTGACGGCGGCGGCGTCTCCAGCGCCGGCTCGGCGGGCTTGACGGCCGTCTCCTCGGCGGGCGGAGCCTGGGCGGGTGGCGTGGCGACCGCCTCGGCGCCCCGGTCCCGGTCCTCGACGGGGGCCGCCGCCGGGGGCTCCCCGGTGGCCTCGGGCTTGGTCTCCTCCTCGCCCGGCGCGACCGAACGTCGGGTCGTGACCAGGAAGGATCCGCCGACCACCAGGAGCGCGACGACGATGATCAGGATTGCGAGCACGGTGATGTCCATCGACATGCAGATTACCGTTCCCGCCCGGTGAGCGGGACTGGGCCCCGGACCCGCGTCCCGTCACCGCACGTCCGTGGCCGCCGACCGCCGGCGCAGACGCTCAGGACGTGCGGTGACGCGTGGAGCGCAGGATGAGTAGGAAGAAGGGCGCGCCGAGGAAGGCCGTGACCACGCCGAGGGGCAGCTCGGCCGGGGCCACCACGGTGCGGGCGACGATGTCGACGAGGACCATGAACGCGCCGCCGAAGAGCACGGTGACGGGCAGGATCGCCCGGTAGTTGGAGCCGACGAGACGGCGCACGATGTGCGGGACGACGATGCCGACGAAGCCGATCAGCCCGCTCACCGCCACGGCGGCGGCGGTGGCCAGTGACGCGGCGGCGATGACGACCGCCCGCACGACGGTCGGATTGAGCCCGAGGCTGACCGCCTTGTCGTCGCCCAGCGCGAGCATGTCCAGCAGATGGCCGCACACGAGCAGAACGGCCAGGGCGACCACCGTGTAGGGCGCGACCAGCCGGACGTCGTCCCATCCGCCGCGGCCCAGTCCGCCGAGTAGCCAGGAGAAGATCCGCTGGAGCTGGTCTGCGCCGAGCTGCTGGACGAGGGTCTGGGCGGCGGACAGGAAGGACGACACGGCCACGCCCGCCAGGACGAGGGAGGCGGTCCCGCCGCCGCCCGCCGTCGCACCGAGCGCGTAGGCCAACGCCACACCGACGAGGGCGCCCACGAAGGCCGCCACCGGCACCAGGGCGCGGGGCGCGTCGCTCACCTGCTGGCCGAACACCAGGACGAGCGTCGCTCCGAGCCCGGCGCCCGCGGCGGCGCCGAGCAGGTAGGGGTCGGCCAGGGGATTGCGGAAGACCCCCTGGTACGCACCGCCCGCGGTGGCCAGGAGCGCGCCGACGACGGCTCCCATGACCACCCGGGGCAGCCGCAGTTCGACCAGGAGCGCCACCTGCCGCTCGGTGAGCGGGCTCTCGACCGACGGTGCGGCGAGGCTGAGCAGGTGGCGGACGATGTCGGCCGCGGTGATGTCCGCCGCGCCCGCGGAGACGCCGAAGAGGGCGGCCCCGACCAGCGCGCCGAGACCGCCCGCCAGCCATCCGGTCGAGGCCCCGACCCCCGGTCTCACCTAGGAGCCCGCGTGTTCGGTGACGGCCGTGCCGACCGCCTCCGCGAAG
The DNA here is from genome assembly GCF_001942255.1 of Nocardiopsis sp. CNR-923. Lineage (GTDB taxonomy): Bacteria > Actinomycetota > Actinomycetes > Streptosporangiales > Streptosporangiaceae > Nocardiopsis. The sequence continues at coordinate 133,583 of NZ_MKKC01000098.1, forward strand.
TCGACCACGCGCGGCCCCCACCGGGAGGCGATGTCCGCGTCGAGCTGGACGACGGCGTCGTTCTGGACCGCGGCCACGGTGTCGAAGGCGGGCCGCTCGGCGACCGCGTCGACGGCGCCCTCGCCCTCGTAGGACAGGAAGACGAGGTCGGGGTTCTCCTCGACCACGTACTCCTGGGACAGCTGCGGGTAGCCGCCCGCGGTGCCGTCGTCGGCCTCGTCGGCGATGTTCACCAGACCGAAGGAGGCGTAGATCTGACCGACGAAGGTGTCGGAGGTGGCGGAGTAGAGGGTGTCGTCGAGCTCCTGGTAGAAGCTGAGCCCGGCGTCCCCCGCCTCGGCGCAGACTCCCTCGACGATCTCGGTGAACTCGGTCTCGACCCGGCTCGCCTCGGCGTCGGCCTCCTGCGTCATCCCGGTTGCGTCGCCGAGCAGGCGGATCTGGGCGTAGACGTCCTCCAGGTCGGCGGCGGCGTCCATCGTCAGGACCGGGATGTCCACGGCCTGCAGTTGCGGGACGGTGTCCTCGGCGCTGCGGGCCAGGACGACCAGGTCGGGGTCGTACTCGGCGATCGCCTCGACGCTGGGTGTGAACCCGCTGAGGTCGGTGGTGGGCGCCTCGGCCGGGAAGTCGGAGTACTCGTCGGCGGCCTCCACCTGCTCGCCCGCGCCGATGGCGAAGAGCATCTCGGTGTGGCTGGGCGAGAGGGAGACGATCCGCTCCGGCGCCTCCTCCAGGGTGACCTCGCCGAGCGCGTCGGTGAGGGTGACCGGGAAGGCGCCGTCGCCGACCGACGCGCGGTCCGGGTCAGCCTCGGGCGGGCCGCAGGCGACGGAGGGGCTCTCCGCGGCCTCGTCGGCCGCGGTGTCGGTCTGGGGGTCCTGGCCGCCGCACGCGGTGAGCGCGAGCGTGGCGCCGAGGAGTACGGGGGGGAGTTGGCGTGCGATCGCACTGTGCTCCTTGGGTTGGGCAGGGGGAAGGGGAGCACGGCCCACGGGGGGACGGCCTGTCCTTCCCACGAGGACGGGTGCGTCGGTGCGGGCGAGGCGACCTGGCTCGTCCCCGCTCGGAGCGGGGCCTCACAGTTGCGGGACAGCGCCGGATTGGCGGCCGGGGGCCGCGTGACCGGACTTCGCTCGGTCCACACCGTCGGGCCGCCAGCGGCGACCCGACGCCACCACTGTAACTCCTGAACCTTTTCGTCCCTGTTCAGGCCCAGGATGACGCACCTTTTCCGCCACTTCCACGACGAACGACCGCCATCGGAGCGAGTGACCGGATGCACGTCCCCCGCTCAGCTCGCGCCTGGCAAATTGTTCCCTTTTCTCCCAATAGAAGCCTTGTATGACCGTTTTGATGACTCATGCGAAAGATGATCACCCAAGATCCTTTTATTCTACCGTGTGGCCGAATTGAGTCTCGGAGAACATTGACACTTTTATGACGCACCGCAATGATCTCGGTGCTATGTGCGTCGAAAACCCGAGAACGGACACCAATCGGGCTATCCCCCGGTACACACGAATCCGTCACCGTCTGGGCTGCTCGCTCCCCCGGTGTTCCGTGACGCACGCAGAAGGGATGTGTTGACAAGGTGGTACCCCACCGCTCGCACCTGGCGTCGCTCGCCGGGCTGACCCTGATAGCGGGGCTCGTCGTGGCCACCCCCGCCAGCGCCGATGACGGACCCGAGATCGCCCCCCTCCACCCGGCCCCCAGCGCCGAGAACGGCGAGATGACCCACCAGGCCGACGGCCTGTGGTTCATCGAACTGGAGGGGCCGCCCGAGGCCGAGGGCAACACCGAGGACGCGGTCGACCAGGAACAGCGCGCCTTCCGCGCCGACGCCGAGGAACACGGCCTCCAGTACGAGGAACGGCACGCCTTCGGCGAACTGTGGAACGGCTTCTCGGTCGAGATGGACGACGCCCAGGTGGGCGCCGCCCGTGAGATCCCCGGCGTCAACGCCATCTACCCGGTCATGCGCTACGAGGCCCCCGAACCGGACCAGTCCCAGCCCGACCTGGAAACCGCTCTCAGCATGACCGGAGCCGACGTCGGGCAGAACGAACTCGGACTGACCGGCGAGGGCCTGCGGGTCGCCGTGATGGACACCGGCATCGACTACACCCACCCCGACCTCGGCGGACCGGGGGGCTTCCCCAACGACCGCGTGGTCGCCGGATACGACTTCGTCGGCGACGACTTCGACGCCCGCTTCCCCACCAGCATCACCCCCGTCCCGGACGAGGACCCCCAGGACTGCAACGGGCACGGCACACACGTCGCCGGGATCGTCGGCGCGTCCGGCCAGGTCACCGGCGTGGCGCCCGAGGCCGACCTGGGCGCCTACAAGGTGTTCGGCTGCGCCGGTTCGACCACCGCCGACATCATGATCGCCGCCATGGAGCGCGCCCTGGCCGACGACATGGACGTGCTCAACATGAGCATCGGGTCCTCCCACACCTGGCCCGGGTACCCGACCGCGGTCGCCTCCGACAACCTGGTCGACGAGGGCATGGTGGTCGTCGCGTCCATCGGCAACGAGGGCGACACCGGCCTGTACTCGGCCGGCGCCCCCGGGCTCGGCGAGAACGTGATCGGCGTGGCCTCCTACGACAACACCCACATCAGAGCGGCGTCCGTCATCGCCAGCCCCGGCGGCGAGGAACTGCCGTTCATGCCGATGGCCGACGCCGCTGCGCCGCCCACCGAGGGTGAGACCGACGAACTCGTCTACATCGGCCAGGCCTGCTCGTCCCTGGGCGACGAACTCGAAGGCGACCCCGAGGGCCGCACGGCGCTGATCGTGCGCGGCAGCTGCACGTTCGCCGAGAAGTACGACACCGCGCTCGACGCGGGCGCGACCGGCGTCGTCATCCACAACAACGTTCCCGGCATGTTCGCCGGCGGCGGGGTCACCGACCGGGGCGCGTTCTCCATCGGCGTCTCCGACGAGGCGGGCGCCCACCTGAGGGAGCTCCTGGAGGGCTCGGAGCCGGTCACCCTGACCTGGACCGAGGAGACCGTGCGCACCCCGAACCCGACCGGCGGTCTGATCAGCTCGTTCAGCTCCTACGGCATGTCCCCCGACCTCGACCTCAAGCCCGACATCGGCGCCCCCGGCGGTCTGATCAACTCCACCTACCCCATGGCCCTGGGCGGATACGCCACCATCAGCGGCACGTCCATGTCCTCGCCGCACGTGGCCGGCTCCGTGGCACTGCTCCTCCAGGCCCGTCCCGAGTTGGCTGCGGGCGACGTGCGCACCGTCCTCCAGAACAACGCCGATCCCCAGGCCTGGTGGGGCGACCCGAGCCTCGGCCTCCTCGACAACGTGCACCGCCAGGGCGCGGGCATGGTGGACATCCCGGGCGCGGTGCTGGCCACCACGAGCGTGTCCCCGGGCAAGCTGGCTCCGGGCGAGACGCGGGAGGCCGTGACCGAGACCGTCACCATCACCAACGACGGCGCCGCCGAGGCCACCTACGACCTCGGCCACGAGGCCGCGCTCGGCACCCACGGGAACACCTTCACGCCGTCGTTCAACGACGCCTTCGCGGAGGTGTCCTTCAGCGCGGACTCGGTGACCGTGGACGCGGGCGGGTCGGTCGACGTCGAGGTGACCATCACCCCGCCCGCCACCGAGCTCTCCCAGCCCGTGTACGGCGGGTACCTCACCGTCACCGAGGTCGACGGCGCGACCCTCCGCGTCCCGTACGCGGCCTACGCGGGCGACTACCAGGAGATCCAGGCGATGACCCCGATCATCGACGGGAACGGCGACGTCCATGAGCTGCCCTGGCTGACGCGGATCACCGAGTGCGAGGTGTTCTTCGGACTGGACTGCGCGGCGGAGGACGGAGGGACCTTCGTCAACCAGCCGGACGGAGCGTCCTACACCATGTCGTGGGTCGACGGCCTGCCCGACTACCCCTACGTCATCGCGCACTTCGACCACCACGTCTCCCAGCTGGAGATGAGGGTGATCAACGAGCGCACGGGCCGTCCGGTGCACCCGACCCGCAACGTCGCCGTCGACGTGGCCAACGTCGGGCGCAGCGCGACGTCGACGTCGTTCTTCTCCTACGCGTGGGACGGGACGGTCAGCGACGCGAGCCGGATCCGCGAGGTCCGGGACGGCGAGTACCGTCTGGAGGTCCGCGCGCTCAGGGCGCTGGGCGACGCGGACGACCCCGACCACTGGGAGACCTGGACGTCTCCGGTGATCACCATCGACCGGAAATAGCCGTGTTCGTCGTGGTCCGCTCGTCCCGCCCGCTGGCCGCTCCGCGGTCCGGCGGGCCCCAGGGACGCCTGCGGCGCGGCGCCCACTCCGTTCGGTCGCTCCAAGGCCGGGGGTCGCGCATCCTCGGCCACGCCTGACGCTCGTTCCTCGCCAGCGGCCCGCCTCGTCGTGCGGCGCACGGACCGGCGGGCCCCTCGGGGTGACCGTTGCGCGAACGGGCCCGAGGACTCTCCGGCACCGTCCTTCGGGACGCGCCGGAGAGGGTCCGGGGCGGGCGTCAGGCGGGGCGGTCGAGCCTCTGGCTGATCACCTGGGAGATGCCGTCTCCCTGCATCGTGACGCCGTAGAGGGCGTCGGCCGCCTCCATCGTGCGTTTTTGGTGGGTGATCACGATGAGCTGGGACGACGAGCGCAGCTCCTCGAAGATCACCAGCAGGCGCTGGAGGTTGGTGTCGTCCAGGGCCGCCTCGACCTCGTCCATGACGTAGAACGGCGACGGGCGCGCCTTGAAGATCGCGGCCAGGAAAGCCACCGCCGTCAGCGACCGCTCGCCGCCGGACAGCAGCGAGAGCCGCTTGACCTTCTTCCCCGGGGGGCGCGCCTCGACCTCGATCCCGGTGGCCAGCATGTCGTCCGGGTCGGTGAGCAGGAGCCGGCCCTCACCACCCGGGAACAGGCGGCCGAAGATCGCGGCGAACTCGCGCTCCACGTCCAGGTAGGCGGAGGAGAACACCTCCTGCACCCGGGCGTCCACCTCCTGCACGATCTCCAGCAGGTCCCGGCGGGTCTTCTTCAGGTCCTCCAACTGGGCGTTGAGGAAGGCGTGCCGCTCCTCCAGCGCCGCGAACTCCTCCAGCGCGAGGGGGTTGATCCTGCCGAGCTGGTTGAGCTGGCGCTCCGCGCTCCGGGCCCGCTTGGCCTGCGCCTCGCGCTCGTACGGCACGGGCTCGGCTTCCTCCCCCGCGTCGACGGTCGGCGGCACCGGGACCCCGGGGCCGTACTCGGCGACCAGGGTGGGCACGTCCACGCCCATCTCCTCGACCGCCCTGGTCTCCAGTTGCTCCAGCCGCATGCGCCGCTCGGCCCGTGCCACCTCGCCGCTGTGCGCCGAACTGGTGAGCTTCTCCAACTCGACCGACAGGTCCCGAACACGCGACCGCACCGTCCGCAGTTCCGCGTCGCGGGCCTCCTTCCGCGCCTCGGCCGCGGTCCGCTCACTGTCGGCGGCGGCCACAGACACCCGGATCCGTTCCAGGGCCAGTCTGGCGCTCTCGGCGACGGCGTCGGCGATGGTGGCCTGGGCGGTGCGGGTGCGTCGGCGCTCGGCGGCGCGCTCGACGGCCCGGCGCTCCTCGGCGGCCTGGGCGAGCAGCGCCTCGGCCCGGCCGGCGACGGAACGCGCGCGCTCCTCGGCGGTGCGCACCGCCAGGCGGCGTTCCATCTCAGCGGCGCGGGCGCGCGAGGCCCGCGCGGTGAGGGCGTCGCGCGTCTCGGGGTCGGGAGCGTCCTCCTCGATGGAGAGGGCTATCTCCTCGGCCTCGGCCAGCTCCTCCTCCAGCCGAGCCAGCCTCCCCGCGTCCTCGCCCCGGGCAGCGGCCGCCTTGGCCGCCGAGGCGGCGTAGCGCTCGGACTCGGCCTCGGCCGACCGGGCCTGACCGGCGAGCTTGCCCAGGCGCTGGGCGGACTCGTTGCGCTTGCGGTCGCTCTGGCGGCGGCGTGCGGCCAGCTCGTCGGCGGCCTCGGCCAACTCCGCGCGTGCGCGCTTCCTGGCCTCCAGATCCGCGGCGGCCCGCTTGGCGGTCTCGGTGGCATCCTCCAGGAGCTCGGCCGCCTCGTCCACGGCGGCCTGGACCTCCAGGAGGCTGGGGGCGGCGGCCGAGCCGCCGTAGACCATCTCCGCGGCGAAGACGTCGCCGTCGGGGGTGACCGCGCGCACGCCGGGCAGGGCGGCGACCAGGTCCTGGGCGTGCGCGGCGTCGGTGGCCAGGGCGGTGCGGTTGAGCAGGGCCGTGACGGACCCGCGCAGGCTGTCGGGGACGACCACCGCGTCGACGGCGTAGCGCGCGCCGTCGGGCAGGGCGGGCCAGTCCCCGCGCGGCGTGCTCGGGACCGCGCCCGCGATCACGATGCCCGCGCGGCCCGCGTCCCGGTCCCGGAGCAGCCGGACGGCGGTGGCGGCGATCTCCGGGGACGCCACGGCCACGCGCCCGCGGCCCGGCCGAAGGCTGCGGCGACGGCGGTCCCGTGGCCGGGGTCGACCTGGACGAGCGCCGCCAGACTACCGAGCAGCCCGTCCGGAGCGGCCTCCAGCAGGGTGCCCGCACCGTCCTTGTGCGCGAGGCCGAGTTCGAGCGCCTCCTTGCGGGCGGCCAGCGCGGACCGCTCCCGCTCGGCGGTGCGCTCGGCGTCGCGGAGTTCGTTGAGCTCAGCCTCGGCCGCCGACAACAGCCGCGCGGCCCGTTCCTGGGCGGTGTCGAGCTCGGCGTCGCCCTCGTCCAGCCCGGCGGACTCCTGCGCGGCCATCTCGTACTCGGCCTGGGCCTCGGCCGCGCGTTCGGCGGCCTGGCGGGCGGCCTCCGCCAACCGGGCGATCTCAGCCTCGCCCTCGCCCAACCGGCCGCGCAGGCTCTCCACCCGCGCGCTCAGGCGCACGATGCCCTCGCGGCGCTCGGCGGAGGCGCGGGTCGCGGCCTCCAGCCGCTTCTCCTCCCGGTGCAGGCGTCCTCGGCGCAGGTGCGCTCCTCGACCGCGGCCTCCAAGGATTCCCGTGCCTCCTCCAGGCGGGTGATCAGCTCCTCCTCCTGGGCCGCGGCCTCCTCTGCCTCCGTCTCCAGTTCCTCGGGGTCACGGCGGCTCACGGGCTCGTCGGTGACGGCGACCAGGTTGCGGTGGCGCTCACTGGCGAGCCCGCGGACGGCGTCGAGGCGTTCGGCCAGGCGGGAGAGCGCGTGGTAGGTCTCCGACGCTCGCGCCAGGACCGGGGCGGCCTCGGCGGACTGGACCTCCAGGGCGGTCTCGCGCTGCTGCGCCTGGGTGAGCGCGGCCTCGGCGGCGGTCCGTCGTTCGAGGACCTCCTTCTCGTCAGCCTCCTCCTTGGCCAGCCGGTCGGTGAGGGTGACGATGTCGTCGGCGAGGAGGCGGAGCCGGGCGTCGCGCAGGTCGGCCTGGATGACGGCGGCGCGCCGGGCGAGTTCGGCCTGGCGGCCCAGGGGCTTGAGCTGGCGGCGCAGCTCCGCGGTGAGGTCGGTGACGCGGTCCAGGTTGCCCTGCATCGCGTTGAGCTTGCGGATCGCCTTCTCTTTGCGCTTGCGGTGCTTGAGGATGCCCGCGGCCTCCTCGATGAGCGCGCGGCGTTCCTCCGGGCCGGCGTGCAGGACGGTGTCGAGCTGTCCCTGGCCGACGATGACGTGCATCTCGCGGCCGATGCCGGAGTCGCTGAGCAGGTCCTGGATGTCGAGGAGGCGGCAGGTGTCGCCGTTGATCGCGTACTCGGAGCCGCCGTTGCGGAACATCGTCCGGCGGATGGTGACCTCGGTGTAGTCGATCGGCAGGGCGCCGTCCGAGTTGTCGATGGTGAGGCTGACCTCAGCGCGTCCGAGCGCCTGCCGGGTGGAGGTGCCCGCGAAGATCACGTCCTCCATCTTGCCGCCGCGCAGGGACTTGGCGCCCTGCTCGCCCATCACCCAGGACAGGGCGTCGACGACGTTGGACTTCCCGGATCCGTTGGGGCCCACCACGCAGGTGATCCCGGGTTCGAAACGCAGGGTGGTGGCCGACGCGAACGACTTGAAGCCGCGCAGCGTCAGGTTCTTCAGGTACACCCGCACCTCCCACACCGGGCACCGGGCCCGCGCGGGCCGCCTCGACGATGGCGCGAACGCCCTCGTGGGACACCTCGCGCAGCATCATCCAAGGGTGCCACGAAGCAGGGGGTGGCGGGCGCGGTTCGCGCCGACGGGCCCGATGAGGTGGGCCACGGTCGGATCCTGGGGGGAGTTCCGGCGAACACGGAGGGTTGCGTGGGTGTCCGCCGGGTAGGTAAACAATGCCGCAAGGAAAAGGAAAGGAAGTCTGCGGCCGAGGGTTGGGGAATCGAGGCGCTGGGGCGACCGGACCGCGGGGCGGCTGACGGAACTACCGTCAGGGACGCCTTGGGTGCTGCGTACGGCGTCCCGTCCGTGGTTCACGTGTCGCGCGGTCGACCGGGCGTGCGCCCGGTGGGTCGACGGCGCTGGTCAGGCGAGCGCGGGCTCGCGATCCGTCGCGCTGACGGCGACGTCGGTGACGGCCATGCTGAGCTGGTCGTTACGTGCCTGGAGGCGGCTGATCTCGGCCTCAAGGTCACGTACTCGATTCTGAAGCCGTCGCATCTCCTGGACCATACGAGGGTCGGAGCCGCCGACGTGGCCAAACAGAGCCTTCGCCATGATGTGGGTCCTCCACACTGAGTGACCAGTGGAAACGCGCACACGACATCCCGGAGGTCGTCGACTGTGGAGCCGATGCCACGGGTGGAAGATTGCGCGATGTGCCTTCCAGAGTCTCACTCCGCGCGCCGCTGGTCAAGATTGGATTACAACAGTCCGTAACGACCACACGCCGGGCCGGAACGACCTGGGCACGTGAGGTCACACGATGCGGTCGCGCCCACCCCGAGCCACACGCCACGAAAGCACGTGCGGAGTGGGACCGCTCCCGTCACGGTGCCCCGTGAGGTCACCGCGACCGCGGACCGAATCGCGTTACGCCACAAGCATACTCACCGCTCGATGAATCCGGTGAACGTCCCCCCAGGCGATGACCAACGTTCCACCACGAAGTCCACATGACCGGGCGTGCGGCCACTCCTCAGCTGTTCCAGAAGCCGAGCGCAGTCGCCGCGCGGTCCCTCCGCGACCACCTCGACCCGTCCGTCGGCGAGGTTGGTGGCCGCCCCGCTCAGCCCGAGTTCGAGCGCCCGAGACCGTGTCCACCAGCGAAAACCCACGCCCTGGACCCGGCCGCGCACCCACACGGTCAGCCGCACCGGCTCCTCACGGTCCTCCACGGGCCGCACCTTCCCTTACCTCACGGCGACAGTTTCCTCACCGACACGCCCGAACTACCTGTTCCAGATGTCGCCCGATCACGGGGGAAACGAAGCGGAGGCCCACCGCGAGCGCAGCCTATCGGCGGGCCCTCGGCGCCGGCTGGCAGTGCGGGCAACTGAACGACGAGCGGTTCATGAACGCCTCCCGGACGATCGGCGCTCCGCAGCGGACGCAGGGCCGGTCCTGGCGCCCGTAGGCGTTCAGACCGCGCTCGAAGTACCCGCTCCGCCCGTTGACGTCGACGTACAGCCCGTCGAAGGTCGTGCCGCCCACCGCGAGCGCCTCGTTCATGACGTCGTGCACGTGCCCCAGGAGTTCGGTCGCCTGGAGGAGGGACAGGTCCCGGGTGGAGCGGGCCCAGTGCAGACGGGCCCGCCACAGGGCCTCGTCCGCGTAGATGTTGCCCACGCCGCTGACGAGGGACTGGTCGAGCAGCGCACGCTTGACCTCGGTCCGCCGCGCGCGCAGGGCACGGACGAAGGACTCCGGGGCGAAGTCGGGATCCATGGGGTCCAGGGCGATGTGGTCGACCGAGGAGGGGACGCCCTCCCGCTCGCCCGGGGCGTCCACCAGCAGGTGGCCGAAGGTGCGCTGGTCGACGAAGCGCAGTTCCCGGCCGTCCGAGAGCGGCAGCCGCACCCGCAGGTGCTTCTCGTCCGGCTTCCCGGCTGGCTGGACGAGCATCTGTCCGCTCATGCCCAGATGGGACAGCAGCATCTCGCCGCTGTCCAGGGTCAGCCACAGGTACTTGCCGCGGCGGTGGGCGGCCGTGGGGACCCGCCCCTCCAGACGTGCGGCGAAGTCCGCCGCGCCGGGGACGTGGCGGCGCACCGACCTCGGGTGCAGGACCTCGACGGCGCCGACCGTCCAACCCAGCGCGTGCGTGGCCAGGCCGCGGCGCACGACCTCGACCTCGGGGAGTTCGGGCACGTCAGCTCCGGTTCTGGCCGTTGCAGGAGGACTGGGCGGCGTCCGCCCGCGCGCGGATCGCCTTCCACGCGGACTCGGCGGCCTGCTGCTCGGCCTCCTTCTTGCTGCGGCCCTCGCCGAGACCGTAGCTCTCGCCCGCCACGCGCACGGTGGCGCGGAAGGTCTTCTGGTGGTCGGGGCCGCTCTCGTCGACGTGGTACTCGGGAACACCGAGCATCTCGGCCGCGGTCAGCTCCTGCAGGGACGTCTTCCAGTCCAGCCCGGCGCCCAACCCCGAGGCCGTCGCGATGAGCGGGTCGAAGAGGCGGTGCACGAACTCGGAGGCCACGTCCAGTCCCCGGTCGAGGTACACGGCGCCGATGATCGCCTCAAGGGTGTCGGCGAGAATCGAGGACTTGTCGCGGCCTCCGGTGCCCTCCTCGCCCCGGCCGAGGCGGATATAGGCGCCGATGCCGAGGCCGCGGGCCACGTCCGCGAGGGCGCGCATATTGACGACGGCGGCGCGGAGCTTGGCCAGCTGCCCCTCGGGCAGGTCGGGGTGCTTGCGGAAGAGGGTGTCGGTCACCACCAGGCCGAGCACGGAGTCGCCGAGGAACTCCAGGCGCTCGTTCGTGGGCAGCCCGCCCTTCTCATAGGCGTAGGACCGGTGGGTGAGGGCCCGGAGCAGAATCCTGGGATCGACCTCGACGCCGATCGCCTTGTGGAACGCCCTGGCCTCGGAGACGGAGAGTTGGCTTGCCACGCGAGTTCACTTCCCTTTTCTGACGCGCCGCGCAGAGGGCGTGCCCTGCGGTCGGGTGTGGATCCCCGGCTCGCTGAGGTGCTCGAACACGAGGTGATCGTCGCGGGAGCGGCGCTCCCCCGGCGGCCACCACGAACTCGGGAACCCGGGAGAGCCCGGATCACGGCTGGGTGCTTGTGCGGTTCTGGTTGTCTACTGCCCACGTCGGCACGGGTCACTCACCCTACGGACTTCCTCCGACAGCACTTCGGGGCGGACCCGGTGTGCGGGTCCGCCCCGAGGCGAATCGTCGGGTAGGGGACCCGAGGCCTGACACGCGTGCGTTACGCCGGGTTGGTGACCTGGCGGTTGTTGTAGGTGCCGCACGTCGGGCACGCGATGTGGGGCTGCTTCGGGTCACGGCAGCGCGGGCAGTTGACCAGCACCGGGCGCGACGCCTTCCACTGGGAACGGCGGGTCCGGGTGTTGCTCCGCGACATCTTCCGCTTCGGGACGGCCACTTCAATCCTCCTGGGTCACCCCCGCGGTCGCGGGAGGTCGCTTATCTGGTCACCCCGCGCGCTGCGGCGGGGAGGGTGTGTCCCGTCACACGGGCGCCCGTAGGACGCCCCGTGACCGGTTCACGAACTCATCGTTCTCCGGGATCCTCCGCGATGGCGCGGAGAGCCTCCCAGCGTGGGTCGACGGCGTCGCCGTGACCGTGGTCGGGACCGACCTCGGCGAGCCGGACGCCGCACTCCGCGCACAAACCGGGGCAGTCCGGTTCGCACAGCGGCGAGAGCGGGAGGGCGAGCACGACGGCGTCCCTGACCACGGGTCCGAGATCGAGCAGGTCGCCCTCTAGATAGTAGTCCTCATCCTCGTCGGACGCGTCCTCGTCGGCCGCCGCCGACTCGTCGTCGCAATAGCGGTACAGCTCCTGGAAACCCGCCTCGATCTCGTCGGAGAGCGGGTCGAGGCAGCGCGAGCACTCCGCCGTGAGCTGTCCTTTGACGGTGCCGGTGACGAGAACGCCCTCCATCACCGCCTCCAGCCGGAGATCGAACTCGACCTCGCTGCCCTCGGGCACGCTCGCCAGCGCCCCGGAGAAGGCCTCCGGCACGGTCACGATGCGGTTGACGGTTCGCATCGACCCCGGCTGGCGGCCCAGCTGACGGGTGTCGACCACGAACGGGTCACGAGGTTCAGGACGAGACAGGGTAATCGCGCTTTCACGAGAGGTTCGAAAGACACCGGGCACGCGGGATGCCGTTCCGGCGCGACCGGCCCGCGCGCACGCCAAGTACGGCGACGCTCAGGGTCGAACCAAGATTCTACCTATCATGGGCCCGACCACCCAAATCAGCCGCCGGAGCCCGCCCCAGGGCGGATGTCGGCGGACGGCCGGTCAGCCGCGGGAGCGCTCCTCGTACTTGTCCCGGAGTCGCTCCTGGACGTACGGCGTCACCAGGCTGGACACGTCCCCGCCGTGCTGGGCGATCTCGCGCACCAGGCTGGACGACAGGAACGAGTACTGCGGGTTGGCGGTCATGAACACGGTCTCCACTCCGGAGAGCTGGAAGTTCATCTGCGCGATCTGGAGTTCGTAGTCGAAGTCGCTGACCGAGCGGAGGCTGCGCACGATCGTCTCGACGCCGTTGGCCCGGCAGAAGTCGACGAGCAGCCCGTCGAAGTCGGTGACGCGGACGTTCTCCAGGTCGGCGGTGCTCTCCCTGAGCATGTCCAGCTTCTCCGGGACGGTGAACAGCCCGCGCTTGTTGACGTTGTTGAGCACGGCCGCGACGACCTCGTCGTACTGCTTGGCAGCTCGTCCGATGATGTCGATGTGTCCGAAGGTCACCGGGTCGAAGGAACCCGGGCAGACGACTCGGCGCACGGTGATCGCCCCTCTCAGGAGTTACTCTCGAGTACCGCGATCGTAGGGGTCGCCTCCGGCGCCGATCGGGGCGACACCCGCATAACGGAGTTCTACCGCGGCCGGTCCGGCCCCCGGGGAGGCGCGCCGCGCGGTCTCATCAGGCCGGGGGCCGTGCGTACCAGAGCACCGCCTCCCCGTACCCGCGCCTGCGCTCCCGTACCAGCCCCTCCGGCCAGGCGGGTTCGGCGCCGCGTTTGGAGCGCTCGACCACCACGAGCGCGTCCTCGGCCAGCCATGCGTTCCGCACGAGGCCGCTGAGCATCGCGGCCACCTCCTCGTCGCCGACCGCGTACGGGGGGTCGGCCACGACCAGGTCGTAGGGCTCGCCCGGGCTCGGGGCGGCGACCACCCGTTCCACCCGGTCGGCCACCAGGCGGGCGCCGGGCAGGCCCAACGCGCCGATGTTGTCCCGTACGACCCGCGCCGCCTTCCGGTCGGCCTCCACGAGCAGCGCGTGCGCGGCGCCGCGGGACAGCGCCTCCAAGCCGATGGCCCCCGACCCCGCGTACAGGTCCATGACCCGCAGCCCCTCCAGGGAGCCGAGGTCGGACTGGACGGAGGAGAACAGGGCCTCGCGCGCCCGGTCGCTGGTGGGTCGGGTGGTGCGGCCGTCGGGCGCGGCGATCCGCCGTCCGCCCGCCGCTCCGGCGATGATGCGCGTCATACCCTCCACGTTAGGGCGTCGGGACGGCGGCCCGGCTCCCCTCAGGCCTTGTCCAGGTACTCCGCGCGGTCCTCGGGCAGCAGCTCCGCCAACGCCTCGGCCAGCGGCGGGTACGCGGTCAGGTCCGGATCGCCGCCGATGTAGGCCGTGGCCTCCGCCCGCGCCTCGCCGATCAGCTCCTCGTCCTTGAGCAGGGTGAGCATCCGAAGGGACGACCGGGCGCCGGACTGGGCCTGACCGAGGACGTCGCCCTCCCGGCGCGCCTCCAGATCCACCCGGGACAGCTCGAACCCGTCGGTCGTCGCCGCCACGGCCTCCAGCCGCTCCCGCGCCGGGGAGTCCTCCTCCGCGTCCGTGACGAGCAGACACAGCCCCGGCAGCTTCCCTCGGCCGACGCGTCCGCGCAGCTGGTGCAGCTGCGAGACGCCGAAACGGTCCGCGTCCATGATCACCATCACGGTGGCGTTCGGCACGTCCACGCCCACCTCGACGACGGTCGTCGAGACCACGACGTCGGTCCGCCCCTCCGTGAACCGGCGCATGACCGCGTCCTTGTCGTCGGGGGCCATCCGGCCGTGCAGCGCCTCCACCGTCAGGTCCGCCAGCGGTCCCTCGGCCAGTCGTGCCGCCACGTCGAGCACGGCCAGCGGCGGACGGGCGCCCGGGGCGTCCGCGTCGGGGTCGGCGCCGACCTCCTCCTCGGCGTCCCGTCCGACGGCCTCACCATCGGTCTCCCCGATGCGCGGACAGACCACGAACGCCTGGCGGCCGTGGGCGGCCTCCTCCAGGATCCGCTCCCAGGCACGGTCAAGGAAGTGCGGCTTCTCCCTGGCCGGGACGACGTGCGTGGACACCCCCGCGCGGCCGGTGGGCAGCTGCGTGAGCGCGACCACGTCGAGGTCGCCGTAGACGGTCATGGCGACCGTGCGCGGGATCGGCGTGGCGGTCATCACGAGCACGTGCGGACGCCCGTCGACCGCCTTCTCCCGCAGGGCGTCGCGCTGCTCCACCCCGAACCGGTGCTGTTCGTCCACCACGACCAGGCCCAGGTCGGCGAAGGACACGTGCTCCTGGAGGAGGGCGTGCGTGCCCACGACGATCCCGGCCGCGCCGGAGGCGGCGTCGAGCAGGGCCGAACGCCGCGCGGCGGTGCTCATCGAACCCGTCAGCAGGGCCACCCGGGTGGCGTCGTGCGCCCCGTCCAGCTGCCCGGCGCGGGCCAGCGGTCCGAGCATGGCACTGATCGAGCGGTGGTGCTGTTGGGCGAGGACCTCCGTGGGGGCGAGCAGGACGGCCTGGCCGCCGGAGTCGACCACGCGGAGCATGGCGCGCAGCGCGACCAGGGTCTTGCCCGCTCCCACGTCCCCCTGGAGCAGGCAGTGCATCGGGTGGGCCGCGTCCAACCGCTCCGCGAGGCGGTCGCCCACCTCGCGCTGGCCGCCGGTGAGGGTGAAGGGCAGTTCGGCGTCGAAGGCGTCGAGGATCCCGCCCTCGACGCCGGGGCGCGGCCTGGCGGGCAGCTCCTCGGCCTGGTGGCGGCGACGGGCCAGGGCCAACTGGAGCACGAAGGCCTCGTCCCACTTCAGGCGGCGACGGGCGCTGCCCACGTCCGCCCAGCCCGTCGGCCGGTGGATCCGTTCGAGGGCGTCCTGGACGCCGGTCAGGCGGTGCCGTTCGCGTACCTCGGCCGGGAGCGGATCGGGCAGGTCCGCGGCCCGGGCCAGGGCCAGGTCCATCGCCAAGGCGATCCGGGACGAGTCGAGCCCCTTGACCGCCGGGTAGATCGGGATGAGCTCCTCGGCGAAGGCACGGGCGCGCTCGCCCTCGCTGCCGTCCTCGTCGATGAGCTGGTACTCGGGGTGGTCGAGCTGGCGGCGTCCCCGGTAGGTGGAGACCCGGCCGGAGAACAGCGCCAGCCGCCCGGGCACGAGGGAGTTCTGGTGGTAGCGCCCCGGTTGAAGAAGGTCAGGTGCAGGCGCCCGGTACCGTCGGTGACCGTGGCCTCCATCATGTCCATCCGGCGGCGGCCCTGACGCGCGGGCACGGTGCGGCGCTTGGCGTCCAGCACGCGCGCCTGCACGGTGACGTCCTCGCCCTCGCGCAGCGCGGCGAGGTCGGTCAGCTCACCCCGGCGGTCGTAGCGGCGCGGGTAGTACCGCAGCAGGTCGCCGACGGTGTGCAGGTCCAGTTTGTCCTTGAAGGCCCGCGCGGAGCCGCCGAGGGCCACGCGCAGCGGTTCGTCCCAGGTGCTCACAGTGTCCCCGTCCCCGCCAGATCGCTCTGCTCAACGTCACCGTAGTGGCAGCGTGCGACGCGTAGGAGGTGTGTGGGGCCGGCGGGCGGGTCCGGGTGGGCGTCCGGCCCCTCCCGACCGGGGTATACTCGTCGGAGTTCATCGCCTTTTCGCCATGCCCGCGTGGCGGATGCGATGCTCAGGTGGGGGTGCGAGGCTTCGTCCGCACCGTCTCCACCACGACGGGTACGGGCACCGGTCCGCGGTCGACATCCGCGACCACGTCCTTCGTGTACTCTTCCACGGTTGGCGTCCGCGCCAGCCTGTCCACCCGGCCTCTCCCGGTCGGTCGACCCTTCGCGTGCGGCGACGTGCGCGATCCCGAGCGCTTGAATGGAGTTACCGTGGCTTCCGTCTGCGACGTCTGCGGCAAGGGACCAGGGTTCGGTAACAGTGTTTCCCACTCGCACCGTCGCACCCGCCGCCGCTGGAACCCCAACATCCAGACCGTTCGCACGCGCGTGGGCGGCACGCCCAAGCGCGTGAACGCCTGCACCTCGTGCATCAAGGCCGGCAAGGTGACCCGCTAGGGTTCCAGCCTTCTGGATTCGGCGAAGGCCCTCCGATCAACGGTCGGGGGGCCTTCGGCGTGTCCGGGGACCCGCCGGGCGCCGCCCGGGGCGCTCCGCGGCGGCCGTTCAGAGGGCGCAGACGTGGCCGTTGAGCGAGCAGCGCACCGGGTACTGCGGTGCGCCGATGGCGTCGAGTTCGAGCGTCGCGGAGTCACCGGGTTCCAGGTCCTCCTGGGAACCGGGCTGACGGGCGAGGATGCCGTCCGAGAACGGCTCCCAGTCGGCGTCCCGGACCTCGGTGACCTCGGCGGTCCCGAAGGCCAGCGCCAACTCCCAGGCGTCCAGCGTGACGCGGGAGGTGTTGGTGACGGTGACCCGTGCCGTGAACCCCGTCGTACTGACCTCGACGATCTCGTAGACCACCGTGGTGGGCTCCACGCCCGACTGCACCTGCTCGCCGCGCTCGCCGGAGGAACCGCCCTCCTCGTCGCCGGGGGAGGCCCCGTGGCTCGGCTGCGCGCCGTCCTGGGCGTCCGGGACCTGCGTCGCTCCCGGCGAACCGCCGAACTGGAGGTAGATCTGGGTCGTGCTGTAGCCGAAGAGCAGCAGTCCGAGGATGACACCGGACACGACGAGGACGTTGAGCAGCCGTGGGGGTTCGACGCGCTTGGGAACGGTGCTCTCCAGGTAGCCGCCGATCCGTCGCAGCACGCCGGCGTCCGCCCGTTCGCTGCGGTGCACACCGCGCCGGGAGTCGTGCCGCGACACGTGCCGCCCCATAAACCGCCTCTCGACGATGCTCCGCTTCTGCCTGCCCTCGCCGGGGGGAGGCCGGTCGCGGACCTTCCGTGCCCGGGCGCTGGCACGTTCCGGGCTCTTCGCTCCACGAGGACGGGCGGGCCGCCCAGCGGACGACGTGAGCCGCGTTGGCACAGCCTAGCGCGATCGCCAAACGGGACAAATCCCGGCTGTGTCAACCTTCGCGGAAGTGATCCCAGCCGCTCCGCGCCGGCGGGCGGCCGTTCACGGTGACCGGTGTGCGCGCGACCGGTCGGCCCGGTTCTCAGCCTCCCCTCCACCAGTGAGGACGCTGCCCATCCGGATCCAGTTCTCGGGGAGGTCGGCCTCGGGCGGGAACGTCGCGGCCAGGGCGTGGTCCTCACCGCCGCCGACCATCAGCTCACGGGCGACGCGTTCGGCGTCCTCCGGCCTCGCCCCCAGGACCCGGACCGCCTCCAGGAGTGCGGGGTCGGGGCGGAGCGCCTCGGGGTCGAGGTCGACGCGGACCCCGCTGGCCCGGCAGACGTGGCCGAGGTCCTGGGCGAGGCCGTCGCTCACGTCGAGCATGGCGGTGGCCCCCGCCCTGGCCGCCACGGGCCCCTCGGCGTAGGGGGGACTCGGCCTTCGGTGCTCGGACAGGCACTCCGCGGGGCCGTCGATCCCCGCCTCCAGGAGGGCCAGACCGGCCGCCGACAGCCCGAGACGGCCGGAGTACGCCACGACGTCGCCCGGGCGGGCTCCGTCGCGGCGTACGGGAGCGCGCCCCTGGAGGTCGCCGAGCGCGGTGATCGCGACGGTCAGTGTGTCGGACGCCACCGTGTCTCCGCCCACGACGGCGCCGCCCGCCAGAGCGCACTCGTCGCGTACCCCGGCGGCGAACTCCTCCGCCCAGGAGACGGGCAGGTCGGAGGGGGCGGCGAAGCCGATGAGCAGCCCCGTGGGGCGGGCGCCCATGGCGGCGACGTCGGCGAAGTTCTGGGCCACGGCACGGTGCCCGACGTCGCGCGCGGACGACCAGTCCCGACGGAAGTGACGCCCTTCGACCAGCACATCCGTGGTGGCGACCGTCCTTCCGTCGGGCGCCGCGACGACCGCCGCGTCGTCGCCTGGTCCGAGGATTACATCTTGCGTCGCGGGGAATTGGCTCGTCACGCGTGCGATCAGAGCGAACTCACCAAGACCCCCAATGGTGCTCAACACAGTGATCAGGGTACGGTGACGCTCCGGAACGGTGGTCTAGACCCACGATCGTCACCCGTTCGTCATCGGCCGCACCGTCGGCTCGGCCGGGGCCGCTCTACCTCACACCCGGCACACACGAAGGAGTTCACATGGTGCAGGCATACATCCTGATCCAAACCGAGGTCGGGCGCGCCGCCGAGGTCGCGGGACGGATCAGGGAGATCGAGGGCGTCGACGAGGCGCACGACGTCACGGGACCCTACGACGTGATCGTGCAGGCCCAGGCCGACGACGTCGACTCCCTGGGCGCGCTGGTGGTGGCCCGGATCCAGCGGCTGGACGGGATCGCCCGCACTCTGACCTGCCCGATCGTCAACCTCTGACGCACGGGTGGGGTGCTGACCGTGTGGAGAGCGGGTGTGGCAGCGGCCGTCGCCGGCGTCCTGTTGGCGACCGGGTGCGGGGCGGGGACCGTGCGGATGGAACCGCCCAAGACCGACGAGACGACCGTGCGGACCTGTGCAGCGCTGGTCGCCGCGCTCCCCGACACCCTCATGGGCGCCCGACGCGCCGACGTGACCCCCGAGTCCGACGTGACGGCGGCGTGGGGCGACCCCCCGATCGGTGTGCGCTGCGGAGTGCCCCGTCCCGCGGCCCTGACCATCGACGCCCCCCTCCAGGAGGTCGACGGGGTGCCCTGGCTCCCGGTACCCGCCGACGACCCCACCATGTTCGTGGCGGTGGGGCACACCGCCTATGTCGAGCTGACCGTGCCTCCGAGCCACGGCCCTGCGGCCGCCGCGCTGACCACCCTGAGCGCGCTCGTCGAGGAGCACGTCCCGCCTCTGCCCGAGGGCCGGCTGTGAGCGCGCGCGCCGCCCGCGTGTGGACGGGCCGCGGGAGCAAGGACGAGGGATGAGAAGGGGGCCGCCGACGCAGCGTCGGCGGCCCCGGGTCCTTGCGGTGGGAGGGAACGGTGGGGCGGGAGGGGTCGGCGAGGAAGTAGCGGCTACTCCTCGGCGGGTGCGTCCGAGGCGGCCGCGTCGTCCGCACCGGCCGCGTCGTCCGCACCGGCGCCGGAACCGTCGTCCATCGGCGCATCTCCGCCGAGGAAGCTCGTGTCGCCCGTCTCCAGGCCCTCCTCGACCACGGGCTCCGTCGCGGAGATCGCGCCCGAGCAGGCGGCGCCGGGTTCGGGGACGTCGGTGCCGCGCTCGTAGAGGGTGACGAATCGCTGGAGGGCCTCGTCGTCCGCGGTCTCGGCCGTGATCTGGCGGCCCCAACTGGAGGCGACGATCGGCGCTTCCAGGCCGTCGCGGGGCGCGATGAGCAGGTAGTCGCCGGGGCTGTACATGTCCACCAGGGCGTCGACCTGGTCCTGTTCGAGATCGGGTGCGTAGTTGATCCACACCGCGCCGTGCTCCAGGGAGTGCACGCCGAGTTCGGGGGTCACGGCCTCGGGGTAGACCCCGCAGTTCTGCCAGTACGCCCAGTGGTCCCCGCCCACCGGCGGCGACTGCGCGTAGTCCACCCGCTCGCCGACGTCGACGTGCTGGTAGGAGCCGACCTCGAACTCCTCCAGACCGGAGATGATCCGGCTGCGGATCTCCATGAAGACCGCGAAGGCGAGCAGACCCAGGACCAGGGCGGCTGCGGCGCTGACGCCCGCGATGTTGAGTATCTTGCGACGCCGCTCAAGTTTGACCCGTTGTTCCCGCATCTCCGCGGCTCTACGACGCCGTTCCGCCGCCGTCTTCTTCTTGGCCACCGGGCCTCCTGATACACATGCGGTCGAATAGGACTTATCTATCCTCTACTTTGGCACCACAGCTGTGCGATTCGACCAGGATGGGTCCATGGGACACACAAGCGAGACCGCCGCCGGAACCACCGAGGCGGCCGGCGACGCGCCGCACGGGGAAGCGCTCGGGCGGGCAGGCGCGGAGGAGACGGACGACGCCACCCGGGACGGGTCCCCCCGTTCGGCCGGTCGTGCCGTGCCCCTGGGAATAACTGTGATTCTCGTCACTCTCGCACTGGTGGTCGGCTATCTCGTGGGACGCCCGTCCAGCCCGTTGGACAACAGCGCCGACGCGGGCTTCCTCCGGGACATGAGCGCCCACCACGCCCAGGCCGTGGACATGTCGCTCATCATCATGGACAAGACCGCGGACCCGGAGCTGGGGATCATCGCGGTCGACATCGCCCGTACGCAGCAGGGCCAGATCGGGATCATGCAGGGCTGGCTGACCATGTGGGGGCTGAACTCGCGCGGCGCGGAGCCGCCCATGGCGTGGATGGAGGGCTCCGAGCACGACCACGGCGCAGGCGAGGGCGTCGTTCCGCAGACCATGCCCGGCCTGGCCACCGAGGAGGAGATGGACGCCTTCCGGGCGGCCGAGGGCGTCGAGGCCGAGGTCATGTTCCTGGAGCTGATGATCGCCCACCACGAGGGCGGCATCGACATGGCCCAGGTCGAGGTCGAACTCGGCCGCGAGGAGCTCGTGACCGACCTGGCGCAGGGGATGGCCGACGCCCAGGTGAAGGAAATCGAGGCGATGGAGGCCATGCTGGCCGACCGCGGCGTCGACGTCGCCGGGACGGGCGCGCGGGACTGAGTGCCCTCGGCCTCGGCCCGCCCCACCCGCCTGCCGCAGCCGCGCGGCCATCCGCCCCGAGGGGCGGCTGCCCGACAGACGCGGGAGCGCTCCCAAACAGCACGTGTCGCACCACACGCCCTCCCGTGCCCACCATCACCCGCCATGGTGGGACCGACCCCCAACACGGCCGCGTTGTCGCAGGCAGAGGCCCTCCCCCAGCAAGAACGGGCGACCTCGCACGATCCACCGCCACGGTCACGGCCCCCGCCCCACCCCCCGACGGCGCACCGGCCAGGCGTTATCCCGGGGCCGCCCGGACTTACGACGCGTCGTAGCACTACAGTTCGTAGTACTACGGCCAGTCGGTACCTGAGAGGTGGGCATGGAAGCTCTTGATCTCGCGAGGTGGCAGTTCGGGATCACCACGATCTACCACTTCCTCTTCGTACCCCTGACCATCGGGCTGTCCTTCATCGTGGCGGTGCTCCAGACGGTCTGGTACCGGACCGGCAGGCACGAGTACCTCCAGGCGACGCAGTTCTTCGGCAAGCTGTTCCTCATCAACTTCGCCATGGGCGTGGTCACCGGGATCGTGCAGGAGTTCCAGTTCGGGATGAACTGGAGCGAGTACTCCCGCTTCGTCGGGGACGTCTTCGGCGCCCCGCTGGCGATGGAGGCCCTGCTGGCCTTCTTCCTGGAGTCGACCTTCATCGGCCTGTGGATCTTCGGCTGGCACCGGCTGCCGCGCGCGGTGCACCTGCTCTGCGTCTGGCTGGTGGCGATCGGCACCAACCTGTCCGCCTACTTCATCCTGGCGGCCAACGCGTGGATGCGGCGGCCGGTCGGCTACGAGGTCGACCCGCTGACCGGTCGCGCCCAGCTCACCGACATCTGGGCCGTGCTCGGCAACGACCAGGCGTGGTCGACCTACCTGCACACCGTGTCGGCCGCGTTCATCACGGCCGGTCTGTTCGTCGTGTGCGTCAGCTGCTACAAGCTCTGGCGCGACGCGCGGCACGGCGACACCGGGGTGGCGGGCGTGGCCCCGCCCAAGGGCGAACGCGCCCTGTTCCGCGCAACGCTCAGGGTCGGGCTGGTGTTCACCCTCCTTGCCGGGGTGATCGTGGTCGTCTCCGGCGACCACCAGGCCAAACTGGCCGCCGAGTACGAGCCGATGAAGCTCGCCGCCGCCGAGGCCCTGTGGGACACCGAGGAGGGCGCCGACTTCTCCGCCTTCGCCGTCGGCGACACCGAGGCCCGGTACAACCCCATCGACGTGACCGTGCCCAACGTCCTCAGCTTCCTGGCCACCGGCGAGTTCGACGGCGAGGTGCACGGGATGAACGACCTCGAACAGGCCTACGAGGAGTACTACGGCCCCGGTGACTACACGCCCAACGTGTTCGTCGTGTACTGGGCGTTCCGCCTGATGATCGGTCTCGGAATGGCCGGGGTCGCGGTCGCGGCCCTGGGGCTCCTCCTGACCGGGGGCGGCCGCTCGCCCCGGCCGTGGTTCCACATCCTGGGGATGCTCGCCCTGCCCGCGGCCCTGGCCGCGAACATCCTGGGCTGGGTGCTCACCGAGATGGGACGCCAGCCGTGGACCGTCCACGGCGAGCTGCTCACCGCCGCGAGCGTCTCCCCCGGGGTCGGCCTCGGGACCGTCGCCACCAGCCTCGCCGTCCTCACCGCCCTCTACGGCGTCCTCTTCGTGGTCGAGGTCGGGCTGCTGGTCAAGTACGTCAAGGCCGGGCCCTCGCACCTCGTCCCCGAACTGGTGGACGACGAGGACGAGGCCCGCATCCCGCACTTCAGCTACTAGGAGCCGAGGACCATGGAACTGACCGTCGTCTGGTTCGTCGCCATCGCGGTCCTGTGGACCGGATACTTCGTCCTGGAGGGGTTCGACTTCGGAGTGGGCACGCTGCTGCCCTTCATGGGTCGGCGCGACTCCGTCGACCGCCGGGTCGCGATCAACGCGATCGGCCCGGTCTGGGACGCCAACGAGGTGTGGCTGCTCACGGCGGGCGGCGCGATGTTCGCCGCCTTCCCCGCCTGGTACGCGTCCCTGTTCAGCGGGTTCTACCTGCCGCTGCTCCTCATCCTGGTCGCCCTGATCGCGCGAGGCGTGGCCTTCGAGTACCGGGGCAAGCGGGACAGCGCGCCCTGGCGCGCCTGGTGGGACCGGGCGATCTTCCTCGGGAGCGTCATTCCGGCCTTCCTGTGGGGGGTGGCCTTCGCCAACATCGTCCGGGGCGTGGCCATGGACGCCGACCACATCGTGACCGCCGGCCTCCTCGACCTGCTCAACCCCTACGGCCTGCTCGGCGGTGTGACCACGC
Organism: Nocardiopsis sp. CNR-923; assembly: GCF_001942255.1. Lineage (GTDB taxonomy): Bacteria > Actinomycetota > Actinomycetes > Streptosporangiales > Streptosporangiaceae > Nocardiopsis. Next base: position 156,885 of record NZ_MKKC01000098.1, read on the forward strand.
TGTCGCTGTTCACCCTGCACGGGGCGGTGTTCCTGACGCTCAAGACCGACGGCCCGGTGCGGGTCCGGGCCCGGCGGGCGGCGTTGGTCTCCTCGTGCGTCGCGGTCCCCGCCGGAGCGACCTTCCTGGTCTGGACCCAGGTGGCCCACGGCGCGCCCTGGACCCTGCCAGTGGCCGTGGTGGCCGCCGTGGCCCTGGTGGGCGGGGTCGCCGCGACCTCGCGCGGACAGGAGGGGGCGGCCTTCGCCCTGACCGCCGCGACCGTCCTGGCGGCGTCCACGACCCTGTTCGGGTCGCTGTTCCCGAACGTGCTGCCCTCGACCACCGACCCGGCGTTCAGCCTGACCGTGTCGAACGCGGCCTCGGGCGAGTACACGCTCGTGGTGATGACCTGGGTGGCCGTGGTGTTCCTGCCGCTGGTCGTGCTCTACCAGGGGTGGAGCTACTGGGTGTTCCGACGCCGCGTGACCGGGGCACAGGTCACGGGCGACCTCCTCGCGGGCCGAGCGGGCGCCAGCGCCCCGGCCACCGAAGCGCCGGCCCCCGTCGATGAGGCGGGAGCCGGCGGTGACGGGCCCGGGTAGGAGGACCGGGGGAGGCTCCACGCCGACCCCGGCGCCGTAGCCACCGCGTGTGGGACGTCCGTGCGCATCGCCCCGCACGGACGTTCCGCGCGCGGCCCTCCGTGCACGCCTCCCCGCTCGGACGGGTCCGTCCGGCGCCGTCCACAGCCGCAGGGGAGACCCTGCCGCGCCTCGGATCCAGTGAGTAGGGTCGAGAGCGTCCCGCCGTACCGTCCCCGGCAAGGAGACCTGGTTGAAACCGCTAGACCCACGCCTGGTGCGCACCGCCGACGCGGTCCGGGTCCACCTGGCCGTCTCCGTCGCCAGTGGGGTGCTCCTCACCGGGTTGATCCTGGCACAGGCCTGGCTGCTCGCCTACACCATCACCGGGGCGGCCGAAGGCGCCGGGACACAGACCCTGGGATGGGCGATCGCGGCCGTCGCGGGGGTCGCCGTGGCCCGGGCGGCGCTCTCGTACCTGGCCGAGACCTCCGCCCTGCACAGCGCCGCGCGGACCAAGTCCCAGCTGCGCAGACGCCTGGTCGCGCACGTGACCGGCTCCGGTCGGGTGTGGACGGCGGAGCCCGGGGTCGACGGCGAGGCGGGCTCCCCCAAGGCGGGCGAGCTGGTCACCCTGGCCACCCGGGGCTTGGACGCGCTCGACGACTACTTCGCCCGCTACCTGCCGCAACTGGTGCTGTCCGCCATCGTCCCGCTCGCCGTACTGGCGGTGGTGTTCTGGGCCGACTGGATCTCGGGCGCCGTCATCCTGGTGACGTTGCCGCTGATCCCCGTCTTCATGGCGCTGATCGGGATGCACACCCAGTCGCGCACCGATCGGCAGTGGCGGCTGCTGAGCCGTCTGGGCGGGCACTTCCTGGACGTGGTGGAGGGGCTGCCCACGCTCGCGGTGTTCCGCCGGGCCAAGGCCCAGGCCGCGGTCATCCGACGAGTGGGCGAGGAGCACCGCAGGGCGACCATGGGCACCCTGCGGGTCGCCTTCCTGTCGGCGCTCGCGCTGGAACTGCTGGCCACCCTGGCGGTGGCGCTGGTGGCCGTGGAGGTCGGACTGCGGCTCCTGGGCGGCTACATGGACTACCAGACGGCCCTGCTCGTGCTGATCCTGGCCCCCGAGGCCTATCTGCCGCTCCGCGAGGTGGGCGCGCGCTTCCACGCGAGCATGGAGGGCGTGGCCGCCGCCGAGCAGGTCTTCACCGAACTGGACCGCACGCGCGGCGCCCACCGCCGCGCCGGCGGGGCCGAGGCCGGGGATCGGCGGGAGCCCGAGGCCGGAGCGAGGGACCGGAGGGAGCACGCGCCGACCGGCGGAGTCTCCCCTACCACCGGCGGGGACATCCGCATGGAGGGTGTGGGTGTGCGCTACCCCGGACGGGACCTGCCCGCGCTGAGCGGCCTGGACCTGGAGATCACCGCCGGGGAGCACGTTCTGCTCACCGGGCCCAGCGGGGCGGGCAAGACGACTCTGCTGTCCCTACTGCTGCGGTTGCACGAACCCGGTGAGGGCCGGATCAGCGTCCGCGCGCCCGGAGGGGACTGGACACCGCTGGAGGACGTCCCGGCGGAGGACTGGCGACGCGGCATCGCCTGGGTCCCCCAGCACCCCTACCTGTTCGACGTCTCGGTGGCCGACAACATCCGGCTCGGCGCCCCGGACGCGTCCATGGAACGGGTGCGCGAGGCCGCGCGGCGGGCCGAGGCCGACGCGTTCGTCTCCGCGCTCCCCGAGGGATACGGCACCCGGCTGGGCGAACGCGGCGCGCGTCTGTCCGCGGGTCAACGGCAGCGGATCGCGCTCGCGCGGGCGCTGTGCCGCGACGCGCCGCTGGTCCTGCTCGACGAACCGACCGCCCACCTGGATCCGGAGAACGCCGCGGCGGTGCGCACGGCGGTCGCCCGGCTGTTGGAGGGCCGGACCGCCGTCATCGTCGCCCACGACACCGGGTGGGCCCGCGACGTGCTCGGCGCCGCGCCGCGCGTCGCCACGTTGCCGCCGCGGAGCCTGGAGCGGAGTGTGGCGCGATGAGCACCGAGGCGGAGGTCCCCCTGGAACGCGGCACGGACGGGCCCGCCCACGGCCGGGACCCGCTGCTGCGGATGGTCGCCCTTGCGTGGCCGCGCGGGAGCCGGTTCGCGCTGGGCGTGCTGTTGGGAGCGGCCGCGACCGGCGCGGGGGTGGCCCTGCTGGGTGTGGCGGCGTGGATGCTCGCGACCGCCGCCGACCATCCGCCGATCACCGCGCTCGGGGTGGCCGTGGTGGCCACCCGGGCCCTGGGCGTCAGCCGTGGTGTGGCCCGCTACCTCGAACGCCTGGTCACCCACGACGCCGCGTTCCGCACCTTGGCCGAGGTGCGGGTGCGGGTGTACGAGCGCCTGGCGGCCACCGAGCCGTTCGGCCGGTTCCGGTCGGGTGACCTGGTGTCACGACTGGTCAACGACACCGAGGCGACGCTGGACCTGCTCGTGCGCGGACTGACGCCGCCGCTGGTGTCGGTGGTGACCGGCGGCGCGACCGTGCTCTTCCTGACCTCGGTGTACGTGCCGGGCGGTCCGCTGCTCGCCGCGGGGCTGCTGCTGGCCGGTCTGGCGGTGCCGCTCGCGGCGGCGGCGCTCGGCCGGGGCCCGGGGCGGCGGCAGGCCAGGGCGCGCGGCGAGCTGTCGACCGCTCTCGTGGACACCCTGCACGGGGCACCGGACCTGGTGGCCTACGGGGCGATGGACCGGCAGGTGGAACGCGTGTACGCCGCCGACGCGAGCTGGCCCGGATGGAGCGGCGTGACGCGGCGATCCTCGGTTTCGGCGCGGGGGCGACCGCGCTGATCACCGGACTCACCGTGTGGGCGGCGCTGTTGCTGGGCGTCACCGCGGTGGAGGGCGGCACGCTGAGCGCGGTGTCCCTGGCCGTGCTGGTGCTGACCACGCTCGCGGCGTTCGAGATCGTGGCGCCGCTGCCCGCGGTCGCCGCCAAGCTGGGGGCGATCCGGGCCAGCGGGGCGCGGCTGTTCGGGGTACTGGACGCGCCGCCCTCCGTCGCGCCGCCCGCTCGTACGGGGTTGGAGCCGGACGGCGATCCGACGGTGCGCGTTCGGGACCTGCGCGTTCGGTACGGCCCCGAGGAGCCCTGGGCCCTGGACGGGGTGGACCTGGAGATCCCGGCCGGGTGGACGGTGGCGGTGATCGGGCCGAGCGGCGCGGGCAAGAGCACGTTGGCGTCGGTTCTGCTGCGGTTCCGTGACCCCGAAGCGGGGCGGGTGGAGATCGGCGGCACGGACGTGACCGCCTACCCGGCGGACGAGGTGCGCGCCCTGGTGTCGGGGGTGCCGCAGGATCCGCACGTGTTCGCGTCGACGCTCCGGGAGAACCTCAGGCTGGCGCGGCCCGGCGCGGAGGACGACGAGCTGTGGGCGGCGCTGCGCCGGGCCCGGCTCGCGGACGAGGTCACCGCGATGCCCGAGGGCCTGGACACCCGGGTGGGCACGCACGGGCTCGGACTGAGCGGCGGCATGGTGCAGCGGCTGGCGCTGGCCCGCGCCCTGCTCGCGTCGCCCCGGGTCCTGGTCCTGGACGAGCCGACCGCGCACCTGGACCCGGACACCCGCGACGCGGTCATCGACGACCTGCTCGACGCGGCCGAGGGCTACTCGACCCTGCTGATCACCCATGACCTGGCGGGTCTGGAGCGGGTCGACCGGATCTACGTCGTGCGCGAGGGGAGGGTGATCCAATCGGGCACCCACGCGGAGCTGTCCCGGGAGGAGGGGTGGTTCCGGACCGTGAGCGCCCACTGACCGCCACGACAGGCGTACGCGATTTCCAGGAGATGGTCAGGGATGCCCTGCCCGGGCGGGCCAGACCCCGGCCCCCTGGCGATCCGCGCGGCTGACACCGGCGGACCCATCCTCTAGGGTGCGTGCGTGATCAAGTCTCTTCGCGAAGTCCTCGGTGGTGCGGGCGCGCTCGTGCGCGGTTTCGGCATGATGGTGCGCAGTCCGCGCCTCTTCGTTCTGGGCGCGCTGCCTCCGCTGTTCACGTCGCTGGTGTTCCTGGCGCTGTTCGTGACCCTGCTGGTCAACGTGTCCGATCTGGCGGCGTGGGCGACGCCGTTCTCGGAGGGGTGGACCCCCCTCTGGCGCGACGTCCTGCGTGGCGCGGTCGCCGTGGCGGTGTCGGTCAGCGCCGTCCTGGTCATGGTCGTGACCTTCACGACCGTGACGCTGGCCTTGGGCGCGCCGATCTACGACAAGATCACCGAACTGGTCGAGGAGCAGTTGGGCAACGCGCCCGAGGGGTCCGACGAGCCGCTGGCGGCCTCCATCGTGCGGGCGGTCCGCCAGTCGCTCGGGATTATCCTCGCCTCGCTCGCGGTCACCCTGGTCGTGTTCGCGGTCGGGTTCGTCCCCCTGATCGGGCAGGTCGCCGGGGCGGTCCTGGCGGCGGCGCTCGGCGGGTGGCTGCTCGCCATCGAACTCCTGGCCGGGGCGTTCGACCGGCGCGACCTGCTGCTCGTCCGGGACCGCCGCGGGTACATGGCCACCCGGCGGCTGCGCGTCCTCGGGTACGCGGTGCCCACGTACTTCCTGTTGGCGATACCGTTCGTGGCGATCGTGGTGTTCCCCGCGGCCGCGGCGGGCGGCACCATCCTGGCCCGGGAACTGCTCGGCGCCGACGCCCAGCGGACCGGAGGCGGCGCGCTCCCATACGGCGGCCCCCAGCCCCCGGGAGTTCCCCAGGGGCGGCGGCACCCGGGCGGACCGGGGACCCCTCCGGCTCCAGGCTTCCCCTGGACTCCCCAGGCCCGGGGCGCCCGCCCACCCGGAACTGACCCCCGCTCCGACCTCCCCCGCGCACGTGAAGCGGGTGACCGGCTCGGTCGCCCGCTCTTCGGGTCGCTAGCGCAGGCCCGGAGACCGCCGGAGGGCCGTCGTGATCATCCGGTCGACGAGCGTCGCGTAGTCCACTCCGGTCGCCTCCCACATCTGGGGGAAGGCCGACGCCGGGGTGAACCCGGGCATCGTGTTCAGCTCGTTGACGAGGATCCCGCCGTCCTCGGTGTAGAAGAAGTCCACCCGGGCCAGGCCCTCACAGCCCATCGCGTCGAAGACTCGGCGGCCAGCGCGCGCAGCCGGGCGATGGCCTCATCCGGGATCCGCGCCGGGATGGTCAGGCTGCTCGTGGACAGGTACTTGGCCTCGAAGTCGTAGAAGTCGAACCCGTCCGCCACGTGCACCTCGGCGGGCAGGGAGACGTCGGGCGTACCGCCGTCCTCGGCCTCCAGCACTCCGCACTCGATCTCGCGCCCGAGGACCTGGGCCTCCACGATGACCTTGGGGTCGTGTTCCCGCGCGGCCTCGACGGCGGCGATCACCGCGTCGGCGTCCCCGGCGTCGCCCACCTTGCTGATGCCGACGCTGCTGCCCGCGCGAGCGGGCTTGACGAAGACGGTCCCGCCGAGTTCGGCGACGTCGTCGAGCGCCTTCTTGCGCTCGGTCCGCCACTGGCGGTCGGTGATCGCCACGTAGTCGCTGGTCGCGATCCCGTTGCCGACGAGCATCGCCTTCATGAACGCCTTGTCCATGGCCGCCGCGCTGGAGAACACCCCCGCGCCGGCGTAGCGCACGCCCATCATCTCGAACAGGCCCTGGACGGTGCCGTCCTCGCCGAAGGGCCCGTGCAGCAACGGCAGCACGACGTCCACACCGGCCAGTCGCTCCACGCCGCGCTCCGGGTCGACGGTCATCAACTGACCGGCGGCGTCGAAGGGCAGCGCCAGGTCAGCGCCGTCCTCGGGGACGGCCGGCAGCGCCTTGGTCTCCCCGTCGATCCGCAACCGCTCGGGGTCGGCCGAGGTCAGGACCCAGTTGCCGGTCCTGGTGATGCGACCGGCACGACCTCGTAACGGTCGTGGTCGATCACGGACAGGACGCTGCCCGCGGTGACGCAGGAGATCTCGTGTTCGGAACTGCGACCGCCGAAGACGACGGCGACGCGAATCTTGCGCTGCTCGGACGACATGCTGCCTGACCCTATCTCGCCTTTTCATGGAACCGGAAACAGGAAACCATCCCGTTCGCGTCACATGTCCCCGCCGAGCGCTGTGAGAGCGTCCTCGATGAGGTGCCGGGGGTCCTCCAGACCGATGGAGAACCGCACCGCTCCAGGTGAGATACCCGCGTCCGCCAGTTCGGTCTCCCCCATCGTGCGGTGCGAGGTGGAGGCCACGTGTCCCACCAGCGTGTGCGTCCCGCCCAGGGAGGCGGCGACCGTGCCCAGCCTGATCCGGTCGGCGAAGGCCATCCCCGCGTCCCGACCGCCCCGCGGGTGCACGGTCACGACCGCACCGCACCGCCCGGCGTCGAACAGCCTCGCGGCCAACTCCGCCTGCGGGTGCGAGGCCAGGGACGGGTGGTCGACCCGCTCCACCTCGGGATGCCCCTCCAGCGCGGCGGCGAACGCGGCCGCGGTCTCACACTGCCGCTGGACCCGCAGTGGCAGTGTCTCCAACCCGCGGTGCAGCAGGTACGCCTCGTCCGGGGCCAGGCACGGCCCCAGGTCGATCCGGGCCGCGCGGATCCGGTCGATCAGCTCGGGCGCGGCCACCGCCACACCGCCCGTGGCGTCGCTGTGGCCGCCGATGTACTTGGTGGCCGAGTGCAGCACGACGTCCGCCCCGTGCTCCAGCGGACGGCACACCGCGGGGGAGGCGAACGTCGAGTCCACGACGAAGACCGCGCCCGCCTGCCGCGCGATCCGCGCGAGCGCCGGCAGGTCGGACACCGCCGTGGTGGGGTTGGACAGCGTCTCGGTGAACAGCACGGCCGTGTCGGGTCGCACGGCCGCCCGCACGGCCTCCGGGTCGGTGATGTCCACGAAGTCCGTCCGCACGCCGAACCGGCGGAGCAGCCCGTCGAGCAGCGAGTACGTGTTGCCGTAGATCGACCGTGCCGCCACGACGTGCGCCCCGGACTCCGTCAGCGCCATGAGCACCGTGCTGATCGCCGCCATGCCCGACGCGAAGGCCTGACCCCGCACCGGCGTCCGCGATCCGCTGCCCTCCAGTGCCGCGACCCCCGCGGCGAACGCGTCGGCCGTCGGACTGTCGATCCGCGCGTAGGAGTACCCCTCCCGCCGCCCCGCCAGCACGTCCGCGTACTCCCGCGAGGTGTCGAACGCGTAGGTGGTGGCCCGGTGGACGGGCATCCGCATCGGCCGCTCGGCCGGGACGGGAGGGTGCGGGAGGTTCTGGGCCAGGGTGTGCTCGGTGTCGGGCCCCGGTGCGGGTGTAGGCGGCATGTCGCCCTCTCTCAGACTCCGTAGCGCTCGGGCTTGGTGCTGCGCGCCATGAACGCGGCCAGCGCCTGCGCCGGGCTCAGGTCGTGGTGCATCATCTTGACGACGGCCTCGGTGATCGGCATGTCCACGCCGTGCCGCCAACCCAGTTCGAGGATCGACTCCGAGGACTTGACCCCCTCTGCCGTCTGCCTGGTCTCCGCGACGACCTGCTCCAGGGTCTTGCCCGCGCCCAGTTTCTCACCGAAGGTCCGGTTCCGCGACAGAGGTGAGGAGCATGTCGCCACGAGGTCACCCATGCCCGCCAACCCGGACAGGGTGTGCTCGTCAGCCCCCAGCGTCACCGCGAGACGCGTCTCTCAGCCAGTCCGCGCGTGATGAGGGACGCCTTGGTGTTGTCCCCGAGACCCATCCCCTCGGCCACGCCCACGGCGAGCCCGATGACGTTCTTCATGGCACCGCCGATCTCCACCCCGACCAGGTCGGTGCTGGTGTACGGACGGAAGTACGGCGCCCGGAACAGGGTCTGCAGACGCACCGCCGTCTCCTCGCGCGGGCAGGCCACCACGGCGGTGGCGGGCTGGCGCTCAGCGATCTCCCGCGCCAGGTTGGGCCCGGAGACCACGGCGATCCGCTCCTCGGGGAACTTCAGGACCTCGGCGATGATCTCGCTGACCCGCAGCAGCGTGCCCAGCTCCACGCCCTTCATCAGGCTGACGATCACCGCGTCGTCGCGCAGGTGCGCCCGCCACTGGACCAGGTTGGCCCGCAGCGACTGCGAGGGGACCGCCAGCACCACCACGTCCGCCCGGGACAGCGCCTCGGCCGCGTCGGCGGTGGCCCGCAACCGCGGGTTGAGCGCGATCCCCGGGAAGTAGTCCGGGTTCTGCGAGGTCTCGTTGACCGCGTCCACGACCGAGGAGCGCCGCCCCCACAGCACGACCTCGACCGCCGGGCCGCCCGGATCCTCCACCCGGGCCTGGTCGGCCGCGTCCGCGATGACGTTGGCGAACACGGTTCCCCAGGAACCCGCGCCGAGAACGGCGATCCTCACCTCGTCGCTGCCCATCCGTCCCGTCACGCCTGGTTCTTCCCGTTGTCGTCGTCCGGGGCCCGTCCGCCGCCGGTTCGGCGTCGTCCGTCTCATCCGCGTGTTCGGCCCGGGCCTCGACCCGGGCCCGTTTCATGTCGTAGGGGACCGCCGGGGGCTCCTCGCCCCGGATCTTCGCCTGGAGGTCGGTGATGTCGCGCATGATGGCCTCCGTGGCCTCGGCGAGGACCGAGGCGGTCAGCGGCTTGTTCCGGAAGCGGGACAGGTCCACCGGCGGTCCGGCCAGGAACTCCACGCGCTTGGGCGGGAACAGGCTGAGCTTCTTCTCCCCCTGGTACGGGAGGAGCCTCTGCTCGCCCCAGTGCGCCACCGGAACCACCGGAACCCCGGTGGTCAGCGCCAGGCGGGCCACACCCGTCTTGGCCGTCATCGGCCACAGCCGGGGGTCGCGCGTGCAGGTCCCCTCCGGGTAGAAGATCACGGAGGCTCCGTCCCTGGTGAGCGCCAGCTCGGCCTCGCGCAGCGCCTTGACCGCCTCGGTGGTGCCGCGTTTGATCGGAATCTGCCCCGTGCTCCTGGCGACCGACCGGACCACCGGAATCCGCATGACCGCGTCCTTCATGGTGAAGGTCGGCCAGCGCCGCGCGCCCACGTACATGAAGTGCGCGACCGTGAGGGGGTCGACGGTGGACAGGTGGTTCGCGGCGATGATCACGCCGCCCCGGGCGGGCACGTTCTCGGTCCCCCGCCAGACGGGCTTGGTCACCAGTCGCAGGAGGGGGCGCACGATGCTCGCCACGACCACCTTCACCCACCGTGATTCTCGATGCTCGGCCACGGGACTCCTCACTCCATCGCTGCGGGCCCGTCCGGCCCCGAAGCACAACCGGTTCAGTCTAGGGCGCGTCGGTACCCGCTCCTCCAGCCCGGAGACGCACGTCACCGGGTGGGTGTCCGACCCGTCGGGCCCGCGCCGCCCCGCGCCGCGAACGCCTACCCTCGTGTCACTGTCGTTGCCGCATCTCCGGGGGGACCGTGACCGGCTTTGGAGAGCGAGACGGGGCCGAGGCGCCGGGGTGCGCTGGTCCCTGATCGTCCCAGTCAAGCACCTCGATCGGGCCAAGTCGCGACTGGCCCGTGCCGCGGGCCCCCTCCGGGGCGAGCTCGCACTGGCCGTCGCCTGCGACACGGTGACCGCCGCTCTCGCCTGCGCACGCGTCGACGCGGTCTTCGCCGTGACCGACGACGTCCGGGCCGGCGAGGCGTTGGGGGCCCTCGGCGCGGTCGTGGTGGGCGGAGAACCGGGCACGGGGCTCAATCCCGCGCTTCGGCACGGGGCCGCGGTCGCCCGGCGGCGCCTCCCCGGCAACGGGCTGTGCGCCCTGTCGGCAGACCTGCCCGCGCTGCGCCCGGGAGAACTCGCCCGCGTCCTGTCCTCGGCGTCGGACCGACGCCGTTCCTTCCTCCCAGACGCGCCCGGAGTGGGCACGACACTCCTCGCTTCGCGCCCGGGGAGCCGTTCCGCCCCGCGTTCGAGGGCGCCTCACGCGTCCGGCATCTGGCCTCCGCGCCCGGGAACTGGTCCTGGAGGACGTGGACTCGGTCCGGCGGGACGTGGACACTCCCGAGGACCTGCGGGCGGCGGTCCGTCTCGGTGTGGGGGCGCGCACGCGGGACCTGCTGGTGCTGGCGCGGAGGGACGGGCACGGCCTCGCGGTCGACACGGTCGCGCGGACGCGTACCGCCCGGGCCCCCGTGGGGGACCCGGGCGGTACCGACCCGTCGCCGTTCGGCGATGGAACTACTTCTTCCCGTCGTTGACCAGGGCCTTGAAGTCAGCGCCAGCACGGAACTTCGGAACGAAGCTCGCGGGGACGTTGATGGTGGCCCCGGTGGCGGGGTTGCGGGCGGTACGAGCCGCACGCTCGGACTTCTCGAACACACCGAAGCCCGTGATGGCGACCTTGTCGCCCGACGCCACTGTGGTCTGAATGGTCTCGAGCACAGCATTGACCGCTTCGGTCGCGGTCTTCTTGTCTCCGAGACGCGCGGAGATCGCGTCGATCAGGTCACGCTTGTTCATAAGGTTCCTCCGGTTCCCCCTTGCTCGCACGAAATTAGGGGAAGCCCGGCCCCTTACACAAATACAAACGCCTGTGGAGAAGGCGTGTCGAGCCCGCGCCCACCTGCGCGTCAGCCACGGAAGGCAGTGGCCCCAGCTCGCGGGACACCGTCCCACGCGCCCCTTTTGCCCCCGCGTGTGAGCCTCAAATGCCTACGTATAACCGGATTCCGGGCACGGCGCGCGGCGCGCTTAAGGACGCAAAGGCCGCAAGCGACTGGTCACACCAAGTAAAGGTAAAATATTCGGGGGCCGGTGGGTGTGCTGCGTCACACCGCCCTCCAGCCCCCGCCCAGGACACGATCCGGTGTCTACTGGGTCACGGGCAGCCAGCGCTGGCGAGCCTGCTCGAACCCCGCGATCCCCTCCGTGTGGCCCAGCGTCAGGGCGATGTCGTCCAGACCCTCCATCAACCGCCAACGGGTGTAGTCGTCCAGCTCGAAGGCCTCCTGGACGCCCGGGGCGCGGACCTCGCGGTTGACCAGGTCGACGGTCACCTCGGTGGTGGGGTCGGCCTCGACCATGTCCCACAGCTTCTCGACGACCTCCTGGGGCAGCAGGACGGTCAGCAGCCCGCCCTTGAGCGAGTTGCCCCGGAAGATGTCGGCGAAGCGCGACGACAGCACCGCGCGGAAGCCGTAGTCCCGAAGAGCCCACACAGCGTGCTCACGCGAGGAGCCGGTACCGAAGTCGGGGCCGGCCACCAGCACGGACGCACCCGAGTGCTCGGGCCGGTTCAGGACGAAGTCGGGGTCGCTCCCGCGCCACCCGGCGAACAGGCCGTCCTCGAACCCGGTGCGGCTCACACGCTTGAGGTAGACGGCGGGGATGATCTGGTCGGTGTCCACGTTGCTGGCGCGCAGCGGCACGGCCCGACCGGTGTGGACGTCGATCTTCTCCATGAACAGGTCTCTCCTAGCTGGTCGGGGCCCTACAGGGACACCAGGTCTGCGGGCGAGGACAGCATCCCGCGCACGGCGGTCGCGGCGGCCACCTGCGGCGACACCAGGTGGGTGCGGCCACCGCGCCCCTGGCGGCCCTCGAAGTTGCGGTTGGAGGTGGAGGCGCTGCGCTCACCGGGCTGGAGCTGGTCGGGGTTCATGCCCAGGCACATGGAGCACCCGGCCTCGCGCCACTCGGCGCCGGCCTCCTCGAAGATCCGGCCGAGTCCCTCCTGGTTGGCCTGCTCCTTGACCCGCATGGAGCCGGGGACGACCAGCATGCGCACGCCGTCCGCGACCTTGCGGCCCCGGATGATCTCGGCGGCGGTGCGCAGGTCCTCGATACGGCCGTTGGTGCACGAGCCCAGGAACACGGTGTCGACGCTCACCTGGCGCATCGGCGTGCCGGGGGCCAGGTCCATGTAGGCCAGGGCCTTCTCCGCGGCTGCGCGCGCGGTGGGGTCCTCGAAGGAGGTCGGGTCGGGCACGGACGCGTCCAGCGGCACGCCCTGACCGGGGTTGGTGCCCCAGGTGACGAACGGACTCAGTTCGTCGGCGTCCAGGACCACCTCGGCGTCGAAGACGGCGCCCTCGTCGGTGCGCAGGCTCTTCCAGTGCTCGACGGCCGCGTCGAAGTCCTCGTCCTTCGGGGCGTGGGCGCGCCCGCGCACGTAGTCGAACGTGGTCTGGTCGGGGGCGATCATCCCGGCGCGGGCGCCCGCCTCGATGGACATGTTGCACACCGTCATGCGGGCCTCCATCGACAGCGACTCGATCGCCGCGCCGCGGTACTCGATGACGTAGCCCTGGCCGCCGCCGGTGCCGATCTTGGCGATCACCGCGAGGATGATGTCCTTGGCGGACACACCCGGCCTGAGCGTGCCGTTCACCGTGACGGCCATGGTCTTGAAGGGGGCCATGGGCAGGGTCTGGGTGGCCAGAACGTGCTCGACCTGGCTGGTGCCGATACCGAAGGCCAGCGCGCCGAACGCGCCGTGCGTGCTGGTGTGGCTGTCACCGCAGACGATGGTCATGCCGGGCTGCGTCAAGCCCAACTGGGGGCCGACCACGTGCACGACGCCCTGTTCGATGTCGCCCATCGGGTGCAGGCGCACGCCGAAGTCCGAGCAGTTCTTGCGCAGGGTCTCGACCTGCTTGCGGGAGACGGGGTCGGCGATCGGAGCCAACAGGTCCTGGGTGGGGACGTTGTGGTCCTCGGTCGCGATGGTGAGGTCGGGGCGCCGCACGGACCGACCCGCCAGGCGCAGCCCTCGAAGGCCTGCGGGCTGGTCACCTCGTGCACCAGGTGGAGGTCGATGTAGAGCAGATCCGGCTCGCCGTCGGCACGCCGGACGACGTGCTCCTCCCAGACCTTCTCGGCCATCGTGCGTGCCATGGGCGATCGCCTCTCTCGTTCTTCGTCTCGGGTCCGGACGGAGGTGGACCCAGCGCGGACGTGCGGGCTGACTTGCATTCCATATTTCGAGACGGCAATATCAAGCCATGGACAACTCTAGCTCATCCAGCGGCGTCGGTGTGTTGGACAAGACGATGTCGGTCCTCGACGCCCTGGAGTCGGGCCCGGCGTCCCTGGCCCAGTTGGTACAGATCACCGGTCTGGCACGGCCCACCGCCCACCGTCTGGCCGTCGCCCTGGAGCGGCACCGCATGGTCGGGCGCGACAGCCAGGGCCGCTTCGTGCTGGGCCCGCGCCTGGGCGAGCTCTCCATCGCCACCGGCGAGGACCGGCTCCTGGCCGTGGCGGCGCCCGTGCTCGTCCAGCTGCGCGACCTGACCGGGGAGAGCGCCCAGCTCTACCGCCGCCAGGGCGACCTGCGGGTCTGCGTGGCCGCGTCGGAGCGCACCAGCGGCCTTCGGGACACCGTGCCGGTCGGCAGCGAACTCCCGATGAACGCCGGTTCGGCCGCCCAGGTGCTGCTCGCGTGGGAGGACCCCGACCGCATCCGCCGCTGCCTCGTGGGCGCCCGGTTCACGGCCGCCAGCCTCACCCAGGTGCGTCGCCGCCGGTGGGCCCAGAGCGTCGCCGAGCGCGAGCAGGGCGTGGCGTCGGTGTCGGCTCCCGTGTCCGGCCCGGGCGGCCGGGTGATCGCCGCCGTCTCGGTCTCCGGACCGATAGAGCGCCTGACCCGCTCACCCGGACGGATGCACTCCCAGGCGGTGCTCTCGGCCGCCGAGCGGATCAGCGAGTCGCTGCACACGTACGAGGGCCGCTAGGCGCACTGACCGCTGAGGTCGGCAACGCCCGACCCGCCGACGCACGGCATCAGGGCCTTCGGCAGCGGGGTCGGGGTGAGCTGGCGGGGACGGCGCGGATAGAACGTCCGAGCCGCCACACGGCGTCCACCTCGCGACCACCCCGGGCCGATCCGGCGCCCGCGGCACGGGTACCGCGCGGCGAGGCGAGCGCGCACGTCCACGGCTTCCGGGACGACCGGCTCATCCGGTCGCCGATCGCTCTCCGCGACGCGCGGCCGGGGGAGTTGACCCGTCGGGTCGACCCCGGGCACGACGAGGGCCCCGCTCCATACGAGCGGGGCCCTCCGTGACGTGTACCCCCGAGCGGATTCGAACCGCCGTTACCGCCTTGAGAGGGCGGCGTCCTAGGCCACTAGACGACGGGGGCCAGGACGATCCAAGCGCGATCGCGAAGACTACGATACCCGCTCGAACCGGACATCGACGACAAGCGCCGACCAGGAGAAAAGCTCCCACGCGGTGGAAGCCTCTCCCTGTGGTACCCCCGAGCGGATTCGAACCGCCGTTACCGCCTTGAGAGGGCGGCGTCCTAGGCCACTAGACGACGGGGCGCACGTTGTGGTCGATGACCCGTGCGGCTCACGGACAACCGTGAGACCGGAGCTGGGGTACCAGGACTCGAACCTAGACTAACTGAACCAGAATCAGTCGTGCTGCCGATTACACCATACCCCAGTGCTTTCGGAAGGACCTGGCCGCTCTCGCTTCCTCGTCCCCCTCGGCGACGTCGCTAACTCTAGCGGACATTCAGAGTGCTCGCGAACGGGAGTCGGGGCGGCCGAACCGTGGCTCCGACCACCCCGTCCGCTCACGTCCGAGCGGCGTCCTTCTCCTGGGCACGGAGCCGCTCCAAGGCGGCTCCGATCCGTGCCAGGACGCGGTCACGGCCGAGCGCCTCCAGCGACTCGAACAGCGGCAGGCCGACGGTGCGTCCGGTCACGGCCACCCGAACGGGGGCCTGGGCCTTGCCGAGCTTGAGTCCGAGCGAGGCTCCGGCCTCCTCCGTGGCGGTCTTCAGGGCCTCGGCGGTCCACTCCTGAGCGGAACCGGCGAAGCGGTCCTGGACGGCCTCCAGCATCTCCCTGCCCACGCCCGGCTTCATCGCCTTGGACCAGCTCCTGTCGTCCTCCACGGGCTCCGGGAGGAAGAGGAAGTCCACGTTGGGCACGATCTCGCCGAGCACGGCGACGCGGCTCTGCGCGAGCGGGGCGACCGCGCGGAACACCGCGGGGTCGAAGTCGGCCGGGTCCCAGGGCGCGGCGTCACCGGTCAGCCAGGGCTCGCAGCGGCGGACGAAGTCGTCCAGGTCCAGGGCGCGAATGTACTCGCCGTTGAAGGCACGCAGCTTCTTCTCGTCGAAGAACGCGCTGGAGCTGTTGACGTCCTCCACCCGGAACAGCGGCCGCATCTCCTCCCAGGGCAGGATCTCACGGTCCTCGCCCGGCGCCCAGCCCAGCAGCATGAGGTAGTTGACCATCGCCTCGGCCAGGTAGCCCTCGTCCTGGTAGGACTCCAGGGCGACCTTGTCGCGGCGCTTGGACAGCTTCTTGCGCTGCTCGTTGACGATGACGGGCAGGTGCGCCCACGTCGGCGGGGTCAAGCCCAGCGCCTCCCACAGCAGCTGCTGCTTGGGCGTGTTGGACAGGTGCTCCTCGCCGCGGATGACGTGCGTGATGCCCATCTCGACGTCGTCGACCACGTTGGCCAGGACGAAGAGCGGAGAGCCGTCGGCGCGGGCGATCACGAAGTCCTCGATGGAGGCGTGGTCGAACTCCACTCTGCCGCGGATCCGGTCCTCGACGACCGTGGGGCCGCCCTCGGGCACGCGGAACCGCAGCGCCCGTCCCGGGCCGGGCTCCAGCCCGCGATCGCGGCAGAAGCCGTCGTAGCCGAGGTTGGGGTTGTCCCGGCGCTCCTGGACCTGCTCACGGGTGCAGTCGCAGAAGTAGGCGCGGCCCTCCGCCCGGAGCCGCTCGGCGGTCTCACGGTGCTGGTCGGCGTAGGACGACTGGAAGTAGGGCCCCTCGAAGTGCGGGTCTGCGTCGCTGATCCCCAGCCAGGCGAGCGCGCGGATGATGCCGTCGGTCCACTCCGGGCGGTTGCGGGCCGCGTCGGTGTCCTCGACGCGCAGGACCATGCGGCCCGCGGGGTCCTGCTGCGCCAGGGCCCAGTTGAACAGTGCGGAGCGGGCGCCGCCGACGTGGAACATGCCCGTGGGGGACGGGGCGAATCGGGTGCGAATAGGAGTCTCAGTCACGGGCACCAGCGTATCGGGGGCTGGCGGCCGCTCCCGGAACGTCGCTGGTGGACGTCCCCGTCGGACCGCGCAGCGCCCCACGGGCGGTGGTGGGTGACGGGTGGGCTCAGGTAGCCAACGGCAGCGGTCGGGGGTAGGCCGGACCCATCCCGAACCTTCGCGAGAGGGTGTCGGCGAAGGCGGCGGCGATCTTCAGTTCGCCGTCGGCGTTGGGGTGGGTGCCGTCGTAGGCGTCCACGGCAGGGTTCCAGCCGAGGGGCCCGGCGATGTCCACGCCGACCACCGGGGAGGCGTCCGTGGTCAGGTCCGCGGCGACCGCGCGGACCACCTCGTTGTAGGCGTACACGCGCAGCGCGAACCCCTCGTCGGTCTCGGCCAGGGCGATGGGCAGGGCCTCGCCGATCACGACGCGCAGGTTCGGGTTGCCGCGCCGGGCCGCCTCCACGTAGTCGCGCAGGCGTTGTTCCATCTCCTCGGTCTCCACCGGCCAGAGCAGGTCGTTGACGCCGATCATGACGCACAGCACGTCCGGCTGGTGGGCCCTGACCTCCTCCTCGATCGAGCCGGTCGCGTCGAGCAGGGTGCGCCCCCACAGGGCGTTGTGGTCCTGGTCGAAGGAGGGGTCCCGGTACTCGACGGTGGCCGGGTCGCCGTCCGCGCCGGGCCACGCGGTCGCTGACGGGGTGGTCGGCTCCTCCGGGGCGTCCGTCGCGGCGTCCTCGGCGGTCGGAACCGGGAACATCATGTCCCGCGTGGCGGGTGCGGTGTAGGGGCCGACGAAGTCCAGGCCCTCGACGTGCGGGGCGAGATGGTTCCACAGGCGGTAGCGCCAGGTCCAGTCGCCGTTGGCGCCCTGGGTCATGGAGTCGCCCGCGATCATGACGCGGCTGGGTTCGCGCACCGGGGCCTCCTGTTCGGGGTCGCTGTCACCGGATCCGTACCGGGTGAGGGCCCACAGGCCGGCGCCCAGCACGACGAGCACGACGGCCAGCGCCGCCGCGATCACGGGCGGGACCGGACGTCGGAGCGTGGCCACGGTGGATCCTTCCGTTTCCCGGGGTCGGCGGTACGGAGAGCGTACCGCCGTACCGCGGACGTGCCCGGAATCGGGGTCGGAAGGCGTCAAGCCGCGGCCCGCTCGGCGGGAAGCGGCGGGTCAGTCCCGTGCGACCACGCGGTTGTGAATGGCGCCGAGCCGCTCGACGGTCACGGCGACCTCCTGGCCGACCCGCACCGGGCCCACGCCCGCCGGGGTGCCGGTGAGGACGACGTCGCCCGGGAGCAGAGTCATGAACGAGGTGACGTACTCGATGACGGCCGAGATGTCGTGGATGAACCGGGAGGTGTGGCCCTCCTGCCGGACCTCGCCGTCGACCGTGGTGGTCAGCGCCAGGTTCTGGGCCTCCTCGACGGTCAGACCCGTGGTGATCCAGGGTCCGAGGGGACAGAACGAGTCGAACCCCTTCGCCCGCGTCCACTGCTTGTCCCTCTTCTGGAGGTCGCGGGCGGTGACGTCGTTGGCGACCGTGTACCCGAAGATCACGTCCTTGGCGCGCTCGCGGGGCACCTCGCGGCACGGCCGGGAGATGACGAGGGCGAGTTCGCCCTCGTAGTGGATCTCCTCGGAGACCGCGGGGTGGAAGACGGGGTCATGCGGGCCGGTCACCGACGTGGAGGGCTTGAGGAAGACCACGGGCTCCTCCGTGGGCTCGCCCGTCACGTCGCGCATCTCCTCGACGTGGTCGGCGTAGTTCTTGCCGACGCACACCACCTTGGTCGGCAGGACGGGGGACAGGAGCCGGACGTCGGAGAGCTTGGCGCGCTCGCCGGTCGGCGCGATGTCACCCAGGAGGGGGTGGCCGTTGAGCCGGGCGACGAACTCCTCCCCGCTGTCGGTGTCAGTCTCCACCAGGCCGAACCCGACCTCGTCCCCGGACGCGAAACGTGCGATGCGCACCTGATGCCTCCCAGCACCCCCGTCGACTCACTTGCGGTTGAAGGGTAACCGCGCGGACCGCCGAGAGCACACGCCATCCGGCCGCGTGACCGACATCCCCTTCCCTGCCGGGCTTCTGGAGCGCCGCCTTGGCACGGATTCCGGACAGCCTCTGGCATCCTGGAAGGGACGTCCGTTGTCGAGAGGTTGCAGTCAGTGCCCACGTCCGCTTCGCACAGGGGATCCCGAGCCCGGCTCCGCCGGGTCCACCGGTACCCGCTGGGGCTCGCGCTCGGCTTGTGCCTCGTCTCCGGGGCCTCCGTGGTCCTCATGGTCGCCGTACCCGAACCGGGCGGCCTGGCCGCGCCGGCCGGGACCGGGGCGACCGCCATCCTGGAGGAGGGCGACGACGCCGGCTCCGCCGATCCGGCGGCCGAGCGCGAGGCCGACGAGGAGGCCGCCGCCGAGCCTGAGTCCGAGGAGGACGTTCCCGTCCTGCTCCGCTCGGTCGAGGAGGAGGTCGACACCGCCGACGGTGTGGTGCGCATTATGGACGGCGAGGGCGAGGTCATGGGCGAGGGCCCGCTGCTGACCTTCGCCGTCGAGGTGGAGAAGGGACTGCCCGGGGAGGCCGAGGACTTCACTGCGGCCGTCGAGGAGGTCCTCGGCGACCCCCGGAGCTGGGGCAACGACGGCGAGCGGTCGCTCCAGCGGGTTGACGGGGACGACGCCGACATCCGCGTGCTCCTGGCCGCCCCGGACACCGTCGACCGCCTGTGCGCGCCGCTGCGCACCAACGGGTTCGTCTCGTGTGCGAGCGGCAACCGCGCCGTCATCAACCAGAACCGGTGGGTGTCGGGCGTGGAGCACTTCGACGGCGACCTGGAGACCTACCGGATCTACCTGATCAACCACGAGGTGGGTCACACCCTGGGGCGCGGCCACGTCCTGTGCCCCGGCGGGGGCGAACCCGCGCCGGTGATGCAGCAGCAGACGCTGAGCCTCCAGGGGTGCGAGCCCAACGGGTGGGTGCACCCGGGCAACGGCTGACCCCGCAGCGGACCTCCCGCCGACCTCAGCCCTGCGGGTACCCCTGCCGCAGGAGGCCGTAGGTGACGGCCTGTTCGAGCGCCACCCAGGAGGCGTCGACGACGTTGGGGCCCACGCCCACCGTCGTCCACTCCCCCGCGCCGTCGCTGAAGCTGATGAGGATCCGCGTGATGGCGTTGGTGCCGGAGCTGCCCTCCAGGATGCGGACCTTGTAGTCGGTCAGCTCCAACCCGGCCAACGCCGTGTACACGCCCTCCAACGCGGTGCGCAGCGCGCGGTCGAGCGCGTTGACCGGGCCGTTGCCCTCGGCCGTGGCGATCACCCGCTCACCCTTGACCTGGAGCTTGACCGTGGCCTCGGTGAGGCTCTCGTAACCGTCGTCCAGCGGGCTGGCCCCACTGGTGGGGCGCCGCTCGGTGATGACCCGCCAGGACTCGGTGTCGAAGTAGCGCACCGGGGAACCCAGCTCCTCCCGCAGCAGCAGTTCCAGGGAGGCGTCGGCGGCCTCGAAGCTGTACCCGGACAGTTCCAGCCCCTTGACCCGGTCGACGACGCGCCCCGACAGTTCGCGGTCGCCGCCCAGGTCCAGCCCCAGCTCCTTGGCCTTGAGTTCGATCGAGGCCCGCCCGGCCATGTCGGAGACCAGCATGCGCATGCGGTTGCCGACCAGCGCGGGCTCGGTGTGCTGGTACAGGTCCGGGTCGACCTTGATCGCGGAGGCGTGCAACCCGGCCTTGTGCGCGAACGCGGACACGCGACGTAGGCTGGTGGGTGTCCGGGGCGAGGTTGACGATCTCGGCGATCGCGGTCGCCACCCGCGTCATCTCCGACAGGCAGCCCTCGGGAAGGACGTCGCGGCCCTGTTTGAGGGTGAGGGCGCCCACGACGGAGAACAGGTTGGCGTTGCGACCCGCTCGCCGTAACCGTTGGCGGTGCACTGCGCGTGCGTGACGCCGGCCTCGACCGCGGCGAGGGTGTTGGCGACGGCGCAGCCGGTGTCGTCCTGGGCGTGGATGCCCAGACGGACCCCGGTCGCCTCGCGCACCTCGGTCACCACTCGGGTGACGTCGGCCGGGAGCATGCCGCCGTTGGTGTCGCACAGGACGACCACGTCGGCCCCGGCCTTGGCGGCCGTGCGCACGACGTCGAGCGCGTGCGCGGGGTCGTGGAGGTAGCCGTCGAAGAAGTGCTCGCAGTCCACGAACACCCGCTGGCCGTGGTCGTGCAGGTGGGAAACCGTGTCCGCGATCATGGCGAGGTTCTCGGCGAGGGTCGTGCGCAGAGCGCGTTCGACGTGCCGGCCGTCACTCTTGGCGACAAGGGTGACGACCGGTGCGCCGCTGTCGCGCAGGGCGGCCACCTGTGGGTCGTCGGCGGCCCGCACACCGGCCCGGCGGGTCGCGCCGAACGCGGTGAGTCGCGCGTGCTTCAGCGTGAGCTCTCGGGAAGCCCGCTGGAAGAACTCGGTGTCCTTGGGGTTGGCCCCCGGCCACCCGCCCTCGATGAACCCCACCCCGAAGTCGTCGAGCAGCTGCGCGATGGCCAGCTTGTCGGAGACCCGCAGATTGATCCCCTCGCGCTGGGCCCCGTCGCGCAGCGTGGTGTCGAAGACGTGGAAACCGTCATCCCTCATGGGTGGTACTCCCGAAGGTGGATGCCGGGGCACCGGCCCGACCAACAAAAGACCCCTCGTGGACACGAGAGGTCAGCGCGCTGGCGGGGTCCGTGTGAACTGCCCCGGCGTGGATGGGCAGTCGGTCAGCCAGCGCGCCCCACGATAATGAGAACCTGGGACGGCATGGGGCCAGTGTGCCACACGGGGGTCGCGTCCTCCGAGTTCACGCACCGAATGTCTCATTCTCCGAGACTGTGATCCCTCTTACCGGACGTATCCTCGGCAGGTCCGTCCCGCTCCGCGGCGGCGGCTGGGCCCCGGCCGACACGACGACGGGCCGCCCGGCGCTCCGGACGGCCCGCGTGGGAACTCCGGGCGGTGACGCCGCCAGGGCGCGCGCCGCCCTCGACGGCGGCCCCTTCCGGGTGCCGACGCCTACGACGCGGTGCTCACTCCGCGTCGGGCGGCATGCGCGGCACCCGCCCTAGAACCGCGCGACCCACCCGTACTTGTCGGCGCGCTGGCCGGTCTGGACGCCCACGAGTTCCTCGCGCAGGCGCATGGTGACGGGGCCGGGGGTGCCGTCGCCGATGCGGAAATCGCCGTCGTCGCTCCGGACCAATCCGACGGGGGTGATCACCGCGGCGGTGCCGCAGGCGAACACCTCGGTGATCTCTCCCGACTCGGCCGCCGCACGCCACTCCTCGACGGACAGCGGCGCCTCCTCGGCCTCGTAGCCCAGGTCGGGCGCCATCCGCAGCAGGGACTCGCGGGTGATGCCCGGCAGCAGCGTCCCGGTCAGCGGGGGGGTGCGCAGGCGCGCGTTCTCACCGGAGCCGAACACGAACCACAGGTTCATGCCGCCCATCTCCTCGACCCAGCGGTGCTCGCGGGCGTCGAGCCAGACCACCTGGTCGCAGCCCTTCTCGACCGCCTGGGCCTGGGCTAGGAAGCTGGCCGCGTAGTTACCCGCGAACTTGGCGGCTCCGGTCCCGCCCGGGGCGGCCCGGGTGAAGTCCTTCGACAGCCAGACGGTCACCGGCTTGATGCCGCCGGAGAAGTAGGAGCCGACCGGAGACGCGATGAGGAGGTAGAGGTAGCTGCGGGACGGGTTGTTCACGCCCAGGCCGACGTCCGTCGCGATCATGAACGGGCGCAGGTAGAGGCTGAAGTCGGGCTTGCTCGGAACCCAGTCGCCGTCGTGGTCGAGGAGGAGTTCGATCGAGCGGAGGAAGAGGTCCTCGGGCAGTTCCGGCATCGCCATGCGGGCCGCGCTCCGGTTGAACCGCGCCGCGTTGGCGTCGGGCCGGAAGGAGGCCAGGGAGCCGTCGGGGTGGCGGTAGGCCTTGAGGCCCTCGAAGATCTCCTGGGCGTAGTGCAGGGAGGCGGTCGCCGGGTCCAGGCTCAGCGGCCCGTACGGCTCCAGCTTCGCGTCGTGCCAGCCCTTGCCCCCGGTGTAACGGATCGTCACCATGTGGTCGGTGAACACCTGGCCGAACCCGGGATTCTCCAGCAGTTCCTCTCGTTCGCGCGGGGTCTTCCGGCGGTCGGAGAGCTGGATGTCGAACGTCAACCCGCTTGTGGTGGTGTCGTTGTTCATGTCGTCGGTGGTCCTCTCGGGTGCAACAGGTCGGCAGCGCCGCCGACCTGGGATCTAGTCTGTCGGAAGAGCGCACCCGGTGCCAGACCGGAAGGTATGCGGACAACGGGCGCGCGCGGATGACCCGGGCGCGCCCGTCAACGTGTGCCGGTGGTTCCCGACGGCCGCGCCCGCGTGAGGGGCAGGGCCGACGGCGCCGCGTCAGCCCTGCTCGCCTACTCGCGCGGCGAGGTCGTCGCCGATCTGGGAGGTGGAGCGCGCCTTGGCGCCCTGTGCGCGGGTCTTGAGGTCCGCGGCGACGGCGGCCTCGATCCGGCGGGCGGCCTCTGGCACTCCGAGGTGGTCCAGCATGGTGGCGACCGACAGCACCGTGGCCGTGGGGTCGGCCTTGCCCTGCCCCGCGATGTCGGGGGCGGAGCCGTGGACCGGCTCGAACATGCTGGGGAAGGTGTTGTCGGGGTTGACGTTGCCGCTGGCGGCGAGCCCGATGCCCCCGGTGACGGCGGCGCCGATGTCGGTGATGATGTCGCCGAACAGGTTGTCGGTGACCACGACGTCGAAGCGCGCGGGCTGGTTGACGAAGAACATGGCCGCCGCGTCGACGTGGCAGTAGTCGACGGCGACCTGCGGGTACTCGGCGCCGACCTCGCGCACGACGCGCTGCCAGAGCTCACCGGCGAAGGTGAGGACGTTGTCCTTGTGGACCAGGGTGAGCTTCCTCCGCGGGCGGGCGGCGGCCTTCTCGAAGGCGTAGCGGACGACGCGCTCGACCCCGAAGCGGGTGTTGACGCTGTCCTGGGTGGCGATCTCGTACGGGGTGCCCTTGCGCAGCACGCCCCCGGCTCCGGCGTAGGGGCCCTCGGTGCCCTCGCGCACGACGAGCATGTCGATGTCCTCGGGCGAGACGCCCGCCAGCGGGCTCTCGACGCCCGGAAAGAGGCGGACGGGACGCAGGTTCACGTAGTGGTCGAAGTCGAAGCGCAGGCGCAGCAGCAGGCCGCGCTCCAGGACGCCGCTGGGGACGCTGGGGTCACCGACGGCGCCCAGGAGGATCGCCTCATGCTCGCGCAGCTCGGCCCCGACCGAGTCCGGCAGCGTCTCGCCGGTCCTGTGCCAGAGCCTGGCGCCCAGCTCGTACTCGGTGGCCTCGATGGCGAGGTCGTGCCGCGAGGCGACGGCCTCCAGGACCTTGAGCCCCTCGCCCACCACCTCGGGACCGATCCCGTCACCGGGGATGACGGCCAGTTTCACCGTGCGCGCTGCCATACGGACTGCCTCTAACTCGAACGGACCCCGCTTGTCTCACATCGCGAGATCAGGTTGAACGGTGGATGAGACAAGCCTAGCGGTCCAGCGGACCCCCGCCGTCCCTGCGGTCCAACGCGCCCTGGAGTGCGCGGTGGACCTCGTCCTCGGCGTGGACGGTGGGCCCGGACCGCTGACTCCTAGGACGACAGAATATCGGATGTCCAAGTATTTGACCAGGTCATCTCAATATGCGAGACGACCGCGTGTCGTCGCGGTTCACAGCGGCACAGCGCCCTGGCTCCTGGACGACGCAGGGCCGCGCCACGTCCGTGGCACGGCCCTGCCCTGATCGGGGAGGCCGGGGGGGACGGCCCACGTCATGCCCCTGCCGCCCAGTGGACACCGGGCGCGGAGCGAAGCACACCCGCGGACGGCCCCCTCACCGGATCCCTCAGTCCTCCAGGTCGATCTGACGGGAGATGTCCGCCTGGATCTCAGCCGAGATCGAGGCCAGGACGTCGTCCGGCACCGCGGAGTCCACGGTCAGGGCGATGAGCGCCTTGCCGCCCTCCTGGTCCCGGATGACCTGCATGCCCGCGATGTTGACGCTGGCGTCGCCCAGCAGCGCGCCCACCTTGCCCACGATGCCCGGACGGTCCTCGTAGGAGAGGAACACCATGTGCTCGCTGAGGCTGATCTCCATGCCGTAGTTGTTGATCTCCACCAGCTTCTCGACCTGGCGGGGACCGGTCAGGGTGCCCGAGACCGACACCCGCTGACCGTCGGCGAGCACACCGCGCACGGTGATGAGGTTACGCCAGTCGCTGTTGTCGTCGCTGGTCACGAGGTTGACCTCGACCCCGCGCTCCTTGGCCAGCAGCGGGGCGTTGACGAAGGTCACCGTGTCCTCGACCACGTCGGCGAACACGCCCTTGAGCGCGGCGAGCTCCAGCACCTTGACGTCGTGTGCGGCGATCTCGCCGCGCACCTCGACGTCGATCCGGCTGGCGATCGTCCCCGCCAGGGAGGTGAACACCCGGCCCAGCTTCTCGGTGAGGGGCAGACCCGGCTTGATCTCCTCGGCCACGCCCGTGCCCTGCACGTTCACCGCGTCGGGCACGAACTCGCCCGACAGCGCCAGCTTGACCGAGCGCGCCACCTGGGTGCCCGCCTTCTCCTGCGCCTCGGCGGTGCTGGCGCCCAGGTGCGGGGCCACGACGACGTTCTCGAACCCGAACAGCGGGCTGTCCGTGCACGGCTCCTTGGCGAAGACGTCGATCCCGGCGCCCGCGACGCGACCGTCCTTGAGCGCCCGGTACAGCGCGTCCTCGTCGAGGATCCCGCCGCGCGCGGCGTTGACGATCCGCACGTTCGGCTTGACCTTGCTCAACGCCTCGTCGCTGATCAGGCCGAGCGTGTCCTTGTTCTTGGGCAGGTGGATGGTGATGAAGTCGCTGCGCTCCAGCAGGTCGTCCAGGGTGGTCATCTCCACACCGATCTGCGCGGCCCGCGCGGGCTGCACGAACGGGTCGTAGGCGATGACCCTGGTGCCGAACGCCGACAGCCGCTGGGCGACCAGGGCGCCGATGCGACCCAGGCCGACGATACCGACGACCTTCTCGTACAGCTCCACACCCGTGTACTTCGAGCGCTTCCACTCCCCGTTGACGAGCGCGTTGTGCGCCGGGGCGGTGTTGCGCGCGCTGGCCAGCAGCAGGTTGATCGCCTGCTCGGCGGCGCTGATGATGTTGGAGGTCGGGGCGTTGACCACCAGGACGCCCGCCTTGGTGGCCGCGTCCACGTCGACGTTGTCCAGACCGACACCGGCGCGGGCGACCACCTGGAGGCGGTGGGCCGCGGCCAGGGCCTCGGCGTCGATCTTGGTCGCGCTGCGCACGATGACGGCGTCGACGTCGGCGATGGCCGGAAGGAGCTGGGAGCGGTCGGCCCCGTCGACGCGGCGGACCTCGAAGTCCTCTTCGAGCAGCGCGATTCCGGCGGGCGAGAGTTCTTCCGCTACGAGTACGGCGGGTTTGGGCACAACGGTTCCTTTTCGGGTGGTGCTACCCGGACGGGTGGGGGGATCGGCCCGGGTGTGACGGCCGATCAAAAGTCTACTGCCGGAGTAGGGAAGCCCGTCGGCCGGTCGCTGTGTCGGGGACCGGGCGCACGCGCCCGCCCGCCACCCGCCGGAGGTCCCCACCCCGGGCACGCGTCCGGGGCGGGTGGCCACCCGCCCCGGACGTGCCGGATCGTCAGGCCTTGAGCCAGCTCATGAGCGGACGCAGTTGGGCGCCCACCTTCTCGATCGGCTCGTTCTGCTCGACCTCGCGGCGCTTGGTGAAGGTCGGCTGCCCGGCGTCGAACTCGTCCATGAGCTCCTTGGCGTAGCTGCCGTCCTGGATCTCACGCAGGATCTTGCGCATCTCCTCGCGGGTCTGCTCGGTGACCACGCGCGGGCCTCGGGTGTAGCCGCCGTACTCGGCGTTGTCCGACACCGACCAGTTCATCTTGGAGATGCCGCCCTCGTACATGAGGTCGACGATCAGCTTGAGCTCGTGCAGGCACTCGAAGTAGGCGATCTCCGGCTGGTAGCCCGCCTCGACCAAAGTGGCGAAACCCGCCTTGACCAGCTCCTCGGCGCCCCCGCACAGGACGGCCTGCTCGCCGAACAGGTCGGTCTCGGTCTCCTCGGTGAAGGTCGTCCTGATGACGCCCGCCTTGGTGCCGCCGATGCCCTTGGCCCAGGACAGCGCCAGGTCCCAGGCCTGTCCGCTGGCGTCCTTCTCGACCGCGACCAGGCAGGGCACGCCGCGCCCGGCCTCGTACTGGCGGCGGACCAGGTGACCCGGCCCCTTGGGGGCGACCATGGCCACGTCGACGCCCTCGGGCGGGGTGATGAGGCCGTAGCGGATGCTGAAGCCGTGACCGAAGAAGAGCGCGTTGCCCGCTTCGAGGTTGGGCGCGATCTCGTTGGCGTACAGGTCCCGGTGGATGTGGTCCGGCACCAAGATCATGATGACGTCGGCCTCACGGGCGGCCTCGGCGGGGGTGAGGACGCGCAGCCCCTCCTCCTCGGCCTTGGCGCGGCTCTTGGAGCCCTCGGCCAGACCGATCCGCACGTCGACGCCCGAGTCCCGCAGCGACAGCGCGTGGGCGTGCCCCTGGCTGCCGTAGCCGATCACGGCGACCTTCTTGCTCTGGATGAGCGCCAGGTCCGCGGCGTCGTCGTAGTACATCTGTGCTGCCACTTGGGGTTTCTCCTTGATTCTTACGTTCGTGTCCGGGCTCGGCGCAAGCGTCCGGATGCCCGCGCGGACTCTCAGGCGCTGCGGTCGACCGCGCGCAGGGAGCGGTCGGTGATCGACCGGGGCCCGCGACCCAGGGCGACCAGGCCGGACTTGACGAGCTCCCTGATACCGAACGGCTCCAGGTTCTTGACCAGGGCATCGAGCTTCTCGGGATCACCGGTGGCCTCGATGACGACGACGTCCGGGCTGACGTCCACGACGTGCGCGCGGAACAGCTCGGCCGTCTGAAGCACGTGGGTGCGGCTGGACGCGTCGGCCTTGACCTTGACGAGCAGGAGCTCGCGCTGGACCGACGCGGTGGTGTCCATCTCCACGATCTTGACGACGTTCACCAGCTTGTTGAGCTGCTTGGTCACCTGCTCCAAGGGGTGGAGGTCGCAGTTGACCACGATCGTCATCCGGGACAGGCCCGCGTACTCAGTGGTGCTGACGCTGAGCGAGTCGATGTTGAACCCGCGGCGGGAGAAGAGGGAGGAGGCACGCGCGAGGATACCCGGGGTGTCCTCCACCAGAACGGAAAGCGTGTGACGGCTCATGGTGGTTAGGGCCTCTCCTAGTCCTCGTGTTCCCAGGTCGGCGCCATGTCGCGCGCGTACTGGATGCTGTCGTTGCTGACACCTGGGCCGACCATCGGCCAGACCATGGCGTCGTGGTTCACGGTGAAGTCCACGACGACCGGGACGTCATCGATCGACATGGCCTTCTCGATGGTGGCGTCGATGTCCTCGGGGCGCTCGCACCGCAGGCCGACACAACCGTACGCCTCCGAGAGCCGGACGAAGTCGGGGATCCGCACCTTCTCGTCCCTGGGGGCGGTCTGGAGGTCGGTGTTGGAGTAGCGCCCCTCGTAGAACAGGGTCTGCCACTGGCGGACCATGCCCAGGTTGCCGTTGTTGACGACGGCGACCTTGATCGGGACGCCCTCGATCGCGCAGGTGGCGAGCTCCTGGTTGGT
Organism: Nocardiopsis sp. CNR-923; assembly: GCF_001942255.1. Classification (GTDB taxonomy): domain Bacteria; phylum Actinomycetota; class Actinomycetes; order Streptosporangiales; family Streptosporangiaceae; genus Nocardiopsis. Next base: position 185,116 of record NZ_MKKC01000098.1, read on the forward strand.
CATCTGGAAGCAGCCGTCACCGTCGACCGACCACACCACGCGGTCCGGGTCGCCGACCTTGGCGCCGAGCGCGGCCGGGACCGAGAAGCCCATGGTGCCGAGGCCTCCGGAGTTCATGAAGGCCCCGGGGCGCTCGTAGTCGATGAACTGGGCGGCCCACATCTGGTGCTGGCCGACGCCCGCGACGTAGCTGGCCTCGGGACCGGCGATCCTGCCCAGGCGCTGGATGACGGCCTGCGGGGACAGGCTGCCGTCGGTGGGCTCGTCGAAACCCTTCGGGTAGGTCGTGCGCAGCCGGTTGAGCTGGCTCCACCAGGCGGCGTAGTCGCCCTCGCGGCCCTTCTCCTGGTCGGCCCGCACCGCGACGACCAGGTCCGCCAGCACCTCGCGGCAGTCGCCGACGATCGGCACGTCCGCGTGGCGGTTCTGGAGATCTCCGCGGGGTCGATGTCGGCGTGGACGACCTTGGCGTCGGGGGCGAAGCTGTCGAGCCGGCCGGTGACGCGGTCGCGAAGCGGGCGCCAGGGCGACGATCAGGTCGGCCTTCTGCAGGGCGCCGACGGCGGCGACGTCGCCGTGCATGCCGGGCATGCCCACGCACAGGGGGTGGCTGTCGGGGAAGACGCCGCGGGCCATGAGGGTGGTGACCACGGGCACGCCGGTCAGTTCGGCCAGGACCCGCAGTTCGGCCGAGGCCCCGGCGCGCAGGACGCCGCCGCCCACGTACAGGACCGGGCGCTTGGCCTCGCTGATCATCCGGGCGGCCTCGCGGACCTGTTTGCCGTGCGGCTTGGTGACCGGGCGGTAGCCGGGCAGGTCCAGTCGCTCGGGCCAGGCGAAGTCCGCCGAGGCCTGGAGGGCGTCCTTGGAGATGTCCACCAGGACGGGGCCGGGCCGGCCGGTGGAGGCGATGTGGAAGGCCTCGGCGACCGTGCGCGGGATGTCGCGGACGTTTTTGACGAGGAAGTTGTGCTTGGTGATCGGCATCGTGATGCCGCAGATGTCGGCTTCCTGGAACGCGTCCGTGCCGATCATCGGGGAGGCCACCTGACCGGTGATCGCGACCATGGGGACCGAGTCCATGTGCGCGTCGGCGAGGGGGGTGACGAGGTTGGTGGCTCCGGGGCCGCTGGTCGCCATGCACACCCCGGGGCGACCCGTGGCGTAGGCGTAGCCTCGGCCGCGTGGCCCGCCCCCTGCTCGTGGCGCATCAGGATGTGGCGCACCTTGGCCGAGTCGTAGAGGGGGTCGTAGGCGGGGAGGATGGCGCCACCGGGAATCCCGAAGACAGTGTCAACGCCGGCGTGCTCCAGCGACCTGATCAGCGATTGGGCGCCGGTCATCTGCTCGGTCATCTCAAGATCCTTCAGCGAGGGTCCAGAGCGGCACTGCGGCTCTGGCGTGGTGGTCTGACGGCCTGGTCGGGCAATAAAAAAACCCCCACCGCCGATGCGGTTGAGGGGTGGCGCGCAGCAGAACCAGGTCAGCTGGCTGCGGCGCGCGACCAAGTACGAGAATCAGGGAGTTGCTCTGCACGGTCACAACAGTGACCGAAGGAGTGGTGGCGCGTCAACAAGAACGACGATTTGTCTCACTTTTTGAGACGCGAATTTCAGCATCCGACCGCACACGCTGACATGCTGCACCGTTGAACAGGGCAAACCCGACGAAGCGCCCCGCGCTGTGTAACACAGAACACGCCGGAGGTGTTCCGCGTGTCGCCGTCGGACGGGGACTCGTCCAGTCCGTGGACGGGCCCCGCGACGGTCAGCGGAACAGGTCCTCGGCCCGGTCCACCTTCGCGGCCCGGCGGACCCAGACACGCAGCGTCTCTCGGTCCGTCATCGCGTTGATCCGGTCGCGGACCTCATCGCTGACCACCAGATCCCGGCCCTCCAGGAACTCGATGATCGCCTCGGTGAGGCCCAGGGTCTCTCCCTCACGGAAGGGGCGACCGATGAACTCGGTCTTGAACTCGTAGTCGCGCAGCTTCACGATCTCCTCCAGAGATCCCAGGGCCGCGGCGGACAACGCCGCGAGGACATAGTCAGAGTACAGCGAGGACGTCGACGCATCGAGGCTTCGCAAGGCCACCGACAAGGCCTCCAGCGCGGCTCGGTCCTCGGTGGGATTGGCAGCGATGGCCAGGGCCGTCAACACGGGGTGGTCGGCGGCCACCCGCTTGTCGGTGACGGGCTTGAGCGTGTCGAGGCCCAGTACCGTGGGCCGGACCTCGCCGCAGCCCATGTCGATGGGCTCGTCGTACCTCTGGGCCAGGGCCGAGGTAGGTGTCAGCACCAGCAGGGCGACCGGGCACTTCAGACGCAGTCGGGTGTAGGTGACGTAGGTGGGCCAGGTGTAGAGCTTATGAGGCTCCCACTTGCGCTGCGGCTCGGTGACGATCGCCAGCACGTGCACTGGATCGTCGCCCTCGCCGGGCAGGGGCGGACGTTTACAGACCACGACGTTGTCCGAGTTGATGTACGGGAACGCCGTGCTCGTGGCCTCGGCGGCGTCGCAGCGCACCCGGGTGTGCTCGGGCAACGGCCTCCCGGTGGCCTCCTGGAGCAGCTCCGCCGCGAAACCGGGGTCGTTCCGCAACAGGTCGAGGGGGAACTCGTGTTGGAATGAGGGCATGGCGCCAACGTAGCCAGTACACAGGCATCCGCACGGGTGAACGACGCAACGTCCGGGTATGTCGCCGATGCCCGGGCGCGCACGGCTACAGGCTCGCGCCCGCCTCGCCCCCGACCAGCGCCTCCACGCCGCTGGCGGGCATCGGCCGGGCCACCAGGAAGCCCTGGCCGTGGTCGCAGCCCATCCCCCGTAGCTGTTCGAGCTGCTCGGCGCGTTCGATGCCCTCGGCCACCACCTGCACGCCCAGGTCCCGCCCGAGCTGGATGATCGTGTGGGTGAGCAGCGTGACGGTGTCGTCGCGGCCCAGGTCGGCGGTGAACGACGGGTCGATCTTGATCGCGTCCACGCTCAGCTCGCGCAGGTGCGCCAGGGAGGCGTAGCCCATGCCGTAGTCGTCGATGGCCAGGCGCACGCCCAGCGTCCGCAGCTCGCCGAGGCGCTCGACCGCCTCACCGCCGTCGCCGAGCAGGACGTCCTCGTCCACCTCCAGGGTGAGCACCTCCACGGGCAGCCCCGTCTCGGCGAGGATCCGCTCGACGGACTCCACGAAACGCGGGGACAGCACCTGCTTGGCGGACAGGTTCACCGACAGCCCGATGTCCCAGTCCGAGACCCGCCACACGGCGACCTTCTCGCAGGCCTCCCGGAGGATCCACTCGCCCAGGGGCACGATCATCCCCGACTCCTCGGCCGCGCCCAGGAACGCGTCCGGTCCGACCGCCTCACCGTCGCGGTTCCACCGCACGAGCGCCTCGACCGCCGTCACCTGGGAGGTCCCGAGGTCGACGATCGGCTGGTACTCCAGGAAGAACTCGCCCCGCGCGAGCGCCTCGCGCAACCGGATCTGGAGCTCAAGGCGCGAGACCACCGTGTCGTGCATGTGCGCGGCGTACACCTCCACGTGGCCCGCCCCGCGCTCCTTGGCGCGCGTCATCGCCACGTCGGCGTTGCGCAGCAGCTCACCGCTGTCGATGGTCGGCTCGGCGAACGCCACGCCGATGCTCGCCGTCAGCAGGATGTCCCGGTCGGCCACCGGGAAGGGTTGCGACGCGATCGCCCGCCCCAGCCGTTCGGCCAGGTCCACGACCTGCTGGGCGTGCGGCATCCCCTCGACCAGGACCGAGAACTCGTCGCCGCCCCAGCGCGCGAGCGTGGCCGTGGAGTCCAACTCGCCGCGGAGCCTGCGGGCCGCCTGCCCCAGGAGGTGGTCTCCGCGCACGTGCCCGGCGGAGTCGTTGACCGCGGTGAAACCGTCCAGGTCCAGGAAGATCACCGCGATGTCCCCGGTGGGCTCGTCGCTGATCGAGCGGTGCGCCAGCACGTCGCTCGCCCGCTCCTCCAGGTAGGCCCGGTTCGGCAGCCCGGTGACGCCGTCATGGAAGGTCAGGTGCTCCACCTCGTCCTGGAGCGCCACCTGCGCGCTGATGTCGCGCGTGGTCACGAGCAGGCGCGCGGGCTCGCCCGGCTGCTCGTACAGGGACACCGTCGACTCGGTGTGCCGCCAGGTCCCGTCCGACGCGCGCACGCGCAGGCGCAGGTGGACGCCCTGACTACCCCGGTCGGCGAACAGGTCGGTGACGGCCTCCGTGCGCGTCAGGTCCTCCGGGTGGACGAGCGCGGTGACGGGCGCGGCGAGCACGTCGTCGAGCCGGTAGCCGAACGCCTCCGCCGTGCCCGGGCTGACGTAGTGGACGCCCCCGTCGCGGTCCAGGATGAGGATGACGTCGCCGCTGTTGCGCGCCAGTTCGTGGAAATGCCCCTCGCGGTTGCGCACCATGCGCGACAGGGTCGCGTTCTCCTCCAGCATCCCCAGGACCCGGACGAGCAGCACGACGACGGCGGTCCCCGCGGCCAGCGGAAGCACCGGGGCGACCCCCGGCAGGGCGAGCGAGGCGACCGTCAGGACCACGGTGGCCACCAGCACGGCGCCGATGGCCGCGAGTTCGGGGGCGAACCGGTACAGGCCCCGCCCGGTGATCCGGCGCGGGGTCGCGGCCTGGCGGTGCTCCACGAGCCACGGGAGCGCGCCCAGCAGCGCGAAGCCGAGGAGCTTGACCGGGTACTCGACGCCCCCGGCCACGGGCGGTCCCGTGAGCCGTGTGATCGCGCCGATCAGGTCCGCCCCGGCGATGAGGATCAGCGATCCGATCGCCCACAGCACGGCCCGCCGCGTGCTGTGCGGCGACATGAACACCAAGGGCACCAGCAGGCACAGCACGACGATGTCGGCGACCGGGTAGACCAGCGCGAACCCGAGGAACCCGGCGCCCTCGCCCAGTTCGCTGTAGAGCGGCGCGAAGATCAGCAGCCACACCACGGAGAACACGGCGGCGGCGCAGACGTAGCTGTCGGTGATGTGCCGCAGAGCGGTCCGGAGCCCGCCCGGCCACGGCGCGAACCTGGTGAATCCGACTACGAAGAGTGGCAAAGCGGCGAGGGAGAAGAGGTCACCCAACGTGAGAGAGAACACGGATCCGGAGCTGAGCAGACCGGTGATCCCGTGCGTGAGACCGCCCGCGCACCAGGCGAAGGCGGCGAACGCCAGGTTGCGCAGCGCCGCCGGACCGTCGGCTCCGTCCGCCTGGGCGTCCTGGTCCGCTCCGGTGACGGCCCAGCGGTGCGACGCGTACAACAGGGACGCCCCCGCGACCCCGGCCGCCACGGCGGTGGGCCACTCGGCGAGGTCTCCTGCCACCGTCCCGCCGGCCGTGGGCACGAGCGTCAGCGCGACATGCACCAGGAAGACCGCGCCCACGCCCGACAGCCACAGGTGGCGTGCACTGCTGCCCATCACCGACCTCCCAAGGCACGGGGCCCGGTGCTCACGGCTCCCGGCCCCCGTCGCGCTCTCTCCTCGGACATGGGCCACCAACCTCGCGTCGTTCGACTCCGGGCGCGGCACGGAACCCGCTCGTCCGGGCCCTGGGACCGGGAGCGACCGGCGGTCCGGGAGGGCGCGCGCACCCCCATGTTCGGCCACCCTACGCAACCAAGGTCACACAGCGATTGAGGACCGACTGAGAGTTGACGTCAGAGCCATCACGCTCCGTGATCGACGAGTGTGCGCCGGAGACCCACCGCACACCCGTCCGCGCGCTCAGTTCGCGCCGAGCCTCTCCAGGATGAGTTCGCGGGCACGGCCGGCGTCGGCCTGTCCGCGGGTTGCCTTCATGACCGCGCCGACGAGGGCGCCTGCCGCGGCGACCTTGCCTCCGCGCACCTTGTCCGCGACGTCCGGGTTGGCCGCGATCGCCTCTTCGACGGCCGCGCCGAGCGCGCCGTCGTCGCTGACCACTTTGAGGCCGCGCGCCTCGACGACCGCGTCCGGCCCGCCCTCGCCGGCCAGGACGCCCTCGACGACCTGCCGTGCCAACTTGTTGGTGAGGGTACCCTCGGCGACGAGCGCGATGACCCGGGCCACCTGGCCGGGGGTGATCGGCAGGGAGGGGAGCTCGACCTCCTGCTCGGTGGCGCGGCGGGACAGCTCGTTCAGCCACAGCTTGCGCGCCTCGGCGGACGGCGCGCCCGCGGCGACGGTCGCCTCGACCAGGTCGATGGCGTCGGCGTTGACGAGGTCGCGCAGTTCGGTGTCGGTGAGGTCCCACTCGGCCCGCACGCGGGCGCGCTTGGCCGCGGGCAGTTCGGGCAGCGTGGCGCGCAGCTCCTCGATCCACTCCCGCGAGGCGCCACGGGGACCAGGTCGGGGTCAGGGAAGTACCGGTAGTCCTGGGCCTCCTCCTTGGAGCGGCCGGAGATGCTGCGGCCGGTGTTCTCCTGGAAGTGGCGGGTCTCCTGGACGACCCTGTGTCCGGCGTCCAGCACACCGGCCTGGCGCTCGATCTCGGAGCGGACCGCGCGCTCGACCGAGCGCAGCGAGTTGACGTTCTTGGTCTCGCTGCGGGTGCCCCACTCGTCGGCGCCGTGCTCGTTGACGGACACGTTCACGTCCACGCGCATGGAGCCCTCCTCCATGCGTACGTCGGAGATGCCCAGCGAGCGGGCCAGGTCTCGCAGCTCGGCGGCGTAGGCGCGGGCGACCAGGGGGGCGAGCTCGCCGGTGCCGGTGATGGGCTTGGTGACGATCTCCAACAGCGGGATGCCCGCGCGGTTGTAGTCGACGATCGAGTAGTCGGCTCCGTGGATGCGCCCGGTGGCGCCGCCCACGTGGGAGGTCTTGCCGGTGTCCTCCTCCATGTGGACGCGCTCGATGTCCACCCGGAAGACGCGCGGGCCCTCGGGCGTGTCGACGGTGACGTCGAGGTGGCCGTCGACGCAGATCGGCTCGTCGTACTGGCTGATCTGGTAGTTCTTCGGCATGTCCGGGTAGAAGTAGTTCTTCCGGGCGAACCGCCCCCAGGGCGCGATCGAGCAGTCGAGGGCGAGGCCGAGCCGGATGGCGCTCTCGACGGCCTTCCGGTTGACGACCGGGAGCGATCCGGGCAGTGCGAGGCAGACCGGGCACACCTGGGTGTTGGGCCGCGCGCCGAACGCCGTGGGGCAGGAGCAGAACATCTTGGAGGCGGTGCCCAGCTCGATGTGGGTCTCCAAGCCGAGCACGGGCTCGTACCTGGCCAGCGCCTGCTCGTAGGCCACAGGGGTGGGGCCGCTGTTCGGGGCAGTGCTGGGAGTTACCGCGTGGGCCATCGCCGGGAACCCGTTTCCGTAGAGGACATACCTTCCAGGCCAGCCTACCGAGCGTACGGGGGTGGGCCCGCCCGTCCCCCTTCGGCCCCGCCCGAGGTCACGGGGAGCACACGATTGCACCGCCGTCGTGCCCGGTCACCGTCACCGACGGTGTCGGACCGTTAGTCTGGACGTCCCAGCATCGTGGTTTCGTCGGCTGCCCATCGGGCCGCCGTCCTTTCGCGGGGAGCATGTGAGCGTGTGGAGCATCCTGCGTCGGTGCGCCGCCTTGTTGACGTCGGCCGCCCTGGCCGGCGGGCTGGCCGGCGCTTCCCCAGTCCTGGCCGACGACTTCTCCCGGGTGGACCGCGACCCGGTCGAGGGCACGGCGGTGGTCCTCACCGACGGCGGTGAGCTCCCCACCGCCCTGTTCAGTCTCCGGCTGGGCGGCAGCGACTCCGTGGGCGCCTACACGGCCACCGCCGAGGGCGAGGTGCGCCCGCGCACCGCCTACGTCGAGTCAGCGTGGGACGACGGCACGCAGTGGCCCGAAACCGACACGGTGCCCGGCCCCGCGGACCGGGCCGCGTGGGTGGTCGCCAACTCCTACCCCCACGTCAACCTCACGGAGTTGGCCCTGGCTTCGGCGACGGCGTTCCTCGACGAGCGCCAGGCGATCGCGGGCACCCAGGCGGCGCTGTGGCACGTCCTGGACGGGGCCGAACTGGACCCGGCCGCCAACGACGTCGCGGTGGCCGCGCTGTACGAGTACCTCGTGGCGGGCAGCGAGAGCGCCCCCGACGAGACGACGACGCCGTCCCTGAAGGTCGCCCCGTCCCAGATCGAGGCCGTGGCGCCCGATCGGCCCCTGGGGCCGATCACCGTCACCAGCGCGGGCACGGAGCCGGTCCAGCTCTCGGTTCGGGGCGCGCCCGCGGCCTGGCTGGTCGACGCGGACGGAGAGCAGGTGCGCCGGGTGCGCGACGGCGCGGCGGTCTACCTCGACGTGGACCCGTCGGTCCCGGCCGGGGTGGTGACCCTGCACGCGCGCGGCAGCGACGTGCCGCTGCCCGAGGGACGCCTGTTCACCGGGCGGGACGGCGTGCGGACCCGGCCGCTGGTCACGGCGGAGCCGGGCACGACCACGAGTTCCACCGCAGCGACCCTGACCTGGCACGCCGAGGAGCCGGAGGCGCCTCCAGCCCCGCGCCGCGACCGCCCGCGACCGCCGTTCCCACCCCCACCCCCGGGTCCGGCGCCGAGGCCCCGGTCGAGGTGCCCGCCGCCACACCGACGGACGAACCCGCCCCCGAGTCCGAGGACCGGGTCGAGGACGACGGCTCGCGGGCACCGGGACCTGGCTGTCGGGTCTGCTGGTCATCGCGGGTGCCCTGGTCGTCTCCGGCCTGCTCATCCTGGTGCTGGGTGGCAAACGCCGGAACTGACCGATATGGTTTCGCTCTGGCGTGGAGTCCGGATCAGGACATAAGGCACCGCGTTTTGTACATGTCCGATTCAAGGACAAATTCCCCGGAGTGGGTTGGATACGGCGGACGCGCTCGCTAGTATCGGGCCCGCGGCAGACATTCCACGACGAACGCGGCCCGCTCCCGCGTTGGCGCCCCACCGACGACGCGTCCGCCCCACGGACGCCGTCCCTCACGCGTTCGGACTGTCCGATGAGCGCCCAGACGGCCGCGACGACCCCAAGGACTCGTCGAGCCGCCGCCCGTGGAGGCCGTGCCCGTTCCATCCCCCCTCGTCCACCTGTCCGGGCCTACCGGTAACCCCTAGAACAACCGGGACACAAGTTGATCCAATCGAACCTCCCCCGTTCCACCGCCCGTGTCGGCTTCGCGGCCACCGTGGCGGGCCTGCTCGCCTTCGGGCTGGCCGCGCCGGCGGCCGCCGACCCGGCGGAACCCTACGAGGGCTCCGTCCGCGGCCAGTACGCCGGCACCGCCGAGTCCGGCGAGCGGATCGAGGTGAACGGCCAGCGCACCAGGGTGAGCCTGTTCAAACTGGAGTTGGAGAACGGCGACACGCTCACCACCTACTGCATCGACTTCGAGACCGCGATCCGCAACGACGCGTGGTACCGCGAGGACGCCTGGAGCAACTACCCGGGTCAGGGCGACTTCGCCCAGCCCGCCAAGGTGCACTGGGTCCTCCAGAACGGCTACCCGGCGATCGACACCGCCGCCCTGGCCGAGGCCGCCGGCGCCACCGAGCAGACCACCGACGAACAGGCGCTCTCGGCCACCCAGGCCGCCATCTGGCACTTCAGCAACGGCGCCGAGCTGACCCAGGCGCACGCGAACACCGAGACGATCTACGAGTACCTCACCGAGAACGCCGAGGAGCTCCCGCAGACCGCCGAGCCCAACGCCACGCTCAGCATCACGCCGGGCGAGCTCCGGCGAGCGGGCGCGACCGTCGGCGAGTTCCTCGTCGAGACCAGTGTCGAGGGCGACATCCCGGTCGAGCTCGGCGACGGCGTCCCCGAGGGCGTCGAGCTGATCGACCTGGAGTCCGGCGAGGCCGTGGACGCGGTCGGCAACGGCGACACCGTCGGCTTCTCCGTCCCCGGGGACGCCGAGGACGGCTCCGCCTCCTTCAGCCTGTCCGCGACCGCCACGGTGCAGACCGGCCGCCTGTTCAAGGGCGAGGACGAGAACACGCCGACCCAGACGCTCATCACCGCCCAGGAGGGCGAGGTCGAGGTCTCCGCCTCCGCCTCCGCCACCTGGACCGCCGTCGAGGAGGAGCCGGAGCCCTCCCCGAGCCCGGAGCCGACCCCGAGCCCGAGCCCGGAGCCGTCCCCGGAGCCGACCCCGACCCCGTCCGACACCCCCACCCCGACCACGCCGCCCACGGACGACCGTGACCAGCCGTCCCTGCCGGTCACCGGTGGCGCTCTGGCCGGTCTGGTGGCCGCCGGTATCGCGGCCCTGGGCGCCGGCGCGGGCGCGATCTACCTGAGCCGCAAGCGCAAGTCCGCCGCCAACGACTCCGTCGAGGGCTGACGGTACCTCCCGGGGCCGCCGCTTCGGTGCGGCCCCGGTTCGGCCGCGAGTGAGCGGTCGTGCACGAGGGGCCCGTCCGTGTGAGTGATCACAGGGGCGGGCCCCTCGCCCGTTCCCGGCGCCGCACCCCGCGGCACGCCGACCCGGCCGCCGGACACACGTGTGCCCGCCGTGTCGGACACGGCGGGCACGGGCGATCGATCCGGGACGGGCCCCGGCTAGACCGCGTAGGGGTTGCGGGCGAGCAGGTCGCCATCGCGCTCGGACAGGGCGCGTTCGACGGCCGCCGCCACCCGGTAGGTGCGGTCGTCCGCCAGGGCCGGAGCCATGATCTGGAAGCCGACGGGCAGACCGTCCTCGGGCGCGAGGCCGCACGGCACCGACAGCGACGCGTTCCCGGCCAGGTTGGACGGGATCGTGCACAGGTCGGCCAGGTACATCGCCATCGGGTCGTCCAGGCGCTCGCCGATCGGGAACGCGGTGGTCGGCGTGGTCGGGGAGACCAGCACGTCCACGTTCTCGAAGGCGGCGTCGAAGTCGCGCTTGATGAGCGTGCGCACCTGCTGGGCACTGCCGTAGTAGGCGTCGTAGTACCCGCTGGACAGCGCGTAGGTGCCCAGGACGATACGGCGCTTGACCTCGGCGCCGAAGCCCTGCGCGCGGGTCAGCGACATGACCTCCTCGGCGCTGCGCGTGCCGTCGTCGCCGACACGGAGGCCGTAGCGCATGGCGTCGAAGCGGGCCAGGTTCGAGGAGCACTCGCTGGGAGCGATGAGGTAGTACGCCGACAGCGCCGCGTCGAAACTCGGGCAGGACAGCTCCACGACCTTGGCGCCCAGCGACTCCAGGAGCTCGACGGTCTCGCGGAAGCGCTGGCGCACCCCCGCCTGGAAACCGTCGCCGTCCAGCTCCTTGACCACGCCGACCCGCAGGCCGTCGACGTCGCCCACGCGGGCGGCGTCCGCGACCGGAGGCACCGGCGCGTCGACGGAGGTGGAGTCGTGCGGGTCGTGGCCGGAGAACGCCTCGTGGAGCAGTGCGGCGTCGAGCACGTTGCGCGCGAGCGGACCGGGGGTGTCCAGGGAGGAGGCGAAGGCGATCAGCCCGAACCTGGAGGAGCCGCCGTAGGTGGGCTTGCCGCCGACCAGGCCGCACACGGCGGCGGGCTGGCGGATGGAGCCGCCGGTGTCGGTGCCGGTGGCCAGGGGCGCCTCGAAGGCGGCCACGGCCGCGGAGGAGCCGCCGGAGGAGCCGCCGGGGATGCGGTCGGTGTCCCACGGGTTGCGGGTGACGTGGTAGGCGGAGTTCTCCGTGGACGAACCCATGGCGAACTCGTCCATGTTGGTCTTGCCCAGGATGACGAGACCGGCCTCGCGCAGGCGCGCGGTGACGGTGGCGTCGTAGGGGGGGCGCCAGTCCTGGAGGATCTTCGAGGCGGCTGTGGTGGGCATGTCCTTGGTGGCGAACACGTCCTTGTGCGCGACCGGGACACCGGCGAGCGGCCCCAGCTCCTCGCCGGCGGCGCGGCGGGCGTCCACCGCGCGGGCCTGGGCGAGCGCCGACTCACGGCCGACGTGCAGGAAGGCGCCGATCTGCCCGTCGACGGCGCCGATCCGGTCGAGGTAGGCGGCGGTGGCCTCCTCGGAGGAGACCTCACCGGTCCCGATGGCCGCGCCGAGTTCGGCTGCGGTCAGGCTGACGACCTCGCTCATCACTCCTCCTCCCCGAGGATCCGCGGAACCCGGAAGCGCTGGTCCTCCACCGCGGGGGCCCCGGACAGGGCCTGCTCGGGCGTGAGGCAGGGTCGGGCCTCGTCGGGACGGTAGACGTTGGTCAGCGGCAGCGCGTGCGAGCTGGGCGGGATGTCGCCCTGGGCGACCTCCTGCACCTTGGTCACGGCGGTGAGGATGTCACCGAGCTGGACGGCGAGCGTGTCGAGCTCGCCCTCGTCGAGCGCCAACCGCGCCAACCGGGCGAGGTGCGCGACCTCATCGCGGGTGATGGCGGTCATCAGAACCATTTCTTCGGCGGACTGTCGTACCGGCCCAATCCTATGGCTCCGCGACCGGTCCCGACGCCGACCGGGGGACGAACCGGCGCCGCGCGAAGGAGTGGCGGGCGAAGGCTCCGGCGAGTGCGCCCCGGCCTCTTCCACCGAGCCACCCGGGGACGTCGCGAGCGGCGAGCGCGGGCGAGAAGTAGTGGCCCTGGGCGGCGTGGCAGCCGGTGTCCTCGGCCGCGCGGGCGAGTTCACGGGTCTGGACGCCCTCGGCGGTGGCGCTCATCCCCAGGGCCCTGACCAGGGCGATGGCCGCGCGGACGACGGTGTGGCCGTTGTCGGAGTCGTCGGTCAGCCGCGCGGTGAACGACTCGTGGATCTTGACCTCGTCCAGGGGGAGCCCGGCGAGTTGGGCGAGGGTGAAGTGTCCGGTGCCGAAGTCGTCGAGGGCCAGGCCGACGCCGAGGCCGCGCAGCGCCCGGACGGCGGCCGTGGCGGCCTGGGTGTCGGTGATGAGCGCCTGTTCGCCGATCTCCAGGACGAGCTGCTCGGGCGGGACCCCGTGCTCGCGCAGCGCGGCGTTCACCGTGCCGGGCAGGGCCGGGTCGAGGAGTTCGCGCATGCTGAGGTTGACGGAGACGGGCAGGTCGATCCCGCCCTGGCGCCATTCCGCGACGCGGGCGAGGGTGGTGTCCAGGACCTGGCCGGTGAACGCGCGGAACAGGTTGGACTGCTGCACGACCGGTATGAACTCGTCGGGGGTGAGCAGTCCCCGGGTCGGGTGCCGCCAGCGGGCGAGGGCCTCCAGGCCGACGGGGTGGCCGTCGCTGAGACAGACCTTGGGTTGGTAGTACATCTCCAGGGCGCCCTCGGTGAGGCCGCGCCGAAGCTCGCTGAAGAGGCTGAGGCGGGCGGTGGAGTTGCGGTCCTTGCCCGGGTCGTAGGACTCGACTCCGGTCCGGGCGCTCTTGGCGACGTACATGGCGACATCGGCGCGCTGCATGAGCAGTTCGAAGTCGGGGGCGTCGCAGGGGAAGAGCGCGATGCCGATGCTGGCCTCCAGGTCGAAGTCCAAGCCGTCGAGGCGTACGGGTTCGGCGAGGGCGTCGCGGAGGCGGGCGGCGACCTCGCGGGCGGAGGCGGTGTCGCGGACCTTGGGCAGCAGGACGGCGAACTCGTCCCCGCCGAGCCGGGCGACGAGGTCGCCTGGACGCACGCTGTGGGTGAGCCGTTGGGCGACCGTCTGCAGGAGGCGGTCCCCGGTGGGGTGGCCGAGGGTGTCATTGACCTCCTTGAACCGGTCGAGGTCGAGCAGGAGCAGGCCGACCCGGCTGCCGCGCTGCTGGGCGTGGCCGATGTCCTGGCGGGCGCGCACGGTCAGACAGGCGCGGTTGGCCAGGCCGGTGAGTTCGTCGTGGTTGGCCTGGTGGTCGCGCTTGACCGAGAGCAGCACGCTGGTGTAGAAGGCGCCCAGGGGCACGGCGAACAGCGGCACGTACAGCACGGAGTGGGTCATGGCGGTGACGACCAGCGGTGCGAGGCTGAGCAGGACTCCGTTGACGTAGACCTGCTGGCCGAGCCCCTTGACCATGACCTGCGCCAGCGGCGCTCGTTCGTGCATGGCGACCGCGCACATGACCAGGACGCGGTTGACCGCGAAGTAGGCGGCTCCGGCGAGGGCGACGGCGACGAGCTCACCGCCCTCGGGCATCCAGGGGACGCCCATGACGAATGGCAGGGCCAGGCGCAGGACCGCGTCGGCCACGCCGAGGGAGAGCGTGTACTGGGCGGCGTTGAACGCGATCCGGTGGCCGGCGTGGCCGCTGACGAACCCGCCGACGCCGGTGGCCACGGCCTGGAGGAGGGCGGCGACCGGGAGCCCGAAGAAGAGGACGACGGCGAAGGAGAACGGCAGGGAGGTGGGGGTGCCGCTGTTGGGCGGCTGGCCGGGCATGGAGATCGGTCTGAGCTCGCCGAGGACGATCATGCACAGCAGGACCCACAGCAGGGGTTCGGAGACCAGTGACTGGAGCTGGGCGAGGCCGAGTTCGAGGCTGGCGAAGACGAGCAGGCCCAGACCGGCGAGCATGGTGCTCGCCATGTACAGCCAGAGTGGTGTCCCGGCCCGGGGACCGATGTCCCTGGTGCTGATGGGGTCCTTCATCCGTGGTCCTCGTGAGGGGGACGCGGAGACGGGCGACGCCTGTGACGCCGCTGCTCCTCTGAGTCGAGGCTCCCACGAAACGGCCACCCCTCATGGCCGAATCCGGGATTTGGATGTGTCCACATCCATGCGCGTGATGTCCAGCTTACGCGGTTTCATCACCAACTGTCGCGTACCCGAGACTATCCGTGAAACACGGTGCGTAACGGCGGTGGACGGGGCGGGACCGGCCGGGATCCCCTCGACCGGGCCCGCCGTGTCCGCCCCGGGCCTCCGACGCGGTGATCCGGCTCGCCCACGGGCCGGCACGCACACCGTCCGAGCCCCCCGGGACCGCACCCTAGGTCCCGGAGGCCGCCTCGCCGTCACCGTCGGTGTCCCCGGGAGGGTTCGTCCGCTCCCGCACGGCCGCTTCCGGCCCCGACTCCAGGAGGACGCGAAAGCCCCGCTCGTCGAGGATCGGCACCCCCAGCTTGACCGCCTTGTCGTACTTGGAGCCGGGGCTCTCCCCCGCCACCACGAAACTGGTCTTCTTCGACACCGACGACGTCGCGCGCCCGCCCCGCCCGGCGATCGCCTCCTTGGCGCTGTCGCGGGTGAAGCCCTCCAGGCCACCCGTCACCACGATGGACAGGTCCTTGAGCAGGTCCGACCCGTACTCGGGCGCCTCGTCCTCCATCCGGACCCCGGCATCGCGCCACTTGCGGACGATCTCGGCGTGCCAGTCGACCTCGAACCACTCCCGGATGGACGTCGCGATGGTCGGACCGATGCCGTCGACGGAGGCCAGTTCCTCCTCGTCGGCCTCGCGGATGGCGTCCATGGACCGGAAGTGGCGGGCGAGGTCCTCGGCCGCGCGCGGGCCCACGTGCCGGATGGACAGGGCCACCAAAACCCGCCACAGCGGCTTCCGCTTGGCCTCCTCCAGCTGCTCGAAGAGTTTCTCGACGGTCTTCTTGGGCTCGCCCTCCTTGTTGGCGAAGAAGGACACCACCTTGGGATCGCCGGTCTTGGGGTCGGTCTTGGGCTCGGTGGTGTCGGGGTCCAGGACGTACGTGCGGATGGGCAGCAACTGGTCGACGGTGAGGTCGAACAGGTCACCCTCGTCGCGCAGCGGCGGCTCGGAGGGTTCGAGCGGCTGGGTGAGGGCGGTGGCGGCCACGTAGCCGAGCGCCTCGATGTCCAGGGCCTTGCGTCCGGCGATGAAGGCGACGCGTTCGCGCAGCTGGCCCGGGCAGGAGCGGGCGTTGGGGCAGCGCAGGTCGACGTCGCCCTCCTTCTGCTGGCCGAGCTCGGCGCCGCACTCGGGGCAGCGCTCGGGCATGACGAACGCGCGCTCGTCGCCGGTGCGCAGGTCCACGACCGGGCCCACGATCTCGGGGATGACGTCGCCCGCCTTGCGCAGGACCACGGTGTCGCCGATCAGCACTCCCTTGCGGGCGACCTCCTGGGCGTTGTGCAAAGTGGCGAACTCGACCTCGGACCCGGCCACAACCACCGGCTCCATCACGCCGTACGGGGTGACCCGGCCGGTCCGTCCCACACCGACCTTGATGTCGACGAGCTTGGTGGTCACCTCCTCGGGCGGGTACTTGTACGCGATCGCCCAGCGGGGGGCGCGGCTGGTGGACCCCAGGCGACGTTGCAGGCCGAAGTCGTCGACCTTGATGACGATGCCGTCGATCTCGTAGGCGGGCACGTGGCGGTCGCGCTCGTAGCGGGCGACGTACCGGCGGACCGCGTCCATGGAGTCGACGACCTCGTAGCGGTCGCTGAGCGGCAACCCCCACTCGCCGAGGAGCGTGTAGGCCTGGGACTGGCTGGTCAGGGCGACTCCGCCCGACGAGACCTCGCCGCCGGCCGGCTCGTAGGCGCCCACACCGTGCACGATCATCGACAGCGGACGCGTGGCCGTGACGCGCGGGTCCTTCTGCCGCAGCGACCCGGCGGCGGCGTTGCGCGGGTTGGCGAAGACGTGCTCGCCCGCGTCGGCCATGCGTCGGTTGAGCCGCTCGAAGTCCTCGACGGGCAGGAAGACCTCGCCGCGCACCTCCAGGAGCCGGGGAGCGGGCCGGACCGACTCGTCGAGGCGTTCGGGGACCACGTCGATGGTGCGGATGTTGGGGGTGATGTCCTCACCGACGCGTCCGTCGCCGCGGGTGGCCGCGCGCACGAGACGGCCGCGCTCGTAGACGAGGTCGACCGCGAGGCCGTCGATCTTGAGTTCGCACAGGTAGGCGTCCACCGGGACCTCGGAGCTGGCGCGGTCGGCCCAGGCGCCCAGCTCGTCGTAGTCGAAGGCGTTGCCCAGGCTCTCCATCCGCACCAGGTGCTCGACCTCCGCGAAGTCGACGCTGATGGGGGCGCCGACCTTCTGCGACGGCGAGTCCTGGGTGACGAGGATGGGGTGGCGCCGCTCGATGTCGAGCAGCTCGCCCATGAACTGGTCGTACTCGGCGTCGGAGACGACGGGCTTGCCGAGGTAGTACCGGTAACTGTAGTCGTCCAGTTCCTGACACAGCTGCTCGTGTCGGTCGCGGACCTCGTCGGGAACGTGGATGGAGTCGTCGTGCGCGCTCACTGCCTGCCTTTCTTCTGCTCTCGTTCTCGCCCGCCGCGGTCGCGGACCCGGGGTGCGCCTACCCGCGGGGTTCGTCCCGCAGGACCCGGGCTCCGGAGCGCGCCGTGTCGAGGGCGGCGCGCGCGTGCTCGGGCGAGGCGCCCGCGAGCCCGCACGTGGGCGAGGTGACCACCGCGCGGGAGAGCAGGTCAGGGGTGAATCCCAGCCGGTTCCACAGCTCGCGTACGGGATCGACCGTAGCCGCCGGATCGGACATTCGAGGGAACCGCGCCGAAGGCGTCCGTCGAGGGTGTCCCGTCCCGCCGCGGAGCGGTCCCCGGGCGGTGGCGGGCGACGGGCGGGCATCGGCGCGCGTGCCGTCGAGGGAGGGGACGACGCCGAGGATCAGCCCGACGCCGGCCTCGACGGCGGTGCCGACCATCTCGTCGTGGTCCCGGTCGAGCAGCAGCGCGTCGAGGCTGAGGGCACGGGCTCCGCTGCGGCGCATGAGGTCGATGGGGGCCCCTGCGGAGCAGCAGTGGGCGACGGGGACCGCCCCGGCGTCGTCGAGGGCCTCGAAGAGCACGCGCAGAGCCCCCTCGACGTGGACGCGGTCGACGGCGGGCAGGCGCCCGTACCCGCTGGCCGTGGGGAGGGAGCCGAGGAGGACGGCGGGCAGGGAGGGTTCGTCGACCTGGACGAGGAGGCGGGCGCCGGGCACGCGGCGGCGGACGTCGGCGACGTGGGCGAGGACGCCCTCCAGGTGGGACTCGGCCAGGTCCCGGCGGGCGCCCCGGTCGGAGACGAGGCGCTGACCGGAACGGAGTTCGATCGACGCGGCGAGCGTCCACGGCCCGGCGACCTGGATCTTCAGGGCGCCCTGGAAGCCGTGCGCGTGCTCGGCGAGGGCGTCCAGGTCGTAGGACATGAGGCTGGTGGCGCGTGCGACGTCGCGGCCGGGGCTGTCGACGACCCGCCAACCGCTGGGCTGGACCTCGACGGGGAAGTCGACGAGGAGACCGCCGGTGCGGCCGATCATGTCGCGCGACGCGCGCGCGGGGAGTTCGGGAAGGTGCGGCAGGTCGGGGAGTTCGCCGAGGACGGTGCGGACGGCCTCGTCGGGGTCCTCCCCCGGCCAGGACCCGACACCGGTCGCGGAGGCGTCGGGCCAGGGGTAGTGGTGCTGTTCGGTCACGTTGCCCAAGGTTAGGGCAACGGGGTGCGGATGACGCGCGACCGGCGGAGGTCGTGTCCGCGGCGCGGCCGGGCCAAGCCCCGTACGCGGACGGGGTCACCGCCCGGGGGCGGCGCGGTCCGTGTCCGGGCCCGTGGGAGTGGGCGGCCCGTCGACGCGACCCACCCAGGGACCGGTATAGCATGGACGGTATAGTTATTCGGATCTGGAGAAGGGCGCCGCGTGATCGAGATACTGACCCCCGCCGGACTGGCCCGCGCGAAGGACGCGGGCGCGTTGGTCGCCGACATCCTGAGCACGCTCAGGAGCCGCAGCGCGGTCGGCACGAACCTCCTGGACATCGACCGGTGGGCCGCGGCCATGATCGCCGAGGCGGGGGCGCTGTCCTGTTACGTCGAATACGCGCCGCCCTTCGGACGCGGCCCGTTCGGCCACCACGTCTGCACGGCCGTGAACGACGCCGTGCTCCACGGACGCCCCCACGACCGCGCGCTCGCCGACGGCGATCTGCTCACGCTCGACCTCGCCCTCGCCCTGGGAGGAGTCGCCGCGGACGCCGCCGTCAGCTTCGTCGTGGGCGACACGCGACCCCCGCAGAGCGTCGCGATGATCGACGCGACCGAACGCGCGCTGACCGCGGGGATCGCCGCCGCCCGGCCCGGGGCCCGTGTCGGCGACGTCTCCCACGCCATCGGCACGGTCCTCAGCGGGGCGGGGTATCCGATCAACACCGAGTACGGAGGCCACGGCATCGGATCGACGATGCACCAGGACCCGCACGTTCCGAACACCGGACGGCCCGGCCGCGGCCACAGGCTGCGCCCCGGGCTGCTGCTGGCGCTGGAGCCGTGGGTCATGGCGGACACCGCCGAACTCGTCATCGACGCCGACGGGTGGACGCTGCGCAGTGCGACGGGCTGCCGGGCGGCGCACAGTGAGCACACGATCGCCATCACCGACGACGGGGCCGAGATCCTCACCGTGCCGGGGTAGGCGCGGCTCGGGTGCGAAGCCTCCGCGACCCTCGTCCCCAGGCGCCGCACCTCCCCTCGTCGGCGGGAGTGCGGTGCCGACGACGACGGCGACAGCGGCGGGCGGCCCAGGCGGAGCCCGTCCACAGGGACGGGGATGGCTCTGGTGTCAGCTTCTCGGCCCTGAAGGACTGAGCTTGCGGTCGAACACCTGACTGGCAGCCAGGAACGTCCACCGCGTCTTACCCCGATCCTAGGATCCGGGTGGGACGTGTGACTTGCGCCCCGCGTTCCACACAACCCCGCCACGGTGGGCGATGTTGCGGGAAGCGTTCCGGTCGGCGTGCGCAACGACGC
>NZ_MKKC01000099.1 GCF_001942255.1 Nocardiopsis sp. CNR-923
CCGGACACCGGCCGGTGCAGCCGGACCGGGGTGAGGGTGGCGGGTCCGGGCTCGCCGGACTCCTCGGCGTACCGGCGGACGCGAGCCGCCCGGCGACGGACGGCGTGGGCGGTCGTACGGGCGACCAGACACGCCAGCGACGCGGTCAAGAACAGGTAGCGCAAGGCGCACACCTCCTGGGCGAAGGCCCTTATGGGCCACGACTGGGTTAGGTATGGTCCATCTAAAACGGTGAATCACCGATTTTCAAGCCTGCTCAGTGAATCGGCCCCCGTGAATAAGAGACGGTGAATCGGACATTGGCCCCAAGACGCTCACGCCCATACCATCGACGCATGCCCGAGACCGCGCCTGACTTCAGCCCGACCATCCGCCGCCGTAGGCTTTCTGAAGAGCTGAAACAGCTACGCGCCGGGGCTGGGCTCACCCTGGAGCAGGCAGCGAAGAAGCTCGAATGGAGCAGGGCCAAAATCGCCAACATCGAGACCGGAAAACGCCTGCGCCCCTACGTCACCGACATCGCACTCCTCCTGGACGTCTACGGCGTCACCGACGAGAAGCGACGGGAAGCCCTGTTCGAGCTGACCCGCCAGTCCCGCATCAAGGGCTGGTGGACCCGCTACTCGGATTTCGCCGGGGCCTACTTCGGGTTCGAGGCCGAAGCGTCCTCCATCGCGACGTACCAGGTAGGGGCCATCCCGGGTCTGCTCCAGACTCGGGAGTACGCTGCGGCGTCCGCGCGGGCGGCGCTGACCCTGCCTGACGACATCGAGCGGGTTGTCGACGCACGCCAGCGGCGACAGCGCATCCTCGACCGGGAGACCCCGCCACGACTGTGGACGATCATCGACGAGGCCACCCTCGCGCGCCCCGCGACCGCCGCTGATCCCGAGGTGATGCGCGGCCAGCTCCGCCACCTGGTGGCCATGACCGAGCGTCCGAACATCACTGTCCAGGTGCTCCCGTTCGCGACCGGTCTGCACGCGGGGACGGGCGGGCCGTTCGTGCTGCTGGACTTCCCCAACCCCTTGGACCGGCCCATTGTGTACCTGGAGACACGTCACGATGGGCTCTACCTGGAGGACCCGGAACAGATCGCGGACTATCGCGACGTCCTGGACCACCTCCAGGGCACAGCTCTGTCTCCGGCAGAGTCCGTGCACTACCTGACACGACTCATCGACTAGGACCGACCCGTGTACCTGACCCAGCCCTTGACCTTCCGCAAGTCGTCGTACAGCACCACCGCACAGGAGTGCGTCGAGGTCGCCGACGTGCCCGGCGCGTCCGCCGTCCGGGACTCCACACAGCCGGACCTCGGCCATCTGGCCTTCCCGTCCATCGAGTGGACCGCGTTCCTGGGCGCCGCCCAGCGCTGACCTGAGCGCACACGAAAAGAGGGGCTCCGGTGTGACACACCGGAGCCCCTCTTAGGTACCTAACCCGCCGCCGAGTCTACCGCCCGACCGGCGCGCGTCCAGCGTGTGCCGGACCGCCTCCATCCGCCGGTCGAGGCGGTCGCGCTCGTCCTCCAGGAACGAGACGTGCCCGGCCAGGGCCGCCTCCCCGCCCTCCTCCGGGCCCAGGACGTCCGCGATCAGGGGAGTCAGGCCAGAGCGGAAGACGGGGCCGACGGCGCGGGCGGGGCCGAGGGGCCCGGATAGCGCTACTTCCCCTCGACGACGAAGTCCCCCTCGAAGGTCCTCGCCCATGACTCGGCCTGCTCCCCCTCCGCGTCGCGTCGCGCGGTGAGGATCACGCGGTTGCCGTCGGGGTCGTCGACGGTCACGTCGGAGGTGAACCAGGCGGTGTCCGTGGGACCCTCGATCCGCGCGCCCTCGGGGGCGGCGGCACGCAGCGTGTCCGCCCGCGCGGCGAGGTCCTCGCCCGCGGCCTGGAACGACACGGTCGTGCTGCCGCGCTCCGGCTCTCCGGGGACGAGCAGGATGTCCTGGTACCGCGTGCGCCGCAGGTGCACCAGCACGGGGGTTCCGTCCGGACCCGGGATGGTGGCCAGGGAGATGAACCGACGGCGTGGTAGAACGCCTCGGCCGCGGCGAGGTCCGCCACCCGGAAAGTGGCGAACATCGGCATGGGATAGATGGTGCGGTCGATCTCGGGAGTGGCGCCGACGTCGGCGGTGGTGTTCTCGCTCACGGCCCCGACGCTAGGGGTTGACGCGGCGTCAGGGTCAAGCGCTATTCCTCCACCCGGTGGACGAGGTGCTGGGCGGCCTGGGCGCGCGGGCGCACGACCAGGAGGTCGACGTTGACGTGCGGGGGCCGGGTGACCGCCCAGACGATGGTGTCCGCGACGTCCTCGGCGGACAGCGGGTCGGGCACCCCCGCGTAGACGGCCTCGGCCGCGTCGGCGTCCCCGCGCAGGCGGTTGAGGGTGAACTCCTCGGTCCTGACCATGCCCGGGGCGACCTCCAGGACGCGCACCGGCTGGCCGAGGAGTTCGAGCCGCAGGGTGGCCGCGAGCGTGTGCGCGCCGTGCTTGGCGGCCACGTAGCCGCCCCCGCCCTCGTAGACGACGTGCCCGGCGACGGAGGAGACCACCAGGACGGTGCCCTCGCCCCCGGCCACGAGCTTGGGCAGCAGGGCCTGGGTCATGTGCAGCACGCCGAGGACGTTGACCTCGTACATGGCGCGCCAGTCCGCGGGGTCGGCGGTGGCGACGCTCTCGGTCCCGATCGCGCCGCCCGCGTTGTTGACCAGGACCGAACAGGCGGGCAGGTCCTCGGCGAAGGCGTCGACGGCGGCGCGGTTGGTGACGTCCAGGACCTGGGCGCGGGCGTTGTGCCCGGCCGCGGTCAGCTCCTCGGCGAGGGCTTCGATCCGGTCGGCGCGGCGGGCGACGAGGACCACGTCGTAGCCCTCGGCCGCGAGCCCGCGCGCGGTGGCCGCGCCGATCCCGCTGCTGGCTCCGGTGACGACGGCGGTCGCTGGCATGGTGGGCTCCTCCTGGGCAGACGCTCGTGGAGCCGAGCGTACCGGTGAGGGGTCGGCGGCCCGGGTACGGCCCCGTTCGCGAGGGGTCTCCCGGAGCCCGTGACGGCCTGGGGTGGGGACCCGTGGACGCCGCGCGCCGCCCGGCCCCGTCCTGAGGCGGACGCGGTGGGCCACGGCCGCCCCGGACATCCCCCGGAAGAAACGTTGCGTCCTCTCATGGCGGGAGCTAGCCTCTTTAGAGAACGAATCGTTTCTTATGATCTCTGAGGAGGCGAGACCCGTGCCGCGTCGCCCGTCCTCCGTGGTCCTGGCCATGCCCGGCCTGCTGATGGCGATGCTGCTCGCCGCCCTCGACCAGACCGCCGTGGCGCCCGCGCTCCCCGAGATCGCGGGCGACCTCGGCGGGCTGGACCAGATGCCCACCGTCGTCACCGCCTACCTGGTCGCCGCCACCGCCGTGATGCCGGTCTTCGGCCGCCTCGGCGACCGCTACGGCCGCGTCCCGCTCCTGCTCGCGGCGTCGTGCTGTTCTCCGCCGGGGCGCTGGTCGCCGCCCTGTCCACCACCCTGGGCGTGTTCGTCGCGGCCAGGGTCGTGCAGGGCCTGGGCGGCGGCGGGGTGATGATCGGCGCACAGGCGATCGTCGGCGAGATCGTCAGCCCGCGCGAACGCGGACGCTACCTCGGCCTTTTCGGCGCGGTGTACGTCCTGGCCGCGGTCGGCGGGCCGCTGGTCGGCGGCGTCCTGGTCGACCACCTGTCCTGGCGTTGGATCTTCGCCATCCACCCGCCGCTCGGCCTGGCCACCCTCGTCGTGCTCGGCCTGACCCTGCGCCTCCCCCGCCCCCAGGACCGACCGTCGATCGACTACGCGGGCGCCGCGGCGTTGGCCGCCACCGTCGTCGGCGCGTCCTGCTCTGCGACGCGCTGGCCCGCCCCGGCGCCTACCCCGGCTGGGCGGTCCCCGCTCTGATCACGGGCACCGTCACCGCGTTCGCCCTGTGGGCGGTCACCGCGCGCCTGGTCCGCGACCCCGTCCTACCCCCGCGCCTGCTGCGCGACCGGGCGTTCGCCCTGCCCGTCGCGGTCAGCTTCCTGGTGGGGTTCGGGCTCTTCGGCGTGCTCACCTACGTTCCGGCGTTCGCGCAGATCTCCCTGGGCACGAGCGCGACGCGGGCGGGCCTGCTGGTCACCGCCCTCATGGCGGGGACCCTCGTCACCACCGTGGTGTCGGGGCGGCTCATCACCCGCACCGGCCACTACCGCGGCTACCCGGTCGCGGGCACGGCGATCGCGACGGTCGGGCTCGTCCTCATCGGCCTTCTCGGTCCGGACCTGGGCACCTGGGGACTCGTGGGACTACTGATGTTCCTCGGGCTCGGGCTCGGCCTGGTGATGCAGGTGGTCATGCTCGCCGCGCAGAACGCCGTCGACCGTTGCGACCTCGGCGCCGCCACCTCCGCGGTGCTCTTCCTGCGCCAGGTCGGCGCCAGCGCGGGCGTCGCGGTCGTGGGCGCGCTGGTCACACGGTCGTTCAGCCAGCGGGTTCCGGCCGGGGTCGCCGACCCGCGCACGCTCACCCCCGAGACCATCGCCGCCCTCCCAGAGCCGACGCGCGCGCTCGTGGCGAGCGCGTTCGGGGCCGCGGTGCCCTCGGCACTGCTTGCCGTGGCCCCGCTCTTGGGGCTGGCGTTCCTCCTCGCCCTCGCCCTTCCCCACCGCCCCCTGCGCACCACGGCGCACGCGGAATCCGACAGGGAGACTCCCCGATGACCCAGCCACCATCCGTCGCACCCCTGGACGCCTTCGGCGCCGACGACCTCGCGGCCGTCGGCGGCAAGGCCGCCAACCTCGCCGAACTCCTGCGGGCCGGACTCCCGGTGCCGCCCGGGTTCGTCGTCACCACCGACGCCTACGCCAGGGCCGCCGCCGGGGTCGGGCTCCCGGACCGGCTCGCCGCCGAGTCGAGCGACGACCGCCCCTCCCAGACGCCGGACCCCGCCGGACTCCGCGCCGCACTGGAGGCCGCACCCGTCCCGGACGACCTGCGCGCGGCCATCACCCGCGCCTACACCGGCCTCGGCGCGGACGCCCCGGTCGCGGTCCGCTCCAGCGCCACCGCCGAGGACCTGCCCGGGGCCACGTTCGCCGGACAGCAGGACACCTACCTCAACGTGGTCGGCGCCGACGCGGTCGTCGACGCGGTCCGGCGGTGCTGGGCCTCGCTGTGGACCGACCGGGCGGTGGCCTACCGCGCGGAGCGGTCGGCGCCCTCCGCCCAGGTACGCATCGCGGTGGTCGTACAGCGGATGGTCGACTCCGACGTGGCCGGGGTGATGTTCACCGCCGACCCGGTCAGCGGAGAGCGCGACCGCGTCATCGTCGACGCCGGCGCCGGGCTCGGCGAGGCCGTGGTGTCCGGGCTGGTCACCCCCGACCACTACGTGCTCGACCACGGCGGCCGGCTCCTGGAGTGGCGGCCTGGCCGCGGCGAGGTGGTGATCCGGTCCGGCGCCGGCGGCGGGGTCGTACGGGAGGACCGGACCGGCCAGGACCAGCGCGGAACCCGGGACGCGGACGCCGAACGGCTGCTGACCGACGACCAGCTCTCAGTCCTGGTGGCGCACGCCCGCACGATAGCCGCGCACTTCGGCCGCCCCCAGGACATCGAGTGGTGTCTGGCCGACGGACGCGCCCACATCGTCCAGTCCCGGCCGATGACGGCGCTCCCGCCGGTGACCGGGCCGCTCAACCGGCGCCAACGCCTGCTGGCCTCGGTCCTCACCGAGTACGTGCCGGTGCGGCCGTACCCGATGGACGCGAGCACGTGGTTCGGGCGCGGCCCGGCGCGCATGATGGGGCAGATCGCCCAGGCGTACGGGATCACCGGCGGCTTCGACGACTTCTACGCGGAGGAGGACGGGGTGGTCACGCGGCTCACCCCGGGGACGCCGCGCCCCACCCCGCGCGCCCTGGGCACACCGTTCCTCCTGGCCCGTGCGGCGCGGGCGAGGGACGTCCGCACGTGGCGGGAAGATCCCCGGTTCGTCGACTTCCTGCGCCGCACCGACGAACTCGACGCCCTCGATCCGGCGTCGTTGCCGTGGCCGGAGCTGGTGGCGGTGCCGGAACGGGTGCTCGCGCTGCTCGACACTGCCGGGACCTGCGCCTGGACTACCTGCCGAGCACGGGGGTGTCGGTGGCGCGGCTGGTCGCGACCACCGCGCTGCTCGGTCGGCGGTCCCTGCTCGGCGACCTGCTCGGGGGAGCCCGCACCAGGACCGAGGACGCCAACCGGGCGCTCCAGGACCTGGCGGACCGGGTCCGGGCCGCGCCCGCACTGCGCGCGCTCGTCGAGTCCGCCGACCCCGGCGACCTGCTGGCCGCGCCGCGTGACGGCCAGGGCCCGGGGCGGGAGTTCGCCGAGGCCCTCGACGCCTTCCTGCGCGAGTTCGGCCGCCGCGAGACCACCAGCCCGCTGCTGGTCAGCCCGCCCACCCTCGCCGAGTCGCCGGAGAGCGTCATCGGACTGGTCAGGGTGCTGGTCGGGCGCGAGCGCGAGGACGACCCCGGGTCCCGGTCCGAACGCGCGCTGGCCGCGCTCCTGGACCACCCGCTGCTGCGCGGCGGGCGCGCCCGGTCGTTGGTGACCCGGTGGGTGCGCGCGGCGCAGGACGGGATGGCGTTCCGGGAGGACTCGCACTTCTACTTCACCGCGGGGCTGCCCGCGATGCGCCGGGCCCTGTTGGAGATGGGCGCACGGCTGCGCGACGCGGGCGTCGTCGACGAGCCCTTCGACGTGTTCCACCTGAGGATCGAGGAGGTCCGGGAGATCACGGACGTGACGAGGATGCCCGCCGACCAGGTCGCGCGCCTGCGCTCCCTGGTCCGCGCGCGGGCCGCCGCACGCGCCGAGCTCACCGGGGTGCCGATGATCGACCCGGCGCGGGTGTTCCCCGCCCGGGACCGGGGCGACGCGCTGGTCTGCGGAACCCCGGCCAGCGCCGGGACCGCGACGGGAACCGTGCGGGTGATCCGCGAGCCCGCCGAGTTCCACCGGCTGGAGACCGGTGACGTGCTGGTGTGCCCCTACACCAACCCGTCGTGGACGCCGCTGTTCCAACGGGCGGCGGCCGTGGTGGTCGACACGGGCGCGGCGGCGTCGCACGCGGCGATCGTCGCCCGTGAGTACGGGATCCCGGCGGTCATGGGGTCGGGCACCGGGACGACCGCCCTCGTCGACGGCGACCGGGTCACCGTCGACGGGTCGGCCGGCCGGGTCACACGGGCTTCGTAGGATGCGGGACATGACCGCCGCCACCGCCGACCACCGCAAGCGCCCGCGCCGCCGGGGCGAGGCGCTGGTGTCCGCCATCCTCGCGGCGACCGTCGAGGAGTTGGAGGAGCGCGGTTACGCCGCGCTGACGATGGAGGGGGTCGCCGACCGCGCCCGCGCGAGCAAGGCGTCGCTGTACCGGAGGTGGCCGACCCGAGCCGAACTGGTGATGGACGCCGTGTACTCGGTCGTGCCCGATCCCGGGGAGCTGCCGGACACCGGCACACTGCGCGGTGACCTGCTGGCGGCGCTGCGACGGATCGCGCGGACGCTCGCGGGGCCCGCGGGCACGGGGCTGCGGGGGTTGATGACGGAGATCCTGCCCGACCCCGAGCGCGCCGCACAGCTGCGGGCGCACTCGCAGGGGATGGGCCGCCGGATGATAGCGGAGGTGACCCGGCGGGCGGTGGAGCGCGGCGAGATCGACCCGCGCGCGGTCACGCCGACCCGGCTGGACGTGGGCCAGGCCCTGCTGCGCAACCACTTCCTGTTCCACCACGAGCCGATCGGCGACGCGATGGTCGAGGAGATCGTGGACACGGTGCTGCTGCCCCTGTTCGGGACGGTGCCCGACGCGTGACGGCGGGCCGATGCGCCGCCTCCGGGACCGCGCCTGTTAGCGTCCGTTCCGTCCGACGCGAGGGGGACTCATGCGGTTGGCGGAACCGTTGCGGGAGCGGTGGATCGTCCAGGCGCCGATGGCGGGCGGCGGGTCGACGCCCGAGCTGGTGGCGGCGGTGTCCGGGGCGGGAGGGCTCGGGTCGCTGGCCGCGGGGTACCTGTCGGCGCGGGCCCTGGCCGAGCGGATCGACTCCGTGCGGGCGCTGGGGACGACCGTGTTCGGGGTCAACGTGTTCGTGCCCTCGGAGACACCCGCCGATCCAGGGGTCCTGGCGGCCTACCGGGATGATCTCGGCGCGGAGGCCGGGCGGCACGGCGGGGTCGTCGGCGAGCCGGTGGGCGACGACGACGCGTGGGCGGACAAGATCGACCTGCTCGTCGCCCGACCGGTGCCGGTGGTGAGCTTCACCTTCGGGTGCCCGTCCGCCGAAGTCCTGGACCGCCTTCGCGCGGCGGGCTCGGCGACCGTGGTCACGGTGACCAGCGTGCCGGAGGCTCGGCTGGCGGTCGCGCGCGGCGCGGACGGGGTGTGCGTCCAGGGATCGGAGGCCGGAGGGCACCGCGCGGTGTTCGACCCGGCCGGCGACGGCGGGCGGCCACTGTTCGAGCTGCTGCCCGAGGTGGTGGCGGAGGTGGACGTGCCGGTGATCGCGGCGGGAGGCCTGATGCACGGCCGGGACGCCGCCCGGGCGATGGAGGCCGGAGCGGCGGCCGTGCAGCTGGGAACGGCGTTCCTGCGCTGCCCGGAGAGCGGGGTGAACCCGGTGCACAAGGCGGCGCTGGCCGACCCGGCGTTCACGGAGACCGCCCTGACCAGGGCGTTCACGGGGCGTCCGGCGCGGGGGCTGGTCAACCGGTTCACGCGGGAGCACACGGGCGCGCCGACCGCCTACCCGGAGATCCACCACATGACCAAGCCGCTGCGCGCGGCGGCGGCCCGCGCGGGCGACCCGGGAGGGATGGCGCTGTGGGCGGGCGTGGGGTACCGGGCCGCGACCGACGCCCCGGCGGCGGAGGTCGTGGCGCGGGTGCGCAAGGAAGCAGGTGCGCGGCGGTAGGAGAGTCTACGGTCGCACGTCTCAGGACTTACGTCACCGGATGGCGTGCAGCGCAAAACTGTACATTGGGCGCATGTCTGACGATCCCCTCGAACCTGGACGACTCACAACGCGTGAAGAGATGAAGATCCACTTCGGTGGTGGCCAAGGGCAAGGGATCCAACCCTGCGCGAAGGAGCGGCCGGAAACCGGCCGAGCGAACGTGCTGCTCTACACCGACCCCTCCTCTGGCGAAAAGTCGGGATACTTCGATGGGTGGCTTCCTGAGGGAGACGAGATCGGACCGATTTTCGAGTACACCGGCGCTGGCGAAGAGGACCAGGTCTTCCTCGGTCGCTACGGCGTGGGCAACCGTGCCATCCTCACGCATGTCGATGATGACCGTGACCTGCGTGTTTTCAAGGCTGTCGGGACGGTTCCCGGAAGAAGCGCGAAGCGCCAGCAATACATCGGCAAGTTTGAACTTGACGCCAAGACGCCGTACGTCCTGCGTCAGGCCCCTAACCAGCAGGACAAACAACGGCGCGTCATCGTTTTCCGGCTCCGCCCCGTCGATGCGCTGCCGCCCAACGCTGAGGACACCATCACACCCCTGCCCAAGACAGAAGTCGTCCCCGTTCCCCCAGACATCACAACAAGCTCGCTGATCGAGCCCGAGTTGCACAACGGTAAGCCGATCACCCGGTCAGCTGTCCCTCGCACCAGGGTGAGCCGCCGTGAAGCTTCCTTGTGCGAGGACTTTCAGAAGCTCCTGGAGGAGCACGAACATCAGGTAGCCAGATTCCAGATCAGAGTCGCAGGGCTCTCATCGAGTCTGGTGACGGATTTGTACGACACGACCTGTCACGTCCTTTACGAGGCGAAGGGTTCGAGTTCACGCGAAGCCATCCGTATGGCGATCGGCCAGCTCATGGACTACCGGAGACACGTCACTCCGAAAAACCCCACCCTCGCCGTCCTCTTGCCAGAGAAACCGCACCCTGACCTTCAGGACCTCCTGACCTCGCTGAACATCAGGGTGGTGTACCAGCACGGCAAGGCGTTCTCGGGATGGCCCGTCGATACCCAGGAAGCGAGTTAGCGCGTCCGCTGAACACTGAGCCCACTCCCTGAGAGCCGTCGCACGGCCTGTTCAGTCCAGGGTCAACTGGTAGACGGCGCGATGGCGGCCCAATCCCTTGAAGTCGCTGACGACCGAGACTCCGTGAATCTCGCGGTCGCCTGGGACGTTGACGAAGCCAAGGGCGATCCAGCTGGCGTGAGCTTCCTGGTTGTCGGGTTCGGAGGTGAGATAGAGACGCCGACAGCCCCACGTATCGGCCCGAGCGCGCACACTCTCTAGTAGCGCTCGTGCGATGCCTCGACGCCGGTGTCGCGGATGGGTCATGACGTCTTGGACGTAGACGTCCGCGGGGTCGTCCTGGCTTCGGAATGCCATCACCGCCCCGGCGACAGTGTCGTCATCCGCGACGGCGACGGGGCAGGTGGAGGAGAACAGCGTCGCGTAGAGCCAGTAGTCGGACAGGGTGCGCGCGAAGATGTACGGTTCACCGAGCTCCATGAGGTGTAGGACTTCGCCGATCCGTTCGGGTTGAAGGGGCGTGACGATCACGGGCGCTCCTCGGTGTGGACCTGGTGGACGATGGTGGTGCAGGCGTCATGTTCAGCTGAAATGCGCAGTTTGTGCTCGGGTGTGAAGGTCCACATTTGGTTTTGGGTGCGGGTCGCCGGTGATTTTACTGGTCATGTGGGTGGTGCTCGCCTGTTCGGCTCCGCCCGCCTAACCAGACATGAGGGGATGTTTCATCCCAACCTGACAGAGAGGGACCCTCCCATCGGCTTCCCCGCCGAACGCACATCGCTAGAAAGGGAACCCGACGACATGAGCGTGATCGAGTACGAGGCCAAGGTGCTGGACATCGACTCCGCCCAGATGGCCCGACTCATCCTCGACAAGGGCGGCCAGGACCTCGGGGAGGTGCTGCAACGCCGTTACGTCTACGACATCGAGCCCGGCGATGCCTCCCGGTGGGTGCGGCTGCGCGACTCGGGGAAGCAGGTCACGCTCACGGTTAAGGAGATCGACTCCGACGCCATCGGCGGCACCCGCGAGACCGAGACCGAGGTTGGCGACTTCGCGACAACTAACTCCCTGCTGGGCAAGCTGGGTTACGCACCCAAGGCCTACCAAGAGAACCGCAGGCGCAGCTTCACCCTGGACGGTGCCCGGTTGGAGATCGACGCCTGGCCCCGAATCCCCGCCTACCTGGAGATCGAGGCCGACAGCCGAGCCGAGGTTGTGCGAGTGGCGGCCCTCCTCGGCTACACCGAAGCCGACCTGACGGGAGAGAACACCACCAAGGTCTACGCCCGCTACGGCATCGACCTGACCACCCTTACCGATCTGCGCTTCGACACGAAGTGACCACCGTCGCGGCGTGCCCGTGGGTGGTGCGGACGGGTGCACAGTGGCTCGGTTCTTGTCGGCGCGGGTCGCGGCTCAGTCAATCCGCGAGGACGTCTTCAGGACAGCCAGAAGGCCGGTCCACTCGCCTCTGGGGTAGGTGAGGTGTCCGAGGCCCCTGTTCTGGGTGTCGCGCACCAGCACGGCGCTCCCCTCGGAAACCTCCACACAGTTGTTGTTCACTCCGCTGCTGTAGCTGCTCTTGCGCCACTCACGGCTACTCATCGAGTTCTCCTTGTACCCGCCGCACCAGCTCATAGCTGTCGCTCGTTGACAATGCTTCCGACTGGATCGCCCCGAAGAGATTCGCACAGTAGCGGACCTGCTCAGCGTCGTCGATGACGAGGTCATCAACAACGTACTCCGCCGTCACGACCATCGGACGATCGGGGAAGGTGTAGATCTTGAAGGGTCCTGAGATGCCTGGGGGAAGTGTGCAGCACCGAGGAACGATCTGAAGCCGGAGAGTTCGGGCCTCCGTCATTTCGAGCAGATGTTCCAACTGCTCCTTCATCGTGGCCTGGCTACCGAGGACCCGTCGGATCACGCCCTCGTCCAACACCATCCACAGTAGCGGCCGATCGGCTCCCCGCAGGATCTCGTGGCGCTTCACCCGAGATGCGACCAAGCGGCCCAGCGTTTCCTCCGTGGCGAACGGCCGCATCGCACGGTATGTGGCCCTGGCGTAGTCAGGTGTCTGTGCCAGGCCAGGAACCAGGATCGTGTGGTATTCGCGGATGTCAACGGCCGACCGCTCAAAATCGACGGCGGTCTGCGTACCCACGGGGTAGATGCTCTCGCTGTTGGCCCTACTCCAGGCGCGCTCAAAGAATCCGGATGTGCCGAAGATCCGGTCGAGCGCCTGGCACTCCTTCAGCTGCGGCACATAGATGGCCAGCTCCCAGTAGGAGACGAGGGACGTCGAACAGTTCAGCTGCTCAGCCAGCCTCCCCTGGGTCCAGCCCTTGGATTTTCGGAGTTTACGCAGCTCAGTCGCGATCTTTCGATATGAGGGGTTGGGCTTCCTGGGCATGTCACTCCAGCGGAATCAAGCAGATTCGATTCTCTTCCAGCAGTGTGACACGCGTGGACAACAGCAGCGAGAGTTATCGAGAAATCGATGGCACTCCTAGAGATCCGCATGCCGACATGAGCAGAGTCGACGCAGGCCAAAGAGTTGAGCGCTTGAGTAATTTCCCCTCAAACCCTACTCATTCGGACGTTCAAACTAAGTCTGACAAACGGTAATGCTGATCTGAGAATCGCGAAAAGGAGCACCAGATGTCCGGATGCGAAGTCCCGAGGCCGCGGTGCGGCCACAGCCAGGACCGGGCGGTGGTGGGTGGGTTCCCGGTCCACGTCAGGAGCCCTCGCACCGGGGTGTTCGCCGCGTACTTCGACGGGACCCCCGAGCGGGTCGGCCGCATTCGAACCTGGTGCGCGCGGGCCACCGGGTTGGACCAGCAGGCATCGGCCCTGGTCGAACTCGCGGTCAGCGAGCTCGTCACGAATGCCGTCGTGCACACCGCCTCGGGCGGCCGGTACGGACGGGTCAAGGTGACCGCGGAGGTCATGCCAGGCCAGATCGTCCTGATCTCCGTGACCGACGACGGACCGCGCGCCCTGCGGCCGATCACGGTTCCGACGCTCCCTGACCACGTCGACGACGCGGAGCCGTCCGGGCGCGGGCTGCGCCTGGTGGCCGCGTTGTCGGAGAAGTGGTGGTGGACCGGCCATCGAGGCGGCCCGCTCACCGTGTGGGCGCTGATCGACCCCCGCCGCGACCTGGACGCCTGAAGCGACGATTCGCCATGGCGGGAAGCGCAGCCCCACGGGGCCATCGACACCCGCCCGAGCGCCACAGACACAGATGCCCCGATCGGTGCGTAGGACCACCGAGCCGGGCGTGATCAACCCCCTGAACACAACAGGAGGACGACCATGCACCACCCTAACGGCCGCCACCGCAAACGGCACCGCACCCTCGCGGGCCAGCTCTGGGCCCTCGCGACGACGGCCCTGGCGGCAGCGCTCACCCTCGTCTTCGTCCCCAGTACGCCGACCCGAGCCGGGATCGGGCCTGCTCCACGCCGACGCGAACTCCCCACCGGCTCCCCCAAAGAGCCCCAGCCGCTCCCCAAGACCCCAGCACCCTCACCCACGGACCCCGACGAGACCGGGGGCGCACTCGTCCGCCCGTACATGCGCCCTCGCCCCCAGCCCCGAGCGGTGACCATCCCCCGGCCGCGAGTCCCGGTGGGCGACCTCCTCGCACCGAAGCCGCCGCCCCAGCGACAGGGCGAGTTCGACGAACTCGCCAGCCTGATCCGGGTCTATCTCGCGACCAACACCCCTTCAATCAGCTGAACCAAGCGGCCCGCGGGCTCGGGCGGCGACCCTCCCGGTCACCGCCCGAGTGGACAGTGACAAGCGAGCCTCAGTCCCGCACGGCCAGCGCGTCAACCTCGAACAGCATCCCCGGGAGCGCCAGCCCCACCACCCCCAACAGGGTCTGCGCGGGCGGCCTCCCCTCCCAGAGCGCGTTCACCCGCTCCCCGAGGACCGCCAGCTTCTCCATGTCGTGGTCGACGACGTACGTCCCCAACCGGACCACGTGCCGGTACTCCAATCCCGCGGCCCACAGCGCCGTGGCCGCCTCGGGAACCTCCGAGGCGTGGCGCAGCATCCAGGTCTGCAAACCCACCGACACCCCGCCGTAGGCCAGTCCCCACACCACGAGCGCCGTGACGGCGGCGACCGGGGCTCCTCCGGCCAGCCCGATCAGGCCGAGCGCGGCGGTCAGGCCCACGGCGGACACGGCGAACCACCCGCGGCGGTCGGCTCGCCCGTCCTCCTGGCCGTCGCGCTCCATGTGCGCGTTCCCGCTCCGGCCGTTCACAGCCCGACCTCGAACCCGTTGAAGTCATATTCCTTGATAGGAAACACCCAGGTTTGCCTTCGAGCGAGGCACCTCCGAGGAGGCGCCGCCGGCACCGCCTCCGTGGACAACCTCCGCCCCACCGCGTGTACCCGTAGGTAACAATTGGGTCGAGCGCCACGGCGACCTGGATCACGCTCGGCCCGGCACCTTAGTGTGCCGACATGAGTGTCTTGCGCAGCCGTGTCCTCGTTCGCTTACTTCTGGGCTCCCTCGCCGCCGTCGTGGCACTGGCGCTGATAGGGGCACTCGTGGGGATATGGGCCGTCCGCCGCTCGTTCCCGGAGACCTCCGGCGAACTCGCCCTGCCCGGTCTGGACTCCCCCGCCACCGTGCTGCGCGACGAGCACGGAGTCGCCCACGTCTACGCCGACACCGCGCACGACCTCTTCATGGCGCAGGGGTTCACCCACGCGCAGGAACGCTTCTGGGAGATGGACTTCCGCCGCCACGTCACCGCGGGTCGGACCGCCGAACTCTTCGGCCCCGACCAGGTCGAGACCGACGCCTACCTGCGCACCATGGGCTGGCGGCGCGTCGCCGAGCAGGAGTACGACCTGCTCGACGAACGGACGCGCGAGCACCTCGACGCCTACGCCGAGGGTGTCAACGCCTGGATCGAGGAGCACGAGGGCGCCGCCGCCAGTCTGGAGCACGGCCTCCTCGCGGTCACCGCCGGGGACTACACCGCCGAGCCCTGGACCGCCGCTGACAGCCTCGCCTGGCTCAAGGCCATGGCCTGGGACCTGGGCGGCAACCTCCGCGAGGAGACCGAGCGCGCCGCCCTCCTCGCGTCCGGGCTCACGCGCGAGCAGATCGACGAGCTCTACCCGGCCTACCCCGTCGACCGGCACACGCCGATCACCGCGACCGACCAGCACAACGGCGCCCAGATCGACGCCGACGAACGGCGCGCCCCCACCGCCGCCCCCGACGCCGCGCCGACCGCCGCCGGAACGGACTCCGCGGGTTCCCCCGCCACCGCCCCGGCCGCGCCCGCGGATCTGCCCGAGGACGCCCTGGCCGCGCTCGACGGACTCGACCGGATCTCCGCGGCGGTCCCCGGCCTGCTCGGCCCCTCCTCCAGCTCCGACCTGGGCTCCAACTCCTGGGTGGTCTCCGGCGACCACACCGAGTCCGGCATGCCGCTGCTGGCCAACGACCCCCACCTGGGCGCGTCGATGCCGTCCGTCTGGTACCAGAACGGCCTGCACTGCACCGAGCTCACCGACGCCTGCCCCTATGACGTCACCGGTTTCAGCTTCTCCGGCCTCCCCGGCGTGGTCATCGGCCAGAACGAGTCCGTCGCCTGGGGCCTGACCAACCTCAACCCCGACGTCATGGACCTCTTCGTCGAACGGCTCGACGGAGACCACTACGTCGTGGACGGTGAGCGCGTGCCGATGGAGGTCGTCGAGGAGACGATCGAGGTCGCCGGGGGCGAGGACGTCGACATCACGATCAGGCTGACCGGGCACGGCCCGCTGCTCTCCGACGCCGCGGCGGGACGGCACCTGGCCGCACTCACGGAGGACCCGGGCATCACGCGGGAGCCGGAGCGGGCGGCCCGGGGCGACGGGGAGGGGCCAGGCGACGGGGAGTCGGGATCCTCAGACGACGCGAACGCCTCAGGCTCCCCGGACGACGCGGACGGCACGGACGGCTTCGATTACGGCGTCGCCCTCCGGTGGACCGCCCTGGAGCCGGGCACCACCGCCGACTCCGTCTTCGCCCTCAACCGCGCCCGCGACTGGTCCGACTTCCGCGACGCCGCCGCCCGCTTCGACGTCCCCGCGCAGAACCTCGTCTACGCCGACGCCGAGGGCAACATCGGCTACCAGCGCCCGGCCACGTCCCCGTGCGCGGCGAGGACGACGGCCGCTGGCCCGCCCCCGGTTGGGACTCCTCCTACGACTGGGGGGACTACCTGCCCTTCGACGAACTGCCCAGCGTGTACAACCCCGCCTCCGGGGTGATCGTCACCGCCAACCAGTCCCTGGTCGACGCCGAGTACCCCCACCACCTGACCGACGACTGGGACTACGGCTACCGGAGCCAGCGGATCAACGACCTGCTCGACCAGGCGATCACCGAAGGCCCGGTGACCTCGCAGGACATGTCCGAGATCCACATGGACTCCTACCACGCGGCCGCCGCCGAGGCGCTCCCGTACCTGCTGGAGGCGGAGGTCGACGGCGTCACCGCCCAGGCCCGGGAGCGGCTGCGCGAGTGGGACGGCCACACCGACCCGGACTCCTCGGGGGCCGCTTTCTACCAGGCGTTCTGGCGCCACCTCCTGCCGCTGCTGTTCGACGAGCTCGGCGATGTGGCCATGAGCGGCAGCTCTCGGGGGATGTACGTGGTCAACCGGCTCCTCGCCGACCCCGAGTCCCCCTGGTGGGAGGGCGAGACCGTCAGTGGCCGCGACGAGGTCCTGGCCGCCGCGATGGACGCCGCCGCCGAGGAGCTGACCGAGCGTCTGGGCGAGGATCCGGCCGACTGGCGCTGGGGCGACCTGCACACCCTGACCGCGACCAACCAGTCCTTCGGCGCCTCCGGCATCGGCGCGGTCGAGTGGCTGCTCAACCGGGGGCCGGTGGAGAGTTCGGGCGGGTCCAGCATCGTGAACGCCACCGGCTGGGAGCCGACCAGCGGCTACGAGATCACCGCCGTGCCGTCCATGCGGATGGTCGTGGACCTGGCCGATCGGGACGCCTCCACCTGGATCCACCTCACCGGCAACTCGGGGCACGCCTTCCACCCCAACTACGACGACCAGTTGGCGGCGTGGGCGTCGGGCGCGACGCTGCCGTTCACGGTCTCCCGCGAGGCGGTGGAGGAGGCCGCCGTCGACCAGCTGACCCTCGTTCCCTAGCACCTCCGGGGCCCGCCTCGCGGAACTGGGACGGATGTCCTAAGGCGGAGACCGGTTCTATCCGGACTCAGCTGGCGCACCATCTGCCCCACGCGATCCTTCCGCCGGGGGGAGGCCGCGCCGGGGGCACGGTTCAGGCGCGCGCCTCCAGATCGGGGAAGCACACCCCCGTGAGCTCCTCGGACACCGTCCACAGCCGTCGCGCGGCGATCGAGTCCCACGCGGCCTCGCTGCGGCTCGACAGGCCCGGGGCTCCCCGCAGGCCGCCCATCTTGCGGGGGCCGGCGTAGGCCGCGCCGGGCACGTCCTGGGTGGCGGCGTAGATCGTGGGCAGGGCGCCGTTGGCCCCGCTCTGGGCGATCAGCGCGTTGCCCACGACCATCAGCCCCTTGTACACGGGGTTGGCGGCGTGGCTCTGGAGGTTGGTGGCCGCGTACCCCGGGTGTGCGGCGGTGGCGAGCACCGGCGAGCCCGCCGCCTCCAGCCGACGCTGCAACTCCAGGGTGAACAGCAGGTTGGCGAGCTTGGACTGGGCGTAGGCGCGGTTGGGCGTGTAACCCCGGTCCAGGTTCAGGTCGTCGAAGTCGATCCCGCGCGCCATCCGGTGCATGTTGGACGACACCGTCACCACCCGCCCGGTCACGTGCGGCAACAGGAGGTTGGTCAGGGCGAAGTGGCCGAGGTGGTTGACCCCGAGCTGCGTCTCGAACCCGTCCTTGGTCGTCGACTTCGGGACCGCCATCACTCCCGCGTTGTTGACGAGCAGGTGGATCGGCCCGTCCCAGTCCCGTGCGAAGGCGCGCACCGAGTCGAGGTCGGCCAGGTCGAGGCGGCGCACCTGCGCGGCCCCGTCGACCGACTTCGCGGCGTCCCGGCCCCGCTCCTCGTCGCGCACCGCCATCACCACCCGCATGCCCTTGCGGGCGAGCACGCGTGTGGTCTCCAGGCCAAGGCCGCTGTTGGCTCCGGTGACGACCGCCGTGCGGCCGCCGAGGTCGGGGATCGTGACCGCGTTCGTCTCCATCGCGCCAAGGTAGGCGACGCCACTCCAAGTTGTCAATGACAACAATGCTGACGAAGGCCTATCCTGAATCCATGCCTGACCGCCCCTACCACCACGGCGACCTGCGCTCCGTCCTTCTCGCCAACGCCGAACGCGCCCTCGCCGAGCGCGGTCCCGCGTCACTTTCCCTGCGCGAACTCGCCCGCGAGGCGGGGGTGAGCCACGCCGCGCCCAGCCGCCACTTCAGGGACAAACAGGCCCTGCTCGACGCGCTCGCGCTCTCCGGGTTCGAGCGGCTCACCGAACGGCTGGAGCGCGCGGTGGAGGCCGAGGACGACATCCGCGCGTGCCTGCTCGGGCTGACCAGGACCTACGTCGAGTTCGCGGTCGAGCACGCCGCCCTGCTCGACCTCATGTCCACGCGCAAGCACGACCCCGACGTCTCCGAACAGCTCCAGACGGCGATCACCCGCATGCTCGACACGGTCGTGCGCCCGATCCGCGAAGGCCAGGCGGCCGGGGAACTCGGTGGAGGGGACCCGTACGCCGTCGCGATGACCGTGGCGGCCACCCTGCACGGCTTCGTCTCGTTCACGGCGGGCGCCGCCCTCGCCGACGTCGAGGCGCACCTGGCCGAGGTGGTCGGGGTCCTCTACGAGGGGCTCGCCCCGCGCTGAGCCACGCCAGACGGTGGACCGCGCCGGCCCCGGTGTTCAGGGCGCCATGAGACCCAGTGCCCGGCGCGCGGCCGTCGCCCAGTGCGGGGCCGCCGCGCGCTCGGCGATCGTGAGCGCCCGCAGTCGGTGCGCACGTGCCTCCTCCGACCTGCCCAAAGCCTCGGCCAGGTCGCCCAGGTACGCCGCGACGGGCCCGAGCGCCAGCAACCCGCTCTGCGCTCCCGCGAGCTCCCCGGCCGCGGGAAGCAGGCGTCCGTAGGCCTCCTCCATGGACGGGCGGTCACCCACGCGGAGCGCGACCCGCGCGGCGAGGGCCTCCCGCGCCTCATACAGCAGGTCCGGCGGGGCGTTCCCCGGACGCGCCGTGGCCGCCTCGGCGAGGTCGTGCGACCACGCGGGATCGAACCACCGCGCCCAAGGCTCGAAGGGACCGTAGCCCTCCGTGTCCGTCTCGCCGTGGGAGGCCGCCCGGTGCGGGCCCTCTGGCGGATGGACTCCGCGACGCCCACCGGCCCCGTCGACGCCTCCGTCCCCGCCCACCTGGACGCGCAGGCACAGGAGAGCGAACGGCAGCAGTCCCCGTTCCATCCCCCGCATGCCGCTTCGCCGCAACCCCACCGACGCCGCCCGGTAGGCGCCCTCCGCCTCCTCCGTCCGTCCGGCCACGGCCAAGCGCAGCGCCGAGTACCACTCGGTGAACACACCCGCGAGCGGGATCCCGTGCTCCTGCGCCAACCGGTCCACCGCGACCGCGTGCCCGTCGGCGGCGGCGAAGTCGGCGCGTGCGGCACACGTCTGGAGCAGGATCAGGTGTCCGAGGACCTCGAACCCCGCCAGGGAGTGCCGCCGCGACAGCTCGACCAGCTCCGAGCCCAGCTCGGCGCGCTCGCCGGACATCCCCGCCCGCTCGAAGGCGTGCATGAAGCGCGCGTTGAGCGCGAAGGCGAGCAGCGCCGGATCGTCCAGTTCGCGCGCGACTGCCTCCGCCTCCCGAGCCGCGGCCCGACCCCGCTCGCCCGGGACTCCCCGCAGTTCCATCGCGAGTGTGGCGAGGAGGCGGCAGCGCTCGGCCCCGCGCTCCCGTGGAAGGCCCGCCAGCGCCCGCTCGGCCGCCGCCACCACGTTCCGGGACAGTTCCTCGTCGTCGTTGGCCGTCCAGATCGCGGGCACGTCGAACGCCCCGAGCACGGCGGCGGTCTGGAGCGGGTCGCCCAGCTCCTCCGCCATCGCGACCGCCTCACCCCGGTACCGGCGGGCGCTCTCCAGTCCGCCCGTGAACGCGAGCGCGCGGACCAGTCCCATGACCAGGTCCAACCGTTCCCGGACGGATCCCGCGCCCACACGGTCGTACACCCGCAGTGCCGCACGCCACCACCGCGCCGCCTCGTGCGGCGCGAAGCCGCGTTCGGCCCGCTCGGCGGCGGCACGCGCGTACCGCACGGCCTTGTCCGCCGTGTCCCCGGTCCCGGCCCGCACGTAGTGGTGGGCGATAGCGGCGACGTCGTGCGGGCGCAGCCGTTCGAGGGCCTCGGCGATCCGCGCGTGCAGGCGGGCCCGGCGGACACCGGCCGTCTCGTCCCGAAGCGCGTCCCGGACCAGGTCGTGCGCGAACCGCACGCGCGCCGGTCCGTCGTCGACCATCAGCCCCTCGCGCTCCGCCGACTCCACCGCGTGCAGCGCTTCGTCCTCCCCCGCAAGGGCGGACAGGACGTCGAGGTCGACCTCGCGGCCGATCACCGCGGCCTGACGCAGCGCCTCCTGGTCGGCCTCCGGCAGCCGAGCCGTCCGAAGGCGGATCACGTGCCGGACCCCGGCCGGAACCGACTCCAGCGCGCCGACCCCCTCGTCGCGGAGCAGCCGGGCGAGTTCGCCGACGTAGAAAGGGTTGCCGCCACTGCGCCGGTGGACGACGCGCACCGTGTCAGCGTCCACTCGACCGCCCACGGTCTCCCTGACCATCTCCCCGACCGCCGCCGTGTCGAGTCCGCCCAGGTAGACGCGGGTCGGTTCGGCTCTGGCGAGTCGTCCCAGCGCCTCGGCCAGCGGCGCGGCGATCTCGTTGGCGCGGTAGGCGGCCACGACGACCACGGGCGCCGTGATCCCCTCACCCGCCAGCGAGGTCGAGAGGGCGAGCGTCTCCTCCCCCGCCCACTGGAGATCGTCGAGCACGATGAGCAGCGGCGCGGCGCGCGCGACGTCCGCCAGATGGTCGGCGGTGGCGCGGTGGGCGCGGAAGCGGCGGGCGGCCATCGCCTCGGGCGGCCCCGGGTCCGTGTCCGTGTCCGCGAGGGACGGGAAAAGCCCGGTCGGCATGGGATGCCCGGACCGCTCCAGTGAGTCGAGGACCTGGGTCCACGGCACGTGGCCGGGCGCGCCCTCCTGTTCGGGGCAACGCCCCCAGGCCACCGTCCATCCGCGTCTGGCCAGGAGCGCGGCGGTCGCCTCCGCCAGGGTCGTCTTGCCCTCGCCGGGGTCGCCGGAGACCAACGCGAGGCCGAACACGCCCCGTGCGGCCGCCCCCTCGGCCGCCGCGGTCAGGCGCTCCAGCTCGGCCTCCCGACCGACGAACGATCGCTCCCGCCCGGTGGCCGGGACGGTCCGCCCGCCCGGAACCCCCGGCCCGTCCGCCCGCCCGGTCGACCGGGGCCCCACGGCCGAGGACCCCACCGGCCTGGGCCCCGCCGGTCGCGTCCCGGCGCGGCGGGGTCCGTCCAGGTGCGGGGCCTGCGCGAGGACGTCGGCCCCCAGGCTCCGCAGCGCGGGACCGGGGTCCACCCCCAACTCCTCCGCCAGCACCGCGCGTGCCCGTCGCAGCGTCGCCAGCGCGTCCCCCTGGCGGCCGGACCGGTACAGGGCGAGACCGAGGAGTCGCCACGTCTCCTCCCTCCAGGGGTGCTCCATGGCCCGCGCCTCCAGGTCGGGCACGGCCTCGGCCGCCCGACCGAGCGCCAGCAGCGTCCGCGCCCGCACGTCCTCGGCCAGCAGACGCAGCTCACCGAGTCGGACGGCGTCGGCGCGCGCCCAGTCGGTGTCGGCGAACTCGGCGTAGGCGGGGCCGCGCCACAGGTTGAGGGACGCGTCGATCCGGGCCAGCGCCGCCGTCTCGTCACCGGCCTCCAGCAGGCCTTCGGACGCGGCGAGCCCGGTCTCGAACCGCCCGGCGTCGACCGACTCCGGTGGTGTGCGCAGCGCGTACCCCGGGCCGACCGTGACCAGCAGGCGGGCGGGAGCGCGCGGCGGCCGGTCGGGTTCCAGTGCCCGGCGCAGCTCACCGACGAACGTCCGGATCGCGCCGACCGCGCCGCCGGGTGGGTCGTCCCACAGGTCGTCGACGAGCCGCTCGACCGGCACCACCCGCCCCCGGGCCACCAGGAGCCTGCCCAGCACCGCCCGATGGCGCGCCCCCTTGAGCCTGACCGGCCCATGCTCGTCGACCGCCTCGACCGGGCCGAGCACCCCGAATGTCACCGACACCACGATCCCCCCGCCCCTGTTCGCCGCCCACGCCCAACCTAACCCCGTGCGGGCCGCGTCCGCGGCGGCGCTCATCCGGCGCTGACCGGCCGCTGATCCGCGCCGCGCACGCTCGTGGCACGCCGCCCCGACCGGAGCGGCGCCGAGCCGACGACGAGGAGACCGAATGGAACCGAGGATCACGGAACCGAGGATCAGCGGATTCGACTACCAGCGCGTGCCCGTGGCCGAGGGGGTCACGCTGAACGCCGCCGTGGGCGGGTCGGGCAGTCCGATCGTCCTGCTGCACGGGTTCCCGCAGACCCACCTGATGTGGCGGCACGTCGCCGCCGATCTGGCGGCCGACCACACCGTGATCTGCCCCGACTTGCGCGGTTACGGGGACAGCGACAAGCCCGAGGACACCGACGGGAACGCCTATGCCAAGCGCGCGATGGCGGCCGACGTCGTCGCCCTCGCCCGCGCCCTCGGGCACGAGCGGTTCGCGCTGGCGGGCCACGACCGGGGCGCCCTCGTGGCGTTCCGCGCGGGGCTCGACCATCCGGAGGCGGTCACCCGCCTGGCCTCGCTGGACGTCCTGCCGACGCTGGACATGTGGGAGGTCATGCACGGTGTGTCGGCCGCCGTGGGGTTCCACCTGTATCTGATGGCGCAACCGCCCGGCCTGCCGGAGGCGATGATCTCGGCGGGCGCGGACGCGTTCTTCGGCCACTTCCTGGACGCCTGGTCGAACGCGCCGGAGGCGATCCCGGAGGACGTCCGCGCCGCCTACCTGCGGGCGTGCCGCGCGGCGGTGCCGTCGATCGTCGCCGACTACCGCGCCTCGGCCACCGTGGACGTCGAGCACGACGATCACGACCGGGCGACGGGGAACCGGCTCGGCATGCCGGTGACTGTGCTCCAGCAGGACTGGGGCGCGGCCCTGGGCTTCGACGCAGCCGCCCGGTGGCGTGGCTGGGCGGACGACCTGCGACACGTCACGGTGTCGTCCGGCCACTTCATGGCGGAGGAGGCCCCGGCCGAGGTGGTGGGGGAGCTGCGCGCGCTCATGGCCCGCTGAGCCGTCCCGCACCGCCGTCTCCGGGCGGGGCGGTCACGAACGTCCGGAGACGGCGCCCGGTGGGGGAATCCGCACGCCCCGTCAACCGACGTTCCGCACGCCGGTTCAGGTGATCACCGAACGGGGTAGATCCCGGTCACGGTCGGTGATCGCGAGCGTCGGGCGCGCCGCGGCGGCCGATGTCGATCGGGGGCGACATGCAGGCGAGGATCGGCGACTACGTGCACACGCACGGCGTCACCAGCAGTGACGGTCAGCACAGCGGCAGGATCGTGGACGTGCGCGGCGCCAACAACGGCCCGCCGTACGTCGTGCGGTTCCCCGACGGTGAGGAACGGCTGATCTATCCGGGGCCGAACACCATCGTGGAGCCCCGCTTCCCAAGCGACTGACACCGGGGTCCGGGGTCCTCCGGACACGACGGGGGC
Source organism: Nocardiopsis sp. CNR-923 (assembly GCF_001942255.1). Taxonomy (GTDB): domain Bacteria; phylum Actinomycetota; class Actinomycetes; order Streptosporangiales; family Streptosporangiaceae; genus Nocardiopsis. The sequence goes on from NZ_MKKC01000099.1 coordinate 23,888, forward strand.
CGGTGGGCACGACGCGCACCGGCCCCCGTCACGTGCGCGCGGGGTTGACGCGCCGCCCCACACCGGGCCTCCAGCGTTCGCACACCCCTCACGTGCCCACGGGGTTCACGCCGCTCGGGAGCGCAACCGGTCCAGGAAGCCACCGAGGTTCTCCTGAGCCCGCGCGACCTGCTCCGCCACGCTGAGCGACTCCTTGGTCCGTGTCCCGCCCGGTGAGCTCGCATCGGGCACGCGCGCGCCGGCCCCGCGCCACCGGCGACTCCGGGAGGGACGGAAGGAGCCACGGACCACGGCGTCGAGGGTCACGGCGTCACGGCCGCCCCGAACGAGAGCCCGGGGGCGGCGGCCTCGGGCTCCGATCCCCGTCCCCTCCGACGAGTCCACCGGTGGGAGTCGGCGTGTTCTCCGCGCCGCGTGGCGAACGGAGTCCGCGCACGCCCTCCGGTACGCCTTGCGTATATGTGGCCTCTAACGAGTGCCCCGTCGCGGGTTCACGCCCAAGGCCCGTCGTTGTGCCTCCGACATACGGTGCGCACGGCGGTCCGGACCGCGCCGAACGCGTTCCGCTCAGCCGCGCCCCGATCGGTTGTGGGGCAGCCGGGCGAGCAGCAGTGCCATCCCGCACGTGTTGGTGAGCGCCGCGAAGGTCAGCCCGGCGCCGATGAACCCGGCGACCCAGACCGCGGGCCCCCACCACTGGCCCGCCGCCACGGACACCAGGACGATGCTCCCGGCGACCAGACGGACCTGCCGCTCCAGGGACCAGCGCGCCGTGCCGCCGACCACGGGGGCTCCGGCGGCCCTCCAGGCGTTCATCCCGCCGACCAGGACAGCGGCGTCGGTGGCCCCGGCCCGCGCGAGCCGGGCCTGGCAGCGGGTCGCGCGGTCGCCGGACTGGCAGACGAGCACGAGGCGGCCCGCGGTGTGGGCGGTGAGCCGGTCCAGGTGCTGGTCGATCTCGGCCAGGGGCGCGTTGACCGCGCCGCCGATGTGGCAGCCCCCGAACTCAGCGGGGGTGCGCAGGTCCACGAGCTCGGTGGCGGGGTCGGCGGCGATCAGGGCTCGAAGGGCGGAGACGTCGACGGTGGGTAACGCGTCTGGCATACGGGCTCCAGGGGGAGGACTCGGACATGGGCAGGGTCCGGGACGCTTGGCCGGTTCCGATCCCGTCCAGGCGTGTCGGTCCAGCCTACCGAGGAGGGATCGGACCGTACGGTCCTCCGGCGCCGGCCCGAGGAGGTCCCAGCGGTTGCCAGCGACGTCGATGAAGACCACGACCCGGCCGTAGGGCTCGGTGCGCGGCTCCCCGACGAACTCGACCCCGGCCGCGACCATGCGCGCGTGGGTCGCGTCGAAGTCGTCGACGCGCAGGAAGAAACCGACCCGGCCGGCCGTCTGCCCGCCGACGGCCGAGGCCTGGCCCTCACCGTCCGCGCGGGCCAGGAGCAGCCCGGTTCGGCGCCCGGCGGGCGGACCACGACCCATCGCCTGGGACGGCCGTCGTCGGTGGCGGAAGGGGAGTCCTCGACCAGCTCGAACCCCAGGACGTCGACGAAGAAGCCGATCGCCGGGTCGTAGTCGTCGACGATGAGCGTGACCAGATCCAGATGCATATCGACAGGTTAGGGCCCCGCTCGTCGCGGTCCAGGGCCGCCCCCGCTGGGGCGTGCGGGCGTGCCGGGGCGTCCGTGTGGTCGGGCGCGCCGGGGGCGGACACGGGTCGGCTCCGGGCGCTTGCGTTCGTCGTCCTCACGATCTATTTTCGTTGGTGTCACGAACGTTCGTTAAACTAACTACCTTGATCGGAGTCAGCGTGCCCGTCATCGACGTCCTCGACACGACCATGTACTACGAGCAGACCGGAGAGGGAACCCCCGTCGTCTTCCTCCACGGCAACCCCGCCTCCTCCCGCGTGTGGCGCGGGGTCATGCCCGGCGTCGGCGCCCCGGCGCGCCTGCTCGCACCCGACCTGATCGGCATGGGCCGGTCGGGGAAACCGGGCGGCGCGCACCGGTTCGCCGACCACGCGCGCTACCTCGACGCCTGGTTCGACGCGCTGAGCCTGGACGGGGTGGTGATCGTCGGGCACGACTGGGGCGCGGCGCTCGCCTTCGACTTCGCCGCGCGCCACCCTGGGCGGGTGCGCGGCGTCGCCTTCCTGGAGGCCGTCGTCCGACCGATGGCCTCGTCGGAACTGAGCGGACCGGCCCGCGAGCGCTTCGCGACCCTGCGCACGCCGGAGGGCGCACGGGCGGCACTGGAGCGGCACGCGCTCGTGGACGCGGCCTTCACCCGAGGCGTCCTCAACCCGCTGAGCGAGGAGGAGATCGCGCCGTACCGGGCCCCGTACCCGGACCCGGAGAGCCGCCGCCCGCTGCTGGAGTGGGCCAACTCCATGCCCCTGGACGGAGAGCCCGCCGACGTCGCCGAGCGGCTCGACGGGTACCAGGAGTGGCTCGCCACCAGCGTCGACGTGCCGAAGCTGCTGCTGACCTTCGACTCCTCGCCGACGCTGCTCATCACCCAGGAGATGGCCGCCTGGTGCGCCTCCCACATGGCGGCCCTGGAGACCGAGCACCTCGGCCCGGCCGGGCACCACGCGCCGGAGGACCGGCCCGAGGAGATCGGCGAGGCCGTCGGCGCGTGGGTGGACCGCCACGGCCCACCGCGGGCGCGGGGCGCAGCCCGGAGCCCGGAGAGTCCGAGGCGGGCCGGCAGGACCCCGACGGCCCCGGTCAACCGACCTCGAACCGGAGGATCCGGTCGTCGCCCGCGCGCACGTCCCCGCGCCCGTCGGTGTTGGACGTCGTGACCCAGAGCGCGCCGTCCGGCGCGACCTCCACCGTGCGCAGGCGGCCGTACCGGCCCCGCAGGAGCGCGGTCGGTTCGCCCGGCGCACCCGCGTCCAGAGGGACCGCCCACAGCCGCTCGCCGCGCAGCGCGGCGACGTAGAGGGTGTCGTCGAGGACGGCCGCGCCGGAGGGCGACGCCTCGTCGGGCGTCCAGGTGAGCAGGGGGTCGGTGAAGCGGCCGACGCCGGCGCCTCCGTCCCCCTCCACCTCCGGCCAGCCGTAGTCGCGGCCCGGCTCGATCAGGTTGACCTCGTCGAACGCGTCCTGGCCGAACTCGGTGGCGAACAGCCGCCCCTCGTCATCCCAGGCCAGGCCCTGGACGTTGCGGTGGCCGAGGCTGTACACGGGAGAACCCGCAGTCGGGTTGCCCGGCGCCGGTTCGCCCTCCGGCGTGAGCCGCAGGATCTTGCCGTTCGGGCTGTCCGGGTCCTGGGCGAGGGCCGGCCGCCCCGCGTCGCCCGTGGCGACGTACAGCATCCCGTCCGGCCCGAAGGCGATCCGGCCGCCGTCGTGGTACCTGTTCCCGGCGATGCCGTCGAACACGACCTCCGGCTCCGCACCGCCGAGCCGGAACCGCACGACCCGGTTGTCGTCCTCGGTCGTGAGGTAGGCGTAGACACGGCCGTCGTCCTCGTACCGAGGCGACACCGCCAGCCCCATCAGACCGCCCTCCCAGCCGGACTCCGGCCCCTCGGGCCCCGCCACCCCCGGCACCGTGTAGACCTCCCGCGGCTCATCCCCTCCGGGAGTCACCAGGAGGACGCGCCCGGTGTGCCGCTCCGCCACCAGGCGTCGCCGGTCGGCAGGAAGGCCAGCCCCCACGGGATGTCGAGCCCGACCGCCACCTCCTCGCCCGCGCCGAGGTCCCGCGCCGCAGCGGCCAAGCCGCGCGGACCGTCGCCGGTCCCCGCGCACCCGCTGAGGGTGGCGGCGCCGGCCACGAGCAGTGCGGCGGCCCGGCGGCGTACGGCCGAGGTCCGAACCGCCATGGCGCACCTCCCGGTGGGTTCCGTGACGCCAGCATCTCCCCGGCGGGGCACAACCGGCAAGCGGACGTGCATGGCGCGACGCGCGGGGTGGACGCATTGGGGCCGCGCGACGCCAGTCCTCCGCACACTTCCGACATTGTGCGCAGAGGAAATCACGTCACCTGTCTGATCCATGCTCTGCCGAAGCACATCTGGCCTCGTTGCCCCTTGAATACAAGGACGGTTGGAAACTGCCACACCATCCCCTGCCCTGAGCGGGGACCGAGGAGGCCACCCGCTACTACGAGTCCTCCATCCCCGGAAGGTACAGGGTGGTGGAGAGGTTGCCCGCGCTGTCCTGGTCGACCTGGGCCACGGCGTGCGCCGGGCCCTGCTCGGGCGTCGAGTACGAGCGTGTGGTGTTCCCGCCCAGGTTGTACTGGGTCTCCTCGACGCGGTTGCCGACCTTGGAGTACAGGGTGTCGGTGATGATGTCCTCGTTAGCCGAGAGAGTGGTGGGGTCGCCCAGTTCGTCGTAGTCGTACACCACGGCCTCGCCCCGCAGGCTCCCGGTCGGGGGCAGCGCGACCGACCGCACACTGCCGTCCGGGTTGTACATCGTGCGGAACAGGTACGAACCCACCGACTCCTCACATCGACGGTTCTTCTGGGGGCTACGGCTCTACCTGGTCTGCGCCCCCTCGGGGATGCCGATGCTGTGGGCGCTGGCCGATCCCAAGATCGGCGAGCGCGAGGTGTTGGCCTCGATGTTGGAGGTCGACGCCGGTCTGGTGGCCGATCGCCAGGGATTGTTGCTGATCAGCGACAAGGGTTTCGCCCCCGAACCCTTCAAGCGGTCACTGTCCGAACAGGCAGTCACGTTGCTGAGGCTTTCCCGCACAAAGGAGGTCCTACGGCCGGGGGTCCATGCTCAAGAAGGTCCGCCAGTTGATCGAGTCAGTCAACGACACCCTCAAAGGCCATCTTGACCTGGAACAACATGGAGTGCGCACGGTCGAGGACGTGGGGGTTCGGGTGGCTCAGCGGGTGCTGGCACTGACAGCCGCGATCTGGCACAACTTCCAGACAGGGCAGGCGGTCAGCCGATCACTGACCGCCTACGACCACTGAACGTGATCGGAAAGACTCGTCTAGCGTTGGGGCGTACTTCGTGAGTGGATCAAGGTCATGCAATGATCAAGTCTGGTGGCTCGGGGAGTTCTGACGGACGCTCAGTGGGCAGTGCTGGGGCCGTGGCCTCGGAAGGGCATTGAGCCCGGACGGCCACCGGTGCTCGCCATGCGGCAGCCGATCAACTGCGTACGGTTCCTGGCGCGGACCGGCACACCATGACGGGACCCACCTCAGCGGCAGGGTCCGTGGGAGACGGCGAACGTGCTGTTCCGCCACTGACAGCGCGGGGCACCTGGCACCGCGCCTCCGAGCAACTCGCGGCCCGGGCTGACGCGAAGGAGCTGATCACCTGGGACATCGTGGCCGACTCCGCCACCGCCCGTGCCCGTTCGCACGCGGCCGGTGCGCCCGACCAGGTCGCGGTACCGGCACTGACCCGTCGCCAAGGGTGCGCAGGGAGGCCCGGTACGCGCCAGGGTCGTCGATTCCCGGTATCGCCATGACGTCGGTGACGCGCCACTGTTGAACCGCGCCCCACCGGCGCGAAGGTCAGCTTTGAGGAGCTCCGAAGATGTTCCAGGGTCTGGTGCGGTGTGTGCCCACGGTGAATGACGCGATGGTGCGCGGAGCGGTCTACCCTCGGCGGTCCCTGGTTCTGGTCGCCGGGGTACCCGGGGCCGGGAAGAGCACCCTGTTGCGGCGGCTGTTCGGTCTCCGCGGGGACGAGAAGCGAACCGTGCTCACCGCGGACGGTGTGCGCGTGATCGACTCGTTACAGTCGCGGTACCAGCTGCGACCCATGCTCGGCCGGGTCCCCTACCCGTTGTGGCGCTGGGTGGTGCACGTACTGCACCTGGCCCGGGTGGCGGCTGCGCTGCGCGGCGGCCCAGTGGTGGTGCACGAGTGCGGGACCCGGCTCCCGGTCCGCGTGCTGCTCGCCCTGCTCTGCCGACTGCGCCGGTACGAGGTGCACGTGCTGATGATCGACGCCACCCCGCAGGAGGCCCGGAGCGGGCAGAACGCGCGAGGGCGGCGGGTGACCGCGCGCAGCCACCGGGTGCATTCGCGGCGCTGGCGGCGCCTGCGCGCGGCCATCCGGCGCGGGCCGGCGGCGTTCGCGCCGGGCGCACGCAGTCTGCTCGCCCTCGACCGGCGCCGGGTGCGGGAGCTGGCCTGGATCAGTTTCGCCGCCTGCGCGACTTCCCGTAGTCCCCTGCACGACGCGAGGGAGTCGCCCTCGACTCGGCTTGGACTCGGGATGTCCAATTCCTCGTGAGACTGGCTGAGCACGGCTGCACGATGGGCCCCGAGTCTCCGGAGTAGATAGCCGAACTGGCCTCCGCAACCGGTTCCGCAAAACCCTGTGGATAGCTCAGCTATCGCCTATCCGCAAGTCAGCGGCGCACAGAAAAGCCCTGGGCGACGCCCAAGGCATGATCCAGAAGAAAGCTCACCGGCTCCCGCGAAGCGGCCTCTCCCGCACCCTCGTGCTCTCCGGGATGGACACCACGCGGTACCCCGCCTGCCTGATCCGCTTCTCGCTCACGTAGTGGTCCCCCTCCCAGCGCGGCGCCACCTCCATCACGCCCGCCAGACGCGCCACCTCGTCCTGCTGGTGCCCGTCGCACCCCTCAGGAAAGTAGACGACCTCCACCCGCGTCATCTCCCCCACCGGCAGATCCGGGTTCGCCTCCAGGTACGAGGCGAGCCTGCGCAGATCATCGAGCAGCGCCAGCCGCTCGGAGTGACCAGCGACCCGCAGCGCAGCTCCCTCCGCCTGTGGGCAAGTACTCCGTCGACCGAGCACGCGACGGCGGCCCCGTCCTCCCACCGCGTACAGCCGCGGCTCATGCTGGCACCGCCTGCTCTCGTCCAGCGCCGCATCGGCTCACACCTTCCGGGTTGACAACGTCCTTCACCCCAGAAAGAAGCCACCCACGACCCCAGGTTGGACACCGCCCCTCCGAGAACCTTGCCCCGTCGCCCACCCCCGCCACGAGGAGAAGAGACCAACGAAAGGCATATATGTCGAAGTCGCGCAGAAGCCCCTCAGCACCCCACCTGACCTGCAGTGTCAGTGCCTTGCCCGGCCACAACCAAGACGACACCCCAGCGACCACCAACAGGCCACGATCAATACATCAGGCAAGGGAATGGATCTAGAACCTCCATCCAGCGAAAAACCATCCCTACAACAGTCAGACCAGAAATATAAATAAATCATCCAGAGTCAACACGATGAAAAATAACCTGAATTCGATCCGGATCCGGCCAACGGGAAGAAGTGAACACCGAACAAAAGAGTGACCTTCTCAATAGTTTGTAGAGATAGTCGGTTGCCGTTATTTCATATCTAGCAAACTTGGCCACACAATCAGTGGCCACAATTCGCCAACCATCAGGGTTTCCAACACGCTCCCAAAAGAGCTTTCTTCCCGAGTCATCCTCGGCCCAGCAGACGAGATTCGAGAAACTAATCCACTCGGCACCGGAACCCGAGAATCCCGAAGAGGATCTCGCCCCCACGAACAAAGAAGCCTGTGTTCTTGTGAATATACTCAAGATCCCTCTGACCTTGAGGAAAAAACCGATCAATCACCCCAGGGCCCTTGACAATGAGCTTTTCGTCAATGGAGAAGTCTGAGCCGATCTTCGCCACCATTTCAATATAGTCAGTCGGCAGAGGAAGGGAAATCTCATCGTATGAGGGAATCGCAGATCCCTTCCTTCACCAGCGCGCCCACCCAGCAGAAGATTCCGCAGTTCGTCGACTACCACTGCCTAACACCCCATCCCCCAGGCTCGAACATCGCAGACGTACACGCGTGTCCATCAAGTGTTCTTGAATTCTGCCTGTTCTCAATACAGGAATTAATATCCAAGCCCCCACTCCCCACAGCTCTGTAGTGAATGTAAGTTGGCATCTCCTGGGCATCAGAGTAGATAGGAACCACCGACATATAGACAGCCTGCCCCTCACTCACCGCATTTCTGATGTCGGCTTCAATATTGGACATCTCGGGATTATTCGCCCTCGCGTGAAGCGTCACCAGGTTCCACGGATCATCGCCACTGAATCCCAAACTATCAGCACCAAGGTGTCCTCTATGGTACTTCCATGACCCGCTTGGAAGAACGTAGTTGTCCGGCTCCGTCCCCGTTGAAGACCCAGGCCACCCAGGAGGACTGATTGCATCATTTGCCGCGGTCCCCCTCCAGAAATCATGGTCATCACAGAGGAGGGCAATTACTCCAATTGCCTTCTTCTGCTCATTCCATCTATTATTACCCGAGATAACTTGACGATCGTTCTGACAATGCCGTAGCCCGCGTCAGCTACGCCCTGGACACCCTGTTGCGCCAACTCGAGCGCTTAGAGCTCATCTCAAAAGTCCTGCGAGATGACTCCGAGCCTGGCATGATCACGGACTGTGAGTGACGTGTTGCCCGATGGGCTCTGGGAGATCGTC
>NZ_MKKC01000100.1 GCF_001942255.1 Nocardiopsis sp. CNR-923
TCCCACTCACGGCGGAACGCGAGCGCCCGAGTCTGAGCGTCCTGCTGACGCTGCTCGCCGGGCGTCAGCGGCCGGTCCTCCGGCACCGAGCGGCGTGGGGTCTGCTGGCTGGCCGACATACATCTACTCCTCTGTGAGTGGAGCCGCGCCCCGGGCGGCACGGGTGGAAGGCAAGCCCGGGGCGCGGCGGTCAGCGGTCCCGCGTCGGCGCGGGAGCGGGCGGGTGGGCGTGACGGCGGAGCCGTTCCTCCAGCTGCTCCGGCGTCGGCTCGATCTCCGTGCGCCACTTCACGGCGCGAGACCGGGCGGTGGCCGTCCACAGCGAGTCCGTCCACACGACGCGGTGGGTGCGCCCCACCGAGCCTTGAGTCGCAGGAGGGTGGCCCCTGGGGGCTCCCAGCACACGCCGCGCGCAGATCCATGTGGTCGCCGTCGTGTCCGGCGTCCAGAACGCGTCCGCGCCGGTATCCGGAAGCGTCGAGGTGAAGCTCGGTGCAGAACGGGGGCATCATGCCGCCACCGCCTCACACTGGCGGTTGGCGACAGCCGGGCGGTGGTGGCGTCCGCGCGCGGCCAGGTCCCACGGCAGGGCCGGGATGGGCGGGGGCGATTGGCCTCTACCGGGGTCTACTCTCTGCCATAGATGCAGGTCATGGAGGCGTGTGGAGACACATGGAGTACTCCGACCGCTCTCCTGAAGCGGGTGTCGCAGGTTCGAATCCTGTTGGGGCCGCCACACGTGGCCTGGGGATTCTGCGCTGAGAGGGACCCCAAGTCGCAGCCTTTCGCACCGGAACGGGTCCCCTTGGGCCAGTCCGCCAGGGGCCGGGTTCGGCGCCGCACCGGGTCCAGTCCTGCGAGGACGGGCCTGGGCGCGTTCGTCGTCGAACCGGCAGATGTCCTCCCGCCGCTCCGCGGCGGACACCTCGACGCCGTCGGACCCGGCGTGAGTGGAGAACTCCTCTTCCGGGTGACCGAGAAAACTCTCGATCACCGCGTCGTCCGTGCGGTCGTCCCCGCGCGACGTCGATCGCGCGCATCCGCTCTGTTCGGACGGCCGCCAGGACGTGTGCCGGTACCGACATCCCTGCCCGTCCGCCGCCACCCCCTTGTCCCTCGCGGTCCCGCTGCTCTACCTCACCACGATCAGATGGACGCAGGGCGCGGCCGACGTCGTTCGCATCGGCAGGAGGGATACGAAGATCGGGAAATACAGGATGATCTGGAATTTCGGCTCATCAGCAGAACAAAACCCGGACGCATCCCGCGACCGTGTGGACGCAGAGGGTACAGACCCCGATTCGGGCGACTGAGAGCTCACGAAACCCCTGACTTACGCTCATACATGTGCTTACATGTTTTTCGGCTGCTGGAACGATCGTGTGAGTGCGGAAGATTCCCGTGACGGAGGTTTGCCTTTGGTGCCATGGTCGAAGACGCTCCTCTCGACCCGTTCAGATCGTCTTGCTGTCCGCGTCGCCTGGAGAAGTGTGCTCCGACAGGAGCCCCCGCGGCTCCGGTCCGTTCCCGTCCGTTCATGCGAGGTACTCCGACATGGTCGAAACATACCCCTGGCGTGCGCAGATCCAAGTGGAGTACGCCTCCGGAACAGTCGCCAGGGGCGCTGGATTCCTCGTGGACAAGCAACACGTGATCACCTGCGAGCACGTCATTCGGGGTTGTGAAGGCTATGCGCTCCACGTGTACTTTCCACAGTTGCGCAGCAGCGTTCCGGCCACCGTGCTCACATTCGGGACCGACCCGGACGTCGCCGTTCTCCAATTGACCAGCGCCACTGCGGTCACCCCGGCCCGGCTATCGTCGGCCAGAATCAGCGAACTGGTCACTGAGGCCGAGGCGACCAGGAGCGCTCCGGGCCTCAAATTGAGGACGCTGGGGTTCCCCAGGACGAAAGGCCGGTCCACACAGGACGGCGGTCAATCGACAGGGCAGGACGCCCCGACCGACGCGGGCGTCAACGACCTGGACGGGATCGCCATCGGACTCCGGGTGATGGCCGATGGTGAGGTGGAGGCGCATGGATGGCAGATCGAGACCACGGACAACGAAGATCTGCGCGAGGGGCACAGCGGTGGCGCCGCCTACGTGTACGAGACCTCCGCGGCGGAGCAGTACGGCCGCGTCGTCGGAATAGTGAGAAAAAGCAGTGGCCTCGGGAACAGAGGGAAGATCATTCCGCTCTCCTCGATCAGCCTCGTCTGGGAGGAGATCGACGACCTCATTCCCTTCCCCTGGGCAGACTCGGAATCCCGGGCCAGCCTGCGTCGAATATGCACGTCGATACCCGATGACCTTGACTTCAGGTCCATATTGAGGCAGCAGGATGTCCCGGTCCCGAGGATGCGCTTGATCCTCTCCCCACCACAGCCTGGGGATGGGTACGCAGGGTGGCGGAGGAACAGCTCGGTCTGACACCCGGCGAAGTGCCGGAGAACCTCCTCACTTTCCTGGAAGGGATAGTGGGTCGACTCCGCGAGGAGAAGAAGAAGTTCCAGGAACTTCAGAGCTGGGTGCAGACCCGCAGACCCCGATGCCCGACCCCGTCGAACCCGACCTCAGTACTCGTCTTCATATCGAAGATGCGCGACAAGGGCCACTACATCCGTTTCAAGAAAGAGACGGGCGGGATGCTTCAACACGAGGAGTCTGGAGAGGGGTATTTCAGCATAGAAGCCAGCGAGGAAGACGAAAGGAAGGACGAGTTCCGCGCGACAGTCACCAAGAAGGTTTGCACGTTCCTCGAAGATACAATGACCGCCGAGGAAGGGGTGAACCTCACTCTTCAGTTCGTGGTTCCGTCGGAGTTCGCACTCGACGACTACGACCAGTGGTACTTTACCAACTATGAGACATTTTCTCACATATCCACCGTGGTCGTCTCGTTCCAAGAACTCTTCCAATGGAACAATCCCCTCGAACCCAGAAAAGGCCTCCTGACGAACCGCCACATTTCCGCCAACCGTAGACTGTGGAACGGAATCAAGTCCACCATCGGTGATTCGTGGAACGACCCCGGGGCCACCGGTTTCACGCTCGGAGCATTCGGATTCCAGTGTGATGCCGACATGAACACACCCGCGACGAATAAGAATGCTGTACACAATAGACATGCGGTCGTGTACGGTTCCGCGCCGAACCGCGGGATCGCCCACGTTTCCGAGGCCGGAACCCCCATCGTGCTCGTGTGCAGACTGCGGTGCGACCAGGGTGAGCACACCTCGTGTCCGGGATCGAGCAACACGAGCGCTCTGTTGACCATGGTGAAGACCACCCATCCGCACTACCTGCCGAGTGCCGTCAAGTCCTGGAGGGACGAGGCGATCCATGACGCCGGCAATCCGAACAGCCTCGGAAAGCATCTTTCTCTCATCATCAACGATCCGGACAGAATAGACCAGACCAGAGACGCTCCCTTTCGACTGGATACTGGCGACGGCGTTCCATGATCCCCCAGTCCGCGCCGGGCCGTCGCGCCGACTACAGGAAAGAGAATGATGGAAGAGACATGGCAGATATTCAGCGGGTCAAAAACCCAGAGCCCGTCGAAGATCTGGGACCTGCCACCACCTCCTCCTTGGCGCGCGTTCAAACAAGAACCGGGCATCAGGAGCCATGAGTACTTCGGATATCCCAGCGTGCGGAAGGGGGAGGAGACCGGCCCCGAGGGAGCGAGTGCCCAGTCCACCTTCGCGGCCACCTCCTACGAGGCGAACGACGAGACGGTGGCCAAGGTCAACACCGCCCTCTATCTGCGCCGCCCCCTCCTCGTCACGGGCCCGCCGGGCTCGGGCAAGTCGACCCTGGCCGAGGTGGTCGCCCACGAACTGCGCCTCGGTGACGTGCTCACCTGGGCCATCACCAGTCGTGTCACCCTGCGCGACGGACTGTACAGGTACGATCCCATCGGTCGACTGTATTCGGCGCAGGAGAACAGGGCCCCGAGGGAACCGGGCCGGCTCCCGGAGAACATCGGCGCCCACATCCGCCTGGGACCGCTCGGAACGGCACTACTCCCCTTCGATGTTCCCCGGGTGCTGCTCATAGACGAAATCGACAAGAGCGACATCGACCTCCCCAACGACCTGCTCACGATCTTCGAGAAGGGGTACTACGAGATACCCGAGCTCATGCGGGCGCAGACCGCCAGTGATCGGGAACGGCCCCATTCGGGCACGACCGGGGAAAAGGGCGCCGCGGACGAGGACCAACACGTCACCGTGATGACCGCGGACGGAACCCGGGTGGCGACGATCGAGTCCGGCAGGGTTCAGTGCCATGCCTTCCCCCTCGTCATCATGACGAGCAACGGAGAGCGCACGTTCCCCCCGGCGTTCATCAGGCGCTGCATCAAACTCCAGTTGGACATCCCCAGGGACAAAGACAAACTGGGCGCCATCGTCAGAAATCATCTGGAACTCGATGCTCCGACACGCGCACATGGGAAGTCGGCCACGGGCAGCGCGGAACTGGACGCCCTGATCGACAGCTTCCTGAAGAAGATGAAGAAGAACGAACAACTCGCCACCGACCAACTGCTCAACGCCGCCTACATGAGCCAGAGCGTCTCAGGAAAAGCCGACGAGGACACCCGAGAGCGCATCACCGACCAGATCATGCACTCCCTCAACGAGATCTGGGAGCAGACGTGACCTTGGAAGCGCTGTGCTCCGTCTTCAGGGCGGGACTCGGCCCGGACATCGCCGGGGGTTCGCCGTTACAGACCCTGGAGATGGCGGAGATCATCTGGCTGGCCGCGCACCTGCGCGCGGGTGCGGACGCGGATCACGCCGATGGCGCGGCCCCGGACGAACGGGGCGAGCTCCCCGAGAGCTCCCCGCGGGCTCGATCCGAGGACTCCACCGTCGAGGGTGGGGGCCTACAACCTCCCTCACCCTCGACCGCGACGCGGCCGGACCCCGCCTCCCCCGCGGCATCCGGTCCCCCGGACTGCCCCGATGTGGAACTCCACGCGCCCGGTCAGCCGGACACGCACCGGGGAGTCCCCGCCCGCCGGATCCCGCTTCCGCTGCCCAGGGTCATCCGTGAACCCCGGGAGATCCAACGCGCGCTACGACCCCTCAAACGGTCCGTGTCCGTTCCGGCCTTCGGGGAGCTCGACGAGGAGGCCACGGCGGAGCGCATCGCCGCCCATGATCCCGAGGACCCCCACCCGTGGACGGCCGCGACCCTTCCCGTGACGGAACGGTGGCTGAGCCTGCTCCTGATCGTGGACACCGGGCCTTCCATGGGGGTGTGGAGGTCCATGGTCAGGGAGATCACGCCACCCCTGTACAGCCTGGGCGCCTTCAGGGACATCCGCGTCCTCTTCCTGGGCCGGGATCCTCACCTGCCCTTCCCCCACCTGGGCCTCTCCTGCGCCCCGGACGGCCCTCCCCGGGCCCCGCTGCCCATCGTCGACTCCGCGGCACGTCAGGTGGTCCTGGTCCTGAGCGACTGCTCCGGTCAGCACTGGTGGAAGGGGGAGGCGTCGGCTCTGCTGCACTCGCTGTCCGACCGGGGGCCCACCGCCATCGTGCAGACACTGCCGGAGCACCAGTGGCACCGCACCGCCGCCCCAGTGGTGTACGCCCAGACGCGGGGGACCCGCCCCGGGGAGTCCAACGGCGGACTCGTGCCCGCCGCTCCGCCGGGCATGCTTCCCGTTCCCGTGCTCCGGTGCGAGCCCCAGTGGTTCGCCTCGTGGGCCTCGCTCATCACCTCGCCCGACCGTCCCGTCCCGATGGCGATGACATACGCGCGGCCCGGGCAGCGCGGCATCGCCGACACGGACGAAACCGTCGCGGATGAGGGCGGTCTGCCGGTTCGGGAGCGGGTGAACAGGTTCCGCGGGTCCGCGTCCCGCGACGCGTTCCTCCTGGCCGCGCACACAGCGCTGTCGACCCCGACGATGTCCATCATGCGCCGGATCCAGATGGAGCTGGCGCGGGTGAAGCTGATCTCCACCACATCCACGGAGATGCTGTCCGAGGTCGTGCTCAGCGGGTTGCTGCGTCCGAAGGACTCCTCCGGGAACGAGTTCACCCTCGTGGAGGGTGCGGACCGGATCCTGATCTCCCACCTGCCGCGCTCGGCGGTCGTCCACACCGCGCGCGCTCTGATCCAGATGTCCTATGAATCGTCCGACCGAACGATCGCGGGACGGGAACACCTCACCACCGATGCCACCGTCGCGGGCGGCCGGCATGCGGTCGACGCGGAGAGCAAGCCCTTCGCCCTGGTCAATCCCCTCACTCTGCGCCTGCTGGGCTGGTCGGCGCCACCCCCCGCCGACAGCGTCCGTCCGAGCGTGGACCCCCCACCGGAATCAACGCGCCAGGCCGCGGTCGAACCGCGCACGCCGGCCGAACCGAGCGCGACGATCTCCCCCCGTCCGTGGAAGGCGGAACCTGACCGAGCACGTCACAAGCCCGCCACCGCACCGCAGCCGCGCGGCCGTGCGACGCGCACCCAGCCGGTCAGTGAACTGAGCCGCGCCCACCCCCCTGTTCCGAGTGTCCCGCTTCCCCTCCCCTCGCTCCCCGACACCGGCCACATCGTCGCACGCCCCGAGGTCAACCGATGGCTCCGCAACTTCCGCGACGGACAGGTCCGGGCGATCATCGGACCGGCGGGGACCGGCAAGACCACTCTGGCGGCCATGCTCGCCGCCGAGACCGCCCGTCGACCCGCCTATCGCTCCGTCCTGTGGGTGGACGCCTCCAGCAGGGAGTCCGTCATCGAGGCGTTCGCCCGGGCGGACCATGAACCCCGGCGGCGACCGGCCAGTCGGTTCCCCCATCCGGGGAGCGGGGCCACGGACTCTCGATTCTGGGCGGAGAGGGCGTCGGATCCCTGGTTCATGGTGCTGGACGGCCTCACGGATCCCGCGATCGTCGATCTCGTTCCACCGGTGGGGCCTGGTGGCAGGATCCTGATCACCGCGAGACACAAGAATCTCCTGCCGGACGAGGTCCCCGCGATCAGGGTCGGCGAGTTCACCCAACAGCAGGCCTTGGACTACCTGGGACGTCGTCTGGCGGCCTCCCGCCCGCCCCACTCGCGAACCGAGGACCTGCGAGAGCTCGCAGGGGTCCTGAAGCGGCTCCCGCTCTCCCTGTCCATGGCCGCCTGCCTCATGGTCGACCTGAGGATGAGCGCGAACGGGTACCTGGCCCAGTGGAGGGGCACCCACGGCGCCGACCCGGACAACCCGGTGAAGCGAACGGTCCTGTGCTCGCTCAGATCGGTGGCCCGGCAGGAGGGGCACTCCGTCGACCTGTTCAGATACCTGCTCCTCACCATCCAGATGCTCGGTTCCAACGTTCCGGCTCCCGTGCTCTCGGCCCTCAGGGTCACCAACGGGAACGGCCTCGAAGGACGCCCCAGGACCGTGAACGTCGCACGTCTGATGCGCCGACTCCACGAGCTGTCCCTGGTCCGAGCGGACGGGGGGCTCGACGTCCCGGACGGCAGGGTTCGACTGCACGAGGAACTGTCCGTCCACCGCTACGGTCCCTGGGTGTACGAGGCCTCACCCCTGATGTTCCACGCGGTGGAGGCACTGGAGGCGGCGTGGAAGAGGTACCGGTCGCACCCCGCCACCGCATCTGGCATACGCACGTGCGCCATCGCCCTCTCCCTCAACAGCAGATTCCTCTTCCCCACGGCCGCACCGGAGCAACGTGAGCACTCTCGCGCGTACTATCTCCGACTGGCGAGGGCCCTGGGTCGGATCCTCGGGCCCGATCACGCGAGCACGGTCGAAGTCCGCGACATCGTGAGGACGATCCGAGGCAAACGCGAAGCCCGTAAACCCTATTAGGGCAGCGCCCCGCCCTCCGGAAATCCCTGGGAAACCCGCGCTCGTCACCGCACCGCCAGGACCTGAACCCGGTCCGTCCACCGCAGGCTTCGCCCACACGCAGGGAGCGCCCGCTAATACCGCTGTGCCGCTTCCTGCCCGATTTCAGTAATCTTTCGCAGTAACCCTATCCGCCGCAAAAAAGCGAAAACACCCGGGTTCGCCCCATTGCTCAAGTAAGATGGGCATATGACCAGTGATCTCGGAACTGGGTCCGACACACCACCCGTCAGGAGCTGGAACGCCGCCGCGTTCTTCTGTCGCCATTGGAAGAGCTATGAGGACGCGGTGCGGTCGGTCGGCGGCACGACCGAGGAACTCCTCCACGAACTCCGGACGTCGGTCGCCGGGAACGGATACCTCGACCTCCACCAGCTGATGAAGCTGGAGGAACGCCTCGGCGACGCCCTGCCCGAGGAGAGTGCTTTTCGTCGCACGGGGCCCGCCGAGTACGACCCCGGTCGCCGCGACGGAGAGGATGTGAGCCGCCCCCTTCCCGGAGGGGCCCCGCGGCCCACGCCCCAGCGGCGTCAGCGGTGCCCGTTCCCTCCGGAGCGGCGATGCCGACGTTCGGATCCCTACGCGCTTCCGCCCGCGGTGTGCCACATCGGGGAACTCCACCTCGTCGCCTACGCCCCCTAGCGTTCGCGTGCCCGCGCCGTCGACCCTCGGGGCGACCCCTGCCAGTCGGACGCTCGACAAGGAGACCCGGTACAGGTGAATCCCCTGCTCCTGGAGATGGGCAAACAGGCCGCGAGCCATTGGAAACCCCATCTCGCCCTCCCCGGGGTGTTCTTCCTCGCCGCCGTCGCCGCGTGCGCGGTCCTGGACCCGGGCGACCTGACCGCCCCGGGAGAACTCGCGCGGATCCTGGGTCCGGCCCTGGACCTGTACACCTCTTCCGCCGTCGCGACGGTGGTGCTCACGGTGGCCCTGCTGCTGGCCGGGTTCCCGCCCGGCTGGGCCGCCCACGCCCTGGGGACGTGGTGCGGACGCTGGTGGATGGGCCAGGGCGCCCTGATGGCGATCGCGGGCCGACCGCTCGTCGCCCTGCGTAGGACGGCGTGGCACCTGCTGCGGGGGTACGAGTACTGGCGCGCGGTGCGTCGCGTTCGGAAACCGTCGCCGAGCCGTCGCGGTCGGCAGCGGCGCACGCCCGTGACGCCCTCCGTCATCGGTCTCGCCAGGAGTTGCTGGCACCGCGTCGATGAGGCACGCGTCCACCGGAGGGAGCGTGCCTCGGCCACACGTCCCGAGGACATCCTCGTCAACGACCTCAGCACCCGGTGCTCGCTCGTCGAGCCGAGTCGGCCGACCTGGATGGCGGACCGGATGGAAGCCCTCCACCAGCGGATCTCGGAATATCACAGGATCGACGTCTACTGGACGTGGCCGGTCCTGTGGATGTCCCTCCCCGATCGGCCAGGGAGGACGTCGAACGGGCCGAGAACGCCTTCGGGCAGGCTCGGCTGCTCGGCGGGTGGGGGCTCCTGTACCTGGCCGCGGCGGGAGCGGGCGCCCTGCACACCCAGGCGAGCGTCCAGGACCGCCTCTCCTGGCTCGCCCCGTCCCCGTGGGACGTCCGGCTGCTCGCCGTCCTGGCCGCGGTCGGTGTCCTCGCGGGCCTGACCGGCTACCTGCGGGGCAGGGCCGCGATCGCCGCACTGGCCGGTCTCGCGGAGTCGTGCTACGACCTCTACGGCCTGGACCTCGCCGAAGCCCTGGGGCTGATCGGTTCGGAGTCCGGATCGACGCCGCAGTTGGTGGACTCGGGCGCGGCCGTGACCGAGCGGTCGCACAAGCTCAGCGTCGAGGCCGTTCCGCAGTACGGCGACCCAGAGCCGAACGCACACGGATCATCACCCTATGAAGCATGGGAAACGGAAACAGAGAACACAGAGCACAAGAATTAACAAGAGCAATCAAAAGCAAAAAGATGACCAACAACCCATGAGGCATCAAGAGCCACATAACGGCGACCAAGGGGATCCGAAACCTGTTGTAACCCCCCGCAGCGCCAGTAAAGTGATGAACCCAAAAGATTTCCGGACAACGATCGGTTGCCGAAAATAGGGTGACTCCGCGTCTCTTCTTCCACAAAACCCACACGACAAGAAGGCAGGCGGCTTGGAATCCACCCCACACGCTGCCTCTGTCCGGGGCTGGGCCTCGATAATCGCTGCGATTCTCGTGACCCTGTCGCTCACGGCCCCGATCCCCGCGTCGGCCCTCGGACCGCCCCCGACGGACCCCGCCGAAACCGACCCCCCGTTGGACACGGTGATCCTGGTGGACGAGTCCGGCTCCCTCGACGAGACCGATGTGGAGGAGGAGGCCAAGGCAGCCGCCACGATCGCCCAGAGCATCCTGTCCCCCGGTTCACGTGTGACCGTGATGGGTTTTGGCAGCAACAACGGACAGCCGGGTCAGATCGCGGCCCGGGAGGTGTGCTCCCCGACCCTCGTCGACACGGAGGAGGGCCGCCAGTACCTGGCCGACTGCTCCCTCGGGATCGATCGGCGCGACGCCGGGGACGGCAACGACACCGACCACGCGGAGGCTCTGGGCACCGCGCTGGACCGCCTGAGCGACGGTGATTCCCCCGCGGGGGCCGCCCGGGTCGTCTTCCTGCTCACCGACGGCGCGCTCGACGTGCGCGACAGCCCCCAGTACGGGGCTCCCGAGCGGCGCAACGACAACGCGGCGGCGCTCATCGAGGAACACCTCGACACGGCGCGCGAGGACGGTGTGCAGATCTGGCCCCTGGGATTCGGAGGTGCGATCGACCGGGACCAGCTCGACGCCTTCGCGGCGGGCGGTTCCCAGGAGGGGTGCAGTGACCTGGAGGTGGCCCAGCCCGTCGCACGTGTGGTCGAGGACTCCACCGACGTCCTGCGTTCCCTTCAGGAGGCGCTGGCCTCCGCGACCTGCTCGATCGTGGGTGAGCCCGACAGCGAGAACCTGCCCGGAGGCGACACCGTGACGCTGCGGGTCGACGTGCCCGTCATCGCCACGGACGGCGCGCTCCAGGTGATCAAGAACAACCCCGCCATCACCGTCGAGTACATCGACCCGGAAGGGGACGTGGTCGACACCGGGGAAGACGAGCACGAGGGAACGGGAGTCTCCGTCAGCGGCGCCAACGGCCCGGTCGAGGTGCTCCGCCTCATCGACCCCATGCCGGGCGTCTGGGAGGTGCGACTCACGTCGCCGCCTGAAGAGGCCGAGGAGCTGGTGAGCGCCAGCGTCCAGTGGACGGGGTTCATCAACACCCACGTGAGCGTCGAGCGGACCGAGGACCCTGACCGACTCGCCGTCGTCGTGTTCATCCGCACCCGACGGGGCGTCGTCACATCCTCCGAGGCCTTGGCCGGCCTCGACTTCTCCGCGGCGGCGACCCTTCCCGACGGGACCACCGCCGACATCCCGCTCCGGGATGACGGCGCCGCGCCCGACCGTGCGACCGGCGACGGCCAGTACTCGGGAACGCTCTCCCTGCCCGAGGACGCCGAGACCGTGACCGTCACCAGCCGGGTTCGGGGCGCCGGTATCTCCGATGACGTCAACGAGTACGTCTACACTCCCGACACGCGCGGGGGACCTGCGACCCGCCCTCTCCTTCCGCGATCCACCGCGGGAGGTGTGGGCCGGAAGCCGGATCGAGGGCAGCCTCGTCGTCGACAACACCGGGACCGAGGATGCCCAGGTCGAACTGTCCCTGATCCCGCCGAAGGACATGCTGGCGACCATCGAGCAGGAGACGAACCTCTTCCCGCCCGGGAGCACCGAGAGCGACTTCACCGTCCTGGTCGAGGAGGGATCCGGGTTCGGCACCGGGCCGTTGCTCGTCCAGGCCGTGGACGCCTCCGGCAACCCCCTGACCAATTCGCCGTCCCTGACGGTGACCGTGCGCGGCGAGCCGGGGCTCCTCGAACGCAACTGGCCGGTCGTGTCCGTTCTGCTGGTGCTCCTCGTCCTGGCCGCCGCGTACACCACCCTGCGCATGTCGCAGGCCCGGGCCGCCAGGAGCGTCCAGGGCCTGTCCGCCCAACTCCACCGGGGGGACCAGGCCCTCAGCCCCAGGCTCCGGGCGCCCAGCCGGTGGAGTCCGGCCTTCTGCTTCACCGTCCGTGACGCGGAGAGCGCGTTTCCCCGCCTCGAACACGCGGGGACACCCGGGGCGAACCTGGTCTACCGAGCCACCCGCATCCCCGCCGGTGTGCGTCTGCACCCCCCGAAGGGGCGGGCACAGGAACTGCGGTTCGGCGACCGCAGCGCATCCCTGGTCGGCGGCCTCGCGGTGTCCTTCCACGACGCGCGACGCCCACCCGGCGCCCCTCGCGCCAAGGAACGCCCCCGTTCCGACCGCGGACCCCTGCAGGCGAAGCCGGAGGACGACGGCACGGGCAGCCGTATGGACATTCGACTCGACTGACTCCGTTCCCGGAGGACACCGAACATCGGAAGGGACTTTTCACCTCCATGACGATGAAGCTCTACCAGCCGATGCTCCATGTCGGTCTCGGCGGGACCGGATGCCGCATCGGGGCCGAACTCGAAAGGCGCATGCGCGAAGAGCTCTGCGGACCCGACGGGACCGAGTTCCAGCACCTGCGGCCCGGCGCCGACCTGCTCCCCTACCAACTGCCCTCCTGCGTACAGTTCGTCTACGCCGACGTCAACCGCAGCGAGCTGGACGGACTGCCCGAACGAGTGGTCCCCGGCCGCAGGCACTTCGCCGCCGCCGAGCGCACGGCCCACTACGTGCGCGATCTGGTGCCCGAGGTCCCCACCTACCCGGAGGCGGCGCGCAGCCTGCGCCTGAGCGCCGGGGACACGGTGCGGAACTGGCTGCCGCCCTCGACCAGGGAACCGCGGGTGGCCCCTCTGGACCGGGGGGCCGGGCAGTTTCCCACGGTCGGCCGCGCGGCCCTGTTCGAGACCTTCAGGAGCGGGATCGGCCCCGCCGTCGCACCGCTGCGCGAGGCCATCAACCGCATCGCCACCTCGGCCGGAGATCTGGGCGTCCTGGGCGGCTCGCTGCCCCGTTCCTGCGACGTCTTCGTCTCGTTCTCCGTGGCGGGCGGTACCGGGGCGGGCATCTTCTACGACTACCTGCACCTCATCGCCCGTTCCTTCCGGGGCACGGGACTGCGGATCAAGATCTACCCCCTGGTGCTCATGCCCTCGGCGTTCGACGAAGGTTTCGGCGGAGGGCGCAGCGCGCGGTTGAACGCCGGCCGCGCCCTGCTCGACATCTTCCGCCTCGTCGACGACCAGAACGGCCGTGAAGCGTCGCTGACCCTGGCGCACGAGCCCGTTCCGGTTCACTCCGACCACGAGGGCGCAGCCGTCCACTACCCGGTGGAGGGCCGGGTGGAGATCATGCCCTCGACCGTGCAGACGGCCTTCCTGTTCAGCCGGCCGACCGGCACCGACCGCGAGGACCTGCACAGGTCGGTGGTCGCCTGATGCTCTCCCTCGCCGGGACCGACATCGACGACTCGACCGAGAACGCGAGCGCACGGCAGGAGAACCACCAGTCCTTCGCCGACAGCTTTATCAACACCCAGGCCGACCGTGAGTCCATGGCCGAGACCGGCATCGGAAACCGGGGGGTGTCCACGGCCCTGGTGGCGTCCCTGACCGTGCCGGTGGACGAACTCTCCGGCATCATCGGTTCGCGGCTCCTGCGCTCGGCCGTCGAGGACATGCAGGCGACCCTGAGCACCGGTGTCGAACGCGACGACCAGCTCATCGGGGGCTTCCTCTCCGCCGCCAACCTGTACCCGCTGGTGAGCCGCAACGGCATCGATTTCGCGGAACCGCAGCCGGTCAACGGTTCCAAGGAGATCGCGGCGGCTCTGTACGATCGCGCTGAGGCGATGAGGCAGAGCCTCGACGCCCTGCGGGGGCGTCTGTCGCACGAGGTCGCGGAACTGGCCCAGAACTTCGACCACCGCGCTGGCCTGCGCGATCTGCTGTCCCGGACGGATCCGTTCCGAGCCCAGCGGGTGATCCTGGGATCCTCCCAGAGCGACGCCCCCATGAGCAGGCTGGGTGTGCTGGGGCTGCTCCAGCAGCGCCGCAACACGCCACCGCCGCCGGAGCACATCACGGGTCCGCCGCCCATACCCGAGATGCGCGACCGAATCGGCGGACTGCGCAAGATCCGGTACACCGATCCCGCACCCGTCGCGGCGCGCGCGGACCAGGACGACTGGTACGACTGGCAGACACGGGTGTCCTGGAGCGAGGCGTGGTCGGCCGTCTCGCCCCGGTGGAGCCGGGCCGCCGCACGGTTGCGCAAGGACATCACCTCCTTCGTCCAGCAGTTGGAGGAGCACGCCCGCAACGACCACAACCGCTTCGAGCGTCTGTCCCAGCAGCTCTACCGTCCCCGCACCGGCGTGTCCTACCTCCTGCCCCCCTCGGGCGGCGACCTCGAACCGTTCTTCGTCCGCGTCCGCGAGCACATGATCCGGAGCCTGCACGAGACCGGGCACCTGCACGTCTCTCCCACTGACGGGGAGTTGGTCGAAGCCCTCGTCGGTCCGCAGCGCTGGCGGGAGGCGTTCGACATCTCCGTGGACCGCAGTCCCGCGGAGGCGGTGGCCTTCCTCCGGGAGACCCTCAAGTCCGCGGTGAAGATCTTCCTGCGCGATCCGGGCCCGGACCAGACGCCCATGTTGCCGCGCCTGACCGACCTGCTCGGCCGCGCGGCCGGACAGGACGACGGCGGTGTCACGGACGAGGACCTGTCGATGTTCCGCGCCCAGGTGGCGGGGATGCTGCCCATTGGTTACGTGCCCCAGGGCAACGGACCGCTGAAAATCCTCATCACCTACCACGCGGCCGCCGCCAACCCGAGGATCGAGCAGTACCTGCGGGAGTCCCTGAACCTGCCCCGGGGCGCGGGACAGACCTACGAATTCCGCGCGGTGAGCACCGAGAGCGTGAGCGTGGTGCTCTTCCGCAGTTCGATGAGCATCACGGAGGTACCCGAGGTCCGAGAGGTCATGCGGTTGTGGACCTCGGCGCTGGACCGGCCCTCCGCCCAGGACTACCTGCCCTGGCGGCAGCGGCTGGGTTACGACTTCAGCTACCTCGCCACCACCGAGCGGCACAGGGCCCAGATCCTGCACCGGCTCCTGTGCGCTCTGTGGAACGGGCGCGCCACCTTCGTCGGAGCGTGCGAGACCGCACCGGAGGAGGTGCACTTCACCCTGGGCGGAGGGGTCACCATGCCCCTGCGGCTGAGTTCCTTCGGTGAGGCCTCCTCGTGGGGCCAACTGCTGCACGCCTACGAACGGTGGGCGTTCAACGGCGAGGACGTCATCGCCAACCAGTTCAGCGCCCAGTTGATGGCGGAGATCCCGATCGGCATCGACAGCAGCCCCATACCGCCCGACGGGCTCTTCGAGGCCTTCCACCGGATCGTCACCGAGGGGAAGGAGGTCGCGAGACTGGCGGAGATGGCCGCGGGGATGAGCGGACCCTCCCGGAGCAGGGCGCTGCAACTGCGCGACTTCTGGACCAGGACCGCGCGGACGGCGCTGCGGATGGAGTTCCAGGGGGTGGTGGCGCCCCGGTACCCCGACCTGCGCGCCCTCTACGGCGGGCACCTGCGCACGTCCCGGCCGCAGGGCGGGGCGCGCCCCTCACCGGAGGCGCAGACCCAAAGCTTCGACCGTCGTGCCTGGGACGGCCAGGGGTCCGACGCACCGGACGGGTCGGGGTCGGCGCGTATGCCTGGAGAAGGCGGGGACGGCTATCTCCGATGAGTGTCACGGTGATCGACTTCCGCTCCACGGACGCCGACGAGGCGAAGGACATGATCCGACGCCGGTTTGGTCGCGGCGTCCCCCTCACGGCCTCCAGCCGCGTACTCGTGCTTGAATCGACCGAGCGGCTGGTAAGCCACACCGCCGCCTACGAGGCGATCTTGACCAGCAACCGCGTCCGCGCACTGGTGTGCCTGGTGTGCGGGGACCCGACGGTCAACGGGGACGACGGGCGACGGGGTCTGCTGCGCCCGGGACAATTGGGTTCCGATCGCGGCGTGACGACCCTGTGGGTCAGCGACGAGACCGGTGTCGCGTGGGGGCTCCGCCCCACGGAACCGCCCGGCGCCCACCCCGACGCCGTCGCGGGGTCGCGCGCGGGTGTGGAGTACCTGGTCGAGACGCTCGAACAACAGGAGATCTTCGACCGTGTCATCGAACTGGGCAGGGAACTGCCGGAGGCGACGGCGGCGCCCGGGGTGACCCTGTCCGGACCGGGAAACGGCTACGGGACGGTCAACGCGGCTCTCGCCCAGGCGCTGAAGCGCTTTACGGCCCCCTCGCACTCCGTTCCTCCGGCCGCCCCATCGACCGCGCCGCGCGGGAACGTCCTGGTGGACCTCGTGGAGGGGACCCACCGTGCGGTTCCCGACGCACCCGACCCCGGTGAGGGTGAACTGGCCCGCCACGAGAATCGGGCGCGCGAGGAGGTACTGCGGTCGACGACGGCCTTCGACGCACTGGCCAGGGCGGGCGGGCTCTTCGCCATGCCGCCCGCGCACCTGCGCACCGTGGAACTGCGCGATGCGGGTGACGCGCTGGAGGAGTACCGGGACCGAGTCCGGGCGATGCTGTGGCGTTTCAACTCCCTGCGGGACGACCAGCGCGTCGCGGAACTGCGGCGTGCCGGGGTCCCTGGGCAATCGCCCTCGCCCGAGGAGGTGGACGAGGCCCTGGAGCATCTGCGAGCGCGCGTGCAGAGGGAACTGGGTGCGGGCACCCCCATCACCGCGGTCGCCGACGATCTGGAGAACATCGCCACACGCCTCTCTCCCCGCAGCGGCGACCTCAGCCCGCGGGTGCGCGAGGCCGCACCCGACGACCTGATCGCCGCACTGCGCGAACCGCCGCCCGCTCCTCACCCGCGATGGGTGTCGTGGCTGCTGGCGCCCGCCCTGGCTCTACCGGCTCTGCCGGCCTTCACCGGAGATTGGCCCGGTCTGGTGGGCTGTATCGCCCTGGCGCTGGCCTGGATCATCACGGTCGCATGGGGGGCCCGGCGCCTCGGCGGTCCCGAATCCAGCACCACACGGCTCCTGGTGGCGCACGCCGCGTCCGCGTTCGCCGGGGGATTCGTCGGGATGTGGCTGCACGCGCGGTTCATGCCCGATCCTCCTCCGCTGCCGCAGCCGCTGTCGCTGACGATCGCGCTCATCGCGGGTGTGTGGCTGGGCGCCTGGGCGCTGTCACGGGCCTGGACCCGGCTCATAGGGCGCTGGGAGTCCGAGGTGGGGCTCGACCGGGCCGAGCGGGCCATCGGCGCGCTGACCGGGCTGGTGGGACTGACCGCCAAGGCGGAATGGTACCCCGGCGCCGGCCGACGCCGTCTGGCCGACAGCGCCCGTGCGGCGGCCAGCGCCGCACGGGCCATCGCCGACACCCTCTCCAGGACGGCGGTGGACCTGGATCCGGCCCCGTCCTACGCGGTCGAACTGGAGGAACAGTTGCGGGAGGACCTGGTCGAGCTGTCGCAATCCGCCTTCGAGGGATTGTGGGGCGACCTCCGGTCGGGCAACGCGGCCAGTTACGCCTACGAGCGGGCGCGCGAGAGCGCGTCCCGTCTGGTCGAGGCCCTGCGCGACAACCTCGCCACGAACGGCCCGAACGCACCGCTGCCCTTCTCCCGCCGAACGGCCCAGCGTCGGATCCACGGTGGGCCGGAACTGGAGCAGGCCGCGCTGACCCTGCGGTCTCCCGTCGAGGGGCGCATGCTCCAGCTCTGCGACCCCGCCTACCTCTCTCTGCTGAGCGACACCGTGGCCGACGTGCGAGCGGTCCGCTTCGCCCCCGGGAGCCTGCGCGGTCGCCTGCCGCTCGGCGAGGGTGCGGCACGACGGGCGGCCCAGACAATGGTCTGGACCGCCGGTGGCGCCCGGTCGGGAATTCTGCGACTGGTTCCGTTCCGGCGCGACGTGGTGCGCACCGAGTGGTTCGCGGGAGAGGAGCAGGGCTTCGGTCCCGCCGACGTTGCGTCCGACGCGGGCGCCGCGGAGAGCGAGGGGACCGGCCCCGAGGAATCGGAGGAAGCGCCGGGGTACGGGATCTCCATGCCGGAGCCCCGCATGGACGGGGACGTGGCGAAGGAGCCGACTGACGGGGAGAACCGGGGAAGCGAGGACACGACGCGTGTGTCGTCCGGGGAGGACTACCTCCGTTGAACGAGGACCGTTCCAGGATCAGCTACCGGACGCCGTCCGGGCGACGGGTGCCCTTCGCCGCGAGCCCTGTCCAGAACCCGGTCGAGGGCGTCCCGAGTGATTCCCCCCTGCTCCACGAGTCCGTGTGCGAGGAGAGGTCGGGGCGCGAGTTGCTCAAACTGTCCGTCGACCCGGCTCGGCACCAGCAGCCGCAGGAGCTGGTCCGGGCCTACGCGCCCTGGACGGGGAGATCATGGCCGGGGTCCGGATCGCCCAGGGGACGGACGCCCCCGGCCCGGTGGAGCTGCCCCGACTCATCGGGTACCACGATGACCCCGTGCGCCCCTTCGCCCTCATGGAGCCGTACCGGGGCGAGCCCCTGTCCACCCTTCTGCACCGGCGTCAGCTCTTCGAGGAGGAGCAGCCGCTGTTCCGGCTCGGCCTGTTCCGCGCCCTGTACGTGATGCGTTCCCTGGGGTTGGTGCACAGGGACATCAGGCCGACGAACGTGCGTTGGGACGAGGCGCACCAGAGCGTGCAGCTGTGCGGATTCACCTGCGCGACCGTCGACGGAACGCCACGGGCGCCGGTGGGCCAGGGGCCGTGGGCCTCGCACGAACAGCGCGACGGAGTGGGAAGATCCGACCACAGGGACGATGTGTGGTCGGCCGCCCTGGTCCTCGTCCAGGCCCTCACCGGACACGACGTCGCGGGCGGGAACAGGCTCGCTCTGGAGGACCACCCGGACCTGGCCGTGGTCCTCAGGGGCGTCTTCGGCGGCTCGGCGCTCCAGCGGCCGGGCGCGGACGTCCTCCTGGGCAGGGTGACCGGGGGGACCTGCCCTATGTGAAGGGCGTCGGGAGGCATCTGGCGCAGGGCAGGGCCAGGTTCGACGAGGAAAGGGCGGTCAAGGGGGCCAAGTCGGGGCGCGGACCCGAACAGGCGGCGGTCGGGCGCCCGGACCTCGGCAGGGGGGATTCCCGGTGGTCCGAGGACGTGGTCGGTGCGGACGTGGTCGCCGAGGACGCCGCCCAGGAGGATCCCGTGAGCGCGCCCGACCAGCCGACCGGGGAGGGGCCCGCACGCCCCGATTCCGAGGTCCCGGGGTCGTTCGGCTACTGGATGAAGGTGATCGTCATGCTCTCGGCCCTGGTCGCGTGTGCCGTGGCGCTGTTCGTCAACCTGGCCTGATCGGAGGAGCCCGCCGGTGTTCCGTTGTCTCCCACCCCGTGCCGTCGGCACGTTCGACCGAGAGGCGTCACCCTTCCCATGATCGAAACGACCTCGTCCACGTCGCCGACGGTGCGCTGCCCGATGTGCCTGAGCCGGGTGGCCCTCGACACCGGGCAGCTGTGGGTGCTCGACGGCAAGACCGGCATGCACCGGCCGCTGGATCTGCCGTCCGGCATCAACCCGGACCAGAAGCGCCGCAGGTTGCG
Source organism: Nocardiopsis sp. CNR-923 (assembly GCF_001942255.1). Classification (GTDB taxonomy): domain Bacteria; phylum Actinomycetota; class Actinomycetes; order Streptosporangiales; family Streptosporangiaceae; genus Nocardiopsis. The sequence goes on from NZ_MKKC01000100.1 coordinate 19,523, forward strand.
CCTGGCCAAGGTGCGCTGCCCCAACCAGATCGGCGAGTACCCCGAGCACTACCTGCCCTACCACTACGTCGACCAGGCCGAGGAACCCGTGGTGATCGCCATGGTCGGGGCGTCGGCGTCCGGGAAGACGCACCTGCTGGCCGCCATGATCGGCAAGATCCACGAGCAGGGGCTGAGAGGTTTCGGACTGTCCGTCTCCCCCCTGGACATCGCCGAGTACGAACACTTCACCAGTACCCATGTCCGCCCGTTCCTGATGGGCAACGCCGTGCTGCTGCGCACGAACCACGATGTCTGGGAATTCGTGATCGGACTCACGGTGGAGGACACCGATGACGCGGACTCGCCACCGCGGGCCGTCGTCTTCTTCGACATCTCGGGCGATGGCATGAGCGTCACGAGCCATATCGCCAAGCACGCCTTCTTCGACGTGGTGGACGGATTCATCTTCGTCGTCTCCCCGGAGGACCTGGAGAGGGATGATTCCGCGGCCGCCTTCTCCGCCGTACTCGACCTGGTGAAGGACAAGGAGGACAAGGCGGCGGTGGTGGTGCTGGCCAAGGCCGACCAATGCCGTTTCGACTATCCGGTGGACCGCTGGCTGCGCGAGGAGGAACCCACACTCGACCCCGCCCGCATCCGGGAGGAGAGCCGTGACATCTACTCCTACATCGTCGGCAAGGACAAGGGGGCCGGTTATCTGCGACCCTGGACGGAGGTCGGGCGAGTCGCCCTGCACGCCGCGTCCGCAACGGGGGCGCCGAGCAGTGATGACGACACGTCCCGCTATGCCCGCCCCGTCCGCCCGCGACGGACCGTCCAGCCCTTCCTCAGCCTCATGGCCATGACCGGCGTCAAGAAGGGCGCCGAGGCCGGGAAAGTGGGAGACTGACATGGGGGCGGGGCCGCCGACGGGGCCGGATCGCGCGCCAGGCTGCACCGGATCTCGTTCTCGTACGCCAAGCCGGGACTGAACTACATAGGACTGGGGCCGGTGGCGACCTCCTTCACCAAGGACGTCCGGGACTACCGCCAACTGTCGAGGTGGGCGGAGAGTCTCAACGGCATCATCGCCCCAGCGCCGCCCTCCGACCGTCTGGCGCCCAGCCACTGGTACCGCCGGTACGAGGACGGGTCGGCCGTCCTTCTGCACCGGATCCCCGATCCCGCCTCCGCGGACCGACGCGGAGACAGGGGACAGGCCGTCATCGGCCCGTCGATGTCCGTTCCCCTGGCGCTGCTCGCCGCGCTGGGAGCGTGGCCGGACCTGCGGGGGTGGCTGGACGGCGGAAACGGCCCGGAGCAGGGCTGGGGGGCCTACCCGGTCTACGTTCCCGACACCGCGATCGTGCCCATCATCGGCCCAGATCTGGATCGGGAGGCGGCGGCACAGCGGGGGCTCGTTCCCCTGGTCGCGGAAATCCTTCGTTCGCCTTCGAGACACATCGACATCGTGGTCACGGAGGATGGCCCGCTCCAGGAGGAACGGAACCGGCTGCTGCTCCTGTGGGGCGCCTACGTGACCCTGCGCGACGTCATCGGCACCGAGGAGCACCACCGTGGAACGCGGAGCGACTGGTCGTTCTCCACCCGGGAACCGTGGGCCGTCAGGGCGGGCGCGCGGCCCCGTTTCGCCTTCCGGGACACCCCCCCGAACAACCGCGCGCAGGACACGGCGGTTCTGGAGCTGCCCGAGCACGAGTCCCGAAGCGACGACTGTCGCCGCATCGCCCAGTGGCTGGTGGACCGGCTCACCACGGGGAGAGGAGCGCTGGCGCCGGTCCGCTCCGTCTCCAAGGAGGTCGGTCCCGGTCGCCACGACGCTCTGCTCGATCGGCTACGGCGACTCATCGTCGGGAACGGGGAGCCCGCGCCCGAGGCCGAGGAACCGGCACCGGACACCCGGACCCCGGAGCCCCCTGACACCGCGGCGGATGAGACGGCGGCGGCCGAACGGCGGGAACGGGACATCAGGGCCATGGTGGGTCGGGGCATGTCCCATGTCCAGGACGCGCCGGTGCCCCCCGACCCCGAACCGGGGCGGGGCCAGAACCAGCGACCAAGCCACGACCGGGGCCGGGCGCCGTCGGGCGCCTCGTCTCCGGTCGGCTCCCCAACGGGTCCGTCCCGCGGTAGGCAGTGGCTGTCGGGCATCGCTCCCGTCCCGCCGGCCCTGGCGAGAACGGGTCCGGGCCGCACACGTACGAATCTGAGCCACCAGACCTGGGAGAAGCTCTGGGGAGAACTCCGAGACGAACAGGATGAACGAAGGATCGGCCTCCTGGCCACGGAGATCGTTCAACGCCACAACCTGACCTTCCATCGTCCGCTGGTGGTACGGGGACCCCTGCCGAAGAAGGTCACCCTTCCCCTGTGGATGCTGACGGTGTTCCTGATGGTGCAGGTCCTGCTGTCGATCGCCCTGCTCGTCCTCGTCCTGTGAGGACTTCGCCGCCGATGCTTCCGGAGCCTGGCCACCGTACGCGTCGGCCCCGTACCGGCTTCCCGGCGCCGGACCGGACACGGGGTTCTCCGGTGGCGCCCCTCCCCTCAGCGCGACCGATCTTCACCGGCTCCCCGTGTCGCCATGACACGGCCCGCGTCCTGCCCGATCATGGCCACCAGGAACGACCACCACGCCGGACCACGGTCCGGCCGAGAACTCTTCGGGGGCCACGACCACCATGCCGAACGCGGACCAGTCGCACGACGACGGACGGCCCAGGACCAACCAGCGCGGCGCCTCGGAGTCCGCGATCGCCTCCGTCCTGCACCGCGACCCGCACCCCGGTCCGCAGCACTGGGGCGGGCCCCGCCCCCGCCGGGCCGAACGCGACCCCTTCCGTCTGCCCCGCCCCGCTGTCCCGCGCCCGACGACCTGACTCCGGCCGCCGCGTTCGGGCCCGGGGCCCGTTGAACGGCCGGGGGCGCCCGCGCCCCGCCGGACTCAGAGGAAGGGCCGCCACGGAGCCAGGAACAGTGCTCCGAACTTGGCGGCGAACGGGCGGTTGCGCCACTCCTCCAACGTCAGCTCGCGCGCGTTGGTGAGGTCGTTGGCGAAGACCTCCTCCAGGTGCTTGGCCACGCCCTCGTCGAAGATCTCGACGTTGATCTCGTAGTTCCCGGTCAGGCTCAGGCGGTCCACGTTGGCCGTGCCGACCGTGCTCCACTTTCCGTCGACGGTCGCCGTCTTGGCGTGCACCATGGCGCCCTGGTACAGCCACAGCCGCACCCCGCCGCGGAGCAGCGCCATGTACTGCCCCCTGGCCATCCAGTCCGCCATCACGTGGTTGGAGGCCTCCGGGACGAGCACGTTGACGTCCACGCCGCGCCCGGCCGCGTCCACCAGCACCTTGAGCAGTTCCCGGTCGGGGATGAAATAGGCCTGGGTGAACAGCACCCGGTCCTTGGACCGGTCGATCGCCTCCAGGAGCATCGCCCGGATCGGGTAGATGAGCTGCTCGGGCACGTTGCGGTGCACCCGCAGCCGCGCGTCCCAGTCGGTCTGCCCGATGTGGTCGAGGCGGGGCTGGTGTTCGCCCCGGTTCATGTTCCAGAAATCGACGAAGGCGTTCTCCAGCTCCCACGTCGCCGGTCCCGACACCCGCAGGTGCGTGTCCCGCCACTCCGTCGCGTACAACGAACCCACGTTGTACCCGCCGACGAAGCCGATCTCGCCGTCCACCGTGAGGATCTTGCGGTGGTCGCGGCCGGACTTGCGCACGTTGAGCAGCAGCACGCCCGGGCGGAAGGCCGGGTAGCGCAGCACGGACACGTCCGGCGGGAAGTCGAAGAAGGAGCGCGGCACGACGAGGTTGGCGAAGCCGTCGTAGATGACGAACACCTCGACGCCCCGGTCGGCAGCCTCGATCAGCGCGCGCTTGAACTCCCGGCCCACCTGGTCGTCCTTGAAGATGAAGGACTCGAACAGCACCCGGCGCCGTGCCCCGCGAATGGCGGCGAGCATGTCCTCGTAGACGTCCTCGCCGTAGGTGTAGACCGTGGCCGTGGTGTCACCGAGCGGCAGCTCCATGGGCGCGGTCCTCGGGAATCGCGCCCGGTGTGGACGCACGCGTCTGCGCCACAGGTTCACCCCCACGGCCGCGGCGACCACCGCCGCCTGGCTCGCCAGGAACCCCGCCAGCGCCCACTTGGCCGCGGACACGAGGGTCGAGCGTCGCACTGTCGCCTCCAGAACGGATCACACGCCGAACCAAGCCCGGTGGGTCCCGGGCTCGGCCTCCCCGGCCTCGGCGTCTTCCGCGCGAGGTCGACGTCAACCGTATCCCGCGCTCGTCACGACGGTTCGCACCCCGGTCCGTGTCCTGGCGTCAGCGCCGCTCACGCAGGCGGCAGACCAGGAGTTCGGTGGTCGGGCTCTCGCGCCGTCGCCGCACCAGGCGGCGCTCCAGCGGGTAGAGGGCCGCGCCGGCCGCCCAGCCGGTCGGCGCGGTCACCGTCGCGGCGCGCAGGACGCCGCCCCACAGCTTGCGCCACAACAGGGAGGCGTCCACCTGGGCGTTCATGAGCACGAGCAGGGGAACGCGTCGGATCACGTCGAACCCGGCCTTGTCGACGGTTCCGGCGATCCATTCCAGGGTCCGGTTGACCTGGTGTTCCCCCCGCTGCTCGGGGCGTTGCAGACAGTTCTCGGAGATGACCAGGTGTCCGCCGGGGCGCACGACCCGGGCGAACTCCGCCAGTGCGTGCGCGTAACGGTCGTCGTCGGTGATGTGGAAGAGGACGTCCATGCACGAGACGGCGTCGAAGGAGTCGGCGTCGAAGGCGTCCAGTTCGGAGACGTCCTGACGGACGAACCGGTGGTCCGGGAAGCGCCCGCGCAGCCGCGCCACGGCGGCGTCGGTCATGTCGCAGCCGGTGACGTCGCCCGCGCCGAGCCGTTCCCACAGGCGCACGTAGAAACCGGTGCCGCTGCCCGCGTCGAGGACACTGCGTCCGCACGGGGCGAGGCGGCCGGCCTCGCGCAGGAAGACCTCCTCCCGCACGCGGTACATCCACCGGTTGAAGGGGCGTCCGAGCGCCCGGTACCCGACACCGCTCTCGGTCCAGTCGCCTTCGAGCCGGCGCTCCCAGAAGTCGCGGAGTTCGCTGTGCCTAGCCATGTACACACTGTCACACCGAGGTCGGCGTCCTGTCCGGACGCAGCGCCGTGCGGGCCCGGAAACCGTCCGCGCGGATGGGCTTCCGACGCTCCGACCGCCCCTTCGCCCTGACGTGCTCGGCGGCCGGGGTGGTCGAAGGCGTCCCCGCGACGCCGACACGTGCCAGTCGAAACGGTCTGCGGGTGCGGGAATAATCCTGCCCATGGTCTCTCCCCGGGTCATCGCGACCGATCTCGACGGCACCCTCCTCCGCCTCGACGGCTCCCTCTCCCCCCGCACCATCGACGTCCTGTCCGCCGCCGACGCCGCCGGTCTGAAGGTGGTCATCGTGACCGCCCGTCCGCCCTCGGCCACCTCCATGATCGCCGACCGGCTCGCGTGTTCGGCCGTGATCTGCGGCAACGGCGCCTTCACCCGCCTGCCCGGCCAGTCCGTGACCCGCGTGCGCGCTCTGGACCGGGACGCCTCCGGCACCGTCGTCGAGAAGCTGCTCGCGGCCGTGCCCGACGTCGGCTTCGCCGTGGAGACCGGTGACGGCCTCGTCTACGAACCCTCCTTCGAACTGTCGGCGTGGGCCGCCGAGGCGCCGTGGAGCACGCTCGTCGGGTCCGCCGAGGAGTTGGTCGAACGCGCGACGCCCGTCGCCAAGCTGCTCGCACGGGCGGCCGAGACGCCCCTGCACTCGATGAGGGAGCAGGTCCAGGCCGCGATCGGCGCACTGGCGGAGGTCACCTACTCGGGCGGCAGCCGCCTGCTGGAGATGAGCGCCCCCGGCGTGACCAAGGGCAACGCGCTCGCCGAACTGTGCGGCGCCTGGAACGTGCCCGCCGAGGAGGTCGCGTTCTTCGGCGACATGCCCAACGACCTGTCCGCGCTGAGATGGGCGGGGCACGGGTACGCGATGGCCAACGGGCACCCGGACCTGCTCGACCCCGCGCTGGGTCTGGGCGTGGCGCGTCCCACCAGGAGGACGGGGTGGCCCGGGTCGTGGAGGGGATCCTCTCCGGGCTCCGATGAGGGCGCGCGGCGTCGGTCGGCGCCGGGTGCTCCCGCGCCGGGCCGACCCTCCTATGATCCGCTGGTATGCACCGATTCTCCGAGCGGCGCCAGCCGCTGTTCGTCTACGGCACGCTCCTGTTCCCGGAGATCCTCGACGCCCTCCTGGGCCGGGTCCCGGACGCCGAGCCCGCCTCCGTTCCCGGCTGGCGGGTGGCCGCGCTGCCCGGACTTGCCTACCCGGTGTTGGTCCCGGGCTCGGGCGCAGCCCCGGGCCGACTGCTCTCCGGGTTGTCGGAGTCCGAACGCCGGATCGTCGACGTCTACGAGGACGACTGGTACGACCTGCGCCCCCTGGTGCTGACCGACGGCCGCACGGGGTGGGCCTTCACCGCCACGGCCTCGGCCACCGTGTCCCCAGGGGACTGGGACGCGGGTGCCTTCGCCGCCGGGCACCTGGCCGCCTACGTCGAGGGGTGCGCCGCTCTTCGGGCCGAACTCCTCGGCTGACCCGGACCGCAGCGGAGCACGGACGAGCGGGCGCCGACCAACCATGGTGGGTCGACGCCCGCAGTACCGGGGACCGGTCAGTGGGTCAGCCGGTGAGCAGGGTCAGGTCCCACTCATCCAGGATCGGGTTGAGCGGCTGGAAGAAGGTCGTGCCGCCGAACGTGCAGTTGCCGGAACCGCCGGAGGTCACGCCCTGGGCCTCGGTGCCCGCCAGCCAGGAGCCGCCGGAGTCGCCGCCCTCGGCGCAGGCGCTCGTCCGGGTCAGCCCGTAGACGACCAGGTTGCCCGCGTAGCGGACGGTCTGGTCCTTGGCCTCGATGACGCCGCAGTGCCAGCCGGTGGTCTGGCCCGAGCGGCACACGGACGCGCCCACGGGGGCCTCGGTGGACCCGGTGACGGTGACGGTGCCGCCCTCGTAGTCGTTGACCTCGGCGGTCGGGACGGTGCTGGAGCCCGTCACCTCGACCCAGGCCGAGTCGCTGGTGGGGAAGGACGAACCGGCGACCGTGCCGATCTGCTGCGTCCCGGGGACGTCCAGCCAGGTGTCGCTGCCCTCGTCGCCGCAGTGGCCGGCGGTCACGTAGCCGCCGACGACACCGAAGCCGACGGAGCACACGTACCAGCCGCCGTCCTGCTGGAAGTAGTAGGGGTTGCCGCCGACGATGTCGGCGTAGGTCGTCGGCGTTCCGACGCTCTCCTCGACGACGGTGTCCGCCTCGACGCCGGCTCGTTCGGCGAGCGCCCGGGCCTCGGCCTCGTGGCCCGGGGCGGCCTCGATGACGACCGCGTCCCTGACGGTGTCGGCGTACCAGCCGTGGACGGTGGCCGGGACCTCGTCCACGGCGTCCAACGCCTCGACGCCGGCCGCCAGTTCGGCCTCGCCGTTGTCGACGACCTCGGGAACGGCTCCGGCGTCGCGCACGGCGTCGGACGCGGAGGGGTCGGTGACCTGGACGGTCAGGTCGAGGGTGTCGACGTCGAAGAACGCGCCGCCGAAGTCCGCGCCGAGATCTTCGCGGAGTTCGGCCTCGGTCTCGGTGGCTTCCTCCTGGGCCTCGAAGAGGTCGTCGACCCCGGACTCGCTGAGCCCGAAGGCCGCGCGCATGGCCGCCATCTGTTCGGGGGAGATGTCCCCGGTCGTGGTGTCGGCCGACACCAAGCCGGCCCCGGCGAGGACGAGGGTGAGGGAGAGTGCGGTGGTCCCGAGGGAGCGAGCAACGGGATGTCTTGTCAAGAGTCTGCCCTTTCAGAGGGGTATGAGGCAGTGGGCGCGGCGCGCCCCGTGGGGGTGGACGGATCGCCGGGCCTGTCACCCAGCGAGCGTCGACGTGTCCACTCGGTGGTGAACACGGGACAACGTAGGGGAGGCGCAGGAAGAGGACAACGGTACGAATACGCAACGAATTCAGAAGGAGTACTTACAAATACGGCCAGAACCACACGGATCGCTGAAGTGAACGAGGGGAATGGTGAGAACCGTGCGCACAGACGGCCGGGGGCGCACACCTCTAGCACGAGTCGGTGCGCCGCGCGAGGGGGGACGGCTGGCCTGATCCGGCCAACCTGACATCACTCTCCGTGTGCGTCCAGGACGCCAAGGGCCCGATCATCCGACCGCAAAAAGGGAGTCAGGACCAGGAGGAACTCCGTACGAGTCCAAAGTGCACGATGCCCTGTGCGCTGGGCGAACACGCGCACGGACACGAAGAGTCACAGGATCGGGTGCGGCGCGTCAGACGTGGGCGGAGACCGGAAGATGCTGCTCGGCCCAGATGATCTTCCCCTCCCCGGTGTACCGCGTGCCCCACCGGTGCGTGAGCTGGGCGACCAGGAAGAGGCCGCGCCCGCCCTCGTCCGTGGTGCGGGCGTGCCGCATCCGGGGCGAGGTGCTGCTGGCGTCGTAGACCTCGCAGATCAACCCGGCCTGGCGCAGCATCCGCAGCCGGATCGGCGCCGCCGCGTAGCGGATGGCGTTGGTGACCAGCTCACTGACGACCAGCTCGGTCGTCAGCGTGAGTTCGTCCAGTCCCCACGTGTGCAGCCGCCGGGCCGTCCACGCCCGGACGTCCGCCACCGCGGCCGGGTCGGACGGCACCTCCAACGAGGCGATCCGGTCCCCGCCCAGGGAGTGCGTCCGGGCGAGCAACAGCGCCGCGTCGTCCGTGCGGGCGCCCGGAAGCAGCCCTCGGACCGCGCTCGCGCACAGTTCGTCGATCGGGACGCCCGGCCGGGCCAGCGCGCGCCCGAGGCGGGTCATGCCCGACTCGGGGTCCTGGCCGTCGAAGCGGATCAGACCGTCGGTGTACAGGCCGAGCAGACTGCCCTCCGGCAGCCGCACCTCGGCCGCCTCGAAGGACAGTCCGCCCAGCCCGAGCGGCGGCCCGGCGGGCAGATCGGGGAAGTACACACTGGCGTCGGGCCGGACCACCACCGGCGGCGGGTGCCCGGCGCGCGCCATCGCGCAGCGCTGCGTGACGGGGTCGAAGACGGCGTACAGACACGTGGCGCCCGTCATGGCGGTGGCCGTCGTCTCATCCTCCGGGTCCTCCTCGACCATGCTGATCACCAGGTCGTCGAGGTGGGCCAGCAGCTCGTCGGGGTGCAGGTCCATGTCCGCGAGCGTGTGCACGGCGGTGCGCAGGCGGCCCATCGTCGCGGCGGCGGCGAGGCCGTGCCCGACCACGTCGCCCACCACCAGGGCCACCCGGGCGCCGGACAGCGGAATGGCGTCGAACCAGTCGCCCCCGACCCCGTCCTTGGCGTTCGACGGCAGGTAGGAGGAGGCCGTCTCCACGACGGTCCCCCTGGCGAGCGCGTGCGGGAGCAGGGTCTGCTGGAGCGCGAGGGCGATGGCGTGCTCCCGCGAGTAGCGGCGGGCGTTGTCCACGCACACGGCCGCCCGGCCCACCAGCTCCTTGGCCAGCAGCAGGTCGTCGGGTTCGAAGGAGGTCAGGTTCTCGGAGCGGACGAAGGTCGCCAGACCCAACACGGTGTCGCGCGCACGCATGGGCACGCAGATGAGGGAGTGCAGCCCGAACTCCCGCATGGACGCCGCCCTGGACGGATGCCCCACCGCCCAGACGTCGTCGTCGGGATCAAGGACCGGGATCAGGACGGCGTCACCCTCGACCAGGTAGCGGGCGTCGTGCGGAGGCGGCACGAAGTCGACCCGGTCCCCGCGCCTGGCGACCGCCTCCGGGCAGCCCTCCCGGATCGAGCTCAGGCCCGCCCGGCACATCACGGGTCTGGCGCCGGGAGGCCAGGGCGGTGGATCCTCCGTGCCGAGCACTGCCTCCAGGAGGTCGACGATGACGAAGTCGGCGAAGCGCGGCACCGCGAAGTCGGCGAGTTCCTGGGCCGTCCGGGACACGTCCAGGGTGCTGCCGATCCGGGTGCCCGCCTCGTTGATCAGACTCAGGCGGCGCTGGGCGCTCCACCGCTCGGTGACGTCCATGACCATGTAGCACACACCGGTGGTGGCGCCCTTCGCGTCGATCAGGGGGAAGAACGAGGTGGAGTAGGCGTGCGGACGGAACGGGTCCGCCCAGCTCCAGCCCTGGTACTCGTGGTCGATGACGGGGTCGCCGGTCTCCAGGACGTTCCTCATGACGCTCTCCAGCGGCTCCGCGCGCAGTCCGGGGAGGACATCCCCCAGCCGGCGGCCCACGCGCTGGTCACTCGGCACCCCACCGAACCGCTCCAGAGTCGTGTTCAACCAGACGAAGCGCAGATCCCTGTCGACCACGGCCATGCCGATCGGCGAGCGGGTGAGGAAGCCGTCCAGCACGGACTCGCTGACCGTCCACCCCGGGGTGTACTCCCTCCCGCAGGCCAGGAAGCAATGCCGTCCGTCCAGCTCGAAGGCGGCGGAGACCCTCAGGTCCACCTCGATCCGCCGACCGTCCCTGCGCTGGAGTTCGATCCTGCCCTTCCAGCTGCTCCCCGACCGGCACCGGTCGGCGATGCGCGCCGTGCGCGCGGGGTCAGGGTCCTGTGACTGCGCGAGCAGGCGGACGGCGGACCGGCCGACCACCTCGGCGGACCGGTATCCGAGGAGTTCCTCGGCGCCGCGGGTCCAACCGAGCACCGTGCCGGACTCGTCGATCACCGCAGCCGTGTCACTCGCGGCGCCAGCGTGCTCCGGCGGGCCGGACGGCCCTGGCGGGCCAGGGGGCGCACCGGGGTCTGGCCTCGACATGCTCGCTCACCACCAACCCCTATGCCCTCATCATTCCCGCATCACCCCTGGTCCAAGACCTTCGGCTCGACGACCCGCCGGCCCGTGGAACCCTGTGTGTGTACGGTCGACGGAGGCGGTGGGGCTGATGGGACGGGTCACGGTCAGGGAGAAGGTCCTGCGGATCAGGGACGGCGCCGTCAGCGAACGGGTGGACACGCTCGTCGCCGAGGAACCCCTGGAGATCAGGCTGGACGGCGCCCCGCTGAGCGTCACCATGCGCACTCCCGGGCACGACTTCGACCTCGCGGCCGGATTCCTGGTCGGTGAGGGCGTGGTCGCGGCCCGGGAGGAGGTGGCCGCGATCCGGTACTGCGCTGGCGCCGCGGAGGACGGGGTGAACACCTACAACGTGCTCGACGTGTCCCTGGCGCCCGGGGTGCCGCGCCCGGACGCCTCCGTGGAGCGCAACTTCTACACGACCTCCTCCTGCGGGCTGTGCGGCAAGGCGAGCCTGGACGCCGTGCGCACGAAAGCCCGGTGGCCGGTGGCCGACGACGGGCTGCGTGTGGGCGCGGACACGCTGGCACAGCTTCCCGACCGGCTGCGCGAGGCGCAACGGGTCTTCGACCGCACCGGCGGACTGCACGCCGCCGGACTGTTCACCGCCGACGGCGAACCGCTCGCCGTGCGCGAGGACGTGGGCCGCCACAACGCCGTGGACAAGCTGGTGGGCTGGGCGCTGCACGCTGGACGGCTGCCGCTGCGGGGGACGGTGCTGGTGGTCTCGGGGCGCGCCTCGTTCGAGTTGGCGCAGAAGGCGTGGATGGCGGGCGTACCGGCTCTGGCCGCCGTCTCGGCGCCCTCGTCCCTGGCCGTCGAGCTGGCCGCGGAGGCGGGGATGACACTGGTGGGCTTCCTCCGCGGCTCCTCCATGAACGTCTACGCGGGGCGGCGGCGGGTCCTCCTGGACGGGTGCTGACGACGTGGCCGGGCCCGCCCCCGTGCGGGAGCGGGCCCTGTTCGCGGCGTCCGGCGGAACGCCGCGACGTTCCTCCTTCATGTGGCGTCTAGCGGGCGAAGCTGAAGATGTCGTACGACGCCGCGCCGGACGGTCCGGCGAAACTGCCGCTCTGCGAGTAGAGCGCGCCGCCGTAGAAGTTGCCGCCCCCGCGGTATCCGCCGGAGCCTGCCTGGCTCACGATCGACGTGCTTCCCGCGCCGAAGCCGCCGGCGAAGTTCTGGTTGTAGGACCAGAAAGCGCCGCTTGTCTGGCCGTAGCGGCCGTACCGGCCGTCCCAGTGGTCGGCGGAGGCGACGGCCGGGGCCGCCAGCGCGAGGACGGGTGCCGCGACGACCGCGGCGGCGATACGGCGAACAGTGCGCCTGCGCATGGTCTGCTCCCTTGCAACCGGGGCGAATCGCCCCACCACCCCGCCGAGGTAGCCACGACGCGGTGGCCTGCCTGTGCTCTGGTTGGACGCGGGGCCCCGGCCGAGGCGCACGGCCGGTGGTCCGCGGAGGCGTCCGGCGCTCCGCACGCGCCTGTCCCCACGTCTGGATGTACCGCAAGTAGTCGCAATCGCAACTGTCCATTATTCAACCACTCGGACGCCGTCCCCGCCGCTGGACTGTCTCCTCGGTGACTCAATCGGTTGCCGTCGTCCCGGACCGCGCACGCGAAGGACCGGTCATGTCCCTTGGAGTGGTGTAACTCCTGGATGGGTGATCTGACCTGCAGGGCTATAGCAACGAGGCGAGC
>NZ_MKKC01000101.1:0-6120 GCF_001942255.1 Nocardiopsis sp. CNR-923
GGGAGTAGGTGCCCCCCGGGCCGGTGTCCTCCTGCGTGATGGGCGTGTTCTTCGCGATGGTCCACGGAACGTAGGACGTGGCGATCTGCACTGGCGTGTCATCGGCCTTCATGTGCCGGTGACGGATGGCCGCGACGTCATCCCGGCCGAACCCGAAGATGTCCGCTATCTCCTGGGGCGGACTCACCGGGCCCAGCTTCACCAGTTCGCTTCGCGGATCGTGGCCCAAGTTGCGGACCTCCGTTGCGAAAGCACCTCGCGATTGCCCCTGTTCACGGGCCGTCTTCGTATACCGCGCTGTCGCGTTACGCACGATCGGCTTGATCTCGTGCACCACCGTGCCGGTCCCCCTCTCGATCCGGACAAGTCCCTCCGCACGCAGCACCAAGATGGCGCGCTGCACAACCGGCTGGGACACGGTGAACTCCTCCGCCAGCGCCTTCTGCGGCGGCAGGCGGTCACCAGGGCCGTAGCCCTCACTACCTGCGGAGATGCGATCACGTATCTCCGCAGCGATCTCTCGAAATCGGGTCATGTCGGTGGCTTCTTCCCTTCGTCGCAACCCTTTATAGCAACCTGCTTGACATACTATCTCTCACGAGAGATAGTATCTCTAGTGGGTCGCAAAGAAAACCCCGACGGAGCGCCAGCTCAGTCGAGGCCATTTCTTTGACCAGCGGACACGCGTAGCGAACGGAGGATCGGCATGTCGGTGATCACGGAGGTCATGAAGCGCACCGGCGCGACCCGCGCCGACATCATCCGGGTCGCGACCCGGGGCGGCGACACCCGCGCCGATTGGCGGATCGCCCACGCGATCGAGGCCGCCGGCGGCAAGAAGGCCGCCGAGCTCATGCTCACCGCGGGCCGCGACCAGATGATCGCCCAGATCTGGGGCGACGCCGGCGCCCCGACCCCGACCCCGACCAACCCGCTGGCCAAGCACGACCCCACGGTGCGGATCTACGACGAACCGACCGCTCCCGACGCGCCGAACACGGTCCTGGCGGACCACCCGCACGAGGTCGACGACGAACCGGTCGACGAGATCGACGACCAGGACCAGGACGAGACCGACCCGGGCCGGGCCGCGTGGAACGCGCTCCTCCACACCCACGTGTGGGCCGACGTCGCCGCCCTCACCGGCGGCGCCCCCGGCGAGATCGCCCGCACGGTGCGCCCGTGGGCCACCGCCACCGACGCCATCGCGGGGATGACCGCGCTCATCGCCCGCCGCCGCGCCGCCCGCACCCCCGGAACGAACACGATCGCGGCCGCTCTGGCCGCCTGACCAGCACACCCACACGACACCCGAGAGGGGACACCCGTGTCCGAGACCACCTTTGCCCGTCCGGTGCACACCCCCGACGACGTGGCCGAGATCCAAACCATCACCGAGCAGGTCAGCGGCCCGTCGAACATCTACGCCGTCACCTACACCCGCGGCGGCGTCCTGGTCCGGCACAGCTCCACGCACGGCCCCGACCCGGACAAGGCCCTGCGGGCCATCGGCTACACCCTCACCCGCATCAACAGCGGACTGGTGCTGGTCACCGGCTCCATCGACCGGCTCACCCTCCTGGTGGCCGAGCGCGACCGGCTCAACGACCAGATCGCCGCCCTCCAGGCCGAGACGGCGGTGGCGGCCTGATGAGCCTGTTGCACCGCTCCTGCACCGAGCAGATCCGCGCCCTGGAGGCCAAACTCCGCGAGGCACAGCGCCGGGAGGTCGACCACACCCTGGCCGCCGCGGCCCTGCGCTCCGAGCGCGACCGCGCCGAGAGTGAGCGCTGGGACGCGGCCGGGGAGGCCGAACTCCTCAAGGAGAAGCTGTCCGACGCCTTCGACCGCGAGGCCGACCTGGAGCGTCAGGTTCGCGACTTGCAGTACCGCGTCTTGGACCTGGAGCAGGACGCCGACGACCACCAGCAGGTGCTGGAGGCCCGCCGCCGGCGCGCCGCCGAACACGCGCTCGCAGACGCCTGGTACTACCCCGGCCACACCGACACCCACGCTCAGGCGGCCGCTGCCCAGGCGATCCTCGCGCTCCCGCTGGCCTCCTTCGACGTCACCGTCACCCACGGTCCGGGCCGGGACGCCTGGTACGTGGACGGGGTCCGTCTGCCCAAGGAGGACTACTTCCGCGGCGGCGATCCCGACCCGGTGGACGTGCTGCGGCGCCGCTACGGCCTGGCCGATGGCGAGATCGCCCAGATCCGTGAGGGCGTCCGCCGCCAGGAGCACGACGAGGACGAGGACACGCCCGTCGTTATCTGACTCGCCCCCTGGGGTGCCCGTCCCGCCCCGCTCCCGATCTCGGGGAGCGGGGCGGTTCTGGGGGACCACCAGGGTCCACACCGCCTACCCCGTGAAGGAGAGCCGCCATGACGCTGACCCTGAGCACCGTCCGCTCCCGCCTGGCCGACATCAAGGAGCTGGTCGCCGACGGCGAGGAGCCCGAGGCAGCCACCGAGGAGACCGACCTGTGGCACGACGTGCTGGAGGCGATCGCCGAGGCGCCGGCGACCCCGCCGCCCTGGCCAAGGAAGCGCTCAGCAGCCTGGCCATCGACTTCGACCGCGTCTGAGGGCGACCCGCACACAAGACGAGCCCCGCCGGATGTGACCCGGCGGGGCTCTCGCACACCTGAGTCCACCTGCGAAGGAGACAACAACGATGCACGACAACGACTCTACCTACCGCGACCCGCTCGATGCCGTCGAGGAGGAGCTCGCCATCCAGGCGCACAGCCCGCGGTTCTGGGACGTCGACAGCGCCGAGCTGGCCGTCGTCGACCCGGCCGAGCACCCGTCCTGTGACGTGCACCAGGCCCTGACCGGTGAGGACGGCTGGGACGACCCCGCCGAGGCGGCCGCCGTCCTGGAGGAGACGGTCATCACCGACGCCCGCCTGCTGGCGTCGCTGTCCGACACCCCCGTCGCCGTCGGCCGACCGTTGGTGGCCCGCTCCGCCGCCGACGTGCTGATCGACCGGTCCCCGACCCCGGGCGAGGAGCTGCACGAGGCGCTGCTGGCCCTGGTCCCGGTCGACGGGTCCGGCCTGTGGCCCGCCGCCGCCGACTACACCGAGCGGGGGGCCGCCGCATGATCCGCCGACTGCTGGCTCGCATGGCCCCGCCCACCCACTGCGGAACCCCGATGAGCTGGGACGTCTGGCGCGCCTCCTGGGTCTGCCACTGCGGGAAGGCGTGCTGATGACCGACATCGAGTTCCACCGCGCGAACTGCTCCGCCTGCCAGCGGAACCTGCCGTGCGCCGCGTTGCGCCGTCTGGGCGGCTACCTGACCCGCTCGTGGGGGTGGTGCCGGTGATCGCCCTGATCATCGCCGCCGCGATCGTCCTGGTCATCGCGGTCCCCGTGCTGCTCCTGGCCGCCACCGGCGGCCCTGTCGTCATCTTCGCCGAACACGACCTTCCCCAACCCGCCCGACACCGCCGCGCCCCGAAGGAGGGCTGACCATGCCGCGCAAGAAGAACAAGCCGCACCCCGCCGGGCGTCCGCCGACCCCGGGACCGCCCCGGACATCGACCTGACCCAGGTTGTGACCGACTACGCCGCCCAGGCCGAGGCGGCCGCCGATCTGGCCGAGGTGGACACCACCCACCTCGATCAGCCCCACGCCAACCCGAACGCGTTGGCCGTGCTCACGCCGAGCGCGACACCACCGCACGCGCGAAGATCCGGCTCGACTACGAGCGCGAGCGCATGACCCAGCAGGCCGACCACGCACGGCAGGTGGACCGGTACCGGGCCGAGCGCCGCGTGGTCACCGCCACCGACGCCCGCGCCGACCGGGCGGTGGCCGAGGGCCTGGCCGACGCCGACGAGGCCACCGCCCAGTTGGCCACGATCCGCGAGTTCGAGGCCGAGGCCTCCCCGGCCGCCGCCGCGACCGCGCTGATGCGCGCCGTGCGGGGGTGGCGGCGCGAGGAGTTCGTCAACGCGATCGTGGGCAGCGTCCTGTCGGCGGTGGGCATCGCCGCGCTGCTGGTGGCCGTCACTCCGCTGACGTGGTGGACCGCCCCGCTGGTGGCGGCCGCCGCCGAAGTGGTGCTGACCATGCGCGTGGTGCGGCTGATCTCCCAGCGTGCCACGCTGGCCGAACGCCACAAGGGCCAGGCCCTCTCCGCCGAGGGCAAGGCCGCGCTGGTGTTCATGGGACGGCAGATCATCGCTCTGCTGGCCGTGTCCGTCCTGGTCAACATCGCCGGGCTGGTCGTGGCCACCGGGTGGCTGGGGCTGATCGGCGTGCTCGGTGCCGTCGCGGCCGCCGTGTCGTCCTGGTCAGCGGCGCGGGTGTCGGTCGCGGTGACCGAGACGGTGCGCTCCAACGTGGCCGCCTGGCAGGGGTCGAACTGGGAGGCCGCCCGCGAGGAGCTGCGTGCTCGGGCCGCCGGGGCGCGCATCCCCACTCCTGAGGATGCGTCCGCGACCGGAACCTCCCCGGCCCGTCAGACCGAGGACGAGACCGAGCGGATCCGCCGGGCCCTGGCCGCCCTGGCCGAGGAGCAGATCGCCGCGCTCGCGGACCGGGGCACCGACGCCCTGGCCGTGATGCTCGACCGGTCCCAGCCGCCCGTCGCGGAGGGTGGAACCCGAGTGGAACCCCAGGGTGGAACCCCCCTGGAACCGGGGGTGAAACCCGGCGCTGACCAGGCAGAGAAGGCGGAACCCCGCGACCACCGCCAAGCGGTCCTTGAGGCCATCACCGATCCCGAAACGGGGTTGGGGGTGGACGCCAACAACAGCGAGATCGGCCGCCGGGTCGGTATCTCGCGCACCGCGGTCCGTAAGCACCGCACCGCCCTGTGGAGCGAGGGGCACCCGGTGTTCCCACCCGGCCACACCGTCCGCTCCGAGTCCGAGTAACCCCACCGACCCCGGCCCCGCCACCGCGCGGGGCCGGGGCACCCGCCCCGGCGGGTGAGCAGATCCGCCCCGACCGTCCTCCGGGACGGATCTGCTCACCACTCCGGGGGACGCGACGCACCCGGTGACGCAACGGCTTTTCGCGCCTGCGAGCCACGTGCGAGCGACCCCACGCCCCTGTCCAACCCCTCACCCGTGAAGGAGGCGCCGATCGGCCTGCCCGCACCACGTCCCCGAGCCCCGCCCCAGGCGGGGTCACCACGGGGCCGTCACACCCCGCGTGTGGCGGCCCTTCACCCCCCTTGAACAGGAAGGAGACGCCCGATGCCCTACCCCAAGCACCGGCCCGAGGTCGGCCACGCCCGCGTGGAGGACACCCCTGAGGGCGAGGCCTGGATCTGGCGCGTGCAGTGCGCGTGCGGTCAGACCGCGCACGTTCCCCACCACCACCGGCTGGACGCCGAGGCGGCCGCCGACGAACACAAGGCCGCCGTCGCCCCGCCCGAGAACCAGCGGTGCCGCGAGCCACTCAAGCACCGCACCCGCTGGCACGACTGGTGCGCGCTGTGCGTCGACCAGGCCGTGCTGCCTGGGTTCGAGAACCTGACGGGGGTGGCCGGATGAGCCGCCGCGACCCGTCCCAGGCCCCCTCGTTGTGGGGGGTTCCCAGTACCCCGGACACCCCGGACGCTCCTGCCCCTGCACAGGTCAGCGATCGGGCGCGGGTGTCCGAGGCCGTGTCCGGCCCCTGCCCGGAGACGCCGCCGCGGTCGGAGCCGGAGCAGGCCCCGCCGCCCTCCACGGAGGTGGTCGCGATCGACGACGCGCCCGTCAAGGTCGGCCCCGGCCTGGGCGAACGCCTCGGCAGGTGGGCGAAGGAGTCGTTCGTGCCGCCGGAGATCTGGTCGACGGACCGGCCGAGCCTGTCCAAACAACTGGCCTACGCCCGCGAAGGGGCGTGGGGCCCCAAGAAGGGCTGGCACCGCACCGCCGCTCAGGTCGCGTTCTGGGGCGTGTCCTTCCCCACCAGCGCGGCGGCCTACGCCATCGAGTGGATCGGGGAGCGGCCCTCCCGGTGGGTGGTCGCGCTGATCCTGCTTTCTCTGCTCTACCAGCTGCCCTACGTGCCCCAGGCCGTGGGCGTGCTCATCCGCATCCCGGCCTGGCCGATCACCGCGACGTGGTCGCTGCTCGGCCTGGCCGCCTCCTGACCTGCCCCAACACCCGAAG
>NZ_MKKC01000101.1:6232-30191 GCF_001942255.1 Nocardiopsis sp. CNR-923
GGCGACGTTCAGCGTCCTGGGCGCGATCGCGCTCGGCATCACGATCGGCATGTGGATCAAGAAGAAGTTCAACCGGTTCCTGCTGGCCTGCGCGGTCATCGCCGGGTTCAGCGTGGCCTACCCCATCGCCGAGTGGGGCGGTCCGCTGCTGGCCCAGCTCGACCAGGTCGCCGCGTGGGTGGCCGTCAACCTGGTCCTGGCCTCCGTGGCCAGCGTGTTCTTGTTCTTCGACTTCAAGGAGAAGGGGATCAAGAAGCACAACGTCATCATCGGCTTCTTGGCACCCACCCTGTTCCTGCTGGCCGCCGGACCGTTCCTGGTCCCGTTGGACCTGGTCGGCGACGTGGGCACCAGCGTGGAGACGGCGCTGTCCTCGGTGGGGCGGTGACCCGCCTTGTTCGAGCTGTTCGTGGCCTGGGCGGTGTTCACCTACGTGCTGGGCAAGGGCACCGAGTCGGTGGTGCACGCCTGGAAGGGCACCGCCCCGCCCGCACACCAGCGCCGTATGGCGCGGATCCGCGCTCGGGAGTCCGCCGCCGCCCGGAAGGGCGACCGGCGGTCCCGCCCGATGCGCGCCTACCTGGCCGATGTGTGGGAGGAGCAGTGGATCGAGGCCGCCAAGCGGCGCGCCGACCGCTACCCCGACCGGGCCGCCCGCGCGCGTGAGCGCGAGGAGATCCGCCGCCGAGTGTGGGCCGAGTGGGAGGAGCACGCCGGTCAGCGCTGGGAGCAGCGCCGCCGCGAGCGCTACCGCCAGGCCACCGCCCGCGCCGCCGAAGAGGCGGCCCGGGCAGCGGCCGAAGCGGCGCGTGCCAAGGCCGAGGCCGCCAAGCGCGCCGCCAGGCCCAGGACGCCCGCCGCCACGCAGGCACGCCCACCAGCGACGACGCCGATGCCGACACCACGACCGCCGACCCCGACCAGGAGGGTTCTTCCACCGCTCCCCGGACGGCACCACCTGGTACACCCACCCCGGCCCGGCCCCTACGCCACCGGACGGGAACGGTCGGCGGCCGAGCGGGTGCGCCAGGCCGAGGACCGCGCCCGGCGCGCCGAGGAGACGGCCCGCGCGGCGGCCGAGTTCGCGCGCCGCGCCCAGGAGCGGGCCGAGCGGGCCGAACGCGACGCGGACCGGCCCACGACCACCGTCACCCCCGAACCCGACCCGGACCCGCACACCGCGCCGACGACGAGGACATCGTCGACGCCGAGATCGTCCACCCCGAGCTGGACGCCGCCCCGGCCGCCGGCCCCGACACCACCACCGAACCGGCCCCCGCGCCGGACCTGAAGAACGCCGCTACCGGCGGCACCACCACCGAGGAGGACACGCAGATGAGCAACACCACCACCGAGGCCATCGGCCTGGACGGCGCCCTGGCCTTCGCCCAGGCGTGGTCACCACGTCCCAGGCCAACGTCGCCACCACCGAGACCGTCGTCGCCGCGATGACCAACGGCAAGGTCGGTGAGGCCGTGGTCGGCCGCACCCAGCAGCTGATGGAGGCGATGGACGCGGTCAAGACCATCGCCGAGGCCCTGAAGGGAGACCTGGAGCGGATGAAGGGCGTGCAGGAGCAGTACGACGCCAACCCCGACGCCGGCGACAAGTCCTACGTCGCCACCAACGCCGGCCGGTAGATCCACCCTCCTGGCGGCCCCACCGTGGGGCCGCCCGGACCCCCGGAATTGTCACGCTGTGTGTTGTGCAGTCGGTGCACAAACCGACTGCACAACACCCCCGCAGGCGGTGCACAACCCTCGTGCTTTGTTCGTTATGCGCCGATTTTCGGCCCTGTTCGGCCCCTCAGAGGGGGGTCGGTCCGGTCCGGAGTGCACGACTGCACAACACCCCGCACTGTCACGCCCTGTTACTGATCTCGGGGGTTGAGGACACCCCTACGACCACGGGTCGTGGGTGTCCTGAGCCCGGCGAGAGCGCCTTGGAGGAGGAGAACCCGATGGCCCAGACCGCCACGAAGAAGACCCGTAAGAAGGCCGTCGACACCGACCTGGAGAAGGTGCTGCGCGCCGACTTCGAGCGCACTCTGGCCCAGGCCCTGGAGGCGGCCGCCCCGGCCGAGGAGTGCGCCGCCAAGAACGGGACCGGGTTCGCGGCGCGGTTGCGCGCCGTGGAGGCCGACGCGCTGCGCGCCCGGTTGCGCCTGCAGTACCAGCCCTGGGTGGTGGCTTCGGCCGTGGTGGCCACCGCGCTCATCCAGCAGGCCGCCGAGTTGGCGGTGGGGCCGTGGGCGTGCGCGGCCGGGACCGGCGCGCTCGTGGCCGGGGTGCTGGCGCTGGTGCGCTCGCGCCGCAAGGGCTGGTGGGCCGAGGCCGGGGACTGGTTGCGCGCCCACCCGCTGCGCATGGTCCTGGTCGGATCGGCCGCATGGACGTGGTTGACCGCCTCGCTGCTGGTCGGGTTCGACGCCCCCCACGCCCTGGCCACCTCCGGGTTGGCGGCGTTCGTGGCGCTGTCGGCGCACTGGTGGCGCCTGCACCGGATCGGCTACCCGGCCGAGCAGGTGCTCGCCCTGGAGGCGGCGGTGGTCGAGGCCGAGGACGCCGACCACATCGCCGCGGCCTGGGTGGAGAACCTGGCCGCCGAGGGCAAGCCTCTGGCGGGCACCTCGCTGGCCGACTACGAGCGCACCACGCACGGCCACCAGTGGACTGTCATCCTGCGCCCGGGTGGGGGCGGCCTGGCCGAACTCCGGTCCAAGGTCACCGCGATCTCCACGGCGATCGACGTGGATGTGCCGATGATCAGCCTGGAGCGCCACGCCTCGGGGCGGCCCACTCGGGCGGTGCTGCGGGTGACCGTGGGCTCGCCGGTCGAGGACGGTGTCCCGGTCACCCACGACGCGGCCGGTCCGGTGGTGGCCCAGCGGCCGCTGTGGGACGCCAAGACCGGTGACATCACGCTGGGGCCTACGCCGAC
Organism: Nocardiopsis sp. CNR-923; assembly: GCF_001942255.1. GTDB lineage: Bacteria > Actinomycetota > Actinomycetes > Streptosporangiales > Streptosporangiaceae > Nocardiopsis. The sequence continues at coordinate 9,173 of NZ_MKKC01000101.1, forward strand.
GGGGTTGGGGTCAAGACCTGGAAGGTCTACCGCCCCAACTCGCTGTACGGGGGCTATGTCTTCGGTGACACCGGGTCGGGCAAGTCCGAGCTGCTCAACCTCATCGCGCTCGGTCTGCTCGCCTCGGGCACCACCGCGTACTGGTACCTGGACGGCCAGGAGGGCGCGTCCTCCCCGCTGGTGGCCGCCAACGCCGACTGGGACTGCTCCGAGTCCGCCGCCAAGGCCCGCCAGGGGTTGGAGGCGGCGTGCGCGGTGATGAAGATGCGCCAGATGCACAACAAGGCCGCCCAAGCCAAGGGGTTCACCCCCAGCTCGACCCGGCCGGGGCTGGTGCTGATCATCGACGAGTCGCACCTGGTGCTCACCGACTACGTGCGCAACAAGAAGGACCCCGGGTTCGGCGGCATGACCAACGCGGCCCTGGCCGAGCTGATCGGGCGTACCGGCCGCAAGGTCGGGGTCGCGCTGATCTGCGCGTCCCAGGACACCACGCTGAACGCCTTCGGTAACTCCGGCCCGCTGCGGTCCTCGCTGTTGCGCGGCAACGGGGTGGTCATGTTCTCCACGAACAGGATCTCGGCGGGGATCTTGCCGAACTTCTCGGCCGACCCGTCCAAGCTGCCCGACGACGGCGGCTACGCCTACTCGTTGGAGACCACCGACGCCTCCGGCGCCAAGCACTCCCGCGCGGCGACGTTCCGGGCGGCCTACCAGGAGGACTTTGGCACTGATCTGGCCCGCTACCCCGTCCGCCCGCTGGAGGAGGACTCCGCGACCGTCATCGACCTGTACCAGACAGGCGCCTACCGCAGGCGGCATGAGATCACCGCCGAGGCCAAGGCCGACGCGGTCGCGGCCGGGATCGCGGCGTTCAAGCGCGGCGAGGTCGACATCGACGAGTTCCTGTTCGGCGACGGCCCCGCCGCCACCCCAGCGACGCCGTCGGCGGGGGCCGCGTTCGACGTCCCCGTGCTCCAGGTGGTGCCCTCGCTGGCCGACCTGGTCGCCGTGGAAGCCGACGACGACGAGGACCTCATCGACACCTCCGGGCTCACCCCGGTGCAGACGGCCGTGTTCGAGGCCGTGCGTGACGGCGTCACCCGTACCAGCGACATCCCCGACGTCATCGGCCGCTCCCGCCGCGCGGTCTACAACGCCCGCGACGTCCTCATCGAGCGCGGCCTGGTCGTGGAAGCCGACCGGGGCGAGCTCGGCCTGGCCCCGCCCCGCGCGGCCTGACACCGGTTGCACAACGGCGGTGCACTTTCGGTGTGTGCACCGCCCTGACCTTGACGAGCCCCCGTCCAGGGCCACACAGGCCCGGGTGGGGGTTGGTGCACTGCACCACTGCACAACGCGAAGGAGAACACCGTGTCCACCCCGACCACCCCGGTTGAGCGCGGTCACGCGTGTGGAGCGGGTGCCCGACCCGCCGCGCTGGTCCTGGGCGGCGGTGGCCAAGTGCCGCCGCGAGCGCCTCTGACCACCCAGATCCGCTGCGTGACGGGGTGCAGGGTCCTGCACCGGACACTGCAAAGGTGTGCGGTGACGTGGCGATGCGCCGCAGCAGTGCAGGACATTGCGGAGAATCACAGCCCCGCCGAAAAATGCAAGCCATTGCAATCTCGTATCTGCGCAGGTCACGGCCCCCATCCCGGGATCGGGTGGGGGCCGCGTGTGTCCACCCCCCCGGACCACCCTTGGACCACCGTGGTCCGGGGGGCGGACCGAACTGGTTCCCCGGCGAACCAGCGCCCTGTCCCCGGACGGAGACGGGCCTTCCCGAGACAAGGAGACGCACCACCATGACCACGACTTCGGCGGCCGAGACGGTACGCAGCCACCGCGAGGTACGCCACGCCCACGAGGCCCTCCAGCGCGCCCTGACCGGATGCGCCGACGACACCGTGCGCCAGGCGCTGACCCGGGCGGCCGACACGCTGCGCACCGACCCCACCCTGGCCCTGGAGGCGACCGGGCGGCGCACCATCGACCTCATCAACGAGCTGGAGCGCCAGCTCAAGCCCCTGGGCCGCCAGGCCGCCTTGGCCCGCGCCCACGCCCGGCTGCTGGCCGACCCCGACCTGTCCGAGAACGACCGGCAACGCCAGATCAACCAGCTCGGCACAATCAACACAACCGCCATCGACCAGGAGGAGGACCTCCTGGACCGCCTGCGGGACCAGGCGCTCACCCTGACCAAGCGGGCCCGCACCGACTGGGAGAACCCCGAGCACCTTCAAGGTCTGGCCCGCCGGATGCTGCCCTCGCAGCGGGTCCTGACCGAGATCGCCGAGAGCCTGCGCAGGTCGGTGAGCGCCGCGGCCGCGCTGGCCCCCGAGGAGCCCCAGGTGCGGCGTCTGCTCGCCCTGGCCGAGCAGATCCACCCCTGACCGACAGCACCCCCCTTCCGAACCGTTTCACCCCCCGGCCGGTGGCCCCCAGCGCCATGCTGGGAGCCACGGCGACCCCGTGAAAGGCACGAACATGTGGCACACCCGGCCCCTGGCCGCGTTCGACATCGAGTCCACCGGCGTGGACACCGCCACCGACCGGATCGTGTCGGCCGCCCTGTGGCGGATCGACCCCACCACCCGCACCAAGGACGTCACCACCTGGTTGGCCGACCCCGGCATCGAGATCCCCCAGGCCGCCGTCGACATCCACGGCATCACCACCGCCCGGGCCCAAACGGAGGGACGCCCCGCCGCCGAGGTGGTCGCCGAGATCGGCGCCGCCGTCCAGCGGGCCGTCCTGGACGGGTTGCCGCTGGTGGTGTTCAACGCCCCCTACGACCTGACGCTGCTCTCGGCCGAGCTGGTCCGTCACGGGTGCTCGGTGGCCTTCGACGGGCACCTGCGGGTCATCGACCCGCTGGTGTTGGACAAGCAGGCCGACCGGTTCCGGCGGGGGAGCCGCAAGCTGGTCGACCTGTGCCGGATGTACGGCGTCCCGTTGGCCCAGGAGGAGGCGCACGGGGCCGCCGCCGACGCGCTCGCCGCGGCCCGGCTGCCTGGGCTCTGGCCCGACGGCATGAGGACCTGGGTGGGATGGACCTGGACGCGTTGCACACCGCGCAGGCGGCGTGGAAGGCCGAGCAGGCCGCGAGCTTCCAGGACTACCTGCGGCGCACCAAGGACCCCGACGCGGTCATCGACGGCTCCTGGCCGATCGTCCCGGCCCGCCCTCCTGAAAGCCAGGCATCGCACGTCTCACACGAGTGATACGCGTGCGAGACGTGGCACCGATTCACCTCCGCAACCATCCGTTGCGGGGGCCTTCTTGTGTCCATGGCCAGGCGGCGAGGCCGGGTGCCTCGTGCCGGGCATACACGGGGGAGCGCCGGATCCGGCGCTCCCCCGCTAGCGTCACCAGAGGCCGCGTGAGCGGCGCAGCCAACCCCACCACAGGGCTGGCTCCCTGGTCCCAAAGCTCCGTCAAGGGCAACGACAGGCAGCTCTTCGGGCTCCTGGGCTGGTTGTTCCGTAATCAGATCCGTGCGCGGGTCGTACGGTGATTTGGATTACAACCGATTCAGGACACGTTGAACATCGTAACTAGGATTTACAGGTGATCATTCTGCGAAAACACATCAGAACATCTATGAACGTTTTCTAACAGCTCCTAACACCTTCTGTCGGTGCTGAATATTCTTGCTCATCGAAAGACAGCCATATCCAAGGTCGGGGAGTCACAGCAGCTCAGCCACTGTGGCTAGGGCGATGTGAGCGTCGATGTGGCGTAGGTCACGGGTCGCCTGTGATTCTGTGTGACACCCCGGGAATTGCGGTAACTTGGGGCAATCGAATCGCCCATCTCGCGGGCTGACCACCCGTGGGCGACTCGACGACGGTCTCCGTCAAGGGCAACAATTTCGACAGGCAGGAACAACCTATGTTCAGCTTTTCCTTTGGTGGGCGCTCGCTGACCTGGCGTCCCTTCTTTTTCGTCCTCATCCTCATCGTCGTCTGTTGGCTCGCCGTGTCTGGACACGGCCTGCTGGGCGCGCTGGGGCTGGTCGCCGTCACCGTGATCGTCGCGGCTGACCTCTCGACCCGCCTGTCCCAGGCCCGGGCGGTCCTGTGATGGGGGCCTCCGACGAGTTCTTCGGGTGCATTGACGTGCTGGTCCCCGACGAGATGGAGGAGGCTGCCTCTACGAGGCGACGCCGGGCCACCGGGGAACCTATGTCCAGGTGTGGCGTGATCAGAAGAAGCGCCCCTACGTCCGTACGGGCCAGCGGGACACCTTGTTCGGTGAGTCTGCTGGCCGGTATAGGTCCGTACCTGAGCGCGAGGTTGCGCAGGTGATCCTCCGGAACGGAGAGATCACCGAGTTGCGCAGGAAGGACGCCATTGCCTCGTACCCGCAGGGCAAGGGCGCTATCGAAGTGCACTACTCGCACTCGACGGAGGCCACTCGGGCGAGAGGGCAGTCTCGTTTCCCCAGGGGTGCCACGATCGGGAGGCCGCCCGCCGACAGGCCACCGAGGATCTCGACGGGCACGATGAGCGTCCCGATCCGCTTCAGGCATCTTCCACCGAGGAGTTCCTGAAGGCACTGCGCGAGTACCACATCTGGGCCGGCGAACCCTCCTTTCGGAAGATGAGCCACGCCTGCGGGCAGAAGGTTGCATACTCGACTCTCAACACCGCGCTCAACGGTGACCGACTGCCCAAGCTCCACATTGTGGAGGCCTTCATCGAGGGGTGCGGGGGCAGCCACGATGACGTGCGGCGTTGGGCCACGGCCTGGCGCAAGCTGCGTAAGCAGGAAGCTGCGGACTCCGAGAGCTCCAGGGCGGTGCCCAACTTCGCGGCGCAGGTCTTCGAGATGATCAACTACGCCCATCAGCAGCAGAGCTCTAGCGCCTGACCCCAACTTCGCCCTCGCAACGGATCGTTGCGGGGGCTTCTTCATGCTCGCCTGGCGAGACGTAGTGTCTCGCATGAGTCGCTGACAACCGGGAAGGTCCACTTATCAGCGGTCAGGAACCGCACCAAGAAGCGTCAGTCCAAGGCTGACAAAGGCATGCTGTCAGCCTTAGACTGACAGCATGAGTCGATCGCAGACCCTCCGCCGCCTCGCGGCCGCCCTGGCCGCCGAGCACCCCGGCTGCCACGCCCAGGCCACCTACGACGCCGCCGAGCGAGACTGGACCCTGTCCTGGATCGACGGCCCCACCACCGCCTCGGTGCGCGAGCGCCTCCCGGCCGACGGGCGGGCGCACCTTCGGCGCCACCACGGCCGCCGCGCCCTGGCCGTCTGCGCAGTGGCGCTGTCCCTGGCGGGGCGACTGGAGGGCATCGGCCGCTACGACCGATGGGCCTTGGAGGACACGCTGCGCGAGCACCTGGACCAGATCGCCGACCCCCAGGCCGCCGGCGGGCGGACCGGGGCGCTGGCCGACGCCTTGCTGGCGGACCTGCCCGAGCGTGTAGAGGCGGCCGACATCGTCGTCGCGGTGATCGACCGCGGCCTGGCCCGTCTACTGCGTCAGTCCAGCACTGACGCCACCTCCGGCGGGCAGGACCCGCTGGCGATGAGCCCGGCCGAGTACCTCACCTCCCGCTACGCCGAGCCTGGCCGGTCCTTCCTGGACTGGAGCGCCCGCCTGACCACAGCCCCGCCCACCGCCCTGGTCGCCGCGGCCCTGGACGACGAGCGCCTGGACGCTGACGGACACCTGGCGGTGGTCGCTCTGCTGGGGCAGATGCGCGCCGAGCAGGAGCGCCTGGAGGACCGGGTCCTGGCTGGCGCGCACGCCGCCGGCGCCTCCTGGGCGCGCATCGGCGCCGCGATGGGGATCACGAAGCAGTCCGCGCACGCCCGCGCGTCCCGCCGGTCGACCGGGCGGCCCACCCGAGCGTCAGGACAACGCTGACACCCAGCGCCGACCGAGGCATACCGGAGGCCACAAACCGGCACTGAGACGCCCCGCGGACAGCCGTCCGTTTGTGTCCAACCGTTCGACCTCGAACAGTTGGACATCGCCCACTCATGTCCGGACACGAACGCCCCGCTGCTGTCCCTGCGTGGCCACCCGGCCGCCCGCCTGGCCAACGGTGTCCCAGGGTGTGACCACGCGCGGGATGCATGGCCACCTAGATTTCGCAGGTCAGTAGCCGCGTTATCGAAACCCAGCGACGTAAGCACGGCATGCCGTCCACACATCACCAGTGTGTCGCCGCTGACGAGAATTCCTTCGACGATCCTCCTCGCCCCGCCCCGCGTCAGCCCCCACTGGCACGCTCGATGCCATGAGCGAACAACAGTGGGTCGACGTCGAACTCGTTGGCGGGCCGATGGACGGGTGCACCCAACCGATGCCGGCCTCGGCGGCGCACGGCGAGGACCCCGGCGCGTACCTGATCGTCGACAACGACGCCAAGGCCCCGCCCGAGATCCCCGGGGCACGAGCGGTGTACGAACCCGACCCGGCCCCAGCCGACCCACGCCGTGGATCTGGCGCGGCTGGGTGCCGTAGTCGAAACCGTCCCACCTGCACTGATGACACCGGTACGCCAGTCCACCGTTACACCGGTGTACCTGTATGCCGGTAGGGATGTCAGTGCTCGCCGGTTCCAGGCGGGTCGGCGAGACACTCGGCCGCGTCCACACACCGCCCCGGCCCCATCGCGGTCTTGAGTTGGCCGGGGCGGTACTCGTTCGGCACCAGGTCGCGGACCCAGTAGGCCCCAGGCGGGCCGTCCTGTTCCCACTCGGCGGCGTAGACCCGGGCCGGGCTGCCGTCGTCCAGGCGCACCTGGGTGCCGGGCGCGTGGCCTCCGTGCCGCGCCGTGAGAACCGTGTCCAGGTCGCGTTTGGGCGCTGCCCAGGGCGCCCCGCGCACCTGGCGGTAGCCGTCCAGGTTCACGTAGGTCTCCCATGCCTGGCGCCACTTCTCGACCAGCTTCCACCGCCGGGTGCCCCGTTCGCTCTCGATCCAGGTGTAGGGGATCGCATCGTCGGCCTCCACCCAGTCCGCGTAGGCGTCCAGCCGCGGGCGGACGTCGGCGCGCCACTGCTCGGGGTCCCTGGTCGTCAGGTGCGCGGCGGCCCGGTCGAGTGGGTCCATCACCGCGTCCACGGCCGCCAGGTCGTCGGCCTCCACGGCCGTGCGCAGCGCGCCCGGATCCGGGACCAGTTCGGGACGCTGGTCGGTGAGCATGGCGTAGATCAGGGCCAGCAGCCACCGGTCACGCCAAGGGGAGTCGTAGGTCGACCGGCGCGGATCGTCACCGTGGCGCATCTCGTGGGCCTGCTGTGTGACCCGTTCGGCTCGGCCGGAGGGCAGGTCGGCCCACTGGCGCACCTGCCAGGAGGAGCCCTTGGCGTCCTCGGGGCGCCAGGTCCAGCAGGCCAGACCCAGGTGCCGGTTCTCGTTGCACCCGGGCGGGCAGGGGCCACCGCCGACGGTCATCATGTCGAAGGGGCGGTCGGGGCTGTCCAGGCGGCGCAACGCGGCGGTGTAGGACCAGCCGGTTCGTGCGGCCAGGGCGCGGGCGGCGGCCTTCTTCTTGCGGTCGGTGGGCACGGTCGGCTCGCTCTCTCGGCACGGGACCCCACGCGTCCGGCCGGGGCGGTGACCACGGGCAGAACGAAGTCCTTCGGGGCGAGGTTCGGAGAACCTTGTCCTTCGGCACCCTGTCCGGCGTGGGCGGAGCTGGGCTCGGAGGCGGGCCATCGCGACGGCCGCCGCCCACGATACTCCGGAACAGCGCCATGCGGTTACACCGGAGCGCCGGTGTACGAATACACCGGTGTAACGGTGAGAACGCTTGAACGGGACGTCGGGCTGGCCCGCAACGGATGGCTGCGGGTCCGGCCCTACTCCTCGTCGTCTTCGTTCTCGTTCCGGTCGGCCGCCGACTGCGCTCGGACATCGAACCCGGACGTGGCCGTCTCCGACTCCGGGTCCCGCGCCGCCGCAGACTGGATCCGCGCGGCGGCGCCCTTGTCCATCTCGGTCTCGGTGTGCTTGCCCATGCCCTCCACCTACCCGCTGAACAGGCAGAATGACACCGGTGCACCTGTCCACCGTTACACCGGTGTATCCGTATGCCGGTGTTCTCAGCGCTGAGGGCGTCCCTTGCGGCCGGTACGGTCCGGCTGCCGCGACAGCAGGGCCTCGACCACCTGTTCCGGGCTCATCCGCGCCTTCAGCTCCCGCAGCGCGAGCCGGATGGCCGGGCTGGCCACGGACCGCTCACGACGCGCCACCGCCGCGGCCTCGACCTGCCACAGCCAGTCCATCAGCTCCTGGTCCAGGTAGGCCTCGACCGACGGGGTGCGCTTGGAACGCCGGGCGTCGCTGCGCTGGGGACGCTCCGGCTCGGTGGACTGCGCGGGCCGGGACGCCGTCGCCTTCGGCGCTGGCGCGGGCTCGGCAGCAGGGTCCGGCTCCGGGGATGTCGTCGGGGCGGCCTTGGGGAGTTCGGGTTGTTCGGAGCGCGGATGCTTGGGCGGCGGGGCCGTGCGCCGGCGGCGGCGGTTGCTCAGGTCGTCCAGTCCGTTGCTCACAGCGCCACCGCCTCAGCCACCGCCGCGACCTCCTCGGCGAAGCCTGGCCCTGCTTGGACACGGGCGGGGCGCTGACCGCCATGCGCCTCGTGCGGCGCGGCATCCACACGTAGTGGGAGACCGGCGGACCGACGGGCACGTTCGCGGCCTGGGTGATGCGCCGGAGCCGGTCGATGTCGCGGGCCGGGGGCACCGGCGGTACCCGGGAGGGGATGACCATGAGCGGGTAGTCGGCCAGTTGCTCGACCATGCCCTCCAACGCCTCGTGCTCCTTCTCGCCGAAGGGGGCGGGCACGATGATGCGGTGCGCGGCCGCCATCGCCCCCAGGGTGGAGGGGCTGCCGCCGGGGTGGGTGTCCACGACCACGTCGCGCTCCCACTCCTTGGCCCACCGCTCGATCAGCGCCGCCATGGTGTCGGGCTCGGGCTGGGTCTCCACGAAGTCCTCGTGGCAGGGCACCAGATCGGCCTTGCGCACGCCTTTGAGGGGGCGGGGGGTGCGGCCGGACTCGATGGCGTCCAACAGCGGCGCGTTCGTCCGCTGCTCGGTGCGGTACCCCCAGGCTCTGGTGGCGTTGCCGCGGTCCCAGTCCAGGTCCAGCAGGACCGCGCCCATCACGTAGGCCAACTCGCTGGCGAGCGTGGTCTTGCCGACGCCGCCCTTGTAGCTGGCCACGGTGTAGATCTTCGGTTCATCGCTCATAGCGGCGAGTATCCCCTGAAACCGGTGTGCTGGTGTACCCACCCACCGGACCACCGGCACACGGGTATGCAGTTACACCGGTGTATCGGTGGGTCGTGAGTGGGGCTGGTCGCCGTCGGGGTGTTCGTTGATCCATGACAGCCCGCCCACGTCGAGCTGGTGGTGGGCCCGGGTCACCGCCACGTAGGCCAGGCGTGCCTCGGCTTCGTCGATCTGGCCCCAGTAGGGCTCCCAGGACCATCCAGCGGAAAAACAACGTTTCGCTCCGGACCGATGACGGCCACCGACCTGACGGCCCGGCGGGTCACGTTCGGTGAGCACCCTGCCGGATCTCTGTCGAAACCGGCCGACAAGCCTCCTCACCGCACCGCCGTTACGTTTGCGCAGGTCAGAAGGTAGACCAATTCGACGATTCGGAGTGGCCTACCCAGCCCGCGTGGTATGTGGTCACTTCGACCGGTTTATACCGCCGATAAATGCGCTTACCAGTGCGGTCAGCACCGGCCCTTGCGACGCTGGACTTCATCAGACGAAGGAATCCTTCATCGGATGAAAGCGCATTACCCCTTCCGGCCGTACTTGGTCCGCCCCCCACACTGGACACGCGGCGTGACGCACGCTCCGTGACCAGCCTGGTCTTCGCAGGTCAGACCGCCTTGCCGACGGTTGCCGACCGCCGACATCTTCCCTTGCGAACAACCCCGCCCTCTCACGCTCGTGCCGCCGCTCCTCCTCAGCTCCGAACAGCGCAGCCTCAGCTGGTAGGTCGCCACAGCCTCAGCGAGCAGTGCCCGCACCCGCCCGCTGTCCAGGCCACCCACGACCCGGGCAGCCGGTTGTTGATCTGCAACGCCATCCACCCGCGTTGCCGGGCACTGGTCGGCACCTTGAGCCCCAGCTCGGCCGCGACCCGGCACTGAGCGGCACGCACCGCCCCCGTCGGCAGTGGCTGCGGAGCCGGAGAGCCCAGGGTCAGGGAAGCGATATCGGCCAGGGCGGGCAGGCCCGCCTCCTCCAGGCGCTGATCCCACCAGCGCACGAGTTCCCCGGGGACACGATGGGCGTTCTCCTTGTCGGCGGCCAGGGAGGTGAGCATCGCGGGGTAGCGGGTCGCACGGACGCGACGCAGCGGCATCTGCGCCGGGGTGGCCTCGCGCACCTGCTCGTTGCGGACGCTGAACAGCTCCAGGACCGGCGCCGGAATCGCGGCGACCTCGAACCCGGCCTCTCCCGAATGCGGGACGAAGTCCACTCCCAGGGAGGCGACCAAGGCCTCACTGGCGACACGTTCTCCCACGGCCGCGCCCCAGGCGCGGGCGTTGTTGATCTTGCGCGAGTCCAGGGTGCGCCACTTGCCGTCGGATCGTTCGACCCGGTTCAGGACCAGGTTGCGCACATACAGGAACGGGTCACGGGCCCGGTTCCAACTGCGGGGGAAGCGGGCCACCACCCATCCGTTGGCCTCCATGGTCGCTTTGCCGGCGGCGCCCGCCCGGGCGGTACCGGCCAGGTCGTGGATGGTGTCGAGCATGGCGGTGTTGCCCGCCATAACCGCCTCGCGCACCGCGGCGGCCCGCCGGTGCCAGGTGAAGGCCTCCTCCAGGGCGCCGCGACCGGTGGCGTGGTCGGCGGCGGCCTGGAAGGCCGCGTGCAGCACCGAGACGGACTTGGGCAGGGCGAAGGTCAGGTCCACGCACAGCAGTGGGGAGCGGGTCATCTCGCGGGCGCGGGCGGCGAGTTGTTTGTCGGTGAGTTCGGGGTGCTCGGCCTGCAGGCGCCGGCGGTGGTCGGCGGTGGTGAGGTAGCGGCCTGGGCGGGTGCCCAGGGCAGGCCGCTGGTCAAGGGGTAGGTGGGCGGCGCGCGGGTCGCGGAAGCCGGTGTACAGGTCCAGGAAGGTCTCGGTGTCCACCGGCTTGCCGGTGGACAGTCCGAGGTGTTCGGCGCCGGGGCCCCACCAGGTGCCGCCGGTCTCGGCCAGTTCGGTGCGGGTCTTCTTCTCCAGGCCGTCGGCGGCGTGCAACTGCGCGATGGTCAGCACGGGCGTGCCTCCTGAGGGAAGGGGTGAGGCCTCACAAGTCAGTCGCGGGGCAGCTCAGATCGACGGATGCGACGCACAGCGCAGACCTCAGAGAAGGGGACCGTGTGCCCATACGTCATGCGCCCGTCTGCGGTGAGCAGCTCCATGCCCAACCCGAAGCTGGTGCTCAGGAGCAGTCGGCCCCGCCAGCCCTGACCGGTCGTGGTGGTGACGGACACCAGGCGACGAAGGTGGCGTCGGGAGATCACATCAGGGTCGAGAGCCATGCTCTCCATGATGCGCCGACCGCTGACAAGTCGGCTGCGTTTCCACCGACATCCCCGCTGCGCTCAACACCGAAAACCACTACCTACCTAAAACATCCGATGATCCTACCTGTTAAGCTACTCAACAGCGTGAGTGCGTCAGGTATCGCTGTCGCGATACAAAACGCCCGTATCGGGCGGAAAACGACACGGGTCGGGGGTGTTCGGTGGGGGTCTACGTGACGCCGATCCACACCGCCGAACAGGCCGACTACCGCCTCGCCGGGTCGTGCGGGGAGGACCGGGTGGCGGCCGCCGACGTCGCGGTCGAGTACCGGCTCGGGCTCTCCCAGGGCCAGGACCCGATCGTCCGGCTCGGCAGCGGCTGGGCTGAGTTCGACCGCACCCCGGGCACCGTGCTGGCCACGGCCGCCGACGTCGAACAGATGCGCCAGGTCGTGGCCGGGCGTGACCCCCGCACCGGCCAGCGCCTGGTCAAGTTCAAGACCGCGACCTCCCCCGAGGCGCTGTTGCCCGCCCGCCCCCTGGTCGAGGCCGTGGACAAGGCGGCCGTCGAACGCGGCGTGAGTGTGGAAGAGCTGCTGTGGCGGCTGTCGTGGGAGGCCGACGCCGCACGGCCGGTGCCGACCACCGAGCGCAGCCCGTGGGCCTGGGAGCGGTACAACCGGCTGCTGCGCTGCCTGGCCTCCAAGGGCGAGGGCTACAAGGCGCCCGTGGCGGACCTGGAGCGGGTGGCGTTGGCGGCCGGGGTGGACCTGGAAGCGGTCTACGACCCGGCCCCGCTGGCCCGAGCCCAGGACCACAAGCACGACCGGGTCGACATCGGCATCCGCGCCTACGACGTGGTCTTCACCCGCGACCGGCGCACCGACGCCGCCCAGGCCGCCGCTCCCGAGGCCGCCGCCCGCCGGATGGAACAGATCCACGACGAAGCCGTCGCCGAGACCGTGGCGCACCTGGAGCGGTGGGTGGGGTACGTGATGGTCGGCCACCACGGCGACGGCCAGCAGGCCGAGCGGGTCGACGCTACCGGGATCATCGCGACCGCGACCAAGCACCGCACCGCCCGCGCCATGAAGAAGAACGAGCCGGGGGACCCGCACACCCACACCCACGTGATGATCTCGGTGATGGGCCGCAGCACCGTCGACGGCAAGTGGAGGACGATCGCCGCTGGCGGCCGGGACCTGATGCGGCACGTGTCCACCCTGGGGGAGATGCAGCGCGCGATCGAGCGCCGCAAGCTCAGCGAGGAGTTCGGGTTCCGCTACGCCCGCGATCCCCAGACCGGCCAGTGGGAGCTGGTCGGCATCCCCGACGTCGTCAAGAACGGTTTCTCCCGGCGTCGCAACCAGGCCAAAGAGGTGGCCGGCGAGGGCGCCCCGGGCGCCGCGTCGCGGGCGGCGGCCCGCCGCCTGGCCGAGAAGAAGGTCGCGTCGACCCGGACGGAGGAGCGCGAGTCCTGGCACGAGCGGATGCGGAAGATGAAGTTCTCGCCCGAGGTGCTGTGGCGGGCCGCGTTGGAGGGACGTGAGCCCGGTGCGGAGGGGCCCGCGGCCGTGCGGGGGCCGCGCCCTGACCTGGGGCCCGACCCCGATGCGGTGGCGGCCGCGGTGTGGGATCCCGAGACCGGGGTGACCGCCACCCGCAAGGTCGTGAGCCGGGCGCGGGTGATGGCGGCCGTGGCGGCCGCGTGCGAGGGCGGTATCGCGGACGGGGAGGAGCTGGAGGCGCTCACCGCCCACATGTTGGCCCACCCGATGGCGCTGCGGCTCCCGGACCAGGGCGCCGTGCACATGTCCCACGCGGCCCGGTACACCGCCGCTGACCTGCCCGCCGCTGAGGCGACCATCCTGGACACCGCCGAGGCCGGGAAGAACGCGGGGATGGCGGTCGTGGACCGGGCCGAGGCTGCCCGTGCGTTGAAGGTGTGGCAGCAGGTCAAGGGGTTCTCCCTCTCCCGGGAGCAGCTCGGTGCGGTGGTGCGGCTCATCGAGGGCGGCCACCAGGTGGACACGGTCCTCGGGGTCGCGGGGGCCGGGAAGACGACGATCATGTCGGCGGCCCGGTGCGCGTGGGAGGCGGCCGGGCTGCGGGTCGAGGGCGCGGCCGTCGCCGCGGTGGCGGCCGCCGGGCTGCGCGCGGAGGCGGGGATCACCTCGCGGACCATCGCGTCCTGGCGCCAGCGCATCGCCACCGGCGAAGGCCTGCGCGGGGTGGACGTGCTGGTCGTCGACGAAGGCGCGATGGTGGGCGACCGGGACATGGCCGCCCTGGTCGAAGAGGCCGCCAAGCGGGGCACGAAGATCGTGAGCATCGGCGACCCGATCCAACTCCGGCCAGTCAGCGCGGGCAGCGTGTTCGCGCGGCTGCACCACCGGATGGCCGGTGCGGAGCTGCACGAGAACCGCCGCCAGAAGAGCGAGGTCGACCAGGACGCGCTCGCCGCCTGGAGGACCGGGGCGCGCAAGTCCGCCCTGGCCCTGTGGGCCGAGCGCGGGATGGTGCACGCCCCGGTGGACGCCGACGCCGCCCACACCCAGATGGCGGCCGCGTGGACGCGTGATCGGGCCCGCTACGCCAACCCGTTGGACGCCGTCGAGAAGCTGTTCATGGTCGCCTCCACGCGGGCGGACGTGGACGCGCTCAACCGCCGCGCCGCCCAGGCCGCCCGCGCCGCCGGCCACACCGGGGCCGAGCTGGTCTTCGCCACCCGCTCCGGCGACCTGGCCCTGGCCGTGGGCGAACAGGTCCGCGTGCGCCGCAACGACTACCGCTCCCGCCACTCCGAGGAGCCCGACGTGCTCAACGGCTACCGGGGCGTGGTCGCGGCCGTGGACCCCGGCCGGGGCGTCCTGGTGGCCTGGCGGCGCGGTGCGGACACCGACCAGGCCTGGATCGACCCCAAACAGATCCGGCGCGGCGACCTGGCGCTGGGGTACGCGACCACGATCGCCTCAGCCCAAGGGGTGACCACCGACCGCTGCCACGTCTACGGGCTGGGAGCCGACGCCCACGCCCTCTACCCCGCCATGAGCCGCGCCAAGATCAGGACGGACCTGTACCTGCCCGGGGCCGAGATCGAGCCCTACACCACCCGGACCCGGCTCGGGCAGGCCACCACCGACACCGAGGCGCTGGAGCGCGTGGTGTCCGCCTACGCCGCCACGCTGACCGAAGACGACGACCGGCTGCTCATCGACGAGCTGGAGCAGATGCGCCCCGAACCGGCGCACGCCAACGAGGACCCCGAGCACGAGCACGACCAGGACGTGCGCGAGGACCACCAGGAGGTGCCCGAGCACGAGCGCCTGGCCGCCAAGGCCGACGCCCTGATCCGCCGCGCGAACGAGTGGGAGGCCGCCCTGCCGACCCTGCGCGAGGAACTGCGGTTGGCCGAGGCCCGCGCCACCGCTGGCCGGGTGCGGCTGCTGATGGAGGGCACCACCCCCCACCAGGCACGGGCGGCGGCCAAGGAGGCCCGCGAGAAGTTCCACGCGGCCTCCGACGCCGCCAGCACCGCCCGGGGGCAGGGCGTCGAACTGGCCCGCCGGGCCCAGATCGAGCGCGACCGCTGTGAGCGCCAGCAGGCCGAGGAGGCCCGCCGCCTGGCCGAGGTGGAGCCGCTGGCCATCGAACGCGGCCTGACCCGCGCCGACGTGCGCGCCCTGGCCCCCGAACAGCGCGAGGACCTCCAGGCCCGGGTGGCCGCGCACCGGCACGCCTCCTGGCGCGGCAAGAGCCGCTCCTACCCGGCCAAGGTCGGCGCACCCGCACCGGTTCCCGCGCCCGCGGCCCGCCCGCCCAGGACCCCGGCGCCGTCCACGCCGACACCGAAGCCGCCGGCCCCGACCCGGGCACCGCGTCCGCGCGGGCCCGGCATGGGACGCTGACCGGCCCCGCAGCCGCCAGGGGCCGTTCTCGCACGCATCGCACCTCTCGCACGAGTGCTACACGTGATACGTGTGCGAGGCGTATCACGGCAGGCCAGAGAGCCGGTTTCCTTCCGTCTGTGTCCGCGTCTTCCGTCGCTGGCGTACCGGACCGGGGTCGGCGCCTGGTGGTACCCGGGGGGCCCACCCCCCGGGACCCCCCGACCGACCGGGAACCTGGCGCGATGCCGGATGTGCGCAACGGTGCGTGGCACGCGCCAGAACCCCGGCCGGACCAAGCCCCGCGGCTGAGGCCCCGAACACGACCGTCAAGGCACTTGACAGCCAGTCCGCCCGCGCCGTTAACGGACGTGCTACCAGCCGCAAACGATGCCGGGGACGCGACACGGCACCCTCCTGCCTTCTCGGCGTGGTGTCGCCGGGGGATGCTGGCCCCTATGGCGATCGAGAGCCCCGCCCCTGTCACCGCCGACCAGGTCCTGAACGCACTGGCCGCGCTCGGCACCATCACGCTGGTCGACCCCGAGATGCGCCCGGACGGGCTCACCGACGCCGACGTGCCCCACCTGCTCGGCACGCTACTGGCCGTGGCCGAACTGGAGATCGCCGCGCGGGTGCACCCCGCAGACGACCCGCCGCGCGAGTTGGCGGACCTCCTCCAGGCCTGGCGCGACCAGATCGGCGAGGGCCTGGCCGATGAAGTCCTCGCTCACCGAGCCCAGCGCACGTTGTTCGACTTCGGCCTGACCAGTGGCGGCGAGGACTCCCCGGAGCCGCGGGTGCGTGCCACCACGCGGGTGTTGACGGCCGCCCAGGCCCTCATCGGCGCCCGCGCATCGCGCGGCGCGGACCCGGCCGGGCTCGGGGTCCTGGCCGCCGAGGCCGAGCTGGTGCTCACCGAGGCCCTGGCCGAACTTCGCCGCGCCCGCGACGAAGAGTCCTGACGACGGCCTGGCCCGGGTGGTTCGGCGCAAAGCGCCCACCAGGCCGCACCGGCGCGGCTACCGTGGTGCCGTCGACCCCGTGAACAGGAAGGCGCACCGATGGCGCACCCCCAGGAGACGCAGCCGGCGACCGTGGAGCAGGTCGCTGCCGCGATGGCCGCGCTCGGGCTCTACAGCGGCGACAACACCACCGACGAGCACGCCGCCGAGGCCGCGCGGCTCGGAGGGCAGGAGGCGTACCGGGTGCGCATGGTCAACAGCCTGCTGGGCTCAGCCCAGGCCCAGGCGCTGCTGGCCGAGACCGCCGACATCACCCCCGACGCCCGCAACGCGGCCTACGCCGACCAGGTCGCCTCCGCCGGTGCCGACCACGACCCCGTCGCCTTGGTGGAGTTCCTGCGCTGGCAGGTGTTGCGGGCCGCCACCCCGTTGCGGGAGATGGCCCAGGACCCCGCCACCGGGCCCGTCCCGCTCGCGGCCGCGCACGCGGCCGAGGCCATCCAGGTGCTGCTCGGGGTCGTCTCCGCCTCCCGGACCGCCATGGCCACCGGCGACACCGACACCCTCCTGGCCCAGACCAACTCCATCGACACGGCCAAGGAGGCGCTGGAGAACGCGCTGACCAACGTGGAGATGTTCCGGTCCCTGCTCGCGCCGATCCGCGCCTGAGCGCCCGCACCGGAGTTCGCCGTGTCCGACCCGCAGTTGTTCGACCCCTGGCCCATGGACGTGGAGACCGAGGCGGGGGACTGCCCCGCCCGCTCCTTCGGCCACCCGCCGCTTCCCCACCTGGGGGCCGTGTGCGTGCTGGACACCGGCCACGCCGGCGCTCACGTGGCCAGCGACGGCCAGAAGGTGGTGTGTGCGTGGCAGGACTGAACCAGCGACCGAGCGTCACCGGGCTTTGCCTACCCTTTACCTTTACGTTGTAAAGTTGGGGGTGCTGGTCGGCGCCCAAACGTCAGGGTTACCTTGACAGCGATAGGTTCAGTCACCGTGGGTCAGAATTCGGACATATCCGGCGCGTTGGGGTGACCGATTCGCAGCGATGCCGCGCGGTCCGTCTCATATTCTGAAACGTTCACGTTCCAATATACGGACATGACCGCCGGGCTTCGGTGACCGTCTGTAGCCGCACCCCGTTGCGCGGAACACCCGACCGCCGACCCTCGCGCAAGGCGTTGCGCGAGCGCCCCGCGGCCGCCAGACGCGCACAGCCCTGCGCGACCCCACACGCACTCCGTTGCGTTCGCTGGCCTGCGTCGATGCACCCTGAGCGGTTCGGAGAGCAGTCGCCGGCGGCTGCGACCCCGGGACGGGTGTCCACCACCGGGGCGGGGTGGCCGCACGGGCGCGGCCACCCCGGGGACCTCGTGCGGTCAACGCTTGCCCGCCTTGGCCCTCTCCGAGCCCTCCGCCATCTTCGCCCGCGCGGCCGCGAGCAGTTCGGCACGGGAGGCCTTCGGGTTGGCCAGGGAGGCCGCCATCATCGCGGCAAATTCATCCGGGGACAGGTTCTCCTCCTCCTGATCCTCGTTGTCGAAGCCGGTGTCGGGCAGGGACGGAGTGGTGCGTGGGTTGCACGCCACGGTTTCGCCCTGGTGGTCGACCACCGGCGTACGGCACCGGCCGGGCAGGGTCTCGCCCGTGTTCGGGTCGTAGACGCCGATCAGCCGGGTGCGCTCATCGCACCGGCCGCACCACGGGTGCGTCGGGTCCGGGATCTCCCACTGGGAGTGGTCCGGCCGCGGGTCGATCCGCTTGCCCCACCCGGGCGTGCGGGTGCGGGCTCCCATGACCACCCGCAGCACCGACGCCGCGGTGTTCAGGTCCCGGGTCAACTCGTGGTGGATCACCTGCGGGTCGCCGCCGTCCGCCAGTTCGTCCATGACGCGCCCCACGAGCCTGTGACGGTCTCGGGCGCCTGGAGACATGGCGCTACTCGGCCACAGGCGCACCGCGCCGTCCACGAGCCCCTCAGCGGCTTTCTGGAGGTCCGTGTGGTCGTCGGCCGGGTGCTCGTTCGGGGCGGCCGAAGGCGCGCCCCGGTCTTCCTCGTGCTTCTGGGCGTGATCCTCCTCCCTCCCCAACGGGGTGTTCCCGGGGCCCGCAGCGTCACCGGCGACGCGGGGGGCTGGGGGGGAGGGAGGAGTACAGGGAGCAGTAGAGGGAGAAATACAGGGTGGTTCGCCTTCTTGCAGGTCACGCTGCGTAGCGTGGTCACTTATCTGACCAGCCTGGTCACTTATCTGACCAGCCTGGTCACTTATCTGACCAGCCTGGTCACTTATCTGACCAGCCTGGTCAGAGGGGGTGCCCTCGGTCGGGGCGGGCACAGGCAGGTGCTGCCACCGCGGCACCATGTCCGGGCCCGCCAGCGGATACCGGGGGGGATTCTTCTCGTCCTTGTCGATCCGGGCCAGGGCGTCGTAGGCGTTGCGGGAGCCGCACTCGTGGCGGGGGTACCGCCAGATCTGCATGGTGACGGCGCGGCTCTGTGCCGACTTACCGGAGGAGAAGGTCAGTGGCTGGTCTTCCGGGGTGGTGATCTGGCCCAAGGCCGCCAAGGCTCGCAGCATGCGCCGCAGGCCCGAGACCGAGGTGTACTTGGGCTCTTCCCCCAGGGCCACCGGGCCGGAGTAGACCAGGTGGCGAAGGCGCTCGGGCGAGATCTTGCGTCGGGGGTTCTCCTGCTTGGTCAGGCTGAGCAGGACTCGCAGCAGGGTCTTCTCGCTGGTGCCCAGGTGCGGGCACAGATCCAGCCACTGGAGGCCCTTGGACTTGTGGTAGCCGTTGCCTTCGACGGCGGCCTGGAGGGCGTACTCCTCCTGGCCGTCATCGTCGTAGCTCTGCCGGTTGTCGTTCACGGTTGTCGATCACTTCCTAGGCCGACACCGCAACGGCAGGACGCTCCCGCGTGATCACCGAACCCATTGGGTACGATGAGCACACAGCGTTTGGGTGGGAGTGTCCTGGTCGCAGCATCGACCAGTCTCATCTGCGGAGGCGGGGATTCCCGGGGCCAACCGGGACCCCGCCTTTTTCTCTTGTAAGCCTGGTAATGCCTTTGACCTTAGAGCTTGTGACGCTCAGAGGTCGCTTCAGTCACACGCGGTGCCTGATAAAGGCCCGGACGAGTGAACCGTCCGGGCCTTCGACTTGTCTACGCCGCGCGGTCCGCGAGGGACCGCAGTTCTTCGACGTAGTCCTGTGCTTCTTGCTCGTTCTTGTACCGCTCGGTGAGTACCTGTCCCAGCTCCTGGCCGACCATTACCAGCGACGGGACGGACTGCCGGGTGCCTTCCAAGGCCTGGCGGCCGTAGCCGATGGCTCCTTCCAGGTCTCCAGAGCGTGCCGCGACCACGCCCTTGGTCACGTAGGCTTCCGCAGCTCGCATGGGCGCCACCAGGCGCCCCGACCAGTCGGTGGACGTGGACAGGACTTCGTCGGCCAGGCCGTCAGCGAGCTTGTCGTTGCCGGACCTTCTGAGCACGTCCATGGCGTAGAAGTCGTACTTGGACGGGTCAACGACGAAGTGGTGTGATGGGTCCATCGGGGGCGGCAGCTTCTCCAGCAGCTCCCGGCCGCGGTCGAGGGCGACCTCGACTCGTCGATGGTCACCGATGCGCGCCCAGGCCTTCGCCTGCTGGGCGTAGAGCTGCACGCTCACCGACTGGTCCCCGGCCGCCTCGATGCCTGCCTCAGCAGAGGTCAAGACCGTGCGGTAGTCACCCCGGGTCAAGGAAAACCAGCAGCGCATCTCGTGTGCCCAGCCGACGACGTTCGTGTTGCCGGCCTCCGTGCCCAAGGTCAGGGCGGACTGCCGCGTACTTTCCGCTGCGGGGCTACGACCGATGTCCTGTTCCAGGCAGCCCACCAGGAGTGCGAGCATCCCTGCCAGGGACAGGATCTCGCGGTGCTGTGTCAGGCTGACCCGCAACTCCAGGAGGTCCGCCAACCGGGCCAGCCAGGCCCGGCCCTCGGTCAGGAGCTGGTGTGCGCTGATCACGGGGTAGTCCGAGCAGAGCCGGTCCACTGTGAGCCGTAGGGACTCTAGGGTCGCCTGGTCCACGGCGGAACGTCGCAGTCGCGCGAGCAGCTCTGGTGTGTCCGACCCAGGAACGGCGGCTTCCAGAACTTCCTGCGGGCTGCGAGGAGCGGCGAAGAAGGCGCCCGACACTGAGCCGAAGAGGCTAGCGATCATGCGCTGGTACTCCGCAGACGGCAGCACACGGCCGCCCTCCCACCGCTTCCACTGATCCAGCATGGTCTGGAGCGGTGGAAGCTCGCGCGTGGTCTCGTCCCGCAGCCGTTCGACACAGTCGCGCTGTGTCCAGCCTCGAAGCTCGCGCTCTTTCTTGATCCTCCGCGCCCACGGCGCCATCCCGTTCATGCCTTCACGCTCCCCACCTTGCGCGGATCCGTCTAGGTGGCATCTGGGGGGCATTCCTGTGCCCCCCAGACGCCTCTCGCAGCTCAGGGGCGCCTTCGCCACCGTGAAGTCATGCGATCAACCCGGTCAATCCGCTGCCCACTCGTACTCCAGCACCCACTGGAAGGTGGGCATCACGTGCTGCGTGACTTCTACGGGCGTGCCGTCCTCGGTGTACGCGATGTGCAGCACGGAGTAGACCTGTTGGTCCTCCCCC
>NZ_MKKC01000102.1 GCF_001942255.1 Nocardiopsis sp. CNR-923
GGACGATCTCCCAGAGCCCATCGGGCAACACGTCACTCACAGTCCGTGATCATGCCAGGCTCGGAGTCATCTCGCAGGACTTTTGAGATGAGCTCTTAGGCACATGAGAAAGGGGTGATTCATAAGCTCTGGTTATGATGTGGGCGCACAGCGCGTCGGAGGTGCTGCGGCAGCACGTCCCGCATCCGCGGGGAGGCCCAGGTTCGAGTCCTGGTCGACGCTCCACCAGCAGGGGAGGCACAGAGCGGGAGGACCCCTATGTTCCACGGCTCGATTCCCGCTCCCCTCCGCTCACTCATCCACGAGCACGCCGGGGCCTGGCCCGACGGCACCGACATCTACGTCGGCTGCTCGGGGAACTTCACCATCGAACGCACCCTGCACGCTCGCTTCGGCAGTGACCGGCGGGTCCACGGCAACGACATCACCGCGTATAGCTGCGCCCTCGGCTGGTTCCTGGCCGGGGAACCTCCCCCCTTCACCCTGCGCGAGGAACACGAGGACGTCCTCGGATGGCTCAGACCCTACCTGGACACCCCCGCAGACACCCTGGCCACACTCATGCTCGGCACCCGGCTCCTGCCCATGGTCGGTAAGTTCGGCACGTACTACGAGCGGATGGTCGCCGGGACCCGTGAGCAGTGGCCTGACATGCATGCCAAAACGTCGGCCAAGCTGGAAGCGCTCACCGTCCGCCTCGCCAGCTTCTATGCCGGGGACGTCCGGGACTTCCTCGATGAGGTTCCCTCCGAAGCCCCGGTGGTGATGTTCCCGCCGTTCTACAGCGGCGACTACCAAGCGCAGTTCGCAGCACACGGCAAGTTCTTCGACTGGCCCGAACCGGATTGGCGCGATCTGGATGAGGACGGCAAAGAACAGATCATCGAGCAGGTCCACGACCGGCCGAACTGGGTGCTGGGCCTGCACGTGGAACGCCCCGAACTGCGTGAATATCTGGCAGGGAAGGTGCAGACCGCCAACCGGGGCCTGCCCATCTACGTGTACGCCGCCTCCGGGCAACGGCGGATCGTCCGCCCCCGCCAGGCCACTGAACCCATCCCGATGCCGAAGATCGGTGCTGACGAGGAGATCGGGGACCGGTTGACGATCCATCCGCTCACCGGTGGCCAGTTCGCGCAGATCAGGTCACAGTTCATGTCGAAGAGATCCTGCCAGGATCTCCGCTGATCGCGTGCGGAGTCGCCGTCGACGGTCGGCTCCTGGGAGCGTTCGCGTGGCTGCCCCCGAAATTTGACCCCGCGACCGCCTACCTCATGTCGGACTTTCCGGTGTCGTGGACGCGGTACCGGCGCATGTCCAAACTGATCGTGATGGCGGCGATCAGCCAGGAATCCCAGGTGCTGCTGCAGCGGGCACTGTCCAAGCGCATCACCGGCTGGTCCACAACTGCGTTCACGAACCGCCCCAACTCAGCGAAGTACGGGCGCGGCATCCCTGGAGCGAAACTCCAGAAACGCACCACACCGGGCGCCGACGGAATCCACGAGTTCCAGCTCCAGTACGGCGGACCCATCGGGAGATACAACCTCACTGCCACCTTGGACCTGTGGAAGCGCAAGCACGCGAAGAACGCCCGATGACCAGCACCGAGGGCCCGCGCATCCGCCCCAGGATCGTGCGCCGCGACCCGTCCGCACTCACCCGCCTGGAAGTCAACGCCCACTTTCAGAGGAAGGAGGAGTTCGACCAGCTCGTCGAGAACATCCGGGCAGATGGCTGCCTCACCTCAGTACCCCTGGTGTACGGCGGTGGCGATTACGCCGAGGGTGCCGAACTGATCCTGTCGGGCAACCATCGGTGTGATGCCGCTGTGGTGGCTGGCCTCACCGAGATTGACGTTCTGCTGATCAGCGAGACCCTCACGAGGGATGAGCTGATCGCCAAGCAGCTCTCGCACAACGCGATCACCGGTGACGACGACCCCGCGACCCTCGTCCAGCTGTACAACTCCATCGAGGACGTCGACTGGCGCACCTACGCGGGTTTGGATGATGCCCAACTCGCCCTCCTGGACGAGGTCAACCTCGAAGGCCTCAGCGAAGCGAACCTCGACTTCGCGACGGTGTCCCTGGTCTTCCTGCCACCCGAGCTGGAGCGTGCCCGCGAGGCGCTTGACCTCGCCCGCGCCGGAGCGAACGCCACCTGGCTGGCTGCCTACTCCGACTACGAACCGGTCCTGGACGCCCTCACGAGCACCCAGAACGCCCACAACGTCGGCAACGTCGCGACCGCACTCGGCATCATCCTCGCCGTGTTCGAGGCTCACATCGGTGACCTCCAGGACGGATACCTCGACCCGCAGGGCGACCACGTCCACACCAAGCAGGTCGGGTGGGAAACGGTGTTCGGGTCGCGGACTCTGCCCGCAGAAGATGCCGCTGTGATCATCCGCGCCCTCAAGCAGGCGCGAAAGAACGGCTCGATCCCCGACGACCGGCCGTGGCAGATGATGACTGACCTCGCCCGCGCCTACGTGGGTGAAAGCCCATGAGCAGCAGAACCAAGAAGCCTCAGCGTCGCACGCTGGCGCCCACCGTCCTGCACCCTGAGCGTGACCCGTGGGAACAGCAGCCCGGCGAGACCGAACCCCAGTACGCGTGGTTCCGGCACTTCCTGGATTCCGGTCGCGGCCGCACCATGGCGGGAACCGCGGACGACCTCAAGAAGAACCCCTCCTACATCCGTGCGGTCGCCGCGGCCCGGCTGTGGCTTCAGCGCGCCGCTGCCCATGATCGTCACCGCGACGGAATCCGTGAGCTGGTGTGGCGGGAGAAGTGCGTCGAAGCGGCCGACGCCGACGCGAAGATCCTCAACGCGGCCGCCGGGAAGATCGCCCAAAGGCTGATGTCGATGGACCCGCGCCAGTTGAGCGACGGCGACTTCATCCGGTTGTTCGATGCCGTGATGCGCCACCGACGCCAGCTCTTGGGCCCGGCCGTCGCTGTCGACGCGAACGTCAGCATCACCAGCGACGAGACCAAGCTGGATCGCGACATCCTTTCGTTGCTGGACCAGATGGACGCTGTTGAGGGGGGCCACCGGTGACCAGCCAGTACGAGATCGCCACGATGGACTGGGGTGGCGAGACGACCGACGCCATCGTGGCGCTGCCTGGCGCCTTCAGCCGTGAACCGGTCGAGGCGCTCTACGAACAGCCATGCCAGCGCATGGGGGATCGGTGGTGGAGCACCGATATCGCCGTCGCGGACATCGGCGTGCTCCGACGCATCGTGTCCGACCAAGGTCGAGCCCCTGTCGCTGTCCCTGTCCTGCACACCCGATACGACGCCGTCGCGGTGCGGGTGATGGAGGTGGAGTTGCGCCCTGCGGTGGCCTTGCTCTCCGTCACCACTCTGGGACCAACTGAGCTCGCTGTTCCCGATCCCTCTGCCAGACCAGCAGTCCTGTGTCCGGATGGGTACCGGCGGGTGTGGTCCGCCTCAGCCACTGTGGCCCCTAGCCTTGACCAGCATGAGACGGTGGCGTTGACCGTGGCCACAGTGATGGAGCGCGTCCCCGAGACGCTGGCCGACGCTCGGATCGAGCGTGCCCTGGTGTCCACCCAGGCCGGTGTACGGGTCGAAGTCGTGGTGTCGGAGGAGGCACGGACAGGACCGATCGACGTGACTCTTGCCGACGGACCCGCGCGAGGCCGCACGGTGATCGCAGAGCACCCGGACCGGCCACTACATGTGCTGATGCCACCACGCTTACATGAGAGCGCTGGCCGAACAGCGGAGTACCGGCCGACGCCCGGTCACCCACACCGATACACCTTCAGGGGGTACCGGTGAGCGACTGCCGCGACAGCGAACGCCGAACGCACCAGGCCCCGCCCTCTCGGGACAACCAGCTCCCCGCGGACAGCGGTCTGCTCATGGCCGCGCCTGTCCCTGGGAGGCTCGTCATGCCCACCGTCCCGCGGAGGGTCCCCGACCGGGTACGCGTCGGTCACCTCCACCTCCAGGTCCTGATTGACCAGGGCGCGATCGATGCTGCCAGTGAAGAACGCGACGGCCCCCTCTCTGGGTACAGCGATGCCGAACAGCAGCGCATCGTCCTGGCTCCCGGTGCCGGACCTGACTTCGAGGCCGAGACGCTTCTGCACGAACTCCTGCACATGTGCCTTCGCGTGTCCGGCCGGGACCCCAACGAGGACGCCAAGGCCGAAGTCGATGACATCGAGGAGAGCACCGTCAACTCGATGTCAGGGCCTCTCCTCGCCATTCTGCGTGACAACCCCGACCTCGTCGCGTACCTGACCGCCACACCCCCCTGGGCTGGGGGCGGTTGATGCACCCACGCGTTCAAGACCTACTCGCCCACCCCGAGAGGGACCCCGACACCGCCTCTGAGATCCGGCGACGCATCACCCGAAACGACCCGTTGCGCTTCGCCGTCATGTACTTCTCCCACCACATGAGAATCCAAGGGCAGGTGACACTGTCCGATTTCCACCGCGACCTCGCGGAAATGGCGAGCAACTGGGTCGAGACGGTGACGAGGCCAGCGGAGGAGCGAGACGCGATCATCGCACCCCGAGACGCAGCCAAGTCCACGTGGTGCTTCCTCTTCCTGCCGATGTGGGCAGCCTCCCACGGGCACCTGCGGTTTGTGGCGGCGTTCGCTGACTCAGCATGGCAGGCTGAGAACCACCTGGCGACGTTCCGCGAGGAGCTGCGCAGCAACGCGTTGCTGCGCGCCGACTACCCGGAACTGTGCTCCTCCGGGACGGGACGTCATGCCAAAACCGACCGCAAGGACATGTACCAGGCGCAGTCCGGATTCGTGTTCGTTGCGAAGGGCATCGACGCCAAGACGTTGGGGTTGAAGGTCGGCGCGCACCGTCCGGATCTGTTGCTGTTCGATGACATCGAACCCGACGAGAGCAACTACTCACCGGCCGCCGTCGACAAACGCCTCAAGACGGTGCGCGAAGCGGCGCTACCGATGAACCTACGCGCCAGAGTGCTGCTGGTCGGCACCGTTGTGCGAGTTGGCAGCATCATCCACCAGCTCGTCCGCCACCGCGAGGATCCCCAGGACTGGATCAGCGAGGACAACTGGCGTGTCCACCACTACTTGCCGATCCTGCGCGACGACGACGGAACCGAACGCTCCCTGTGGCCGGAGAAGTGGCCGCTGGAGTTCCTGAAAGCGATCCAGCATACGAGGTCGTTCTTCAAGAACTTCCTAAACAAGCCGATGGCGATGGACGGCACTTGGTGGGCCGAGGGCGATATCCGCCGCGCCGGAGCGTACTTGTCCCAGCGCACCATCATGTCGATCGACCCGGCGGTGACCAGCAACGACGGTAGCGACGAGACCGGCATCGCGATCCTGTCCCGCTCTGGGACGAAGACGATCGTTCGCCATGCTGCGGGGTACCGGGTTGCGCACGGCGAACCGATGAAGCGCCTCGTCGAGCGGCTACTCGTCGAGTACCCGGACGTGTCTGCCATCCGCATCGAGTCCAATCAAGGCGGTGACCTGTGGAATCTCGCGTTCGCGGGTCTGCCGGTGAAGGTGCTGCTCCGGTCCACGACTCTCAACAAGGAGGTCCGGTTCGCGTGGTTGTTGAACCGCTACCAGCTCGGACGTGTCCTGCACGACGGCCCGATCCTCGCTGCTGAGGAGCAGATGTACGCCTACCCCATGGTCACTCATGACGACGTCATTGACGCCATTGCCATGGGTGACGCCGCCTTGCACCCGCCCCTGAACGGAAAGCGCAAGGTCGGTGCCCGCCGACGTGCCTGACACCCAAGAAGGGAGGTGCTGACCATGCCCGGGTCCACCGATCTGCTGTACGCCCTCGCGGAACTCGATGAGGCCCGCAAGGGCTACGACGAGGCGACCGTGTTCTACGAGGGACGCCCGCAGGAGATCTACTCGAGCGCGAAGGTCCGCCAGCTCCTTCGTGAATCGCAGCTCCATGACCTCAAGAACCTGAACTTCGCGAAAACACCGGTCGATGAAGTGGTGGGTCGGCTGCGTGTCACCTCCGTGTCCGCCGTAGACGACGACGGCCGCCCCCACAAGGAGGCCCAAGCTGCCCTCGACCGGATCTGGTCCCGCAACAAACTCGACCGGCAACTCCCGAACCTGTGGAAGGACGTGTCTCAGCTCAAGGACGGGTACTTGTTCGTGTGGCCCGTCCTGGACGAGGACGGCGGGGTCGAGGACGTTGACGTCATTGTGAACGCCCCGCGCACCATCCACCTGGTCTACGCAGAGGACCGGCCCGCGGAGGTGGACTTCGCGGTGAAGATGTGGTGCTCTGACCGCGCCCGAGGCGCGGAGGTCCACCAGGCCCGCATCTACTACCCCGCAGGCCGCATCGAGTACTACGAGACCCGGCCAGGCACGGACTGCTCTCTCGCGAAGTCGTGGACCTTCGTTCACGAGATGGACCACAGTTACGGGGTGCCGCTGTTCCACTTCCGGCTGCCTTACCCCGAGCACTACTGGGCGTACACCGCCCAGCTCATCATCAACAAACTCGTGATCACCTCGGTCGCGAGCATTGACCGGCTCGGTTTCCCGACCCGCTACGGGCTCATCGACCCCACTGCGGACGACACCCGCGACGAGCTGTCGGCCGACGACCCCGACGGACGACGGCTCCTACCCACCGACCCGGACGACCTCGACGATGAGGACGACGACACCCGGCCTCGGCTGCGCGACGAACCCGGCGCATTCTGGGACCTGGACGGCTACAGGTCCGTGGGTGAGTTCGCGGCCGCCAACCCAACCGGGTTCATCGCCCTCAAGGACTGGTACGTCCGCTCCATCTCCCAGACCACCAACACTCCGCTGTCGTTGATGGACCCCCAGTTGCGCGGCCAGGTGTCGGGGGAGTCCCTTAAGGTCGCCCGTGAACCCCTCACGTCCAAGGTCCTGGAGCGCCAGGACCGCTACACCGGCGCCCTCAAGGACGCCCTGGAGCACGCCCTGTGGCTCTTGGGCATCGAGGACGCTCACGTGACGGTGTCGTGGGCCCCGGCTGGCCCCACCGTCGCTGAGGAGGATCCCGTCGATGTGGAGCTCGCCCGCGCGGAGCGAGTCATTCGCATGCTCAACGAGTTGTCCTCGGCGGTGGCGGTGGGCGTCATGAGCCGCCAGGAGGCCAACCAGATCATGGACCGGCTGATGCACCTGGTCCAGGGATCGATCACCCAGGAGAAAGGCAAGACCGCATGAGCACATGCACCCTCACCAGCTCAGTGGGTGGGTGTCGAAGTCACCGACGAAGGCCTGTGGAACCGGTTCTCTGACGGCACGCTGCTGCCGTTCGTCGCCGGAGGCGGAGATGACGACGGGGACAAGGACGGCGACTCTGCGGCCAAGGTCGGTGACGAAGGCACGGACGACGCTGACAAGGACGCTGCCGACGACGATGGTGACCGGGAGGAGACGGTGACCTTCACACTCAAGGAGTGGGAAGAGCACCAGCGCAAGCTCCGCAAGGCGAACCGGGAGTCTGCCAAGCGGCGCGGCTACCTGGAGAAGGCTGGCATCGACCCCCGCACGGGCGAGCTATCCAGAACGACGATGAGGACGACGAACCTGAGGAGGAGCCGACCCTCCGCAAGAAGCCCAAGACCAAAACCGACAAGGCCGAGGACAGTGACGACGAGATCGACGTCGACGGATTCCGCCAGGCGTACGAGAAGCGGATCAAGACCGCGGCCGAGCGCGCCGAGGCCCGTACCGAGATGAAGTGGAAACGCGGAGTCGGCCGCACCGCGGCCCGAGCTGCCCTGGCCGACGCCGGGTGGACCGGCACCGACATGAGCAGGGTCATGAAACTCATCGACATCGACGACGTCGACCTCGACGACGAAGGCAACGTCATCGGCATGGACGAGCAGGTCACGTCCATCAAAGAGGAGTTCCCCGAGTGGTTCCGCACGTCGCGCCGTCGCGGCGGGGGCAAGGGGGCCGACTCCAAGGGGGACGGTCGGGGCTCGACCGGTGACGTTGGGGGCTCCAAGCAGACTCCCAAGGCCCCCAAACCTAAGACCTGGAAGGAGGGCTTGGCCCAGCAGGCATTCGGGAAGCGCACCTGACCCATGGTCTCTTCCGGATTCGACGACATCCCGATCCTCACCGGCCCCGAACACATGGCCGTCGGCCGCCGGTTACAGACCGAGGCCCGCGAGGCACACTCCACCGCCCAACAAGCGGCGCTCGCAGCCCAGGCGACTTCGCACTTCACCGCGGCCAACGCCCACGCCACCATCATGCTGGCCCGCATCGTGGCTGAAGGCGGCGACTCCGAAGGCTTCTGCACTACTGGGACTGACTACCAGCGCCGATCCCACTGCGTCCCCGCCCTGACAGGGCGGGGACGCAATTTGTGCTGAGAGCACATGAGAAACCACAGAATCGTGCATTGCGGTTATGATCCGGGCAGATGTCGCCCAGTGCGGCGGCGTCAGGAAGCGCGTGAGCGCACACCCCCCAGATAGAGCACGGGACTCAACCAACCCGTAGACACCCCAGGTGTCGGGCGGTCCGTGAGGACACACAGGCAGCCCGTGAGGGCACGTCCACCATCCGCGGGCTGACTCTCTGGGGGTTATCCGATGTCCCGCGCTGTTTGCGACCCGGCACCGCCGGGTGTGTTCCTGGGGTTGCGCGCCAACGGCGACCCCATCCACCTGTACGCCGGCGCTGCGCCCGCCGACCTCGACGACTGGACCCCGGTCGAGTACGACTCCGAGGTGTGGCAGCGCGTCATGCAGGAGTCGGTGATCGAGCGCGAGGCCGCACCGGTGCCGATGTCCACCCGCACCAAGGCCGTGCCCCGCTCCGAGGGGCTACGGGTCCGGTTCGGCCGCACTTACACCGACGACGACAGCGAGAAGTCCTCGTACTTCTTGAAGGCACGCAAGATCATCTCCCGAGTCGCCTTGGACGAGGACGACCTGTCCGACGCCGAAGCGCTCATCGACGTGCTGGGCGCCACCGAGATCGACTACGCGATCAGCTACGCCACCGCGGTCGACCACGCCTGTCTTGGCGTCACCGAAGCCGAGTCCGACATCGACTCCGACGAGCGGCCGTTCACGTCCGTGTACCGGACGCTGCGCACCTCACACACCGCCAACCCAGACCTCGGGTACACCGCGGACGACCACTACGTGCCCTGGGACGGCTCCCGCGGCATCGCGACCACCGGGCCGGACGGCAGCAGCTTCTTCGAGAGGTCCTCCGCGATGGTCTCCAAGGTGGAGACCGGCCGGTACTTCTCCCCAGCTGAGTCGCTGATCATTGCCGACCCGTCCTTCAAGGACGTCATGCGCACCTCCACGAACTCCCACGGGGATCCGATCTTCAAGGAGACTGCGGCGATCGACCGGTCCGGGAACCCCTACGACACCCTCTACGGGTACCGGATCGCGTGGACGCACGGTTCCCGCACCCACCCCACCGCCTCGCAGGAACCGGCCGGGAACCCGCTGCTGTTCTTCGGGTCCAGACGCGCCCTGCGCCTGGGGCGGCGCGAAGGGCTTCGCACCCTGTTCAGCGAAGCCCGCGCCCAAGACGACCGCGACGAGGCGGCTGTGAAGTTCCGGTCCAGGCGCGGGTTCGCGTTGGCGCACCCCAAGGCGTGGGCGGTCCTGGAGGAGGTCGGTCCCGCCCCGGACCCCGAACCGTAGGGCGGATCCGCTGCACCGTCCCGCACACAGCCAGAAATCCCGTGTGTGCGGGACGGGCCCTGGCCACAGAGGAGGATGCATGGGCGCGTGGGCAACCGTTGAGCACGTCAAGGCCATCACCGGGTTCGACGCGACCGAAGGGCAGGTGCTCCGAGCCGAGCACCTCATCGAGCTGATGTCGGGCGCGGACCTGGACTCCACAACGATCGGCGCGCGCGACCGCAAACGACTGCGCGCGGCTGTGGCCTACCAGACCGTGTTCATGGGCGAGCACCCCGACGTGTTCACCAACGTGGACGCCGACATCATCCGCCAGGACGGCGTCGATGTGGACTTCTCCCATGCCAACGCTGGTCTGCTGGCGCCGCTGGCGCACCGGGCGCTGCGTCGCCTGTCGTGGCGGGGCACTCGCACTCGGCGGGTCGCCCATCGCAAACGGGTGGCGCGGTGGCGTGACGACTGGGACTACGACACCTTCGACCCGCGGTGGCGCGATGTGCGGGGATTCCGCTGATGACCTACCACGCCCACACCCGGATCACGGTGCTGCGCACCCCGTCGGGGGAGGACTCGCCCACCAACGCGTGGGGAGACCCGGTCGACCTGCCTCGAGGGCAGGAACCGGTGCACCTGTCCGGTGTTCGTGCGGCCCTCCAGCAGGAGACGGTCCGCCAGTGGCAGCCCAACGAGCGCCGGTGGACCGAGGTGACCACCTGGACGGCTCGGGTCCGTCGGGACCTGGACATCGTTCACACCGACCAGATCCGTGACGACCGCACCGGTGACCGGTTCGTCATCGACGAGATCCACACCCCCACCGGGTTCGCCGGGTGGGCGCACACCCGGCTGCAACTGACCCGGGTCCGCTGACCGCCAGGAGAGGAGGAACCGCCATGGCGCAACAGGCACGCATCGTTATGGAGCCCGGTTGGGAGAAGGATCTCCAGCCGCACATCGACCGCACCGAGAACCGGCTGGCGCACGCCGTCGCCGCGGATGCCCGCCGCTACGTGGGCGTGCGCACTGGTCGGCTCCGCTCCACGATCCGCGTGCAGGACAACCGGGTCACCGTCGGCACCCGCTACTGGCGTTATCACCACGATGGGACCCGCCCGCACACGATCCTGCCGCGCAACAAGAAGGCGTTGTACTGGCCTGGCGCCCGTCACCCGGTGGCTCGGGTACACCACCCCGGCACGAAGGCCAACCCGTTCCTGAGGAAGGCGTTGTACCAGCGCCGCACCCTCCCGGATGTGACCTGATGGCCTACTCCCAGCCCGTGCCGACAGGGTTCCTGCCCACGACCACCCGGGTCGCGATCGACTGGCTCAAGACCATCCCGGGCCTGCCGGCCGAGCAGATCAACACCGCGCTGCCCACCACCCAGGACGGTGCCGTGAACTACGAGCCGTGGGTCGAGCACGGGTTCGTGCAGGTCGGGATCGGTGCGGGCGGCGGCCCGATGATGGACCTGCCCGTGAACGAACCGGTGGTCACCCTTACCTGCTGGGCAGCCAGCCTGCACTCCAAGAAGCCGCAGTGGGGCAAGGCCAACGACCTCGCGGTCGTCATCATCCACGCCACCTACGAGCGCCGCTTCCTGGGGCCGATCGCGACCCGGCCCGGCTACGAGGACGTCCGCGTGTTCTCCGCCTACGCGACCGGAGACCCGCTGGAAGTCCAGGGGGAGTCGTCGCACCACGTCGGCTACGAGTTCGACCTGGCGCTGCGGTGGGTGCGCGACCCCGCCCCGAGGGGGCAACGGTGAGCGGCCTGTACTGCCTCATTGGCGACACCACTGGCCAGCGCATCACCAGCGGCGGCCTGGTTGTGACCCACACCAACCGTGCCGAGCTGGAGTGGCTGTTCCCGAACCTGCGGGTCGAACCGATTCGCATCAACCCCGCCGAGACGTTGCCGGTCCAGTTCATGCCCGGCTGCGAAGGCATCACGTTCCCCCTGGACAGGAGGCAGTTCCGATGACCACCACACCAACCACGGCCGGGGCCGGTGACGAGGGCATCCCGCCCGGCCACGTCCGGGTGCGGGTGCCGTTCAACCCACCCGAGCAGATCGTCCCCGAGCGCGTCGCGAAGTCGCTGCGCCGCCAGGGCTACCTGCGCGACGCCGACGGAAAGCCCCTCCCCATAGAGGACCCACCGGCCATTGGGGGACAAGACACCGCCGACAAGTCCCCACCGCCCACCCGCGAACAGGACACCGGCACCGCAGAGCCCCGATCGGCCCGGGCCCGCACCAACACGAAGGCACCTGAGATGGCTGTGATCGTGGAGCCCCGCAACCTGACCTCGGGGGCGGGCGAGCTGTGGTCGGCCGAAGTCGGAGCCAGCGAACCCTCCGACGACGAGATCAACCTCGATGTCGACCTGACCGCCGTCGCCAACGAGTGGGAGGGGTTGGGCGGCACCAACGACGGCATCACCCTGAACGTGTCGATCGAGTACTTCGAATTGGAAGTCGACCAGGAGCTGGACACCGTCGAACGGCGCGCCACCAAGCGCGACGTGTCCGTGGCAACGAACCTGGCCGAGCTGACCCTGGAGAACCTGCGCCGCACCCAGAACGGCGGCACCACCACCACCGGCAACGGCGTGAAGTCCTACGAACCGGCGACCGGCCGTGAGCTCGCCCAGCCCCACTACTCCGCCCTTCTGCTGGACGGGTGGGGACCCGCCCACCAGCGGCGCCGGTGTGTCATCCGCCGAACCCTCAACGTGGCGGAGACCAGCACCTCCTACTCCAAGGACGGCATGAGCCTCTACCCAGTGGAGGTCCACGGCCACTTCGTGGCCACCAACATCAAGCCGTACCGGGTCTCGGAAGGCATCCCCGCCGCCCCCACCCCGTGACCCGACCGCTCCTTCACCCTCCTCACCGGGCCAACCCCCCTCACGGGCGCGGGAAGCGCGCGCCTCCCACACCAGCCGGCGGCTGCGGCGGTAGACGCCGGCACCGTCACGTGAGGAAGGCCCACCCCCATGTCGGTAGACGACGTGACCACCAGCGACGATCTCGGCCTGGTGCTGCCCGACAGCACCGACACCCATGAGGTCGAGATGGTGCCCCTGTTCACCCTTGACGGCATCACCTATGAGATCGCGAAGGTGTACCCGGCGAGCCTGGCCCTGGACTACCTGGAGGTCGTCAACGAACGCGGCCAGGAGGCCGCCTGGGCGTGGCTCCTCAAGGAGGTCCTGGGCGTTGACGCGTGGAGCGTCCTGCGGTCCCACCCCACGCTCACCCAGGAGCACATGGACGCCATCGGTGAACAGGTCCGGTTCTACGCCCTCGGGGACACGAAGGGAAAAGGCGTCCCCCGGCGCGTCACCGGCCGCAAACGCGAACCCAAGAAGAAGCCCCGGCAGAAGGCTGGCGGGCGGCGCTGACCCGATGGCGGCGCGAGTACGGATGGGTGCCTGACCACTGGGACGACCTCGCCTCGGACTTCTCCCACCTGCACAGAGTGCGCGGACCCCTGGAGGAGCTGCCCGCGACCTGGTTCTGGCCGATGTGCGCCCGCACCTTCGCCTACCAGGGCGTGATGCGGGCCCGCCTCGAAGCCGCACAGGAACGTGGCGCGCCGTCTGCCCCCGCCCCGGCTCCGCCCGCCAGGCGCCCAGGGGCCGGTGCGCGCTCGGTGTCCGCTCGATCTGAGCGGCAGGTCATGCCGGCGCTCGACTTTCGGGCTGACGATCCGCTGCTCGCCGACCACGTCGAGACCTCCGCTACCCCCCGCTCCACAGAAGGGGACTGAGGCATGGCAACGGGGGGCGGGTTCAAGATCGCCACCGGGTGGGTGGAGATCGTCGGCCGAGCGGACAAGGCACAGATCCGCCGCACCGTCCATCAGGTGGGAGAGGAAGCCGGACGGCAGCTCGGCACCTCCTACGGTCAGTCCGCGCAGCGCTCGATGGCAGCCCAACAGGGGCAGACCGACACCCAGTTCGCCTCGGCCGGGCAACGATCCGGGGCGGCGGCCGCCTCAGGAATGCGAGAAGGCATCGCCGGATCCCGGGAAGGCGTGGCAGCCGCAGCCGGGGCCACCGGAGCTTCGGCCGGACAGCGGTTCACCCAGCAGGCCACCCACCACATCCGCAACGGCAACACCCAGTTCACCTCGGCCGGGCAGTCGGCGGCGAACGCCGCCGGGGCCGGTATGGGCCCAGCCGGGGACCGGGCCGGGCGCGGCTTCACCCGCGGACTGGCCTCCGGGCTGGGCGGTGTCGGCGCGGTGGCCGCCGGCGCCGCCGGGGTCGCCATCGGCGCTCTCGGCCTGATCGGCGGCTCCGTCCTGACCATCTCGGGCGACTTCGAGCAGGCCATGAACGGTGTCCGCGCGGTCACCGGAGCCACCGGCGCAGAGTTCACCCAGCTCCAGACGCTCGCGGAGGACATGGGTTCTTCCACTGCGTACACCGCCACCCAGGCAGCGAACGCCATGGAGTTCCTGGGCATGGCGGGGTTTCGCACCCAGGAGGTCATGGCCGCTCTACCGGACGTCTTGAACCTGGCCGCCGCAGGCAAAACCGACCTGGCACGTACGGCCGACATCGCTTCGAACGTGCTGTCTGGGTTTGCCCTGGAGGCATCGGAGATGGGTCGGGTCTCCGATGTGCTCGCGCATACGATGCGCCGCACCAACGTCGACCTGTCGATGCTCGGCGAGTCGATGAAGTACGCGGCTCCGCTCGCCACCGCGGCGGGGTGGTCACTGGAGGAGACCGCGTCTGCGGTCGGCTTCTTGGGTACGCCGGCATCCAGGGGTCCATGGCCGGTACCGGCCTCAACAGCATCCTGGCGACGCTGTCCGATACGTCCTCCACCGGTGGCCGCAGGCTCGCGGAGTTCGGTGTCGAGGCGCTGAACGCGTCCGGGCAGGCTCGGCCCCTCACCGACGTTCTGACTGACCTCGCTGACAAGGGCGCGGGGGTTTCGGACGTCGTCCGCATCTTCGGTTTGGAGGCCGGCCCCAAGCTTCAATCCCTCCTGGGTCAGGGATCCGAAGGTATCCGCGAGCTGATCGGGGAGCTGGAGGGTGCGGAGGGCACCGCGGCGGAGATGGCCGGCATCCGCATGGAGGGCTTCAACAGCGCCATGCTCTCGGCCAAGTCCGCCGTGGAGGGTCTGATCATCGCCATCGGCGAGATGGGTGTCCTCGACCTCGGCGCCGCTACGATGAACACCGTCACCGCAGCGGTCCGGAACATGACCGGCTGGATGCGCGAGAACGAAGGCGTCGTCAAGACCGTCATGGCCGTGGTCGGCGGACTGGTCGGCGTGCTGTCCACCGTCATCGGCGTGGCCCTGGCGGTCAAGGGTGCGATGGCTGCCGGGGGTGCGGCCGTGGCCCTGCTCTCGAACCCGATCGGGTGGATCGTCACCGCGGTGCTCGCGGTCGGCGCGGCTCTCCTCTACGCCTGGAAGACCTCCTCGTCCTTCCGGGCCGGGGTGGTCGCGGCGTGGGACGCCATCAGAGCTGGGTGGTCGGCGCTCTGGGACGGTGCGCTCCAGCCGGGGCTGAACGCTCTGGTGGAGCTGTGGCAGGCCCACTGGCCCGGTATCCGAGCGACCGCCGTGGAGGTGTTCGACCGGGTTCGGCAGGCCTGGGGGGCGCTGTGGGACGGGGCGTTGCGTCCCGGGCTGGAACGTGTCGCTGAACTGGTCCGTGAGCACTGGCCGCAGGTGAAGGACACCGCCCGGGATGTGTTCGGCGCGATCACCGGGTTCATCGACGAAGTCCGACCGAAGTTCGAGGAGATCTTCGGGTCGGTCGTGGAGATCGTCCAGGGGGCGCTCGGGTGGATTCAGACGAAGTGGAGCGAGCACGGCGACCTGATCATGGGCGTCCTCGGGTTCACGTTCGCCCGGATTGTGGGAATTCTCAAGGGCGCTTTTGAAATCGCCAAGGGAATCGTCGTTGGCGCCTGGCAGATCATCACCGGAGTTTTCTCCGGAGCCTTGGATGTCATCGGCGGCATTCTCAATATCTTGATCGGAGTCTTCACAGGAGACTGGGCAAGAGCCTGGGAAGGGGTCAAGGGTGTCTTCTCGGGCCTGTGGACAGCGATCGTCGGTATTTTCCGAGGCGCGGTCACCATCGTCTCCGGAGTCATCCGAGGTTTGATCGAGGCGATCAAAGCACCGTTCCTGTGGCTGTGGAACTGGCTCGTCGGTAACTCACTCGTCCCTGATCTTGTCAACGCAGTCGTCGCCTGGTTCGGGAGGATGCGCGACTGGGGGGCGGCCGTTATCGGCGCGATGCGTGACTGGATCATCGCCCGGGTCGTGAACCTGCGGGACCGAGCGGTTGCCGCCGTGTTGGGCCTGTACGAACGGGCGGTCGCGTACCTGACGCTGATGCGTAACGTCAGCGCGGCCCTGATTGGGGCGATGCGTGACTGGGTGATGTCCCGGGTGGTCAGCCTGCGGGATCGGTTCGTCGCCGCTCACGTGAACTTGCGGGACCGGGCTGTTGCCGTCCTGGTTGGGCTGCGCGACCGGGCTGTGTCCATCGCCGCGCAGATCCGCGACTGGATCCTGTCCCGGGCCAGTGCGTTGCGTGACGGGTTCGTCGACCGGTTCAACGCGATCCGGGACCGGGCGATCTCCGCGTTCACCCGGGCGAAGGATGGAATCAAATCAGTCTGGAAAAAGCTTAAATCAGCCGCCAAAGATCCCGTCAACTTTGTCATCGAGACGGTGTACTCGGAAGGAATCAAAAAATTTTGGGATTCCATAGCGAGCAAACTCGGAATGTCGAAACTGCCCTCGATCAAGAAACTTGCGACCGGGGGTAGAACCCGGGGAGGAACCCCCGGAGTCGATTCCATCCCTGCCCTTCTCATGGCTGACGAGTATGTGATCAAACGCTCCTCGGCGAAGAAGATTGGTTTCGACCAGCTGGAGTACATGAACCGCACCGGCGAGCTCCCGCCGGTGCGAAAGTTCGCCCGTGGCGGCATCGTGTCCGCTGTCGAGGGATTCATCCAGAAGGGCAGAGACTACTTCACTGACGGATTCATGGCGGCTGTACGGGCGGTCACCGCGCCCATCAAATCCGAAATCCGATCCCTGTTCGGCGCGTCGGGGTTCCGTGGGCTGCCCACGAAGATCGTCGACCATATCATCAGCAAGCTCCACGACTTCCTGGCCCCTTTCGAGTCGGAGATGTCGGGCGGCGATGCCCGGAAGGTTGTGCAGGTTGCTCGCGAGCAGGTCGGCATCAAGGGGCGCCCGAACAAGTTCACCGAGCCGTTCTTCTCTGCGGCCTGGTGTGGCATGTTCGTGGATTGGGTTTTCAAGCGGGCTGGTGCCCACCGTGCTCTCAAGGACGTCCGTCACGGGTGGACGCCGCTGGTTGCGAACTACACCACGCTGCCCAAGGTGTCCCGGGCGGACGCTCAGCCAGGCGACCTGGGCCTGTACCGGGGGGACGCGGGGCACGTCAACGTCCTCACCGACCCGGAGACCGGGGAGACCGTCGGCGGCAACGAGAGCAACTCCGTACGCAAGCAGTACGGCTACATCAACTCCGCGAGCAGCATCCGCCGACCGGCGTTCGCTGAAGGCGGCCTTGTCGACGCCGACCTCATCGAGGCTGCCGGGGGCCTGGCCGGGTTCCGCGACACCGTGTGGCAGGACTACCCCGAGACCCCTGGCATCGACGGGTATCGCGACCTGTTCACCCCACCGCCGTGGGCCGGATCCCCGACCGGCATGGTGCGCGGCTCCGGAACCCATGATGACGGCGGTGTCCTGCTGGACCGGACAGCGGCTGTCAACCGGTCGGGGGAGGCGGAGCTCGTCGTGCTCCTGGAGGAGATGCGTGCGTGGGCCGAAGCCGCCCGCAACGCCACCTCGGCGACCTACATCAACGTGACAGCGGACATGTCGAAGATCAAGACTGTCGCAGATCTGGAACGCATGATCGAGCGTCTCCAGCTGATCGCACGGCAGCACGGGGCCCGCACACGGATTGGAGCACCATGACGAACTGGGCGGACCATCCGGGCCACGGCACCGACGGGCTCGTCCACTCCCAAGGCAAGCACGGCGGCGTCATGGCCATCGGCACGGTCGAATACGACAGCGGGCAGGCGCAGGTGCGGCTGCACGACCGTCTCGGCGGAGGGGTGGTCGAGACTCTGGCGGAGCTGTGCGGCGGGGGACAGGAGACCGAGCGGTGACCACCTCGATCACGATGGGCCATTCCAGCGACGGATACCTGGAGTCCTCCTCCACCTCCTACACGCAGGCCGTGCAGGGCAGCGGCACCGTCCTGGTCCCCGGCAACAGCGCCTCGCTGATGTACGTCGGGCAATCCGTCGGCTCCGGGGTCCGCTACGTCTTCCAGTCGTTCGTCCGGTTCGACCTGAACGTTGACCCTGACACCACCCCGGTCACGGCGTACCTGCGCCTCCAGGCCGTCCAGTCGAGTGGCTCCCGGGTCAGCCGCGCCTTGGAGGTGCGCTCCTACAACTGGGGAACGTCGGTCACTGCGGGGAACTGGCGAACCCCGTCCCAGCTCAACGCTCTACCTCTGGTCGGACGGGTCGTCGACGCCCAAGCCGCTGGCGCGTCGGCGATGCGTGTGGGGCTGGACCTGGACGAGGTCGCTACCTCGGGGATTCGCAGGTATGCGCTGGTGTCGTCCCGCAACCGCTCACAGCAGACCCCGGTCAGCCTTGAGTGGCAGACCCTGCGCCAGGCCGAACCGGGAAACGCGGTGGCGACCCGACCCACCCTGTACGTGGGGGCGGCTACCAAGCACCTGCTGGACCTGTCAGCCGGCTGCCAGGTGCAGCTCTCGGACGGCTCCCACGTCTACCTTGTCCAGAGCACCCCGGCCCCTGGGCCACTGACGTTCACCGTCATGCACCGCTCGACCGACGGCACCACCACCGAGGTGGGCACCCTGTCCTCTGTCGCCGCCCGGCGCGGCACGCAGACCGTCGCGATGGCCCGTGACGACCGCGACACCGTTTATGTCGCCAACGACTCCGGGGCGAACCGGTTGATCATCCGCGCCTACAGCCGCGCCCCCGACGGCACGTGGGCCGTGAGCGACAGCCGTACCGGCGTGTTGCCCGCCTACGAACGCCGGGTCAACAACGTGGTGATGGCCTGGCACCCCCAGGGCAGTGCCCGAGGCACCCTTGTCGCCGTCGTCGGCCGCGAAGCGGGGCCGAACACCGGCGTCCAACTGGCCTACGCCTCATCAGCTGCGACCACGTCCAAACCGGCAGCGGAAACCTGTTCCGCGGGTCCGGCAACGCCACCGGCACCATGGTCGACCCAGCCGCCCCGTCCGGCCTGAACTGGACCAACGAGACCGGCACGCTCCTCGACATTGGAGCCGCCCCCGACGGCTCCAACCGCGGGTTCGTGACGTGCGCGAGTCAGCACCAGACCCTCGGGCAGCGCCACTCCATGTCCATCGGCCGCTACCAGCTCTCCGCCGATGGGGCATCGATCCGCACCACTCGCGAACTCGACGGGGTGTCCGGGTTCTCCGTCCGCGACCCCGACGCCAAGACCCGGCTGCTCGCCCTGTCGGAGACACAGTTCGTCACCGTCACCGCGTCCTCGAGCGTCGAGATCGGCCTGACCGTCAAGCACCGACAGCAGGGCACCGGCAGCAGCGACTTCTCGGTGCTCGCTGATGTGGGTATGGACGCCATGGGGTTGTCGTCCATGCCCAGCCCCGCCGCCCTGGCGGTGTCCTCAGCCTGGGATGCCGTCTACGATCCGGCACGTCACCTGGTGTGGATCTACTACATCGACACCACCGGCCGGCGACTGATGAAAACGCACGTGTCCCTCCACACTGGGCTCGCCGCCGGTGACGAAGTAGAAGTCGCAGCCGACATCGGCCCGGCCAACGCCGTCCACCACGCCATCCGTGTGCACCGCGGCTCCACCATCGGGCAGCAGGTCCTCATCACCATCGCCGCCCGCACCGGCACCGATCACGACCTCTTCTACGTGCTGGAGGAAGTGAACCTCGCCCCCGACATCCCCGACCGGCGGTCCGCCCCGAACTTCGACGCCACTGGGCCCGCCACCCTGCAGTGGGTGTTCAGGGACCCGAACCCGAGCGACATCCAGTCGGCCTACCAAGTGCAGGTGTGGAACGATCTCACCGACACCCTCACCTACGACTCCGGTAAGACACCGTCCTTCGCCGAAGCACACACACTCCCTGGTGACACCCTCACCAACGGGGGGCGGTGGCGGTGGCGGGTCCGCACCTGGGACCGTCTCGACGCCGAGTCGCCTTGGTCCTCTGCGGGGCGCTTCGAGACGTCGGCATCGGGGAACGTGTCCGTGACGTGGCCCCCCGTCGACAACACGCCCACCCCGACCGCGGACCTCCAAGTCCAATGGGCCATCACTGGCGCAGTCCAGGACCACTACCGGGTCAGGGTCGTGCGCACCACCACCGGCACCGTCCACTCTGACACCGGGTGGATCGAATCCACCGCGACCGGCCACCTGGTGCAGGGGCTGACGAGCGAAGTCGAGCACCGCATCGAAGTGACCGCCCGGTCGAACGGCATCGAGAGCAGCACCGGCTCCCGGCTGGTCACCCCGGACTACTCACGGCCCATCGAGCCCGTGGTGGCGGTGGTCCCGGTCGACGACGCCGCCCACATCCGAGTCGAGGTCGACCACCCTCCTCCGGGGATGGACCTGGGAGGGCCCGACGGCAACTTCGAGGCCGGGTCCATCGCCGGGTGGGTGACCGATCCTGCGGTGGAGGTCGTCGGCACGAGTGGCGCGCTCGCCTTCTCGACAACCACCACGGTCGCGGTCCCCGCAGGCACACGGGATGGGGACCTCCTGCTGTGGTGGACGGCCGCTAACTACGACGAACAGCTGCTCACCACTCCCGCCGGGTGGACCGAGCAACAGTACGTGCCCTTCGGGGAAACTGGCACGGACCGGCACGGCCTGTGGTTGCACAGCAGCATCGCGAGCAGCGAGCCCGCTTCCTATGACCTGCTGTGGGGCGGCACGCAGTGGCACTCGTCCTCCGGGGTTGCGGTCCGCAACATCGCCGGGTTCAACGGCTGGGCGTTCACCAGCATCGACACCGGAGAAGAGGTCGTGTTCCCCTCTGTACCGGTCCAGGTCGGAGACGTCGTGCTGTACCTGGGGTACACCGCGCAGTCCGGGACGCGAACGATCACCCCGACGGTCGTTGTCGACGTCGACAACGACCGTGGCGTGTGGGTGGGGCACATCCGGTCCGAACAGGCGGGAGACACCCCGCCGCGCACGTTCCGTCTCACCGGACCACAGCACGCGATGGCGGCCGCCGTGTTGCTCCTGACCCCGCTGGCGCGGTTCACCGCCACCGATGCCCATGCCCACGCCGGTCAGTTCTCGGCCCGTCTGCTGGTGAGCGGCACCCCGCCGCGCGCTGGAGTCCGCCCGGCGCAGGGCCGCCGCGTGGAGGTGATCCCGCACCACCGCTACACGGTCTCATACTGGGCACGCACCGAAGCGGACCTGTCCGGGGTCACCGCCACCCTGGACTGGTACTCCGCGGACGGGCAGCTGCTCAGCTCATCCTCGGCTGCGCCCATCACCCTGCCGACGGGGGAGTGGGTGCTGATCCAGCACTCCGCGTCGCGCCCTCCGGCGCGGCGTGGGCGGGGCATGGGCCCGACGTGCACGCCCCGGCGGACGGAGCCGAGATGTTCGTGGACAACATCGAACTGCGCACCGCGAGCGACATCCCGACGCCCGTCGCCACGGAGATCTGGAGGTCCGGCCCCGGGACCGCAGTCTCCGAGCTCCTGGCCACGATCGCTCCCGGCGACTCCTATCGCGACTACCTCACGGGCTCGGGCCGCTCCTACACGTACACCGCTCGCGCGGTCACCCCCGACGGTGCGAGCGCCGATTCTGCTCCCGTGTCGGGGAGCGTCCGGTTCGCTGGGGTGTGGATCCACGACCCCCAGGACGCCGAAACCACGATCCGCCACTACCTGTACGGGCGCGCCCAACGCTCCCACACCGTCGACGTCGAGCACACCGCGCACCACTACGTGGGCCGCCCCCACCCGGTAACTGCGTGGGGGGAGCACCAGACCGACACCTGGTCTATGACGATCGACATCCCGGACGGCGACGACCGCATGGACATCGTCGACGAGCTCCAGGCGTGGGCGGAGGCACGCCGGACGTTGGTCG
Source organism: Nocardiopsis sp. CNR-923 (assembly GCF_001942255.1). GTDB lineage: Bacteria > Actinomycetota > Actinomycetes > Streptosporangiales > Streptosporangiaceae > Nocardiopsis. The sequence continues at coordinate 21,915 of NZ_MKKC01000102.1, forward strand.
TGCGGGACAACCGTGGCCGGGTGTGGATCAGCACGCTGACTGGCTTCTCGTCGCCCGACACCGACTGGGGCAGCCAGGTGACGTTCGAGGCGACCCGCGTGTCCTCGCACCTACCAGGAGGAGTGCGCTGATGCAGGCCATCCCTGGCCCAGGACCCCGCAACCCCACAGGCGCCACCCCAGGCGAGGTCGTGGACGCGATCCACGCCGCCACGGGGGCGGTTTGGTGGTCCTGGCGGTACGAGTTGCTCGACCGCGACGACCGCAAGCTCCGCGACCTGGACGACGAAGAGGTCGATGCCGCCAGCGGAGTGGTTACCCTCAACAACCTGGCGGACGAGGTCCAACGCACGTTGACGGTGCGGATGCGGGCGGACGCCCGCGTCGACTGGTTGACGAACAGGATCATGCCGTGGGCGCGCCTGCACCTGCCCCCGTACGGCCCGGACCGGTATGTGGAATGGCCGCAGGGAGTGTTCCTCCCGGTCACCCCGAAACGCACCGTGGACTCCGCGCGCACGGTCTGGCGCGATGTCGAAGGCTTGGACAAGTCCACGATCCTCGCTGAGGATCAGGCTCCGACTCGGTACAGCACCGCAGGTCATCTTGACGCCCACGACCGGTTCCTCCGAGCAACCACAGGCGGATGGGGGACCCCCGATCAGGGGGCGGAGTGGCTGGTGGCGACCACGCTGCCTGCCACCTACGAGACCGTCCCGGGAGGAGGCGGTCACGCGTCCATCACCGTCCCCTCCTCGATCGACTTCCCGCGCATCGTCTATCAGGATCGTCGGTACCGGGACGGCGAAGTCCGTGTGCAGGTTTCCGTTGGCCAGGTCACGTCGGGGTCGTCCCTGCTGCCGTCGGTAGTGATGCGCCGCCGGTCCGACCGCGACTACTACCGAGTCCGGTTGCACTTCACCTCGGCCCAGACCGTGGCGCTGTCGGCCGCGAACTCTAACGTCCAGATCGGGGAGGTCGAAACCACCCCAGTCACCTACACCCCTGGCCGGTGGATCAACGTACGCGCCCGTCTCATCGGGCAGGACATCATGGCGAGGATCTGGCCTGAGGGAACTCCCGAGCCCGCAGGCTGGCACCTGGAGAGGACGGTGGAGACAGCCACCCTGACCGAAGGGGAGTGGGGGCTGTCCGGGTCCGGATTCAGCGGCAACACGAACACCAGCCCAACGATGATGTACGCCCGGTGGGAGTTCAACGCTAACCCCACGGGACGGGTCACCTCCCACGTACAGCGTGTCCTGGAAGCCTCCGGGATCACCCGGCACGCCATCACCCCCCACGAGGAGGTCCTGCCAGGCATCCGCGAATGGGAGCCCGGCACATCCAGGCTCACGGTCGTCAACGACTTGCTCGCCAGCATCGGGTACCGGTCGCTGTCCTTTGACGAGTGGGGGGTAGCGATCGCTGTCCCCTACGTGTCGCCCTCAGCACGAGCACCGGAGTTCTGGTACCGCGACGACGACCGGTCGATCATGGTCGCGGAGGCCACCCAGGAGCGTGACCTGCACGGTGTCCCCAACCAGTGGGTGCTGTCCACCACCGACGGCACCGACGACCCGCGCACCGTCACCTACACCAACCGGTCTCCGCACAGCCCCACGTCGACCGTGCGCAGGGGCCGCATCATCACCGACTACCGCACCGAGAACGAGGCCTCCAGCGAATCAGCGCTCATCGAACAGGTGGCCCGGCTCGCGTACGAGTCCACCCAGCTCTACGAAGCCATCGAGTTCACGACCGCCCTCAACCCGCTGCACAGCTTCGATGACGTGTTCGGCATCCGTCGCGACGACCTGTCCCTGGACACGGTGTTCTCCGGGCACACCTGGGAACTGCCGCTGACCGCGGACGGGCTCATGCGGCACCGGGCACGTCGGGTGGTGTCCATGCCCGCGACCGAGGATCCCGGCATCGTGGTCGGGGACGCCACGGTCGTCGGTGCCATCGAGGCCGGGAACATGCGGACCGGCACCACCCAGGTCACCCCGACACCGCACGTGCCCACGGTGGTGCGCGTCAGCGGGTTGAACCTCGTCGGCACCGGCAGTGTGCGCGTCCAGGTGTGCGCGAACTCCCTCGTGCCCGGCTCGACGCTGAAAGAGGTCGCGGTCCGTAACCCCTCACCGGACGGGTTCGACCTGTGGTTGACCCGCGCTACCGCCACAAGGACGAGCGTGTACTGGCTCGCGATCCGAGGAGCGTGACGATGGCCCTGGTGGTCCTTCCGCACGACCTGCGTGTCAGCGGCACCCTGAAGGCCGGCAACATCGCCTCCGGCTTGCTGAGGATCGTGCCCACCCCGAACACGCCCACGTCGATGGCCGTCACCGGGTTGAACCTTGCTGGGGCGGGTGCCGTGCGCGCCTGGGCCACGGCGAACACCCTCGTACCCGGCAGCACCGTCGTGGAGGTTTCGGTGTCCGACCCGACTTCCACCGGATTCACGGTCGTGGTGTACCGCACCAACGACACCGTGACCCTGGTGCGGTGGATCGCGATCCGAGACAGGGAGTGAACTCGTGGCCCACTATCCCGGAGACGTCCTGATCACCGGTGCTCTTTCAGCTGGGAACCTGCAGACGGTCCGTGTCACCATCACCCCGGAACCGAACGTGCCCACCAGCGTGGAGATCTCCGGTCTGAACCTGCGCGGCCGCGGACCGGTCCAGGCGATCGCCACCGCCCACTCATCTGTCCCCGGGACCCACGCCGTTGAGGTGTCGGTGTCCTCGGTGACCTCGACCGGATGCCTGGTGTGGTTGTGCCGGACCAACGCCACCGCAACCCACGTCAGCGTCGTTTTCTGGAGAGAGCCGTGAACTCGCCCGCCGTCAACTCGATGACCCTCGCTGAGTACCATGACCAGTCCGCCCGGTGGCAGGAGTTCTTAGCAGCCCAGGCTCGGTTGCCGCCTGTAGAGCGACGGTTCCCTGAGGAGGAAAGCGGGTGGTTCGGGATCGTCGCGACCCTGCGCTGCCGTACAGAGGGGTGCCCGGCGGCGAAGCGGGCCGAGACGCGCCGGGTCCTGCACTCCCTGGGCGGCATCCAGGCCGGATGCGGCGTGTGCGCACGCCCGACCCAGATCACGGCTGTACTCACCGACGGGGAGCTCCGACTCCCCAACGCGTACGTGGACCCCACCGCTCCGGTACCCGGCACCGTCGAAGGTGAGAACGGTGAAGGGCCCGAAGAGGTAGTAGAGGCACCGGATGGGCGGTGAGGAACTCCTCGCGATCATCACCGGGTACACCGAGGCCACCCGCCCCAGAACGGCAGCCGACCGGCCGCCCCGCCGGGCCACCGTCGCCCACGGCTACGACCCCCGCAGCTACCCCAGCACGCTGCCACCGGTGATCTTCGACGGCGAACCCGCCCCTACCCGGGCAGGATTCGCAGCGCTGAGCGGCTACGTCCCCGCCCCTGGAGACAGAGTCCTCATGCTGCCCATCGGTGACAGCGAGTACGTCATTCTGGGCCGTATCGACGGGCCCGCCGCAACCGCATCCACCATGGTGTACAGCGAGCCGGGCACGCTGACATGGGCGCGCCCTGACAACACCCGCCTGGTGTGGGTACGAGCTGTGGGTGGAGGAGGCGCGGGCGGTGGTGCCGCCTCCACATCTTCCGGTGAGAGTTCGGGTGGGTCGGGTGGGCAGGCTGGTGGGTACGCGGAGGCGTGGATCCCCTCCTACCTTCTGCCGACCACGGTCGAGGTGATCGTCGGGAGCGGGGGGACCGCGACCCCGGGGGGGCCTGGGGGAGACGGAGGCGACACCCGCTTCGGGACTCTGGTTGCTGCCGGGGGCGGAGCCGGAGGGCTGACGCTCACGGCGTCCGGCACTCCGGGGGCGAACAACGGCGGTGGCTACTCCACCGTCGCTCTGCTCGGAGATGTGACCGCTGACGGCCAGGGCGGCGGTGCGGGCATGCGTCTGGGAAGCACCGGCGCGGTCGGTGGCATGGGCGGGTCGTCTGTGTGGGGGAGCGGCGGCCGTGGTCTGGGCGCCGTCACCGGTCAGGTGTCCGGGACCGACGGTCGGGGACCGGGCGGTGGAGGCTCCGGTGGTGCTGCGGGGCCGACCAGCAGCGCGCAAAGAGGCGGAGAGGGCGGTCCAGGCGCGCTCGTGGTTGTCGCCTACCAGTGAACCAGGGCTCGCAGATAGTCCAGGAGCTGCGCCCCGACCTGTCTCGTCCGGGACGTTCCCGGGCGGCGTCGCGGGCCGCCACCATGAGGGCAGCCTGCCAGTACGCGGCATCGGGCGAATCAGTGTCGGCCCCGGTCCTGTGCACCTGGGCGTCGATGCGCGGGTCGGCGCGCTCGATCAGTGTCCGCGCGCGCAACCCGTGCTGGGCCGCGAGGTTGCCGTTCACCGGGCAAGGTTCCTCGTGCGAACCCGAGTACGGGCCGTCTCGGTTGCCCACTCCTGCACGCTGAGCTTCCCGTTGTGCGCAGCGATGACCTCCTGAGGGGCCGGGCGGATGTCGATGCGGTCGGATCCGAACCCTCCGATTCGGCTCAGGGTGTCGACGATGATGCGGCCACCCGAGGTGAGCCACCCACCGTCGCCGCCGTTGGCATCCAGATGCCACATGCCGTGCAGGTCGCCCGGTAGGGCGTGGGCCTGCGACGTCGTGTTGTTCTTCTTGTTCTTCTTCGGCTTGCGGTGCTTGCCCACGTGGGTTTCCTCAAGCGAGTTGATGGGTTCGGGGACGAGCTGGCCGTCGATGTGCCGGTAGGAGCGCACGTCGATCTCGTCACCGCGGGTGGACACGATGACGTAGTGCACGGCGGGGTCGCACAGGAACGCTTCGTCAGTAGTGGAAGGGTAGGCGCGTGCCGCCGTGTGGGAGTGGTAGACGACCACGGGGTCCTCGCCGCGCGCGTCCATCTCCCGCCATACGGCGAGCTGTTCCTCGGGGTCGAATCTGAACCTCCGTGGGGAGGCCTCCGCGTTGCGCATGCGCACCACCCGGTCGGGCCGGTCCGTCCCCGCGGGGCCAGCCACGATCCCGCACGCCTCGACCGGGTGTGCCGCCAGGGCGTGGTCGATGATTTCCCTCAGCACGTGTGTGGGCAGGGTCAGCATGCTCAGGCCTGCGGGTCGTGGTCGGCCAGGGCTCGGATACGCCGTACCAGGGTGCCGCCAGCTGATCCGGTGGTGTTGGTGACCTCGCGGGCTGCGGCCTCCGCGGTCTCTCGCCGCCCTTCGGCCCGGCCCGTCTCGAACGCGCCGTTGTCGTCGTCGGCCGTCATGCGGGCGGCGAGGAGTTCCAGGAGCGCGGTGTTGGAGTGCGCGGCCGGGTCGTCCTGCTCCAGGTCCAGTAGCGCGACGACCCCTGAGCGAAGTTCCGCAACGTCGCCCCTGGGTGACGGGTCCTCTTGGGTGGGGGAGTCGACTGCGCCGTGGGCGTCGGGAGGGACGGTGCCGTCGGAGTAGGCCTCGGGGCCAGCGTCGGGCAGCGGCTTCGTCTGCTCGTCGGCGTCGCCTAGTGCGGGGGCGCCGGTGGTGAACGCCTCCTCCTCGTCGGTGCCAGCCTGGGGGTCGGTGTCACGAAGGCGAGCGGTGAGGTCGGCCTTGGCCCCCGACACCGGGAGCCCGCGCTCCCGGGCGGCGACCCGCAGCTCAGCCAGGTTCATGCTGCTGTAAATGTCCATGTCGGTCCTCGGTCTCTCAAGTGATGATCAGGTTGGTGGGAGCGGGTCGGGTCCCGAAGATCGCCGCCTTGACCATGCTCATGGGGTTGTAGCGCAGGTTTCCCATGACGGCGGGTGCGGGGAAGGGGCGGGGGTGGGTGCCTGGCGCGCTCACGGTCTCCATCTCCTCTGCGGTGCCGGTGAGGATCGCGCCCGTGCTGGTCATCACCCATCCCAGCGGGTACGGTCCCTCCCCGGTCGACCACAGTCCGACCATGCGCTGGTCCTCGATGCTGATCCGGGTCGGTGTGCGGTCCTTGGCGGGGAGCAGTTCGGTCACGTATCCGTCGAGTGTGGTGCTGCCCGCGTGCACCTGAAGGCGCTGCCCGACCCCGGTGGCCGGCGCTTGCGGTTCCACGTCGTCGTCCGGGGTGGGGTTGAGGGGGGTGAGCGCCATGTAGGACGCATGGGCGCTGACGGGGAGGTGCGCGGACATGGCGTCGGACAGCGCTGTCACCACCTCCAGCGGCGTGCCGTCTTGGATGGTGAAGTGGAAGGACAGGGCGTACTCCTGCCTCCGCTCCTGGGTGTTCTTCGTGGGTTCCTCGGGTTCGGTGTCGTCGGTCTGCCTCCTGCCGGTGGTGCTGCTGCGGACGGTGGTTGTGCCGTCGGCGTGGCGGATGACGGTGTCCCCGAGGTAGGCGTGCACGCCGTGGCCGCCCGCGTGGAGCAACGCTGCGTGGTCCGCGCTGGGGGAGCCGAGGACCTCGACGCCGAGTTCGTCGGCCAGGTCCTGGATGTTGGCGCCGGTCACCACCCATGTGCGGGGGTTGTCAGTGAGGGGACTCATTCGGGGTCTCCTGTCGGTGGGATGGGGCCGATCACGGCAGCCGACTGCTCGGCAGCCTGTCCGGGGGTGAGGACGGTGACGTGCTCGATCTCGGAGCAACGCACCGCAGCCGCGCCGCCCTCGTAGGTGTCGAAGCTGATCGAGCGGTTCCGGAGGTCCATCACTGCTGTGCCTGGGAGGCGGCGGCGAGGACGTCCGGGTACTCCTCGGGGCCGGAGTGGATCACCGCGCCGGACCCGAGGACGAACTCGAAGTGGACGATCATCCGAGGACCGCCGTCCAGAGCCAGGCCACGCACAGGCCAGCGGCCACGAGGATCAGAGCGGACAGGCCTGTGGCCACGGCCAGGGCCAGAAGGCAACCGGCGTTCTCCCACCGGTCCTTGCGCTGCCTCGGTTCGGGGGATCCGTCGATGGCGCGCAGTACGGCTTCGGCCGCTGCGAGGGACACACCGCCCACCCCGGGAACGTGATCGCGGATCGCGGTCTGCACGGCCGTCGTCCTGGGATCGACGGTGCTCGCGGGCGTTTCGGACATGGGGGACTCCCGGGTGCGGCAACGGGGATGCATACCCTGACGGCATGAAAGACCACGAATCGAAAGTCTAGATCTATGGACTCTCAGCCCGTTTCTCACCGATCACCGCGCCTGCGTCACCACGGGCCGGTACGTTCGTTCCACCGCGACCCCGCTCGTCGTGCTCATGTACCGACGTCCCCAGGAGCCTCCGTGCGCCCCATCACCCCCGCCGCGGCGACGGCCACTGTCCTGCTTGCTCTCGTTTTGGCTTCGTGCAGCGACGACGCCCCCACCGAGCCCATGCCTGAGGAGACCGCCGAGCAAGGTCAGGTCGACGCGTCCGCCCCCTCGGAGGAGGCGGGACCGACGGTCCTCGACCTGGCGGAGACCCACACCTGGGACGACGGGCTGTCCGTGTCGCTGGGGGACTTCGAGCGGTTCAACGAGGATGATCTCGGCTACTCCGGTGGCCTTGACTGGGTCAAGTTCACGGTCAGGTTCGAGAACGGCTCCGATGCCCCCGTGGAGATCGACCGGATCGAGCGGTCCTGCAACGTCGGGGGAGTGGAAGGCGACTACGAGGCGTTCGACGCGTTCGCCCATGAGTGGCCCGCCATGATCCAGCCCGGGGCGACCGGCATCTGGGAGCCGGCGTGTGAGATGCCCGTGGATGAGAACGAGCTCCAGTTCTCCCTGGGGCTGTTCGGGCCCGATGACGTCGATCCCTCACACGAGGTCGTCTACTTCTCCGGAACCGTCGAGTGACCATCGTCAAAACCCTCACGAGCTTGATTGTCTGGTATCGCACAGGCAACAGGGATGCCCTTGGCGCAGGTGAGTATGTTATGCAAAGAGCAGGAACAGACGGCGTCCCCGGATCGTCGCAGTGAACCGCTAGAGTCGTAGCGATTCGACCCCGCAGCTCAGAGCTCATCTCAAAAGCCGTGCGAGGTGGCCCTGCGCCTGGCATGATCACGTGCTGTGAGTGATGTGTTGCCCGATGGGCTCTGGGAGATCGTTCAGC
>NZ_MKKC01000103.1 GCF_001942255.1 Nocardiopsis sp. CNR-923
ACCCACGCCCACACCCAGCCCCAGCCCGCCGGTGCGGCCCTCGCCGACCCCGACGCCCACCAGCGAACCCAGCGACCCCGGGTCGGAGAGCCCCTCCCCGACCCCCACCCGGACGGACGAGGAGTCGACCGGCGGCGGCCACGGCGACCGGCGGACCGACTCCTCCGGCGGTCCGGATCCGGCGGACGGCCCCACCCCCCGCGACACGTCGTCGCCCCAGCGCCCCGGCCCGGTGTGGACGCGCCACCGACCAGCGGCGGCGACGTACCCACCATCCCCGACGACGCGGCCGTCCTGCCCGACCTGTCCCCCGGCGGCCAGGACCTGGCCGAACTGCCGCTCGTCACGCCCAGCGACGGCGACGGGGCCGAGACCGAGGTCGCCGCCGACCACACCGACCTGCGCCCGTCGATGGCGCCGTCGATCCTCCTGGCCGCGGTCCTGCTGGCCCTGCTGCTCGTCACGCCGTTCGCCCCGGCCCGCCGGGTGCGCACCGGAACCGGCTACCGGGGGCGGCGTCGACGTACCTGAACCGCACGGGCCGGACCCCACGGGCCGGACCCCACGGGCCGGACTCGGCCGCGCGACCGAGGCGTCGTAGGCTTTCGGCATGAGCACCCCGCACGTCACCGACGACCTCGGCGCGGATCAGGCGGAGCAGGTCCTGGCCCTCGCCGAAGCCGCCCGCCGGCAGGACGGCGTCGCCCCCCTGTCGGAGCACACCGTCCTGCGCGTCCGCCACGGGGCCCCCTCGGGCAGCGGCCGGTTCCACGTGGTCACCCGGGACGGCCGGGTCGTGGGCTTCGCGTTCGTCGAACGCGCCGAGGGCGAACCCGACTCCGGCGAACTCGTGGTCGACCCGGCCCACCGTGCCGGGGGACACGGGGCCGCCCTGTTGGACTCCGTTCGCGACGACGCCGGGCCCCGCGGCGTGCGCGTGTGGGCGCACGGTCGGACCCCGCGGGCGGCGGGCCTGGCCGCGTCCCACGGCTGGCGGCCCGTGCGCGAACTGCACAAGATGCGCATGCCGCTGCGTGACCTGTCCGCCGACGAGCCGGGCGGCCCCCGCACCGCGCCGGAACTGCCCCGGGCCGAAGTCAGGCCCGACATCGCCGACCGGGTCGAGGTGCGCCCGTTCGTCGTCGGCAAGGACGAGCAGGCGTGGCTGCGCGCCAACGCCCGCGCCTTCGCCGACCACCCGGAACAGGGCCAACTGACCCTCGACGACCTGCTCCAGCGCGAGGCCGAGGACTGGTTCGACCCCCAGGGCTTCTTCCTCGCGACCGCCGCCGACGGTTCGGTCGCCGCGTTCCACTGGACCAAGACGCACGCGGACGGGGCCGGGCTCACCGACGGCGAGCCGGTCGGTGAGGTCTACGTCGTGGGCGTGGACCCCGAGTGGCAGGGGACGGGGCTGGGCCGCACGCTCACCCTGAGGGGCCTGCACCACCTGCGCGAGGCCGGGCTGCCGTGGGTGCACCTGTACGTGGACGGCGACAACGAGGCCGCCGTGCGGCTCTACACTTCCCTCGGGTTCGAGGTGTGGGACACGGACGTGATGTACGCGCCGTCGTCGGAGGCCGTCGACCGCGGGGCCGCCTGAGGTGCGGCACATCACATTCACCACCTGAACCCCTTGGGGCCACGGGAGTGCGACATGTCGTTCATCTTCCGTTCATCTTCTCTGGGACAACTGGTCACCTGCCGCGCCTACCTTCACACTCGGCGCGGAAGGGCCAAACCGCGCGTGGTGACCGTGACAACACGGCCGCCGACCGGCTACCTCTGAGTCGTGGCGGACTCCCTCGGGGGGACAGCCCCCGGCGAACGCCGCCGACCCGGACACACCCCCGGACCCGCCGCGCGAACCACGCGCGCCGATCCGGCACGGCCGAGATGACCAGCACCGACATCCCTTCCGAACCGGAGCCAATCCATGACGACCACGGACGCGCCCCAGGCGGCACCCCCGCCCACGGCGAGTCGCCGGATCGGCGACGCCGTCTTCGCCGGGCTCGCCCGAGGCTCGGGCCTCCTCATCCTGGTGATCCTCGCCGGGGTCGCCGCCTTCCTGGTCATCCAGGCCTGGCCGTCGCTCTCGGCCAACACGGCCAACTTCCTCACCAGCACGGAGTGGGAGGCCAACGTCCGTGAGGCCCCGGCCTTCGGTGTCGCGGCCCTCGCCTTCGGCACCCTCCTCGCCGCGGCCGTCGCACTGCTGCTGGCCACGCCCGTGGCGGTCGGCATCGCGCTGTTCATCGTCTACTACGCGCCCCGCCGACTCGCCTCGGTGCTCGGCTACCTGGTGGACCTGCTCGCCGCCATCCCCAGCGTCGTCTACGGCCTGTGGGGCATCGGGTTCCTGGCCCCCCGCCTCGTCCCCGTCTTCGGCGGGCTCACCGAGCACCTGGGCTGGATCCCGCTCTTCTCCGGTCCCGCCTCCACCTCCGGACGCACCATCCTCACCGCCTCAATCGTCCTGGCCGTCATGATCCTGCCGATCATCACCGCGATGTCGCGCGACGTGTTCAAGCAGGTGCCGCAGGGCCACCGCGAGGCCGCGCTCGCCATGGGCGCCACGCGCTGGGAGATGATCCGGCTGGCCGTGCTGCCGTTCGGCCGCTCCGGCGTCGTCGGCGGCGCGATGCTCGGCCTGGGCCGCGCCCTGGGCGAGACGATGGCCGTCGCCATGATCCTGTCCCCGTCGCTCGTGATCTCCTTCGATCTGCTCCAGAGCGGCAACCAGACCATCGCCGCGCACATCGCGCTCCAGTACCCGGAGGCCACCGGGTACGGCGTGTCCGCGCTGATCGCCGCGGGCCTGGTCCTGTTCGCGATCACCCTCGCCGTCAACATGGGCGCCCGCTACATCGTCGCGCGCGGCAGCAAGGAGGCCTGATGAGCTCGACGACCACGCGGCCCTCCGGACCGGAGACCACCGAGACCGTGCTCCGGCACGCGTCGCTGCCCCGCTACTTCCCGGCCGCGCTGCTCGCGTGCTCCGCCGCAGCGGTGGCCGGAGTCCTGCTGGCCTTCTCCTCGTTCGGCGTCGTCGTGTGGGCGCTGCTCACCGCCGTGGCGTACGTGGTCATCACCGTGACCGCCGCCGCGCGCGTCGAGGGCGGACGCAAGGCGACGGACCGGTTCGTCACGTCGCTGGTGTACGGGTGCTTCCTGCTCGCGCTGGCGCCGCTGGTGTCGATGCTGTGGACGGTGCTCCGCAGCGGATTCGCCCGGTTCGACGGCTACTTCCTGTCGGTGTCGATGAACGGCGTCCTGCCGAGCATGGACGCGGGCGGCGCCTACCACGCGATCGTCGGCACGCTGGCGATCACCGGGATGGCCACGCTCATCTCCGTGCCGATCGGCGTCATGACCGCGGTCTACCTGGTGGAGTACGCCAGGGGCCGGATCAAACGCGTCATCACCTTCTTCGTCGACGTCATGACGGGCATCCCGTCCATCGTCGCCGGTCTGTTCGTGGTGGCCCTGTGGATCGTGCTGTTCGGCCCCGGCCGCACCAACGGCGCCGCCGGGGCCATCTCCCTGGCCGTGCTGATGATCCCCGTCGTCGTCCGCTCCAGCGAGGAGATGCTGCGCCTGGTCCCCCGTGACCTGCGCGAGGCCTCCTACGCGCTGGGGGTGCCCAAGTGGCGGACGATCACCAAGGTGGTCCTGCCGACCTCGGCGGCCGGCCTGACCACGGGAATCATGCTCGCCATCGCGCGCGTCATCGGTGAGACGGCACCGCTGATCCTCACGGCGGGCTCCTCGGCGGTCTCGATCAACTGGAACCTGTTCGACGGCCAGATGATGAGCCTGCCGGTCTTCATCTACTCGCAGGTACGCATGGGCGGCGCCGTCAACTACGAGAGGGCCTGGGCCGCGGCGCTGACGCTGATCCTCACGGTGATGCTGCTGTTCTTCCTGGCCCGGATGATCGGCCGCGCGTTCGCGCCGAAGTCCACCCGCTGACCCCAACCGCCCCGCGCACCGCGCGTCGAGCTCACTCACGAGGAACTTCCAGTGGCCAAACGAATCGACGTCTCCGGACTCCACGTCTACTACGGCGACTTCCTCGCCGTGGAGGACGTGTCCATGACCATCGAGCCACGGTCGGTGACGGCGTTCATCGGCTCGTCCGGCTGCGGCAAGTCCACCTTCCTGCGCACCCTGAACCGCATGCACGAGGTGACCCCGGGCGCCTACGCACGCGGCAAGGTGCTCCTGGACGACCTGGACGTCTACGGCCCCGACGTGGACCCCGTCCTCGTCCGCAGCGAGGTCGGCATGGTCTTCCAGAGGGCCAACCCGTTCCCGACGATGTCGATCTACGACAACGTCATCGCGGGCGCCCGGCTCAACAACAAGCGGATGAGCCGCTCGCGGGCCGACGACCTGGTGGAGGAGTCGCTGCGCGGCGCCAACCTGTGGGAGGAGGTCAAGGACCGGCTGCACAAGCCCGGTTCGGGCCTCTCCGGCGGCCAGCAGCAGCGGCTGTGCATCGCGCGGGCCACGGCGGTGCGGCCGTCGGTGCTGCTCATGGACGAGCCGTGCTCCGCGCTGGACCCGATCTCGACGCTGGCGATCGAGGACCTCATTCACCAGCTGAAGGAGGACTACACGATCGTGATCGTGACCCACAACATGCAGCAGGCGGCGCGCGTGTCCGACCGCACCGCGTTCTTCAACCTGGCCGGTCCGGGCAAGCCCGGCAGGCTCATCGAGATGGGCGAGACCAACCAGATGTTCACCCGGCCGGAGAAGAAGGAGACGGAGAACTACATCACCGGCCGGTTCGGATAACGGGCCCGCTGCCCGCAGCCCGGCAGGGGGCCGGTGACCGACCGGAGTCCGCTTCGGGTAGATTGCCGCTCTGACCTCGGACAAGGGAGACCGTGTGCCCACTCCTCTGGTGATCGACACCGACACGGCCCAGGACGACTGCGTCGCCCTCCTCGCGGCGCTGCTCGACCCGGCCGCCGATCTGCGCGCGATCACCATGGTCGCGGGCAACGTCGGCTTCGACCAGCAGGTGCGCAACGCCTTCCTGACGCTCAACGTCGCCGGACGGCTCGGCGAGGTGCCCGTGCACCTGGGCTGCCGGGCGCCGCTCACCCGCGCGTGGGTCAGCGCCGAGGACGTGCACGGCGACGGGTCCGGCGGGCTGAGCATGGACCGGACCGGCCTGGAGCCGGAGTCGGAGCACGCGGTGGACGCGCTGGTCCGGCTGGCCGCCGAGCACCCGGGCGAACTGTCGGTCGTGGCGATCGGCCCGTTGACCAACATCGCGATGGCCGTGGCCAAGGACCCCGACTTCGCGCGCAACGTCGGTGCACTGTACGTCATGGGCGGGTCCAACAACGGGCGCGGCAACATCACGGCCGCGGCCGAGTTCAACTTCTACGTGGACCCCGAGGCGGCCAAGGCGGTGTTCGCGGCCGGGTTCGAGGTCACCGTCGTCCCGTGGGACCCGCTGACGCTGCGCCAGGCCGTGTTCGGGCAGGAGCGGCTGGACCGCGTCGCGGCGCTCGGGACGCCGCTGTCGGACTTCTTCACGGACGTGTGCGCGGCGACGCTGGAGTTCGACCGCAGCGTGGGGATCGACGGCACCACGCACCCGGACTCGCTCACCGCCGCCGTCCTGCTCCACCCGGAGCTGGTCCGCCGGTCCGCGCGCTACCACGTGGACGTGGAGACGGCGGGCGAGCTGACGCGCGGGTACTCGGCCATGTCCTGGGGCGTGCACGGCCTGGCGCCGAACGCCACGGTGATCGAGGAGATCGACGCGGAGGGCTTCTTCGCCTACCTCAGCGGCGTGCTGGCCACGCCGACCGTACCGACCCGGGAGATCAGGCGCTCGGGCTGATCCGGCCTCGGACCACCCTCAGCCTCAGCCTCAGCCTCAGCCTCAGCCTCAGCCTCAGCCTCAGCCTCAGCCTCAGCGACCAGCATCGGCGGCTTCGAGCACGGCGGCGCCCAGCCCGCACGTCCCACCCTGGAGCGGCTGGCCGAGGCTCCGGGCTTGGTCCCGCACGTGCGTGTGGACCGCCCCCAGGCACAGTCGCGGGATCTCAGCGGCGTCTGAGGAAGCGCGCCGCCCGGGGCGCCGTGCGGCGCCCCAGCACGCGCCTCAGCCGTTCTTGACGACGATCGTCTCCACGGTGTTGGCCACGTGCTCGAAGGCGTCCGCCGCGGTCTCCAACTCCTCGATCACGTCCTTGAGCTTGAGCACCGTCAGCGCGTCGTACTCGCCGCTGAACAGGCGGGCGAGGAGCTTGCGGTAGATCCGGTCCGCCTGGTTCTCCAGCTGGTTGATCTCGATCCAGTACCGGGTCAGGTCCTGCAGCGTCCGCAGGCGCGGCATCGCCTCCGCCGTCAGCTCCGCGGCGCGCTCCAGGACCTCGATCTGGTCGATGATCCCCTTGGGAAGCCGCTCCAGGCCGTACAGCCCGATCAGGTCGACGGCGGCCTCCATCGAGTCCATCACGTCGTCGAGGTTGGACGCCAACCGGTAGATGTCCTCCCGGTGGATCGGCGTCGCCGAACTCTTGTTGAGCCGCCGCATGATCGCGTGCGTGGCGTCGTCGCCCGCGTGCTCGCAGGCGCGCATCTTCTCGCCGATGGCCTCGCGGTCGGCTCCGTCACTCATCAGCTCCACCAGCAGGCGGGCCGCGATGACCAGGTTGTTCGCCGAATCGGTGAACATCTCGTAGTAGCTGTCATCACGCGGGCGCAAGCGCAGGCGCACGTCGTTCTCCCGATGGTGCGGTGGTCTTCCTTCGTGGATGGTAAGTGTGCTGGCCAGCCGATCGGCGCGGCGGCCCCGCGCGGAGGGGGTCCGAAACCGGCGGGCGAGGACGACTCCGAGCCGGTTCACCGTTCGTTCATCTCTTCGGTGCCGGTGCGCGGAACTCCGTAGTGGGCGGGTTCCATCGCATTCCTCCCAGTCTCAGTGACATCGGGACGGTTCGGGACGCTACCGTGTCAGGTCCCCTCTGGCCAGCGGTGCGCTGAGACAGGAATCACCCAAGCGTGCGGAGACCGGTGGGCGAGGCCACCGGAATCCTCCGATGTCCACCATCGGTCCATTTCCCCGCCATGGCAAGTCTCCCTTCCCTTCACCGATCCGATACCACCCTGTTCCCTCGCGCCGCCCCATGGCGTGCACGGGCGGGCACCGCCCGGCGGGACGTACGGCCGCCGCACGTCCTAGGCTGCGCTGTATGCCTTCCGCCCTGACCGCCAGCGCCCTCCGGCGGCTCCGCACGGCCCTGGACGACCAACTCCGTGCCCTGGGGGACCCGCCCTTCGAGGGATCCGACGAGGAGGCCGCCGCCGCGTGCGCCCGCGCCGTCCTGCGCGCCGACGAGCCCCAGCGCGCGGCGGTCAAGGCCGCCGTGCGCGCCACCCTGGCCGTGTTGGCCGACCGCGCCCCGGGCGGCAGCCTGGAGGTGCGCGTCCCCCCGTACGGCGCCGTCCAGGCCGTCGAGGGCCCCCGGCACACCCGCGGCACCCCGCCCGGCGTCGTGGAGACCGATCCGCTCACCTGGCTCCGTCTCGCGACCGGTCGGATCGCCTGGGAGCGCGCCGTCGCGGACCACGACGTCCAGGCCAGCGGCGCGCGGGCCGACCTGTCGCCGTGGGTCCCCCTGTGGTCCGACCATCCCCCGGGTGGCGCCGACCGGACGGGCAGGCACTAAGCTGGCCTCGTGTCGTACTCCGACGGCCGGCTCTCCATGGACCTCGATCCGCTCGAACGCGGCCCGCAGGACGCCTGCGGTGTATTCGGGGTCTGGGCGCCAGGCGAAGAAGTCAGCAAGCTCACCTACTTCGGTCTCTACGCTCTGCAGCACCGCGGACAGGAATCCGCGGGCATCGCGCTGAGCGACGGGGAGCGGATCGTCGTCTACAAGGACATGGGTCTGGTCTCCCAGGTCTTCAACGAGGCGACGCTCGACTCCCTCAAGGGCCACCTCGCGATCGGGCACTGCCGCTACTCCACGACCGGCTCCCCGGTGTGGGAGAACGCTCAGCCGACGTTCTACTCGGCGCGTAGGGGCGGACTCGCCCTCGGTCACAACGGCAACCTGATCAACACCCCGGAGCTGGCGGCGATGCTGCCGCCGGACTCCCGACGGGGCGCCACCACCGACACCGAGGTGCTCACCAACCTGTTGGCCGACTACGCCAGGGCCGACGCCGAGCGCACGATGGAGGAGGCGGCGCTGGACCTGCTCCCCCAGGTCCGCGGCGCCTTCTCCCTGGTCTTCATGGACGAGAACACCCTCTACGCGGCGCGCGACCCGCAGGGCATCCGCCCGTTCGTGCTCGGCCGTCTGGGTGAGTCGTCCAACGCCGGTGGCTGGGTCGTGGCGAGCGAGACGGCCGCGCTGGACATCGTCGGCGCCACCCCGGTCCGCGAGATCGAACCCGGCGAACTGCTCACCATCGACGAGCGCGGGGTCCGCTCCCGCCGCTTCGCGCCCGCCCGCCGCAAGGGCTGCCTGTTCGAGTACGTCTACCTCGCCCGCCCCGACACCACCATCGCCGGGCGCAACGTCAACTCGACCCGCGTCGAGGTGGGCCGGCGTCTGGCCAAGGAGCACCCGGTCGAGGCCGACCTGGTCATCCCGGTGCCCGAGTCCGGGACCCCCGCCGCGGTGGGCTACGCCGAGGCCAGCGGCATCCCCTTCGCCCAGGGCCTGGTGAAGAACTCCTACGTCGGGCGCACCTTCATCCAGCCCAGCCAGACCCTGCGCCAGCTCGGCATCCGCCTCAAGCTCAACCCGCTGCGCGACGTCATCGAGGGCCGCCGCCTCGTGGTCGTGGACGACTCCATCGTCCGCGGCAACACCCAGCGCGCCCTGGTGCGGATGCTGCGCGACGCGGGCGCGGCCGAGGTGCACGTGCGCATCTCCAGCCCGCCCGTGCTGTGGCCGTGCTACTACGGCGTCGACTTCGCCACCCGCGCCGAACTCATCGCCGCCACCCTCTCCGTCGACGGGATCGCCGCGTCGGTCGGCGCCGACTCCCTCGCCTACGTCGACCTCGACGAGCTCGTCGCGGCCTCCGAGGTGCCCAAGGACCAACTGTGCCGGGCCTGTTTCGACGGTGTGTACCCCATCGAGGTCGCCGACGACGCCCGCGGGAAGTACCTGTTGGAGAAGGCCTGCGGGACACCCGAGGACTCCGGCCTCGCCACCAGCGACACCTAGCCGCGGCACGGCGGACGGGGGGTTCGCCGTGCCCGGGCCGCGGCGCGCCCCGATCGGGTCCGCCGCGCCCGCACCACCACCGAACACAGCACGAGGAGATCTCGCGTGGCAGCCGAGAGCACAGGGACGACGGGCGCGTACGCGGCCGCGGGCGTCGACATCGCCGCGGGTGAGCGCGCCGTCGACCTGATGAAGAGGCACGTGGCGAGGACCCGCCGACCCGAGCAGGTCACCGACGCGAGCGGCTTCGCGGGCCTGTTCCGCCTGGACACCGCCAAGTACGCGGACCCGGTCCTGGCGACCTCCACCGACGGCGTGGGCACCAAGGTGATGCTCGCCCAGGAGCTCGACAGGCACGACACCATCGGCATCGACCTGGTGGCCATGGTCGTGGACGACCTGGTGGTCAGCGGCGCCGAACCGCTGTTCATGACCGACTACATCGCCTGCGGCACGGTCGTCCCCGAGCGGATCGCCGAGATCGTCGGCGGCATCGCCGAGGGCTGCCGCCAGGCCGGGTGCGCGCTGATCGGCGGGGAGACCGCCGAGCACCCGGGAGCGATGGAGCCCGGCGAGTACGATCTGGCGGGCGCGGGCACGGGCGTCGTCGAGGGCGACGCCGTCCTCGGCCCGGAACGGGTCCGCGAGGGCGACGCCGTCATCGCGATGGCCTCGTCCGGACCGCACTCCAACGGGTACTCACTGGTCCGCGGGATCGTCGAGGGAGCCGGTCTCGACCTGCACGCGCACGTGCCGGAGCTGGACGGGGTCCTGGGCGAGGTCCTGCTGACCCCGACCCGCGTGTACGCCAAGGACTGCGTCGCCCTGACCGGGGCCGTCGAGGTGCACGCCTACGCGCACATCACCGGCGGCGGGCTGGCGGCGAACCTGTCCCGTTCCCTGCCCGGACACCTGGACGCGGAGCTGGACCGCTCCACCTGGACCCCCGCGCCCGTGTTCGGCTACCTGGCCGACAAGGGGGACGTGGCGCGGGACGACATGGAGGCCACGTTCAACATGGGCGTGGGCATGGTGGCGGTCGTCGCCGCGCGGGACGCCGGGCGTGCCCTGGAACTGCTCGCCGACCGCGGTGTCCCGGCCTGGCGGCTGGGCGAGGTCACGGCCGGATCCGGTCGGGCCCGGCTGACCGGTGAGTACCGGAGCGCGTGATCGGGGAGGCGCAGCGCCGACGGCGTCCGTCGAGGGCGGTGGGGGCGGAAGGGCACGAACATAGCCGGTGCGAACCACCTGAGTGGTTCGCACCGGCTATATCCACCTGTCCACCGGGGCCCCCGCCTGGGGGACCGGTGGGTGGTACAGGTCTGCTGTCGCTGTCCGAGCGACCTGACGGTCCCGGCAACGACTACGTGTCGGAGTCCGAGTACTTCTCAGCGAGATCCGCGTAACGGTCGACCAGTTC
Organism: Nocardiopsis sp. CNR-923; assembly: GCF_001942255.1. Classification (GTDB taxonomy): domain Bacteria; phylum Actinomycetota; class Actinomycetes; order Streptosporangiales; family Streptosporangiaceae; genus Nocardiopsis. The sequence goes on from NZ_MKKC01000103.1 coordinate 10,639, forward strand.
GTCGTGAGGATCCGCGTAGGGGTCGTCCGGACCCGACGATCCGGAGGGAGACCCCTCGTCCTCAGCGACACCCAGCTCCGACCGCAGCCGATCAAGATCGGTCCCGCCGGTGCTGTACTTGAGCTTCCGGGCGACCTTCTGCTGCTTGGCCTTGGCTCGGCCGCGCCCCATTGGCTCGACCCCCTCAACGATTGGGTTCCGACGAACCCCAGATCACTTACTAACCCGCGGTAACGGGCTGACGGCCGTCAAACGCGACTGACGACCAGCGTCAGCGTACGTACACGTACAACCGTACCTGGTCGCACCCCACCCTGCCTACGCCACCCGGGTGTGACGGGTGTGGCCCGCGCCGGATCGCCCTCTCCGCAGGGGTTCGGGGGTGGGTGCCACCCGCGTTGATGTGTGCCACGATGCGATCGTGCTGCCCTACACCGCATACCTCCGCGTCTACCAGCCGATCGACGCGTTCGCTCCGCGTGACCGACTGCACTGGGAGGAGTACGCCGGATCGACGGACCGACCCCGTCGGATGAACGCCCTGGCGGCCGAGCACGCCGAGAGCCTGGGCAGGCTCCTGGCCACGCCTCCGGTGGTGGCGCCGACCGAGGAGAGCCGCGACGCCTACCTGCGACGGGTGGACGAGCGGCTGTACGTGTGCCCGTGGCAGACGCGGCTGCGCTCGTGGCTGGCGTTCACCGAGTTCACGGCCGCGACCCCGGTGCTGGTGAGTGGGGCGTTCGTTCCCAAGTGCGAGGCGGACCGGGCCGAGGAGGGGTACCGGCAGTGGCGCGAGTCGGGAGCAGGGGTGCGGCCGGGCATCCTGTCCAGCAACTGGACGATCCCGGTCCCGTGGTTCGTGCCCTTCGAGGAGCGGGAGCGCTGCCAGGTCCTGTCGACGGACACCACGCGCGCCCTGTTGTACCTCACCCGCGTGTCCCAGGCGCGGCGGCGGCTGGACCGCACGGTCGCCGTGCTGCGCGAACGGATCGGCGAGCACGCGGTATCCGCCTCGACGGAGCGGCTGGTGGACTGGCTCACGCTGACCGCGCACCCGGAGGCGTTGCTCGAACTGGACTACGGGGGCCTGCCGCACCTGCTGAGCGACGACCACCTGACGGCGGACCGCTCGGTGGCGGAGGTGTCTGAGGCGGTGGAGGCGCTCTCGGTCGGCGACACCGCCCGCATGACGGAGCTGCGCGAGCGCATCACGCGGCGGTGGAGGTCAGTGCGCGCCCTGGAGCGCGCCAACTGAGGGTCACGGGCTCCTCACACTTTCGTGGACACCGAGGCCTCGCCCGTCGTCATCGGAGAGCGGGATCCGCGACACGCCACGCCGTGCGCCAACCTGGTACGCCAGGTTTCTTCTCGGCGGCGGGACACCTTTCCGCACGTGACAACGGTGCGAGCCAGGACGTCATCCCCGCACGACACCAAGGCTGGTGAAACTGGGCATAACGCCCGTTAGGGATCGGCGTACACTGTAGCGAGTCCATCACTGAACGCACTCTAGGTCACGACGAAACCCCTGCCACACGGGGGATCCGGGCAGCCCCATCCCCGGGCCGCGACCGCCGGAGACACCCCCCGACCCCATGGTCCGACCACCTCCATACAGCGACTGACCAGGAGATGAGCCCACTTCCCCCAGCCCGGACCACGGGTTTCGGTCACGACCGACTAGCACTTCGGACACTCCGGATCGAGAAAAACGAGGCCCGAGAACGAAGTTTTGACCGAATACGCCACATGCCACTAAACGTGTCGCTAGAATCACTTAGCGTGACGCGGCCACGGGCGGCTTTCTTGGCCTCCCACGCGCAAAGTTGCTTGGAGTGGTCGCGCTATCACCTCGGGTGATGCCAATATGGACCCAGTGGAAATATTGGACATCCGGGCCAAGCGCCAGGAATAAGGCTCAAGGATCGGCACACAGATCCAGGAGGAGAGGCCGTACACATGTCAACTCGCACGCCCGAGGCGGAGCCCCTGTTGACCCCCGCCGAGGTTGCCACCATGTTCCGCGTGGACCCCAAGACCGTCACACGCTGGGCCAAGGCGGGCAAGCTGACCTCGATCCGCACCTTGGGCGGACACCGTCGCTACCGCGAGACTGAGGTCCGCGCCCTGCTGGCCGGAATCCCCAACCAGCGTACGGAGTGATCTCCCCAGTCTGTGCCGATTCCGGGGGGAACGGCCGGACGGGCTCCGGCTACTGACACTGACACTGACACGATGACGGGCGGGCTTCCGGGGAACGGGCCCGCCCGTCAGACTTGCCGCCGCCCCGGTCCGCGCGCTCTTCCCCGGGCCCGGCGGCGGGTATCCCCCAGGTGAGGAGGGGCCGTCATGCGCGAACTGAGCACCCGGTGCGTCGTCGTCGGCGGCGGCCCGGCCGGGATGACCCTCGGACTCCTGCTGGCCCGCCAGGGCGTGGACGTCGTCGTCCTGGAGAAGCACGCCGACTTCCTGCGGGACTTCCGGGGCGACACCATCCACCCCTCCACCCAGGAGCTGATGCACCAGCTCGGTTGGGACGAGGAGTTCCACCGCCTCCCGCACGCCCGGGTGGAGCGGATCACGGTCGAGTTCCAGGGCGCACCGGTCACCTTCGCCGATTTCCGGCGCCTGCCCGTGCACCACCCCTACGTCGCTTTCATGCCGCAGTGGGACTTCCTCGGCTTCCTGGCGGCCAAGGGCCGGGAGTTACCCTCCTTCCGGCTCCTGATGTCCACGCCCATGACCGAACTCGTGGTGGCCGATGGCCGGGTGACCGGCGTGCTCGCCGAGGACGCCGACGGCGATCTGAGGATCGACGCGGACCTCGTGGTCGCGGCCGACGGGCGGAACTCGTCCAGCCGCGAGCAGGCCCGGCTCCTCCCGGAGGCGGCCGAGCCGCCCATGGACGTCCTGTGGCTGCGCGTGTCCCGCAGGCCCACCGACTCCCTTCCCTTCCTCAACGCGGGCGGCCGGGGGCTCGTGGCGATCAACCGGGGCGACTACTGGCAGCTCGCCTACCTGATTCGCCCCGGAACCTTCGACGACCTGCGCCGCGAGGGTCTGACCGCGCTCCAGGAGGGGATCACCGAGCTCGCCCCCGACCTGGCGGACCGGGTGGAGGAGATCGCGGGCTGGGACGACGTGCACCACCTCGCGGTCCGCGTCGACCGGTTGCGCCGCTGGCACCGGCCGGGCCTGCTGTGCATCGGGGACAGCGCGCACGCCATGTCGCCCGCCGGAGGCGTGGGGATCAACCTGGCGGTCCAGGACGCCGTCGCCGCCGCCAACATCGTCGGCCCCCGGCTGGCGTCGGGCACGTTGGCCGAGAGCGACCTCGCCAGGGTTCAGGCGCGGCGGATGTGGCCGACCCGGGTCACCCAGACGTTGCAGATCGCGATCGGGCGCGGCTCTTCCCCCGGCGGGCGTCCCGGGACGGCGACGGGGCCCGCGTCCCCTCCTTCGTCCGCCTGTTCCGGTGGTGCCCGCCGCTGAGCCGGATCACGGGCCGTCTCGTCGGCATCGGCGTGCGCCCGGAGCGGGTGGAGCGCTGATCCCGTCGGGGTGGCACGCGCCGGCCGGGCGGGCGGACACGACGGTGGCGGGGCTCTTGTGCCAAGCTCCTCTGAGGTCACGGATGCCCGTCCGGTCGCGTGTGGCGGCTTCCCCGAGCGGGCCGGCAAATCCGGTAAAGGACAACCTGTCGGTGTCGGTCAGTCCGTGGGTCAGACCCGCCGGAGAAGCCACCACACATCCGCACAGTCAGTCCTCGATCCGATCGTCCAGGGCCGTGGTCCGTTTGCGCGCGAGGAGGGTCGCGGTGGTCCCACCGCCGACGGCGACCACCGCCGCGACCACGAGCGCGACGAGCGAGCCGCCCGTCGTCGCCAACCGGTTGTCCGAGCGGTCGCGGGCCGGGTCCGGCTGCGGGGTGGACGCGGGCCCGCCGGGCGGGGACGGGCTCGGCGAACGGTCGCCGTCGCCCGGGTCGCCGGTCGCGCCCGGCTCATGGGTCGAGCCCAGCGCCCGCGCCTGCGCGAACTCCACGACCAGTCGGTCGGCGTCCTCGGAATCCGCCGTGTCGACCTGCACCCACACGGTCAGCCACGTCCGCACGCCGTGTCCGTCCCAGCCCTCGTCCTCGTCCTCGAACTCGGACTCGTTGACCGCGAAACCGACCCTGACCCGCAGCTCCTCGATCACCGTGCCTTCGTCGTCCAGGAAGGCGACACGGTCGTCCACCACGTAGCCCGTGCCGCTGTCCTCCACGTCCTCCACGTCGACGCCGAACGCGGTCAGCTCCCCGTACTCCAGTGACGTCTCCGTGCGGCCGTCGTATCCGGCGGAGGCGGTCGACACGACGTCGGTGAGGGTGAACCCGACCGTGTCGACGCCGTCCGCCGCGGGCGCCGCCGCGCCGCCGCCCAGGAACAGCACGTCGTCGGCGACGCCCGAGGAGGGGGGCGCGACCGGTTCCGGCCCCGTGCTCGGCCCGGCGGTCGCGTCGTCGAGCTGGTCCCCGTCGCCGCCGGGCTCCTCGTCCGGTTCCCTAACCGATGGGCCCGGTCCCGGGGCCGCGGTCTCGGCCGCGGTCGGTGTGGCCTCCGGTACGAGCGGGGCCTCCGGGGCCTCCGGGGCCTCCGGGGCGTCCGGGGCGTCCGGGGCTGCGGTGGCGTCCGGGCCCGCCTCGCCCGCCCCCTCGTCCGGGGCCGCCGCGGCGGTCGTCGGCACCCAGCCCTCCGGGGGTTCGACCAGGCCGAGGTCGACGAGGTCGTCCACCCCCAGTCGGACGGTCGCCGACTCCACAGTGGTCGTCGCGTGCGCGCCCTCGGCGTCGATCGACGCGACCGCCTCCCCGCTGATCGTCGAGTAGGGGGCGAGCGGGCCGAGGAGGACCTCCGTCGCGGCGGTGTCCTCGATGTCGTCGCCGAAGCTGGTGGCCGTCGCGTGTGCGGCGAGGAGGTCGCCGTCGGCCGCCCGCGCCTGAGCGGTTCCCCACACGAGTTCGTCCGCGACCGCGGGGGTCGCGAACGCGGCGCCGAACGCGCCCAGAGCAATGAACAGGGCGCCGGTTCCGAGGAGTCGGCGAGCGGTCAACGTGGGGGGAGTCACCACGGCACTCCTGTCGTCTCAGGGGGATGCCGGGCCCGGTTCGCGCCGGGGCCCGCCGCTGGTGCGGGGGTCGGCGCAGACGGGTCGGCCGGGGGGGGAGGGGCGCGGACTGGGGGCCCGGGCCGGGGGCGCACGCGTTCGGGAGGGGTTCCGGGACCGGTCGCGGCGTCGGGGCCGGGTCGTCGGTGGGACCGGTCGCGTGTCCTATCCACCGCCCCGGATCGGGCATGGGGTCGTCCTCGCTTCCTCGACGACCGGACAACGGCGGGCGAGCGCGGGAAGTTCCGTGGCCGACGGTAACGCGAAGAGCCCCGGGGTGTCACCCCGGGGCTCTCAGGCACGGATCAGTCGTTCCGACGCCTCGTCGGCTCTGGCCGGTCGACTCAGCCCTCGCTGGACTCGTCGGCGGCGGTCGTGGTCTTCCTGCGGCGGGCGAAGAAGGCGGCGAGGCCACCACCGGCGGCGATCGCGGCGCCGGCGGCGATCAGGCCGACAACCGGGGAACCGGTCTGGGCGAGCGGCGCTGCGGTCTTGGGCTCGGGCGCGGGCTCGGGGTCCTCGTCCTCACGCGTCGGCGGCTTCTGTTCGTCACCGGATTCACCGGAGTCACTGCCGTCACTGCCGTCACCGTCTTCGCCCTCGACGGTGGCCACGGCCGCGGTGGTGCTGCCCAGGAAGTAGGTGACCTGGATGTCCTCGATGTCGAACGTCACGTAGAGATCGGTGATGCCGTCGTTCCAGATGACGCCCTCGGACGGGAACGAGTCCGTGTAGTGGTCCGCGAAGACCCAGGACTCCCCGCTGGAGGTGCCCTCGTCGAGCGAGTAGGAGACCTCGCCGTCCCAGCTCTGGGTGGTGGTCACGCTCGCGCCGTTGACGCTGACGTCGGCGATGATCTCGTCGCCGGCGCTGGTCAGGGTGGAGTTGGTCTCGTCCAGCTCGACGATCTCGCCGGCGGCGTCCTCGGACGTCTCGGGCTCTTCGACCGGGGCGTCGGAGGGGCTCTCGGCCGGCTCCTCGGAGTCGGAGTCGGAGTCGGTCTCGGGGGTCGACTCCGGCTCGGACTCCGGCTCGGACTCCGGCTCCGCCTCGGGGGCCTCGGGCTCGTCCGTGCCGGGCTCCTCGGTGGGCTCCGCATCCGTGTCGGAGTCGGACTCCTCCGTGAGCTCCTCGGTGGGTTCGACGGGGTCACCCTCGGGAATCTCGTCGAGGCAGTCCTGGGTGAGCTGGATGCGCGCGCTGTTGATCACCGTCGTGGCGGTCACACCGGCGGCTCCCACCGTCGCGGTGGTCTCGGTGTCGAGGGTGAAGCACTCCTCGATCTGCCCGGAGAAGGAGTCCGAGACGGTCTGCGAGCCGGTGATGTCGGTCATGACCTCGGCGGCGCCGCCCGAAGCGGTCGCGTAGCCCCAACCGTACTGGTCGGCGCTCGCGGGAACGGCCGTGGCGACGGTGAGCGCGCCGAGGGCGGCGAAGGTGGCGCCGCCCTGGATGATGCGTCGAGCCGCGAAACGGGCAGTGTTCTTCAAGTCAATCCTCATTCGGATCGTCCCAACCCGCACTGTCGGGCTGGCCTGGTCGTGCGAACCCCGGCCCGCGAGGGCGGAACACAGGGGAACGCGGGGCACGAACCAGGGGCTGATGGGGGAAGGAGACAGGGCCTGCCGGCCGTCTCCAGTGGAACGGGGGGTCACAGCGGCGGCTCCGAGGTGCGGGACGCCTTCCACGTGGGCAGGGACCGCATCCCGTTCCTGAGTGAGGATCATACTTCGACCTAATAGTCTGATTCATCCAGATATGCATTACGGAATAGTTACATCAGACACTCTGTCACCCTAAGCAACCATTCCGGATGTTTTTTAAGATATTTCGTTGAATATGTAAACCCGCCGCCGTGACACGCGTCGCACCAATGCGGACCACGCCCGGAATCCGCTTCCCCAGCCGGATTCCAAGCCCCTCACCCCGCCCCTCCGCCCCCGCGAACCGCTACGTTGTGGGCATGCCCGCCTCCGCCTCGGCGGGGCCCGCCGGACTCCAGCGCGTCGCGCTGCCCCTGGCCGCCCTGGCCCTGCTCCTGACCTCCGCCTGCACCAGCCCCTCCAACGCCTCGGACGGACCCGCCGCCGCGCCCCCGCTGCCCGCGCCAGACGACGGGGACGACGGCTCCTCCGACGACGTGACGGACGGCCCCCTGAGCGACCGGGTCGTGGTCATCGACCCCGGACACAACGGCGGCAACGCGAACGCCCCCGACGAGATCAACGCGATGGTGCCCGCCGGTCCGGGGGAGAAGGCCTGCGACACCGTCGGTTCGCAGACCGTCGACGGCGACGCGGAGCACGAGTTCAACTGGGAACTGTCCCTGCTCGTCCAAGACCGTCTGGAGGCGGACGGCGCCACGGTCGTCCTCACCCGGGGCGACGACGAGGGCGTCGGACCCTGTATCGACGACCGGGCACGGATCGGCAACGCGGCCGGCGCGGACGCCGCCGTGTCCATCCACGCCGACGGCGGCCCCGAGACCGGCCGGGGGTTCCACGTGATCACACCCGGCGACGTCCCCGGCTTCACCGACGACATCGTCGAGCCCTCCCGTCTGCTGGCCGAGGATCTGCGCCGCGAGTACCGGGAGGGGACGGACGTGCCCTACGCCGACTACCTCGCCGACGAGGGCCTCGACGAGCGCACGGACCTGGGTGGGCTGAACATGTCCGACGTCCCCAAGGTGTTCCTGGAGGCCGGGAACCTGCGCAACCCCGAGGACGCCGCTCTGCTGACCGACCCCGCGTGGCGGGAGCGCGCGGCGGACGCGATCGCCCGAGGCGTGGCCGTGTACCTCCTGCGGAGCTGACCGCGCACATTCCGCACGTGGCCACCCGCGGAATGTGGCGCGTGCGACGGGCGGATGGGCATAATCGCCGCATGAGTTCCCCCCAACCCCTGCCGTTCCCCGCGCCCTCCTTCGACGTCGTGCTGCGCGGCTACGACCGGACCACGGTCGACGCGCTCGTCTCACGGGCGTACGCGACCCTCCTCGACGAGACCCTTCCGAAGCGGACGTTCGCCCTGGCCCCCTGGCTCTCCCTGGACGGGGCCGACCCGCTCACCGTTTCGGAGCTGCGCGCGGCCCGCATCGACGTCGTCCTCCGGGGCTACGACCGCGCCCAGGTGGAGGACCTGCTGAACTCCGTCGAGGGCCACCTCGCGCGGGCCGAATCACGGAATGGTCGGCAATAAGCCCCTGAGAACCTCCTGATCTGCACAATGGGGACCATGTCTCTGACAGCGGCGGACATCCGCAACAAGAAGTTCCACACGGTGCGTCTGCGCCCGGGGTACAACGAGGAGGACGTCGACGCCCTCCTCGACCAGGTCGAGGCCACACTGGTGGCCCTGGAGGGCGGTTCCAGGTCCGGTCCGCTGCTCAGCGCCGACGACGTGCGCGACGCGCGGTTCCGCACCACCCGGTTCGGCCCCGGCTACCGCGAGGACGAGGTGGACGACTTCCTCGACGTCGTCGCCGCCGACCTGGCCGGGCGCGGCCTGGGCGGCCCATCCGGTCCGCCGCCCCTGCCCAGCCACCCCTCGCCCGGCGCCGCCCACGGACGGGGCGGCTACCCGGCCGCCGGTCCCCCGGCGCGCACGTACGGGCGCGACGCCGGGCGGCGGCCCCGGCTCACGGCGGCGGCCGTCAGGGAGCAGCAGTTCGCCACGACCCGGCTGACCACGGGCTACAACGAGCAGGAGGTCGACGACTTCCTGGACCGGGCCGAGTACACGATCGACGCCCTCCATCAGGGCCGTCCGGAGCGGGCGACGCTCACCGCCGCCGAGGTCGAGCGGGTCCAGTTCGCCACCACGCGGGCGCGGCCCGGGTACGACCCGGCGCAGGTCGACCGGTTCCTGGACGTGCTCGCCGAGGAGCTCCGGCGGTTCGAGGAGGCCGACGAGGACTCCTGAGCCGCCGGACGGACACGCCGTCCCCAGGCAACCCCATACCCAGGGCAGCGAAAAGTAATATTCCGCTACAGGGAGTAGCGATCTTTCATCGTACGCGGACCGCGGCCCGAGGGGAGGCAGGATGCCACACGCGACGCCCCCCGGCGGTGGCGCGCGCGCCCGGGCGGCGCACGGACCGCCGTACTGTTCACCGACCGCCCGGCCGGGCGTCGCACGCGCGCGCGTGGACGGCGTCCCGCCGGTGGGCGCGTGCGAGATCGCGGCGCGGGCCGCGGACGAGGAACCCGTCCGGGCCCCCGCCCATCCGTGGGAGACCCCGCTCCTGGTCGTGTGCGTGCTGGTGGGAGCGCTGGTGACCACGGCACTCGTCCACATCCTGTGGACGGTGACGGGGTCGTGGGCCTGCGCGGCGGTCGCCGCGGTCGGCCCGCCCGCCGCGTGCTGGACGGCGCGGGGCCTGCGGTACGCCCGCGAGCGCGCCGAGTCGGTCAAGATCTCACCCACGCAGTTCCCCGAGGCCTACCGGGCGGTGGTGACGTTGTCCGCCGCGATGGGACTGCTCCGCCCCCCGGAGGCCTACGTCCGGCCGACCCGGGCCCGCGCGGCCACGGACGCCGCCGCGCACCGGCTGAGACGGTACCTCGTGCTGTCCCACGAACTGTTCGCCCCCGACGGTCGGCCGCGGGACACCGACGCGCTGGCCTTCCTCCTGGCGCACCAGATCGGACACGTGGCCGCGGGGCACACGTCGTTCTGGCGCCGGGTGGCCACGCTCGGCGCGGAGGCGGTGCCGGGACTGGGCTCGGCGCTGTCGCGCGCGACGGAGTACACCGCCGACAACCACGCCTACGCGCACCATCCGGAGGGGGCGCACGCGGTGCGGCTCTTCGCCGGGGGGCCGGAGTTGTACCCGCGGGTGAACATGGGCGAGATGGCGGACCGGGCGCGCACCGACCGCGGGGGGTCGCTGCTGCTGTACCACCTGCTCAGCCGACGGCCGAGCAACACCCGGCGGATGGCGGCCCTGCGCGACCGCAAGCGACGCGGCCGGCTGTTCCTGTGACCGTGAAACCGATGGTCAGTGCCGAAAGGACTTGACGAGATCGAACGCCAGTTCGATAAACTGCACGCGTGAGTCTTCTGAACGAACGGATCGACGTCCGCTCCACGAGCGGTGACCACCCCGCCAGGTTCACGTGGCGGGGCCGCACCTACCGCGTGCGCAGGATCATCGGCGACTGGCCCGCGCGCCCCGAGACGCCCGGCGCTCCCGCCACGCAGACGCACCTCCTGCGCGTCTCGGCGGAGTCGGAGGCCGGAGAGCCCAGCATCATCGACATCGCGCGCGACGTCTCCTCCGACCACTGGACGATGCGTCGCCACTGGCACTGAGACCGGGGCAGCGCGACCCCGCCGTGACCGCCCCTCCCGCCGTCCGGGGGAGGGGCGGTCGCATGTGCGCGGGCCGGATCCCCGAGGTTCCCGGCGCCGCGGGGATCACAGGTGGAAGTACGGCTCGGTCCTGTCCTCGCGTGCCCAGACGATCCGGTCGAGGACGCGGCGCGGCATCTCCGGCAGACCGTCCACGGGGAACCACCGCACGTCCAGGGACTCGTCCCCGGAGGCGTCCGGTTCGCCGCTGACGTAGCGGCAGCGGAAGGCGATGTCGAGCATCTGCACGACGTCGCCGTTGGGGTAGGTGTAGGGCTCATGGACGACGACGCTGGTCAGCCGCTCGACCTCGACGGTCAGCCCGGTCTCCTCCCACACCTCGCGGACGGCGGTCACGGCGGGCTGTTCGCCGGGCTCCAGGATGCCGCCGGGGGTGCACCAGCGCCCGTCGTCGGGGCGCTGGTGGAGGAGCACGTCGTCGTCGCCGCCGAGGACCACGGCCGTCACCCCGGTGAGGGGGAGCAGTCCGTGGCCGACGTGTCGGCGCAGTTCCACGATGAAGTCCGGGACCGGCATAGCCGCAGCCTATCGGCGGCGGGACGCCCGTGGGGGCGGAAAACCCGGGCGTCAGCCGGACCGGGCGGCGCGGAGGTCGGCGTACTCGTGGGCGAGGATCGACATGAGAACGGCGTCGTGCCACGCGCCGTCCCAGTACAGGTGATCGCGCCACACGCCCTCGCGGACGAACCCGGACCGTTCGTAGGACTTCTGGGCGTTGCCGTTGAAGTCGAACACCTGGAGCGCCACCCGGTGCAGGCCCGCGACGGTGAAGGCGTACTCCAGGACGAGGTCGGTGGCCTCCGTGCCGTAGCCCTGACCGGTGAACGCCATGTCGTTGAGGGCGACGCGGTAGTCCGCGCCGCCGTTGTCCGCGTCGAGGTCGAGGAGCGCGCAGTCGCCGACGCAGACGCCGTCCTCGTTCCGGAGGATCACCCAGTCGGCGCGGTCGGCGTGCTCGGGCCGGGAGGCGGCCCACGCGCGGACCTCTTCCTCGGTGAAACGCCGGTGGGTGCCGGTCAGGCGCCGCACCTCGGGGTCCGGGTCGACGACGGCGCGGACGAGGTGTTCCCCCGTCCGCGCGTCGACCGGTTCGAGTCGGACCCGGTCACCGGTGAGGACGGGCTGGTCACGGAAGACGTCGGCGGGCACCATGCCCGAATCCAATCACGGGCGAGTTGCGCGGCCAACCGGTTTTCCCGCGGCCCCCGGTGGTCGGCCGGGAGCCCGTGTCGGTCCGTTCGGGGCGCCCCGCCGGGACCACCGAACGGTTCCGGGAGCGGACCGACGACGGCCGGGAGTTCCCCCGCTGCCGTGCGCCGACGCGCCGTGCCCGCACCAGGGCGATCCGGGCACGACCACGGCCGGGGTTCGGCCGCGCGTCGGTCACTCGGCGGGCGGCGGTGTGAACGGCTCGCCCTGGCCCATGTGCGCCCGCGCGCCCACGGGGAGCGCGACGACCGCCTCGAACGGGTCGCCGTGCGGGTTGGCCAGGGCGAACCGGGTCCGCGCTGGAACGATGACCGCGTCCCCCGCCGTGATCGCGTGGTCGACGCCGTCGAGCGTGGCCACGGCGGCCCCGGAGACCGCGACCAGCACCTCCTCGCGGTCGAACCAGTGCTCGGCCCCAGGCGCGCCGGGGTGGACGCGCGTGCGCCAGACGCAGGTCTCCTCGGCGCCACGGCTGGGCGCGGCCAGACCGGTGAAGGTGGCGTGCGGCAGGCTGAACGTCGGGGCGGAGGCCCCGGAGATGATCGGCATGTGAACTCCTCAACCTCAGTTGTACAACCATAGTTGTAGAATAGACCGCGCGACCGCGTCAACCCCTGGAGGCACGGATGGATCTCAGCGACGACCTCGGCGCCCGGCTCGGCCTGGCCTTCCAGCAGATGGCGCACGAACTGCACGCCCACCTGGCGGAGGCCGGGTTCACGGACCTGCGCCAGAGTTTCGGCTTCGCGTTCAAACTGCTCGCCCGGGAGCGGCTGACCATCGGCCAACTGGCCGAGCGGATGGGCGTCACCCACCAGGCGCGGCGAAGACGGTCGAGGAGATGGTCGCCGCGGGCTACGTCGAGCGGGTGCCGGATCCCACGGACGGCCGGGTCCGGCGGCTGGTGCTGACCGAGCGGTGCCGCGCGCTCATGGCCAGCGCCCACGCGTTCCACCAGGAGTTCGAGCGCCAGCTCACCGAACGCCTCGGGCCCGGCGACGTCGCCGCCGCACGGGCGGTCCTCGACGCGATCGCGGCCCGGAGCGAGTCCCGGGACGGCCTCGAACGCGCGCTCCCGCCGCTGGCGTAGCCGCCGGTCGTCCCGTGCCGTCGCTAACCGCTACCGTCCCCATGAGCGATCTCACCCTTCCCCCGATGCTGGACGACCTCAGCAGGACCGGCTGCGACCAGGGCCTGGACCTGGAGGTGTACCCGGAGTTCGAGCCCCGTGACGGGACCGCGCGGAGTTCCCGGACTTCCAGGCGCACATCGACGCCCAGTGCCGTGAGGGAGCGCACCCGGGGCCGAGGCGCTCGCCCCGGCCCCGGGCCCGGCTCAGCGCGACGCGCCCTCGAAGACGTCCTCGGCCCACGCGGCGACCCGGTCGGAGAGCTCCCCGTCGCCGTCCAGGACGTGCCACGCGAACACGTCGCGCTCGTGCGCCAGGACCTCGGCCTCCCACACGCAGGGGGCCAGGCCCGCGCGCGCCGGTCGCAGGAGGTCGGGACGTTCGGCGGGGCCGGTGAAGATCCCTAGGTCGGACAGGTTGCCCTCGATCCAGGTGTGGACGAGGACGTAGTCGCCGTCCCCGCCCGCGTGCACGATGAGGACGGCCAGTCCGAGGGATCCGCGGGCGGCGCCGAGGGCCAGGTGGCCCTCGGCGATCCGCACCGCCTCGGCCTCGTCCTGCTCGGTCACGGTGCGCCCTGGCGCCTCCAGGGCGTAGACCTTGACGAGATGCCCGCTGATCTCCCGGCAGTCCAGGGGGTGGACGTCGCGTTCGTGGTGGTCCTCAGCCAGGGCGAGGAGTGCGTTCGCGTCGACTGCTGCGGGTAGGCCCGCGTGTTCGCTCATCCGGTCATTATGCGCAAGCGTGCCGTCAGTGCGCCCTCCGGTACCGCCCGGGCGCCGGAGGACGGCTGATCGCCCCGGGGAAGCGCACGTTCGCGGACGACGTGGTCCAACCGCTCCAGCCCGACGTCTTCCCTGCCCTTTCCACGCGGATCGGCTTGCGCCACGTCGTCCTTGGGACACCGCCGTCGCACGCGGAATCGACCGGCTGACCGGCGGCCACCGCCCGGAGGGGGTGAGTCGCCGCCTGGCGCACGCGGGCCCCGCCCGCCCCTCCCCCGGCAGGGGCGGGCGGAAGGCCTACGCGACGGGCGGGAGCCGGGGGGCGGTGTCGCGCTCGATGAGGGCGCGGACGGTCAGGGGTCCGCCCGCCGTGCCGCTCCAGTCCCAGTACGCGCAGAGGGCGTCGACGAGCCGGAGCCCGAAGCCACCGCCCCTCAGCGAGTCGCCCTCCTCGATGCGCGGCACCGGAATGGTCGGGCCGGGGCGGGGTCCGTCGTCGGCGACGGTCAGGACGAAGGCGTACGGGCGGCGCTCGACCACGACCGTGGTCGTGCCGCCCGGGTCGCCGGACCGCGTGTGCCGCTGGGCGTTGGTCACGAGCTCGCTGACCGCCGTGACCAGGGGGAAGGCGGCGTTCCGCGTGGTGCGGGCGATCTGATGGGCCCAGACGCGCGCGACACGGACGTGGCTCGGGTCGCGCCCGAGGACGATCCCGCACCGGTCGGGGTCGGGGAACCGCAACCGCCGAGGCGGGGGGACGGACGTCTTTCGCTGAACGGGAATCCCGGTCGGAGACGCCCACGGCGGCGTAGCCTCGTTCATGTTCGTACCTGTGGTCGTGAGAAGTGCGGGTGTGGACCGAGTCCCGGGGCCGTTGAAGCGACCGCCGGGACTTCCTCGTTCCCCAGGCTGTGGCACCGGCCGAACGCGACGGAAGCGGTTCTACGAGGTGGCGGTGATCTGGGAAGTTCTGTATGTGCGTGTACGCGTCCGCTGACAAGCTGTACGCATGGACGAGCCCCGGAAGTCGGAGTGGGTCAGGTTCGGTCAACGCGTGAAGCGGCTTCGCAAACAGCAGGGGCTTTCGCTCAACGAGGTCGCGAAGGGGACCGGCTGGTCCGCGTCCTACCTCGGCAAGATCGAGAACGCGACGAGAACCCCGAACGGGGACGTGGTGACCGCCCTTGACCGTGCGCTGCGTACGAACGGCGCACTGCTCCGCGACTGGGGGGACGTCCTCAAGGCGAAGGCGGAGCCCAAGTGGTATCGGCAGTCCCGTGACTACGACAAGCGCGCCAGCGAGATCCGCATCTTCCACCCGCTGGTCGTGCCGGGCTTCTTCCAGACCTCTGATTACGCGCGGCTGCTCATCTCCCAGGCGGTTCCAGGCGTGTCGGAGGAGCGGATCCAGAACGTCGTCGACACCCGAGCATCATGGCGCGCGGATCTGAATACGGACGCCGGTCTGATCCTCAATGTCGTCCTGACCGAACTGGCCCTTACTCAACCGATCTCACCTGAGATCATGAGAGCACAGCTTGACCGGCTGACCCGGGAGTCCGAAGAAGTCAACGTCACAGTGCAGGTCCTTCAGACGGGAGTGCCTGACCTAGCATGGCTCAGAGGAGCATTCAGGTTGATCTACGGCGAAGACGGGCAACCCGTTCTCTGTGTGGAACAGGCGGTCGGGGAATCCCTCACCGATGACGCCCGTGAGATCCGCGACCTGGAGGCGGTTTTCAGCAAGCTCCAGGCATGGGCGCTTCCCCCGGACGCCTCGGTGCGGAAGTTGAAGGAAATGAGGCAGGCACTGTGAACAGCTGGCACAAATCGAGCTACAGCGCTGGTGAACAAAGCTGCGTGGAGATCAACGAGACCCCCCGGACCGTCCTGATCCGGGACACCCAGAACAGGGAAGTGGGACACCTCGCGTTCAGCGCCAGAGAGTGGACCTCCCTCGTCGACACCCTCAAGTCACACGGTTAACCTTCGCGGCGCGAGGGGCGGCTCGGCTCAGCTGCCGCCCCTTCCACCTCGTCCTCGGCGGAGAACTCCTGCACCCCGATGACGGACAGCAGCTCCAGCTGGTCGACCGCAGGAGTCCCCGGCTGGGCGCTGAACCACAGCAGCCGCTGTCGGCCGTCCTCGCTTTGCAGGTTCTGGCAGTCGAGTTCGACCACACCGAGCGTCGGGTGCACGATCCGCTTGCTGTCCACTCGGCGCACGGCGACGTCCCCGGTGTCCCAGAGCGCCGCGAACTCCGCACTGCGTCGGCGCAGTGACGCGATCATCCGCGTCGTCTCGGGGTCCCGGCCGTGCCGGGCGACCGCCGCGCGCAGGTCGGCGACGAACACCTGGGAGTGGTGGGGGTGGTCGGCCTCGGGATAGATCCTCCGGCTGTCCGGGTCGGTGAACCAGCGGTAGGCGAAGCTGGCCCCGGGCCCGCGCCCGAGGGGAGCCGCGCCGAGGAGGGCCCGCGCCAACCGGTTCTGGAACAGGACCTCGTGCAGGTCGGTGATGACCATGGCGGGCGTGGACTCCAGCCGGTCCAGCAGACGCAGCATGCCCGGCTCCACGTGCGCGGTGGACCCGTGTTCGGCGGGCACGGGACGGCCCGCGAGGCGGAACGCGTAGTCGCGCTCGTCGTGGGTCAGGCGCAGCGCACGGGCCAGCGCCGCGAGCATCTGCGCGGACGGCTGCGCGCCGCGGCCCCGCTCCAGTTCCGTGTAGTAGTCCACCGACGCGCCGGCGAGCAGCGCCACCTCGTCGCGGCGCAGTCCGGGCACGCGCCGACGGGGGCCGGGGTTCAGCCCGGCGTCGGCGGGTCGGATCCGGTCGCGGCGGGACTTCAGGAAGGCGCCGAGCTCTACGAGGTCCATACCCTCCATTCTCGCTCGTGCACGGCGGCTGAGGCAGGGGACGCCGACCCCAGGGTGAGCGCCCGTCTGGCTGCCCCACGGCGCCGGGCCGACGGTGGGAGGGAGCCGCCGGACCCGGCCAGGGCCGCGACGGCGATTCCGACACCCGCGCGGGCCCCGTCCGGCGCACGAAGGAGCCACCGTGTCCACTTCCTCCACCACCGACTCGAACGGCGACGCCGACACCGGCAGGGTCGCCGTGGTCACCGGCGGATCGCGCGGCATCGGCCGCGAGACCGCGACCCGCCTCGCCCGCGACGGATGCGCCGTCGTCGTGAACTACGCCAACGGCAGGGAGGCCGCCGCGTCCGTCGTCGACGAGATCGTCGCCGCGGGCGGCCGGGCGGTCTCCGTGCGGGCGGACGTGGCGGACGAGACGGCCGCCGCCGCGCTGTTCGACACCGCCGAGTCGGAGTTCGGCGGCGTCGACGTGGTCGTCCACGCGGCGGGCCGGATGCTGCTCGCGCCGATCGCCGAACTCGACCTGGCCGACCTGGACGCCGTGCACCGCACCAACATCCGTGGAACGTTCGTGATCGCCCAGCAGGCGGCCCGCCGGGTCCGCGACGGGGGCGCCGTCATCACCTTCTCCTCCTCGGTGGTCGGCCTCGCCTTCCCCGGCTACGGCGCGTACGGCGCCGCCAAGGGAGCCGTGGAGGCGCTCACCCTGATCCTGGCCCGGGAGCTGCGCGGCCGAAGGATCACCGCCAACAGCGTCGCCCCCGGACCCACCGCCACCGGCCTGTTCCTCGAAGGCAAGGACGAGGAGACGATCGCGCGCCTGGCCGCCCAGCCCCCGCTGGAGCGGCTGGGGACGCCGACCGACATCGCCGAGGTCGTCTCCTTCCTCGCCTCGCCCGGCGGGCACTGGGTCAACGGCCAGGTCGTGCGCGCCAACGGAGGGATCATCTGAGGAGAGCGGCCGAGGCGTTGGCCCCGGAACGGATCGGCGACGCGCACGACGTCAACGTGCCGGGGCCCACGTGAGCCGCCGGGTTCCGGTCGAGGTTCGGGGGCACTCCTTCACGGCGGTCTCCGCGTAGATCCTCGTGCGGACCTGGGCGCAGCGCTCTCGGAACGGGCCCCTCTTTCCGGGCAAACAGAGCTATTCAATCAATAGCGACAATTCACCCTGGTTCTTTTCTCCACCCACCCTGAACTGCCACGACCGACAACCTGGTTCTCCCCGCCGATTTTTCTCATCGAATCGCTCCCCCTCCCACCCTCCACCCCCCTAACATTCTTTCGGAACACACCCGCACACACAAAAGACCCCGCGACGTTACAAGCGTCCGGGGCCGTGGCCAGCAACACAACACTTTTAACCAAAGGATTGCCGACATGGGCTATTCTATCCGCGCCCTCCTGCGCGAAACCCTCCGGGCCCTCCTCGCCCCCGCGCGCGGACGCCACTCCGCCGCCGTCCGCCGCCGCTCCACCCGGGTCCGCCGCTACGCGCCACTGCCCGCCCCTGAGCGGGCCATCGCCCAGACGAAGGCCCCCGCCCAGACGCCGCGTCCCGCTCCCCGGTCGACGCCGCCGCCCGCCCCGATTCCGGCCGGGGACGTCGCCCTGGTCCGCGGCTACTACCGGGCCTTCGAACGCGAGATGGAGCACCGCCAGGCCGAGGCCCGCGCCCGGCTCGGCCGCTGGACCGCCAAGCCCTCGACCGTCCCGGTGCGCGTCCCCCAACCCAGGCCGGTCCCGCCGGGCGACCTCCTCGCACCCGTCCCGGAAGCCGTCCTGACCCTGGACCGCCGTGCGGACCGGACGGCGGTGGCGGTCTGATGCCCGAGCGCACCGAGCAAGCCCGACCGCTGGTGTTCTGGGAGCACCGCGCCTACCCCGGCCGACTGGAGCGGTTGGGCGGAGTCCGCACGGACCTCGCGGCCGACCTGGTCGGGTTCGATCCGGACCTGGTCGCGACCGTGGAACTGGTGACCAGCGAACTGTTCGCGAACTGCGTCAAGTACACGGACTCGGGCGGCGTCGGCGGGGAGGTCATCCGGGGCCTGTCCATGCCCCGTGCGGGAGAACTGCGGGTCTTCCTCAGCGACTGGGGAGGCCGGGGCGGCGTCCCGCGCGTCCCGAAGGAGCGGAGCGAGGACGAGTGGGGGTGGGCGGAGGGCCAACGCGGACTGCTGCTGGTCGAGAAGCTGTCCACGGCCTGGGGACACTTCCGGCTCGCCCCGTGGGGCGACCTGGGGACGCACGTCTGGGCGGCGTTCGCGGTCCGGCCCGGCGCCGCTCCGGCGGGGCTGCGTCCGTTCGTGTTCGCCGACTGACCGGCGAGCCCCGAGGCGAACCGGGGCCGGGGATCGACGCCGGAGACGCACCTGTGCCCGTGGCTCCCGCCTGGCCCGCGGCGGTGCGGCCCGGTGCCCGAGACGGGGTCATCGACTGGGCAAGCACGACCCCGCACCGACACGTGGCCGGATCCGGACTGGCCTTCGCCCCTGGTCAGGCACGGGCGTACGCTCGTGTGCGGACCGGCCACCGCCCGAGCCTCCGCGGGCGCCGCCCGACCCGAGCCAGCCGCCCCGCAGCTCCGAACG
>NZ_MKKC01000104.1 GCF_001942255.1 Nocardiopsis sp. CNR-923
CCACCCGGGGACCGACCCCACCACCCCCGCTCCGCCTTGGAGTGCATGCCCTGTGTCTGCGACACCGGCTCGCTCCGCCCACCACCACCCGGGGACGACCCCCACCACCCCGCCCCACTGCGGCGGCCCCGGCCGGGATCCGACCCGGCCCGCCCGACCCGGCCTCCGGTGACGTCCGACACACCCCGGCCCGAGAAGGCCCACGCCAGGGCGAATCCGGTTCGGTTCCGACCCCGCTTCGCGGAATAGGCGGGCGGAACGGGTACGTTGACCCTTCGGGCGAGCCCGTCGGCGGAACCAGGCACGGGTGCCCTCGACACTCCGCGGAACGGTGACTGGATGACGGACACGAACGCGACGGGCGGCGCGACCACCGCCCTCAGCGCGCACTGGTTCGAACCCCACGAGCTCCCCGAGCGGCCGGTCGTGGTCACCGGGGTCTTCGACGTCCTCCACGTCGGACACGTCCGCTTTCTCCAGAGCATCGCCGAACGCGGGCTGCCGCTGACCGTCGGCATCGAGTCCGACGAGCGCGTGCGCGCCTGGAAAGGCCCCGGCCGCCCGGTCAACCCCGCGGAGGAACGCGCCGAGACCATCGCGGCCCTCGGCTGCGTCGCGGCCTCCTTCGTCATCCAGGGACTGTCCGAACTGGCCGACTGGGCAGCCTACGCTGACCTCCTGCGCCCCCTCGCCCCCGCCGCCCTGGCCTTCACGGAGGGCGACCGCTTCACCCAGGCCAAGATCCGCGGCGCCGACGCCCTCGGCGCGCAGGCCTGGGAGCTTCCCTTCACCCCCGGCCGTTCCACCACGGCAGCGTTGGGCCGCCTCGCCCACTCCCTCTGACCCCCACCCCCGACGTTCCTCCTGCGAGCCGTGAGGGCGCGTCCCGGTCCGGGAAGCGCCTCCACCGCACCGATGTTGTCGCATGCGTGGCGAACTGGCGAGACGAACGAGGCTGCTCATGATGTCTGGGAGGCCCTCCTACCGGGCCCTGGTCAACGACGGAAGCGCCCGGGGGCACCGACTGCCCCCCGGCATCACCCGTCGCATCATCTCCTACGCCCGCCCCCACTGGCGGCGATCGCGTCCTACCTCCTGGTCACCGCCGTGGGCGCGGGCATCGTGGTGGCCAACCCCCTCCTGCTCAAGGCGATCATCGATCAGGGCATCCTGCCGGGGAACAGGTCCCTGGTGGTGTGGCTGGCCGCCGCCGCGGCGGGTCTGGCCGTCCTGGAGGGGGTGCTGAACCTCCTCGGCCGGTGGCTGTCCTCCCGCATCGGCGAGGGTGTCATCTACCTTCTGCGCACCCAGGTGTTCACACACGTGCAACGGATGCCCCTGTCCTTCTTCACCCGCACGCAGACGGGATCGCTGATCAGTCGGCTCAACACCGACGTGGTGGGCGCCCAACGGGCGATCACGTCGGTCCTCCAGTCGGTGGTGTCCAACCTGATCAGCGCGACCGCCGTCATCGTGACGATGCTCGCCCTGTCGTGGCGGGTGACCCTGGTGGCGCTCGTCCTGGTGCCGCTCTTCGTCGTCCCGGCGAAGCTGATCGGCCGCAGGCTGGCGCACATCTCGCGCGACGCCATGGACACCAACGCCGACATGAGTTCGCTGATGACCGAACGGTTCAACGTCGGCGGGGCGATGCTGGTCAAGCTCTACGGCCGCCCCGAGGAGGAGTCGTCGGGCTTCGCGCGGCGCGCGAGCCGGGTCCGCGATCTGGGGGTGCGCCAGGCGGTGTACGGGTCGCTGCTGTTCAGCATGCTCGGTCTGATCACGGCGCTGGCCCTGGCGATGGTCTACGGCGTCGGCGGCCTGCTGGCGATCGACGGCGCCTTCGAGGTCGGCACCCTGGTCGCGCTGACCACCCTGCTCGCCCGTCTGTACGGCCCCGTGACGACGCTCTCCAACGTGCACGTGGAGATCATGACGGCCCTGGTCTCCTTCGACCGGGTCTTCGAGGTGCTCGACCTGAGGCCCGGGATCGAGGAGAGCCCGCACGCGCGACCGCTCCCGAACGGCCCCCTACCGGTGGAGTTCGAGCACGTGTCGTTCCGCTACTCCGGCTCCGGGGAGCCCTCGGTCGCGTCGTTGGAGGCGACCCCGCAGGCGGTGATCGACGCCGAGACCCAGGTGCTCAGCGACGTCTCCTTCCGTGCCGAGTCCGGCACGATGGTGGCGCTGGTCGGTCCGTCCGGCGCGGGCAAGACCACGCTGACCCACCTGGTGTCGCGACTGTACGACCCGACCGAGGGCCGTGTCCTGGTCGGCGGCCTGGACCTGCGCGAGGCCGCGTCGGACTCGCTGCGCGACGCCGTGGGCGTGGTCACCCAGGACGCGCAGCTGTTCCACGACACGGTCGGCGCGAACCTGCGCTACGCCCGGCCGGACGCCACCGACGCCGAGTTGGAGGAGGCACTGCGGATGGCGCGGCTGGGCCCGCTCCTGGAACAGCTGCCCAACGGCCTGGACACGATGGTGGGCGACCGTGGCTACCGGCTGTCGGGGGGCGAGAAGCAGCGGCTGGCGATCGCGCGGCTCCTGCTCAAGGAGCCGTCCATCGTGGTGCTGGACGAGGCGACCGCGCACCTGGACTCGGGTTCGGAGGTGGCGGTGCAGGAGGCGCTGTCGGCCGCGCTCGCGGGACGTACGTCGCTGGTGATCGCGCACCGGCTGGCCACGGTGCGCGAGGCCGACCAGATCCTGGTGCTCGAAGACGGCCGCATCCTGGAGCGGGGCACGCACGAGGAGTTGCTGGGGCAGAACGGGCTCTACACGGCGCTGTACCGCACGCAGTTCGCTCCGCAGAGCGGATAGGGGTCGGGGGGGTGGGGGCGCGAGGGGGCCCGCGCTAGCGGTTCTTCTTCGCGCCCTTCCCCGCCTTCTTCTTCCCCGCGCGCTCGCCCTGCCTCCCCTTGGCGGCCTTCTTCCGGGCCTTGCGCTCGGACTTCTCGCGTGCCTTCTTGCGCTCTTTCTTGGTGTTCTTGGCCTTCTTGGTGTCCTTGGCCTTCTTGCGCTTCTTCGGTTTCTTGGCGTCCTTGGAGGTGACGTGGTCGGCGAGGGCGTCGGGTAAGGGCGCCAGGCCGGGCCCGCCCCGGACGATCCAGTCGTCGATCGCCTCGACCAGCGCCTCGTCGGTGATCCCGCCAAGCCAGACCGGGCGGCCTCCAGCGGTCCTGCCCTCCTGGGAGGGCTGCACGACCACGACGTTGCGCTGGAAGCAGATGCCCAGACACTTGCTGGTGCGGACGGGGACGGTACAGCCCGACCGGTCGTCGATGGCGCTGAGCCGCGCCAGCTGCGCCTTGTGGTCGACTCCCGGGACCTTCTTCTTCCTTCCGCAGCAGCAGCCGCGGCAGACCGTGAGCTGGCAGGGGCGTCCGCCGAGACCGCTCACACCCGCACCGCCTCACCTGAGGTTCGCCTTACCTCACCAGCGTAACTCTGGCACAAACCAGCTTTGACCAGCGGATACGGGGTATCGCGCACACGGGAGCGCCGAAGGGCGGGCCAGCGCGTCCGTGGACCCGCCGTGCCCGCCCCGGGTGGGTGAGACGTCTCCCCTACTTCCTCCGGTCCTCCTCCGCACGCTTGCGCAGGTACTCCGTCGCGGCTCCGGCTCCCTTGTCGATCACGTCGTCGTGGGCCCCGCCGGTGGCCTTCTTCGCTGCCTCGGCGGTCTTGTCGACGACCTTGCGCGCCTTGTCGGCGTTGTCGTCGACGGCCTTCTTCAACCGGTCGAACGCATCTCCGGTACCGGACATGGAATCCCCCCTAGATCCGTCCTGCACCTACCGCGATACCCGCTCGGCCCGACGTTCATGCGGAGCGCAGCGGTATCGGCACGGTCTGTGCGGCTTCGGTACCGTGCGTACGGGTCCGGGCGGCTCAGATGCCCAGGACCGCGCGGGCGATCGAGAAGTAGATGATCAGGCCCGTGGCGTCGACCAGCGTCGCCACCATGGGCGAGGAGACCACCGCCGGGTCGACCCCCACCTTGCGCGCGAGCAGGGGCATGGACGAGCCGATGATCGCCGCCCACGTGCACACCGCGATCACCGAGCAGGCGACCACGACCGCGATCTCGAACCCGACCAGCAGCGTGCCGATGCCGAGCGCGAGCACGGCCAACACCACGCCGAGTAGCAGCCCGACCCTGGCCTCCTTCCAGATCACCGCCGGAAGGTCACGCACCCGCACCTCGCCCACCGCCAGTGCGCGCACGATCGTGGTGGCCGACTGGGCGCCGACGTTTCCGCCGGTGCCGATGAGCATGGGCACGAACATGGCCAGGGCCGTGACGGCCTCCAGCGTGTCCTCGAAGACCTGCATGACGTTGACGGTCAGCGTCGCCGCGACGATGAGCAGCGTCAGCCACACCACCCGCGCCGCGACCAGGCGCACCACGCCCACGGACACGTAGTGGTCACCGAGGGGGCTCGCGCCGGACTGGCGGGCCATGTCCTCGGAGTCGGCGGCCTCGATGACCTCCAGGGCGTCGTCGAACGTGAACAGCCCGACGAACCGCTCCTCGGAGTCCACTACGGGCAGCGAGACCAGGTTGGCCTCCTGGATCAGGCGGGCGGCGTCCTCGACCGGTTCTGTGGCCCGCACCCGCGGCGCCAGCACGTCGACGATGTCCTTGAGCACCTGCTCGTCGTCGGCGACGACCAGGTCGCTGAGGCCGACCGTGCCCATGAGGCGGCGGCCGTCGCTGACCACCGGAAGGCTGTAGATGGTCTCGGCGTCGGCGCCCCTGGCCCGCACCACCTCCAGGGCACGGCCCACGGTGAGGTCGCGGTGCAGGATGACCGTTTCCGGGGTCATGTACCGGCCGACGGACTCCTCGGGGTAGCCCAGCAGCGCAGCCGTCATCTTGCGCTCGGCGGCGCTCAGCCCGGCCAGGGCACGGGTGGCGATCTTGGCGGGGACCTCCCCGATGAGGCGGGCCCGGTCGTCCGGGTCCATCTCCTCCAGCAGCTCGTGGAAGGCGGCGTCCCGCAGCCCACCGAGGATCATCTGCTGCTGGCCGGGGTCGAGCTCCTCGAAGACCTCCAGCTCCCGGTCCTTGTCCAGGAGCCGGAAGGGGATGATCGCGTCGCGGTCGGGGATTCGGGTGAGCTCGTCGGCGATCTCGTGGGGCATGTGTTCGGCCAACCAGAGCCTGATGCCGGTCAGGTCGTTCCTCTCGACCAGTTCGTAGAGCTCTTCAGCGCGCTCGCCGTCCGCCATGCGAAGCACCCCCTCGCGTCTTCAACGCCGCGCGGGACCGCCCGCGGGGCCGCCTGTGTCGTCTCGTGTCCCCCGGTGCGGTACCGCCTCCTCCGGACGGAGCGGGCAGCCGTGCGTGCGACGGCGCCGAGGGGAGGAGGGGAAAGCGGGCGCGGCGGCCCGGGGATGTTCGTCGGCCGCGCCGGAACCGGGAGTCGGGTCGACCCTACCGCCCGGAGAGCCGGGGATCCGCACGCGCGGCCCCGTCGAGTGTCAGTCGCGCCAGAGGACGACGAGCGCGCAGTCGTCGTTCTTGTCCTTGCTGAGTACGTCGACGACCTTGCTCGCGCCAGTGGCGAAGCCGCGTGTGACGACCGACTCGGCCACGCCCAGGAGGCGGTCGATCCCGGCGTCGAGGTCCTCGCCGGGCGTCTCGATGAGTCCGTCGGTGCACAGCATGATGGCGTCGCCGGGCCTGAGCTTGCCCTCGACGGAGGTGTAGGTCATCTCCGGAATGACGCCGAGGACCACCCCCTTGGCCTCGGTGGTGCTCCACACCCCGCAGCCGCTGTCGTAGTGCAGGGCGGGCGGATGGCCGGCCGAGGCGATCTGGTACTCACCGGTGTCCAGGTCCACGCTCAGGTGCACGGCCGTGACGAATCCCTCACCGCCGCCGTCGCGGATGAGGTAGTCGTTGCAGTGGGCGAGGAAGTCGCCGGTGGGCACTGCGCCGATGAGGCCGCTGAACGCGCCCGAGAGCATGAGGGCCCGGGTCCCGGCGTCCACGCCCTTGCCGGAGACGTCGACGACGGCCAGGTCGAGCCGGTTGTCCCGGCGGTTGGACACGACGAAATCGCCGCCGAAGGACGACCCGCCCGCCTGGCGCAGGACGGCGGTGCGCCCCCAGCCCTGGGGCAGGTCCGGCATCCGGCCCTGGTGTCGCAGCCGGTCGCGCAGGTCCAGCAGCATCATCTCGCCGCTGAGTCCCTGCACCCCCAACCGCTCGCGCACGCCCGACAGCAGGTAGGCCAGCACGGCGGTCACGCCGATGGTGACCAGCAGTCCGGGGCCGACCTGGCCGAAGTCGAGCATGGACGCGACGAAGACCAGGACCGCCGCGACCACGGTGAGCAGGAAAGCCAGGCTCTTGCGCTTGAGCAGGAGCCCGCCCGCCAGGACGGTGAGG
The DNA here is from genome assembly GCF_001942255.1 of Nocardiopsis sp. CNR-923. Lineage (GTDB taxonomy): Bacteria > Actinomycetota > Actinomycetes > Streptosporangiales > Streptosporangiaceae > Nocardiopsis. Next base: position 6,404 of record NZ_MKKC01000104.1, read on the forward strand.
ATGGTCGAGCTGGGCGGGAACCAGCCGGTGGGGCCCCACACGGCGCCCACGCCGATCCCGACCGCCAGTGTGACCAGGGTGATGAGCACGAGCCGGTAGCGAAAGAGCACCTTGCGCCGGAGCACCGCTACGAGCCGCTGCGTGGTCGTACGCAGCAGCCGGGTGGTCTTGGCGGTCGGTGTGGGCTTCATGTGTCCCCTGGATTGGCGCTCCCGCGCGCACGCGGGCGGTTCGGGTTTCTCGGAAGGTACGGCCGCGCTGGGGCGGAGACGTTCGGTACCGGATCGGGCGGTGGTCGGGTGCGGGGCACGCCCTGATGACCGTGGCCGGGGGCGCCGTCGCGCCGTCATCGCCGCGGAACGAGCGATGAGAGGCTGGCCACTGTGCACGAACTGTAGCGCGGGGGCGCGGGCGTGGCACGCGCAACCAGCGGTGTTCTCTCCCATAACCGCTGGTTTAGGTTCATCCGATAACCGAGCGTAGGGATACGGCCCCTGTTCCTACAGGGTTCTGGTGGGTTTTCCGGGACGAACATCCTCTCTCGGACACGGGCACCGTGTCCGGAACGTAGAGGACGCGACCACAGGTCCCGGCCCCGGACACCGGACCCCCGGGGTTCGCGCGCACCGGTCCCGGACAGCGGTCCGCCCCCGCGCCGGGACGGGCACGGGGGCGGACCGGACCGGTTACTTACGGAAGCGGTGGGAGCTCGCCGGACTCCTCGTAGGCCGACAGCATGGCGATGCGGCGGGTGTGCCGCTCCTCGCCGCTGTACGGCGTGGAGAGGAAGACCTCCACGAAGCGGGTCGCCTCCTCCAGGGTGTGCATCCGGCCGCCGATGCCGAGCACGTTGGCGTCGTTGTGCTCGCGTGCCAGGCGGGCGGTGTCCTCGCTCCAGGCCAGGGCGGCACGGACACCCTTGACCTTGTTCGCGGCGATCTGCTCGCCGTTGCCCGACCCGCCGATCACGACCCCGAGCGAACCCGGGTCGGAGGCGACGCCCTCGGCGGCGCGCAGGACGAAGGGCGGGTAGTCGTCCACGGCGTCGTAGACGAACGGCCCGGCGTCGACGACCTCGTGGCCGCGCTCCTTCAACCAGGAGACGAGGTGTTCTTTGAGCTCGTAGCCCGCATGATCTGATCCAAGGTAAACACGCACGTGCCCAGTTTGGCAGGTCACACGGGCCGTCTGCGCCCCGCCCCGCCCCATCCGGCCTGGACGGGCGGGGCGCGGGGTTCGGGAGGGTCCCTCAGGAGGAGGCGGCGGCCGCGACACTCAGGCCGAGGGCGGCGAAGAGCGCCATGGAGACCAGGGCGACCAGGTTGTACACCAGGATCGACTTGAGGTCCTTGCCGAGAGGACCTGCCTTGGAGACCGCGGGCTTGTTGCTCAACTCACACCTCATCAGGGTTCGACCGGGGGATATCCGGTCCGCATCTTTCCACACCCCACAACGCGCCGTTCACCGGGGGCGATTCCGCGCGAACGGCGTCGACGGGTGTGACCCGGCGCATATCCGGCCCGGCTCGGGCCGGGCGCGCGGTCAGAGTTGGATCGCCTTGACCTCGCAGAACTCGTCGAGGCCGTGCAGTCCCCATTCGCGCCCGTTCCCTGATCGCTTGTAGCCGCCGAAGGGCGCGCGCGGGTTGAGGGCGCCCCCGTTGACCTCCACCTGCCCCGCGCGCAGTCGTCGGGCGACGGCCAGGGCGCGGTCCGGATCAGCCGACCACACGGCCGCGTTGAGCCCGTACACCGTGTCGTTGGCGATCTCGACCGCCTCCTCCTCGGTGTCGTACGGGATCAGGCACAGGACCGGTCCGAAGATCTCCTCCCGCGCGATCCGCATGCCGTTGTCCACGTCCGCGAAGACCGTCGGGTTGACGTAGTAGCCCCGCGTGCGGCCCTCCACGGGATCGGCGCCGCCGACGACCAGGCGGGCGCCCTCCCGCACGCCGACGCGCACGTACTCGCGGACCCGGTCGAGCTGGGCGGCCGAGACGAGGGGGCCCATACGGGTGGACTCGTCCTCGGGATCCCCGGGGACGTACCTGGCCGCGGACTCGGCGGCCAGCCGCACGGCCTCGTCGTAGGAGTCGCGGTGCACGAGCATCCGGGTTAGCGCGTTGCAGCTCTGCCCGGTGTTGCGCATGACGTCGGCGACGCCGCGCTTGACCGCCTGGGCGAGGTCGGCGTCTGGCAGGACGACGTTGGGCGACTTGCCGCCCAGTTCGAGCGCCACCCGCTTGACGGTCTCGGCCGCGACCTGGCTGACCCGGGTCCCCGCGCGGGTGGAGCCGGTGAACGAGACCATGTCGACCCCCGGGTGGGCGGCGATCGCCTCGCCGACGACCGGCCCCGTCCCCGACACCAGGTTGAACACGCCCGCGGGCAGGCCCGCCTCGTGCAGGACCTCGGTGAACGCGTACGCGGACAGCGGCGCGACCTCGCTGGGCTTGAGGACCACGGTGTCGCCCGCGAGCAGCGCGGGCACGACCTTGAGCACGATCTGGTGCAGCGGGTAGTTCCACGGGGTGATGGCGCCGACGACGCCGACGGGCTCGCGCACGATGAGCGAGTTGCCCTGGTGTTCGCCCCCGAAGTAGCGGTCGCCGACCTCCTCGACCAGGTCGACGAAGGTACGGAACATCAGGGCGGGCAGACCCGCCTGGACCATGCGCGCGAACCCGACGGGCGCGCCATGTCGCGGGTCACGACCGCGGCGACGTCGTCGACACGGGCTTCGTACAGTTCCAGGGCCTTGGCCAGGTGCGTCACCCGCTGGCCCGGGGTGAGCGCCGACCACACGGGCAGGGCCGACGCGGCGGCCGCGACCGCCGCGTCGACGTCCGCGGCGGTTCCGGCCGGCACGGTGTCGATGATCTGCTCGGTCGCCGGGTTGAGCACGTCCAGGCCCGCGTCGGAGGCGGACGCGCGCCAGGCGCCGTCGATGTAGAGGGATCGCATGTCCCCACTGTCGCAGAACGGGTTTCTGGTTGGCCAGCGGCGAGGGCCGGTCCGGTGGATTCCCGGACGCGGGATCAGTCCCAGTGCGGCGGGCGTTCGTCGACGAGTCGTGCGGTGTCGTCGTCGACGCCCTCCTCCCCCCAGCCCAGAGGCCGCTCGTCGCTGGTGGTGTCGGGCAGGATGTCGAGGTCGTCGAAGAAGTCGACCCTGCGGTCGCCGTCGGGTCCGGACACGGCCACGCCCCCTGTTCGATCCGTCTGTCGCGTCCGCGGCGGCGCGGACGGGTGGAGGTACCGGGCGGGCTGGCCGCCCGCCCGGATCCGACCTTAATCGAAAGTGGGCTGGTCGAAGCTCGGCTCGGCGGTGCGGGTGCGCTTGAGTTCGAAGAAGCCCTCGACGCCGGCGACCAGGCGGACGCCGTCCCAGAGTCTGGCGGCCTCCTCGCCACGCGGGGTCGGGGTGACCACGGGGCCGAAGAAGGACACGCCCTCCACACTGACGACGGGCGTGCCGACGTCCTCGCCGACCAGCTTCATCGCCTCCGCGTGCGAGGCGCGCACGGCGGCGTCGTACTCGGTGGACTCGGCGGCGGCGGCGAGCCCCACCGGCAGACCGGCGTCCTTGAGGGCGTCCCGGTAGGTGTCCAGGGTGCGCGGCTTCCTCTCGTGGTGGAACCCGGCGCCCAGAGCGGTGTAGAGGGGACCCAGGGCCTCCGCGCCGTGCTGCCGCTCGGCCGCGGCGCACACGCGGACCGCGCCCCACCCCGTGTCGTTCAGGCGGCGCTGTTTCTCCGACAGCCCCTCCTTGCCCTCGTTGAGCACCGACAGGCTCATGACGTGCCAGCGCACGCGCACCGGGCGCACCTTCTCGACCTCCAGGAGCCACCTGGAGGTGATCCACGCCCAAGGGCACGCGGGGTCGAACCACATGTCGGCGTAGGTGACGTCGGGTTCTGCGGGGGACTGCGTCATCATCGCTCCTCGGTCGCGGTGGGGCGGCCGGCCGTGCCGGGCCCGCCGAGAGTGGACAACCAGCCGCGAGGCCACACTGTTCCCCGCCTCGTCCGCCACCCCGCACGCGGCCGGGAGCGGCCTCGGGGAGAGGACGTGTCCCGCCCGCGAGCGCCCGGGACCACCCGCCCGGAGTCCCGCGAACGGGCCGGCGCGACCGAATCGCGAAGGACGGTTGCGCATTCCTCGTCCACGCGTGGCAGGATCGAAGCCGAGTGATGACGACGATTCCGGTCGGCGACGACGGCGGCCGTGGAGGGAGCGTGGCGTGGCGGGGAACCTGACACGGGACGAGGCTCGGGAGAGGGCGCGGATTCTGGGCGTCGACTCCTACGCCGTGGAGCTCGACCTGACCACGGGCGAGGAGACCTTCCGGTCCACCACCGTGATCCGTTTCTCCAGTGCGGAGACCGCGCCCGGACGTTCGTGGACCTCACGGCTCCCACGGTGCTGTCGGTGCGGCTCAACGGCCGCGAACTGGACCCCGGGGAACTGTTCGACGGTGAGCGCCTGATCCTGCCCGAGGTGGCCGCGGACAACGAACTGACCGTCGTGGCCGACGCGGCCTACATGCGCACCGGCGAGGGCCTGCACCGGTTCGTCGACCCGGTGGACGAGTCGGTGTACCTGTACACCCAGTTCGAGACGGCCGACGCGCACCGCATGTACGCCTGCTTCGACCAGCCCGACCTCAAGGCGACCTTCGAGCTGACGGTCTTCGCGCCCGACTCGTGGCACGTGGTGTCCAACAGCGCCTCCGACGTCGAGCGCGAGGCCACCGGAACCGAGGGCCGGGTCCGCTGGCACTTCCCGCCCACGCCGGTGATGTCGACCTACATCACCGCACTCGTCGCGGGCCCGTACCACGTGGTGCGCGACGAGCACGACGGCATCGGTCTGGGACTGTTCTGCCGCGCCTCCCTGGCCGAGCACCTGGACGCCGACGCCCTGTTCGACGTCACGAAGAAGGGCTTCGACTTCTTCCACGGGCTCTTCGACCTGCGCTACCCGTTCGGCAAGTACGACCAGCTGTTCGTGCCGGAGTTCAACGCGGGCGCGATGGAGAACGCGGGCGCCGTCACGTTCCTGGAGGACTATGTCTTCCGTTCCCGCGTGACCGACGCCCGGTACGAGCGCCGCGCGAGACCATCCTGCACGAGATGGCGCACATGTGGTTCGGCGACCTGGTCACCATGCGCTGGTGGGACGACCTGTGGCTGAACGAGTCCTTCGCGACCTACGCCAGCGTCTACTGCCAGGCCAACGCCACCCGGTGGACGGACGCGTGGACCACCTTCGCCAACGTGGAGAAGGCGTGGGCGCTGCGCCAGGACCAGTTGCCCTCGACCCACCCCATCGCGGCCGACATGGTCGACATCCAGGCCGTCGAGGTCAACTTCGACGGCATCACCTACGCCAAGGGCGCCTCGGTGCTCAAGCAGCTCGCGGCGTACGTGGGCGTGGACGCGTTCTTCGCCGGGGTGCGCGCCTACTTCAAGGAGAACGCCTTCGGCAACACCGAGCTCACAGACCTCCTGCGGCACCTGGAATCCGCCTCGGGCCGCGACCTGTCGGACTGGTCGCGCGAGTGGCTGGAGACCACGGGCGTCAACACGATGCGCCCGGACTTCGCGGTGGACGGCGACGGGAACTTTACGTCGTTCACGGTCGTGCAGGAGCCGCCGAGGAGCACCCGACGCTGCGGTCGCACCGGTTGGCGGTCGGTCTGTACGACCGTACCGGGAACGGCGTCGTGCGCCGCGAGCGCGTCGAGCTCGACGTCAGCGGCCCCCGCACCGAGGTCCCCGAGCTGGTCGGCCAGGCCCAGCCGGACCTGGTCCTGATCAACGACGACGACCTCACCTTCACCAAGATCCGGTTGGACGAGCGGTCCCTGCGCACCGTGGTGGAGGGTGTCGGCGAGATCACCGACTCCCTGCCGCGCGCGCTCGCCTTCGGCGCGGCCTGGGACATGACCCGCGACGCCGAGATGGCCGCCCGTGACTACGTTGACCTGGTCATCTCCGGGATCGGCGGCGTGGACGACGTCATGGTCGCCCAGACGCTGCTGCGTCAGGCCACCGCGGCGCTGATCAACTACGCCGACCCGGCGTGGCGCCCGATCGGCTTCGAGCGCCTCGGGGGCCGGCTCCAGGAGCTGCTCAACACCGCCGAGCCGGGCGGCGACCTCCAGCTCGCCTACGCCAACGCCCTGGCCGACTCGGCGCGCACGGACGCCCACCTGTCGCTTCTGCGGGGACTGCTCGACGGGGCGATCACCGTCGACGGCCTCAAGATCGACACCGACCTGCGTTGGACGCTGCTGCGCCGCCTGGTCGCCCAGGGCACGCTCGGGGAGCCGGAGATCGCCGCCGAGCTGGCGTCCGACCCGACCGCGACCGGACAGCGCCACGCCGCCGGCGCCCGGGCCGCCATCCCCACCGCCGAGGCCAAGGCCACCGCGTGGGAGCGGATCGTCGGCGCCGACCTGGCCAACGCGGAGTTTCGCGCCACGCTGCTCGGCTTCACCGAGCCCGGCCAGGCCGAGCTGTACCGCCCGTTCATGGAGAGGTACTTCGCCCAGCTCGCCCCGGCCTGGGAGAAGTGGACGGGCGAGTTCGCGCAGACCTTCGCCGAGATGATGTACCCGAGCGGCCTGGTCGAGGAGGCCACGCTGGAGCGCACGGACGCCTACATCGCCGAGAGCGACCCGGCCCCGTCGCTGCGGCGCCTGCTCGTGGAGGGCCGTGCCGGTGTGGAGCGCGCGCTGCGTGCCCGCGCCAAGGACATCGCCACGGGCCAGAGCAGGGTCTAGGACACGACCGGCGGGCCCCCGGAAGACGCGGACCGCGTTCCCCGGGGGCCCGCCGCATGGTGGGGGCGCGCCCCGAGGCCACTGGCCGGTCCGGGGCGGTTCCACGGATGAGCCGTCGCCGTTCGCGGGGCGTTCGCGGGGTCCGTGCGGTGTGGCCGGCTCCTACAACACGCGGCCCTGACCGCCGCCGACCGGGCCCAGGGTCCGGCGGATACGCGCCACGGTGCGCGGGTCGGCCAGCAGCTCGTCGACGAGCACCGGTTCACCCTCGCCACTGGTGAGCGGGATCCGCCAGTTGGGGTACTCCGTGCTCGTGCCCGGCTGGTTCTGCATCCGCCGCTCCCCCACCACATCGGTCAGCGCCACGCCGATCATCCGTGCCGGGGTGGCCACCAGGTAGGCGTGCATCGCCGCCACCACCGAGGCGGGGTCGGTCACCGGGTCCACGTCCTCGTCCAGCAGCCCCAGCTCCACCAGCAACGACCGCCAGCGGTCGACCCGTGCCTCGGACTCGGTCAGCTCCTCGCTCAGGGGACGGTCCAGCAGCCCCAGCCGGTCGCGCAGCTCGACGTGCTCGCCCGACAGGAACGACGCCACCGGGGGCAGGTCGTGCGTGGCCACGGTGGCCAGGCAGTCGGCGCGCCACTCGTCGGGGGTGAGCGGCTCGCCCTCGGAGTCCTGCTCGAACCACAGCACGGAGGTGCCCAGGATTCCCCGGTCGGAGAGGTGGTCCCGGACCCAGGGCTGCACGGTGCCCAAGTCCTCGCCGACCACCACCGCGTCGGCCCGCCGGGCGGCGAGCAGGAGCGAGCCGACCATACCCTCGTGGTCGTAGCGGATGTAGGTGCCCTCGGCCGGGGAGGCCCCCTCGGGCACGCACCACATCCGGAACATCCCCATGACGTGGTCGACGCGGACGCCGCCCGAGTGCCGCAGCGACTGTCCGATGATCTGGCGGAGGGGCGCGTAGCCCAGCTCGGCGAGGCCTCGCGGGTGCCAGGGCGGCTGCCCCCAGTCCTGCCCCCGCTGGTTGAACTCGTCGGGCGGCGCCCCCGTGTGCAGGCCGCCGACCAGCGCGCCGCCGTACATCCACGCGTCCGCTCCGCCAGCCTGCACGCCGATCGCCAGGTCGTGCACGATGCCCAGGTCCATGCCGCCGCCGCGGGCGGTGATCTGCGCCTGGGCGAGCTGCTCGTCCAGGACCCACTGGAGCCAGCGGTGGAACTCCACCTCCGGCCACAGGTCGAGCGCCTTCTCCCCCACCGCGTGCGATTCGACGTCGCGCAGGTGGGGGGGCCAGGTCCGGAAGTCGTTGCCGTGCTCCTCGGCGAGCGCGCTCCAGGTGGCGAACTCGACGAGGGGTCGGCCCTCGCGCTGCAGGTAGGCGCGCAGCGCGGCCTCCCGGCCGGGCGCCCGGGGCACCTGGAAGAGCACCTCCAGAGCGGTGCGTTTGGCCCCCCAGACGGCGTCGCGGTCCAGCAGATCGGCCGTCCGGCCGCGTTCGCGCAGGGGGCGGGCCAGGCGCTGGATGCCCTCGCGTTGGGCCGGGTCGAGCCGCGCGTACTCGGGGATGTCCTCCACCCGAACGTACAGCGGGCTGGCGTAGCGGCGGCTGACTGGCAGATAGGGCGACGGTTCCACGTGGCCGAGGGGTTCGGTGGCGTGCATCGGGTTGACCAGTACGAAGTCGGCGCCCAGGTCCCGGGCGCCCCAGTCGGCGAGCTCGGCGAGGTCACGTAGGTCCCCCGTGCCCCACGAGGCACGGGAACGGACACTGTAGACCTGCGCCATGAGCCCCCACAGGCGCCGGTTCGCGCGCAGGGCGCCGGGCTCGATTCGGTCGGGGACCACGAGCAGGGGCGCGTCGTGTTCGGCGCCGCCGTCCTCGACGCGCAGCGTGTGCACACCGAGCGGCAGGCCCGGGTCGAACGGCAGCAGGGAGCCGTCGCCGGTCTCCACGGTGCTGCGCGCGCCCTCGGGAAGAACCAGGTCGGGAGCCTTGCCTTCACGGACGACGACGGCGGGCGGCAGCGGGCTCCGTCTGGTCGCGGGGCGGGGGTCCTCGGGGTCCACCCCCAGTGCCGCCAGGACGTGGCGGATCGTGTCGGGGCTGACGGGCACGCGTCTGCCCCGCCAGTCCTCGTAGGCGGTCGCGACTCCGTACTGCTCGGCCGCGCGGGCCAGCTGAACGTCCCTCACAGCAACCGATCATGCCCTAACCCGGGCCGCGTACACCGCAGGACCGCACGGCGTGGGGCCAGAACGTCCCCCACGGCAGCCGTAAACCCCATCGCCGCACCGTGCCGCCCTGTGTGCATAATGAGCGGGGTGCTGTCCAACTACCGGCGTGTCTTCGCCGTTCCCCACGTCCTGTCGCTGCTGACCTGGTCACTCGTCGCCCGCTTCTACCTGCCCGGGCTGATCATCGCGGTCACGTTCCTCGTCGAGGCTGGACGGACTCCTATACCTACGCCGGGCTGGTCGTCGGCGCCTTCACGTTGGGCGTGGCCGCGGTCGGGCCACTGCGCGGACGGATGGCTGACCGGGGCGGCAGCGACCGACTGGTGCTGGTGTGCGGTGCGGTGTTCAGCGCGGGGCTCCTCGCCCTGGCCCTGCTGCCGGGCTCACTGTGGTGGCTGGCGGTGCCGTTGGCCCTGGCCGTCGGTGTGTTCGGCTCCCCCGCCAACCAGATCGTCCGCGCCCTGTGGCCGCGGCTGACCTTCGGCGCCGAGCGCAACGCCATCTACGCGGCCGAGGCGACCACTCAGGAGTTGCTCTTCGTCTTCTCCCCCGTGCTCACCGCGGGCGTGGTGGCTTTCGCGGGTCCCCGGTGGGCGCTGGGGCTGCTGTCGGTGCTGGCTCTGGCGGGCGCGGTGGGGTTCGCGCACTCCCTGCGCCGTGCCGGGGTGACCGGACCCGACCCCGAGCAGCGTGACTCCGACTCGGCGCGCCCGCGCCCCGCAGGAGTCTGCTGCGCTCGCGGGCGCTGTGCGTCCTGTTGCTCATGTCGCTGCTGCTGATCTGCGGCATCGTGGGCGTGGACCTGGTCATCGTCGCGTGGGCCAACGAACTGGAGTCACCGCAGTACGTCATGGTGCTGGCGTCGGTGTGGGCGCTGGGCTCGCTCGTGGGCGGGGCGGTCGCCGGAGGACTGCGGGGGCGGCCGCGACTGGTACGGCGGAGCCTGGCCGCCGCGCTGGGACTGGCGGTCCTGGTGCCGTTCATGCCGCCGGTCGTCCACCTGTCCACCCCGTTGTGGATCACCCCGCTGCTGTTCCTGTCCGGGGTGGCCATCGCGCCCACGGTGGCGGCGGCGATGGGACGGCTCGGCGAGGTCTCCCCGTCCGACCGCCGCGCCGAGGCGTTCGGTTGGCTGGCCTCGGGGATGGGTGTCGGCAGCGCACTCGCGGGCCCGATGATCGGTGCGCTGATCGACGGCCTCGGAGTGGCCGGCGGCGCGGCGGGAGCCGCGGCGGTGGCCCTGCTGGCCGCCGGGCTGAGCGTCTTCGTCCCGGCGGCGTCCCCGGACCCGGACCCCGCGGCGGCGGAACCGGTCACGGGACCGACCGCCCCCGCCGTCGGGGACTCCTAGTCCACTCCGGGCGGGAGCCGGTGCGCCCAGGGGCGCGCCGCCTCCAGCTGGGCCGCCAGCGACAGGAGCGTGCCCTCGCCGCCCATCCGGCCGGTGAGCATGACGCCGATCGGCAGCCCGTCCGGGGACTGGTGCAGGGGAACGCTGGCCGAGGGTTGGCCGGAGACGTTGTACACCGAGGTGAACGGGGTGAACTCGCTCATGCGGCGGAACTCCTGTTCCGGGCCGCCCCGGTCGAAGTGCCCGATCGGGGTCGGCGGCAGTGCCAGGGTGGGGCTGAGCAGCACGTCGTAGGGCTCGGTGGCGGCGATCAGTGAACGCACCCCCTTCTGGAGCCGGGCACAGGCCGCGACGTAGGCGGGGACGGGGGTGGCGCGCGCCCGGGCGCGCAGCCATTGCGTGATCGGCCTGAGTTCGCGTTCGCGACCGGGGTCCACGGGGTGGGCCGAGGCCATCGCCGCCCAGAGCACGCCGAAGTCCTCCGCGAAGGCGCTGCCGAAGTGGGCGTCGCCCGGAGTGGGGATCTCCTCCACGTCGTGGCCGAGTCCGACGAGGAGTTCGGTGGCCGCGTCGTAGGCCGCCAGGACGTCGGGGTGGACGGGGGCGCCGACGCTTCCGGCGTCGGCGTAGCGGCCGACGCGCAGGCGGCCGGGGTCGCGGCGCGCGTGGTCGGCGAAGGTCTCGTCCGGTGCGAGCGGCGGCGCGGTGTACAGGTCGCCGGGCCGCGAGCCCGCCATGGCGTCGAGCAGGAGCGCGGCGTCCAACACGCTCCGGGCCAGGGGTCCGGACGTGGACAGGCCCACGAGGTCGGGTCTGTGCGGCCCGCCGGAGACGCGCCCCCGTGTGGGCTTGAGGCCGACCAACCCGCACGCGCTGGCGGGGATGCGCAGGGATCCGCCCCCGTCGCTCCCGTGGGCGACGGGCGCCAGACGGGCGGCGACCGCGACGGCGGCGCCGCCGCTGGAGCCGCCGGGTGTGCGGTCGGTGTCCCAGGGGTTGCGGCTGGGCGGGGCGACGTCGTTCTCGGTGTAGCAGGTGCACCCGAACTCGGGTGTGTTGGTCTTGCCGAGGAGGAGGGCGCCCGCGGAGCGCAGTGCGGCCACCGGGCCGTCGTCGACCGGGGCCGGGACGGGGTCGACGGCGCGTGAGCCGAAGGTCGTGGGCGCGCCCGCCATCTGGTCCAGGTCCTTGATCGGAAGGGGTACTCCCAGGAGGGCCGGCAGGGCTTCCGGCGTGTCGCGCATGACGCGCTTCTCCGCATATCGGGCCTGTTCGAGGACCTGTTCCGGGCTAACCGCAACGAACGCGCCAAAGGCGGGATCGAGCCGTTCGATCCGCTCCAGACAGTGTTCGGCAATCTCACGAGGGGACAGTTCACGACTCCGCACCAGGTCGGCGAGTCGGTGTGCCGGAAGTTCGTGGATCTGGGTCATGATCCACCAGATTAGCGGGCGCGTCACGGGGCACCACTGCGTGGTGGTCTTCTCTAGAGAGACTGTCGAAACAGTGATCCTTCCCTTCCCCCGCGTCATGGACACGCATGCGGCCGGGGGAACGAGGGAAGAAAAGTGTGAGAAGTCATGCACTAGGACTCGGATATGGATGGAACTAACCTGTCCGACGTGGAATCGGCAACGACAACGAACGAGCGCGCCCAACCGAGCGACTCACCATCGGCGGCGAGCAGCCCCGAAGAGCTCTTTTTCCCTCAGCAAAGGAAGAAGAGCGACAATTCGGGCACTAAGGCGCTTTACGGAACCCTGAAGTCCAGCGAGACCGCGCGTAAGTGGTCCCTTCGCGCGGCCGTCGCAGCGCTGGTCGCCCTGGCCCTCGGACTGCTCACCGCGGACTGGCGGATCGGGGTCACCCTCGGTCTGGTCACCCTGGTCGGCGTCACCGTCTACGCCGCCCGGCGTGAGTCGGAGGTCCCCCGGTGGCGCAAGCCCTCGGCGGCCCAGCGCAAGACCGAGGTCCAACTACGGGTGATGAAGCAGCTCGGCTACCGCGTCCTGCACGCCCGCGCGGTCCCCGGGGGCAACGGGCAGATCGACCACTTCATCGTGGGCCGTCGCGGCGCGTTCGCGATCGACTCCGAGTCGTGGGACCGACGCCTGCCCCTGCGCAACAAGCTGGAGAAGCTCTACCACGGGCGGTTCAGCAAGAACGAGCGGATCGACGAGGCGCTGGAGGAGGCCAAACGGGCCGAGGAACTCATCAGCAAGGAACTGGGCCGGGAGATCTCTGTGCGTGCCTCCCTGGCCATCTACGGCCCCGGGATGCCCTGGGACAGCCACCGGCTGCGCGGCGTCGACATCATCACCGGCACCAAGGTCCGCAAGTGGCTGCGCACGGGCCGGGACCGGCTGGACGAGCGCGAGATCGAGGAGATCTACGAGGCCGCCAAGAAGGCGCTTCCGCCCCGGTACTGACAGCTCGGGAACCCGTCCGGGAAAAGCGCGGGAGGGACCACGGCGCCGTGGTCCCTCCCGGGCCCCGCACGTGCGTCGGGGCACCCCTTTTCGTCTCATGATTCGGACATCGGGTCTTCGGATTCGAGACCGAAGCAGGCCCGAAGGCGACTACCATCGAGGGGAAACACCCGGAACCGATGGGAGCCCACCCCATGCCCGCGCTACGATCACGCACGGTCACACACGGCAGGAACATGGCAGGCGCGCGCGCTCTCATGCGCGCCACCGGCGTGGAGCGCGAGGACTTCGGCAAGCCCATCGTGGCCGTGGCCAACAGCTTCACCCAGTTCGTCCCCGGCCACGTCCACCTGCGCGAGGTCGCCGACGTCGTCGCCGACGCGGTCCGCGAGGCGGGCGGGGTGCCGCGCGAGTTCAACTCCATCGCCGTCGACGACGGCATCGCCATGGGCCACGGCGGCATGCTCTACTCCCTGCCCAGCCGCGAGCTCATCGCCGACTCGGTCGAGTACATGGTCAACGCGCACTGCGCGGACGCCTGGTGTGCGTCTCCAACTGCGACAAGATCACCCCCGGCATGCTGCTGGCCGCGCTGCGGCTCAACATCCCCACGGTGTTCGTCTCCGGCGGCCCCATGGAGGCGGGCAAGGTCACCGTGGTCGACGGCACCGCCACCACGGTCCGCAAGCTCGACCTGATCAACCCGATGATCGCCGCGGCCGACGAGAGCGTCTCCCAGGCGGAGCTGGACGAGATGGAGGAGGCCGCCTGCCCGACCTGCGGCTCCTGCTCGGGTATGTTCACCGCCAACTCGATGAACTGCCTGACCGAGGCGATCGGCCTGGCCCTGCCGGGCAATGGCACCGTGCTGGCCACCCACACCGCGCGCCGCGCACTGTACGAGGACGCCGGACGCCTCGTCGTCGAGGCCGCCAAGCGCTACTACGAGGACGAGGACGAGTCCGTCCTGCCGCTGTCCATCGCCACCCCGGCCGCCTTCGGCAACGCCATGGCCCTGGACGTCGCCATGGGCGGCTCCACCAACACGATCCTGCACCTGCTGGCCGCCGCCACGGAGGCGGGCGTGGACTTCGGACTACCGGAGATCGACGCCGTCTCCCGCCGCGTGCCGTGCCTGTGCAAGGTCGCGCCGAACACGGAGAAGTACCACATCGAGGACGTCCACCGCGCGGGCGGCATCCCCGCCATCCTCGGCGAGTTGGCCAGGGGCGGCCTGTTGGACACCTCCCTGCCCACCGTCCACGGCACGACCGTCGGCGAGTTCATCGCCGAGTGGGACATCGCCGGCGACACCGTCAGCGACCGGGCCGTGGAGCTCTTCCACGCCGCGCCCGGCGGGAGGCGCACCACCAAGGCGTACTCGCAGAGCACCCGATGGGACAGCCTGGACACCGACCGGGAGAAGGGCTGCATCCGCGCCGTGCCGCACGCCTACACCAGGGACGGCGGGCTGGCGGTGCTCTTCGGCAACCTCGCCCCGGACGGCGCCATCGTCAAGACCGCCGGTGTGGAGGAGGAGCTGTGGACCTTCTCCGGGCCCGCCAAGGTGTTCGAGTCCCAGGAGGACGCCGTCGACGGCATCCTCTCCAAGCAGGTCGCGCCCGGTGACGTGGTCGTCATCCGCTACGAGGGCCCCAAGGGCGGGCCCGGCATGCAGGAGATGCTGTACCCGACGAGCTTCCTCAAGGGCCGCGGTCTGGGCAAGGCCTGCGCGCTCATCACCGACGGCCGCTTCTCCGGCGGCACGTCGGGCCTGTCCATCGGGCACGCGTCCCCCGAGGCGGCCGCCGGCGGCGACATCGCGCTGGTCGAGGACGGCGACACCATCAGCATCGACATCCCGAACCGCGGCATCGTGCTGGAGGTCCCCGCGGACGAGCTCGACGCCCGCCGCGAGCGGCTGATCAAGGAGCTGGGCCGCTTCCAGCCGCGCGACCGGGAGCGCCCGGTGACCGCCGCGCTGCGCGCCTACGCCGCGATGGCCACCTCGGCCTCGACCGGCGCGGCGCGCGACGTGTCGCAGATCGAGCGCTAGAGCAGGCCCGGGGATCGGCACCCCGGGTGTCCCTGGCCCCGGCCTCGGACCGGTCAGGCGCAGCAGCCGCCCCCGCAGCACCCTCCGCCACCGGAGGGTGCTGGTGCGGCGGCGCGTCCGCCCACCGCCACGGTGGACAGCAGGCGCACCGTGTCGTCATGGCCGTGCGGGCAGTCGGCGGGATCGCCGGCCAGGGCCATCGGGCGGGAGACCTCGAAGGCGGTGCCGCACTCGCGGCAGCGGAAGTCGTATCTGGGCATTGGTAGTCAGAGGCGCGGTACCCGTTCCGGGCCCGTCTCCTCATCCCCCTTTCAATCCGTGCGTGCGGTTTTCCCGCACACGGCTTACCGATGATCTTCTCGACCGGTTACACAGCACCCGGATAACGGACAGTCCCGCGAAGCCTGTACAAGCCCTGCTGGTTGAACCACTCCTCCGTCCAGGCAGCAGCCTGACCGGCCCGGAGATTGCGCCCACGCTTCTTGATCATGAGCCCCTTGAGCCGCAGGACGACCCAGACATCCACCGCTCTGAACTCGGTGGCAGCGTTCCCGGTACGGAAACAGACACCCCAACCCCGCAGGATCGGATTGATCCGGGCGATCACCACCCGCACGTCCCGACCCATCTGAGCTCGACCGGTCCGGTCCCGGATCTTCTCCCTCAGCCGCTTCATCGCCGCCTGACAGGGCCACCGCTGCAGGAAGTAGCGCACGATCCGCTTCTTGACCCACAACCGGCCCGACACGCGCGCCCTGAAGTGGCATCCGAGGAAGTCGAAACCCTCCCGGCCCTTCCTGAGGTCCACGATCCGAGTCTTGTCCGGGTGCAGCTCCAGACCCAGCCAGGCGAGAATCCGGCCGACCTCGGCCAGCGCCCGCTCGGCCTGGCGCCGGGAACGGCACATCACGACCCCGTCGTCGGCGTAGCGCACCAGCGCACCGACTCCCGATGCCGCCAGTTCCGTATCCAGCACGTGCAGGTAGACGTTGGCCAACAGCGGGGAGATCACCCCGCCCTGCGGCGTGCCCGCGACCGTCCGCGACACACCAGAAGCTTCCATCACCCCCGCACGCAGCCACAACCGCACCAGCTTGAGCACCCGCCGATCCGACACCCGCCTGGCGACCTCGCCCATCAACCGGTCATGGTCGATATGGTCGATATGGTCGAAGAAGCCACGGATGTCGAACTCCACGACATAGGTGACCCCTTTGATGAAGCCGACCCGCAGGCGCTCCATCGCATCAAGAGCCGACCGCCTGGGCCGGTACCCGTAGGACGACTCAAGGAAGTCGGCCTCGAACACCGGCTCCAGCACGATCTTGGCCGCCTGCTGGGCCACCCGGTCGCGAACGGTGGGGATACCCAAGGGGCGCGTGCCGCCCCGTGGTTTGGGGATGTCCACCCGCCGCACCGGCGACGGACGGTACTTCCCTTCCAGCAGGTCCTGTCGGAGTTGATCGAGCATCCGCTCCACCCCGTAGGACTCCACATCTTCCAAGGTGATCCGGTCGATACCGGACCCGCCCCGGTTGTCCTTCACACGCCGCCACGCCTCCCGCAGGACGTCATCCCTGCAGATACGGTCGAACAGAGCGTGGAAGCGGCGTTCCGGGGACTGCTTGGCCGCAGCCCATAGCTTGCGCCTGAGTTTTCGCACCTTCCCGATGGGCACCACGGCCCCGGGATCGGCAACGGTGTTGCCGGGGTTGTTGGGCCGGGCGGTCCCGGCCATGCCCTGACGCTTACCCCCGCCGCGAGCGTGATCAAAGTGCGGGCCCTTCCCTCCCGGCGCGTTCTGTTGCACGCCGATCACCGGTACTATGCCCCGCTCGGACTCCCGCCGCGCTCCGCTGGACTTCACCATCGGCTTATACCAGCGGTCTCTGCCCGACGCAGGCGTGCGCGGACGGGCCTCTCCTGTTCCGTGCCAGACCGTGAACGCGTGCCGTCTCCCCTACCCCGGGTAGATCCAGCGGACCGCTTCCGGAACCGGGTTCGCCGGACGTGGCCTTCGCCGTGACATGACCGGCTCGGCTCTGACCGTTGTATCTGTGACGAGGCTGCAGAGTTCGCTTGATGCTACGGCCCGCGTTCTTGCTCCCTCCGAAGAGGCTTGTGACACCCCGCTCGGCCGGGCGGGTCTCCCCGCACGGCTGGGGCCTGCTACCGGGCGCTCCGGCGCTTACCCGGACGGGACTTCCACCCGCTGGCCTGACACAGCTTCCAGGACGCACCATGCGATCAGAATACGGCCGCCCTCCGTCTCCCGGACACCGCGCGACGGAGGCGAGGGGGCAGCCGCGGGGCCGGCCGGGGACGCGTGGCCCCGGCCCCGCGGCGTCAGGCCGCCAGATGAGCCATGTAGGGCTCCCACTGAGGGTCGCCGTGCAGGTCACCGTTGATCAGTCGCCAGTGCGGCCCCTTGGGCACCTTGGGGGTGATGTGCAGCTCCCATCCGAGCTCGTCCAGGAACTTGTCGGCCTTGCGGTGGTTGCACGGCTTGCACGCCGCCACCACGTTCTCCCACACGTGCGCCCCGCCGCGGCTGCGGGGAATCACGTGGTCGATCGTCTCGGCCTTCTTCCCGCAGTAACCGCAGGTGTGCCGGTCCCTGCGCATGAGCGCCACCCGCGTCAGCGGCACCCTGCGACCGTAGGGAACACTGATGTAGCGTCTGAGCCGGATGACCGACGGCACGTCGTATGACCGGGTCGCCGAGTGGAGCACCGCTCCGGCCTCGTCCCCGTGCACGACCTCGGCCTTCTCCCGAAGCACGAGCAGAATCGCCCTGCGCAGCGGCAGTGTCGTCAGTGGTTCGAAGCTGGCGTTGAGCAGCAGCACGTGGCGGCGGGCGGTCGGTGGGCCGCCCTCCCGGCTGCCTTGGGCGCTCATCGCTCCGCCCCGGCCGTCGTGCTCCACGGCCGTGTCTCCTCCCCGGCCAGCCGTTCGGCCAGCCAGGAAACCTCCCTGTTCACCGATCCTGGGATCGGTGTTTCCGTTCGCCTTGCCACACGGACCTCCCGGTGGTTCCCGCCGAGTTGCGTCCCGCATTCAGTGTGCGTGGTCAGACGGCCTCGGCGCCACCCCAATTTTCGTCAGGACGCCCGGAAAGCGCGGGTCGTGGCTTTCCTCCACCCATTGTGCGCCCCCCCAACCACGTTTCACGGTGCCGCCGCGCCGAACACCGGGAGTGAGATATCGGTGGATAGGGTGCGAAGTATGCGTGAACTTGGCTACCCGCCAGCAGAGCGGCTGGACATCATCGAGACCCTGCACGGCCACGCGGTCGCCGACCCCTACCGGTGGTTGGAGGATCCGCGGACGGCCGCGACCAAGGAGTGGTCCACCGCCCAGGACACCCTCTACTCCGAGGCCCTCCCCCGGTTCCGGGCGCGCGAGTGGTTCGGCGACCAGGTCCGGTCGCTCATGGGCGCCGGGCACGTCGGCGCCCCCGTGTGGCGGGGCGAGCGCCACTTCTTCACCCGCCGCACGGCGGAGCAGGAGCACGGAGTCCTGCACGTCCGGGACCCGGACGGGCCCGAACGCGTCCTGGTCGACCCCGGGGCGCTGGACCCGAGCGGACTGACCACCCTGGACTCCTGGAAGCCGGACCGCTCCGGGCGGCTGCTCGCCTACCAGCTCTCCGAGGCCGGCGACGAGGAGTCGCTCTTGAGGATCATGGACGTCGAGACCGGGGAGACCGTCGACGGGCCGATCGACCGCACGCGCTACAGCCCCATCGCCTGGCTCCCGGACTCCTCCGCCTTCTACTCGTCCGACGGCTGCCCGCCGACGAGGTCCCCGAGGGAGAGGAGAGTTACCACAGGCGCGTCTACCTGCACCGGTTGGGCACCTCCGCGGACGAGGACGCCCTCGTCTTCGGCCAGGGCCGCGACAAGACCGAGTACTTCAGCGTCACCGTGAGCCGTGACGGCCGCTGGCTCATCCTGCTCGCCGTGCGCGGCACCTCCTCGGCCACCGACATGTGGATCGCCGACCTGACCGAGGCAGAACTGGACGCCCCCAGGCTCGTTCCCATCCAGGAGGGCGTCGACGCCACCCTGTCCGCCCACGTCAGCAGGGACGGACGCCTGTACCTGTACACCGACCGCGACGCCCCGCGCGGCCGCGTGTGCGTGACCGACCCGGCCACCCCCGGGTACGAGCACTGGACCACACTGGTCGCCGAGGACGCCGAGGCGGTCCTGGAGGATTTCGCGATCCTCGACGGCCCCGGCATGGATCGGCCGGAGATGCTGGTCGCCTGGAGCCACCACGCCGTCAGCGAGGTCACGCGCCACGAGCTGGCCACCGGCGAGCGGCTCGGTTCGCTGGACATGCCTGGCCTGGGAACGGTCGGCGTGCTCATGGAACGGCCCGAGGGCGGCCACGAGGCCTGGTTCGGCTACACCGACAGCACCCACCCCTCGTCGGTGTACCGGTACGACGCTCGCGACGGCGCCGTGTCCGTCTGGGCGGACGCACCCGGCGCGGTCACCCCGCCCGACGTCCGCACCGAACTGGTGACGTTCACGTCCGGGGACGGCACTCCCGTGCGCATGCTCGTGGTCTCCCCCGCCGAGCCGGCGGACGGTCCCCGCCCGACCGTCCTCTACGGTTACGGCGGCTTCCGGATCTCCCTGACCCCCTCCTACTCCGCGTCGGTCCTGGCCTGGGTGCGCTCCGGAGGCGTGTACGCCACGGCCAACCTGCGCGGCGGACTGGAAGAGGGCGAGGAGTGGCACCGCGACGGGATGCTCGCGCACAAGCAGAACGTGTTCGACGACTGCGCGGCCGCCGCCGAACACCTGGTGGGGACGGGTGTGACCACCCCCGATCGGCTGGCGATCATGGGTGGGAGCAACGGCGGGCTCCTGGTCGGCGCGATGATCACCCAGCGCCCGGACCTGTTCGCCGCCGCGGTGTGCTCAGCACCCCTGCTCGACATGGTGCGCTACGAGGGCTTCGGACTGGGCCAACTGTGGAACGTCGAGTACGGGAGCGCGGACGAACCGGAGGAACTGGGGTGGCTGCTGGGGTACTCCCCGTACCACAACGTGCGTGAGGGCACCCGCTACCCCGCGACGCTGTTCACCGTGTTCGACAACGACACCCGGGTGGACCCCATGCACGCGCGCAAGCTGTGCGCGCTGATGCAGTGGGCCACGTCGGCGTCGCTGGAGGAGCGTCCGATCCTGCTGCGGCGCGAGTCGGAGGTCGGCCACAGCTCCCGTTCGGTGAGCCGGAGCGTGTCGCTCAGCGCCGAGCAGCTGGCCTTCCTCGCCCACCATCTGGGGGCGTCGGTGGCCTGATCGGCGGTCCGACCCGCGCATCCGGCCGCCGGGAGGAGACCCACGCCACAGCGCTGGTGACCGGGCGGCCGAACGGGCTCCTGGGGGTATTGGGACAATCGAGGTCGCCCACCCCCAGGAGAGCCACCCACGAGAGGAACCAGGTACGTGACCCAGATGGAGGCCGCAGGCAACGGGACCGGGACCGTGCCTCGGCGGCACGTGCACCTCGCCCAGGTCCGCTACGCCGACCTTGACCCCCAGCACCACGTCAACAACGTGCGGATGCTCACCTATCTGGAGGACGCGCGGATCTCGTTCCTACGCTACGGCGGCGGGGTCGACGCGGGCGAGGAGATCTTCGGCGCCATGGTCGTGGCCCGCCAGGAGGCGGACTACGTGGCGCCGCTGCTGCCCCGCAAGGACCCGGTGCGCGTGGAGCTGTGGGTGACCGAGGTCCGCCACGCGAGCTGCACGCTGGCCTACGAGATCCGCGACCACACGACCGTGTACCTGCGCGCCAGGACGGTGCTGGTCGGATTCGACGTGCCCACGCAGAGCGCGCGGCGGCTCGACGCCACCGAGCGCGCCTACCTCGCCCAGTACGCCTGAGGTCGTCCGGGCGCGACTACTTCAGGGAGACGGACACGGTCTCGCCCTCGTCGCCGTCACGGCGCTCCGCGGAGGCCACCGCGACGGACGTCGGCCTGGCCACCGCCGGGGGCGTGGCCTCCTCAGGAACGTTGACCATGCTGTGCGCGGCCATCACCATGTACTCCCACATCTGCCGGTCCAGGACCTCGTGCAGCTCCAGGGAGTCCATCGCGGCGCGCATGTGCTCCAGCCAGCGGTCGCGCTCGGCGGCGCGATCCGGAACGGGATATGCCGCATCCGCAGCCGCGGATGGCCGCGCCGCTCGTTGTAGGTTCGCGGGCCGCCCCAGTACTGGATGAGGAACAGGCGCAGGCGCTCCTCGGCCGGGCCCAGGTCCTCCTCGGGGTACATGGGCCGCAGCAGGGGGTCGGCGGCGACGCCCTCGTAGAAGTGGCGTACCAGGCGGGTGAAGGTCTCCTCGCCCCCCACGGCCTCGTAGAACGTCGTCTGCACCGGCCCCTCGCCCTGCTCGTGGTGGTCATCTCGCGCGAAAGTCATCGCCCACCAGGGTATGCGACTCTTCCGGGCCCGTCAGGTCGGTCCGTCCCGGCGGGAATACCGCGGCTCCCCGGCACGTTGGCGGGCGGCCGTGCACGGCCGCCCGAACCAGGGGGTGCGCAGTTCACCGGATCAGCGGTGCCAGCAGGTCGGCGAGGAGGCGGGCTCGGACACCGCCGTCACGGTCCAGTTCCGCGTCCGACCGCCATGTGCAGCCGACGCTGAGGGCGGCCACCCGACCCGTCTCCAGGACGCGACGGACCGCGCCGACCACGGCGTCGGCGGAGGGGCCGTCCGGGGTGGGGAAGAGCACTCCGGGTACCTCGCCCGGATCGATGACGTCGAGGTCCACGTGCAGCAGGAGGGGGCCCTCCGGGAGCGCGTCGGCCGCCATGTCCGGGACCGCGCTCACCCGCAGCGCCGACGCGCGCAGGTACTCCTCCTCCGCCGGGTCGAGGTCGCGTCCGTCGACGAGGAGGATCCGATCCTCCGCGACGTCGCGCAGACCGAGCCGTGCGGTGGCCGGGTCCGGCCGGTAGCCGGTCAGCACGCGCAGGGGAATCCCGCCCGCGTACCCCGAGGTACTCGTCTGCATCGTCTGCACGTCCCCGTGCGCGTCGAACCAGACGACGGAGGGGTCCGCCCCGGCCCTTTGCAGACCCGCCACCGCGCCCAGGGCCACCATGCAGTCACCGGAGACCACGACCGGGACCCGACCAGCGCGCGCGTGGTCGGCGACGCGCTCGGCGACGACCCCGTGCAGGACGGTCATGCGCGACCACACGTCGCCGTCGGGCAACTCGGCGACCACAGTCTGCGCGGCGCCGGGCAGCGGGGGCCACAGGTCGGGCAGGTGTTCGTCGAGGTGGTAGGGGACACGCAGAATGGTCATGACTGGACCATACAGACACGCGCGGTGCCCGGCACACCCGATTTCCGCCGCCCCGACGCGACCGGGGAACCGCGATCCAGGACGGGGGTTTCAGCCGATCCGCACTAGGTCCTGTCTGGAGTTCGAATTATGGACGCGGTGCGATGCTGCGGAGCCAGAGCATCGCACCGCATAGGTGCAGCCCGGCCTCGTAGCTCTCC
>NZ_MKKC01000105.1 GCF_001942255.1 Nocardiopsis sp. CNR-923
AGATCGCCTCGTGCCATGACTATTGCTCTATCAAAGCCGGGCCCGGCCCGCAGGCGATCTCCCGAACTCGTGATCCAAACTCCAGACAGGACCTAGGCGCGCGCCGCGGACCCCGGGCCGGACCGCGCGCGGACCGGCCCAGGACCCGTGTCAGTCACGCACGGACCCCAACGCCTGCTGGATCGCGGCGTGGACGGTCCCGCGCAGCAGGGCGGTCTTGTAGCCCGTGGCGGGCAGGGGGGAGCACAGGTCGGCCAGGCCGTCCAGCGCCTGCGTGAGCGTGGCGCCGGGCTCGTCGCCGGGGACCGCGCCCCGCAGCGCGGCCTCCACCTCGGGCAGGCGCAGCGGTGTGCGAGCCACGCCCCCGACCGCGACCGCGGCCGAGGCCACCGGACCCACGCCCCCCTCGCCGCAGTCCAGCCGGACGGTCACCTCCACCAGCGGCCACTCGGCCCGGGACCGCCCGGTCGCCCGCAGGTAGGCGGCCCGCTCGCCGGCGCCGGCGCGGGCAGCGACACCGCCGCCAGCACCTGCGCCGGGCCCAGCACGTGGTCGCGGGTCGGGTCGCCCGGGTCGTACAGGTCCGCCACCGGCCGCTCACCGGCCCCCTCGTCCCCGCCCTCGATGCGCGCCACGGCGTCGTAGGCGACCAGGGCCACGGCCAGAGTCGAGGGGTGCGGCGCCACGCACGGCCCCTGGTCCACCGCCACCCCGTGCAGGTGGTCGCCCTCGCGCGCCGGGCAGGATCCGCCTCCGGTCTGGAAGCAGTCGAAGGCGGGGTTGCGCAGGTACCAGCACCGGTTGCGTTGGAGCAGGTTGCCGCCCAACGTGGCCGTCCGGCGCACCTGCGGGGTGGCCAGCGCCTCCGCCGTACGAGCCAGGGCCGGGTAGGCCCGGCGCAGCCCGGGGTCGGCGGACAGCTCGTGCACGCTGGTCAGCGCGCCCACGCGGGCGGACCCGTCCTGGCGCCAGTCGATTCCGGCCAGGGCGGCGATCCCGGTCAGGTCCACCACTGGCGCCGGGGCGAGCACTCCGTGGGCCAGGCACGCGGTCAGGTCGGTGCCTCCGGATCGGGGCCGGGCGCCCGTCTGCCGCAGGAGGGACAGGGCGGTGTCCAGGTCGCTCGGTCGTGTCGTGGTCATCGCAGGGCCTCGATCAGTCGGTCCGGGCGGATGGGCAGGTCGTGCGGGCGCCAGCCGGTGGCGTCGGACACCGCGTTGGCCACGGAGGCGGCCACGCCGACGGCGGAGACCTCGCCCAGGCCCACACCACCGCCGGGAACGTGCTCGAACCCCTCCTCGTGGAAGTACACCTCGGTCTCGGGCACGTCGCCCAGGCCGGGGATGCGGTAGTCCTCCAGGTTGTCGGTGAGCACGGCGCCGGTGGCGGGGTCCGTGCGCCGTTCCTCGAACAGCGCGTAGCCCACGCCCTGCACCACCGCTCCCTCGCACTGGTTGCGCGCGAGTCGGGGGGAGTAGATGCGGCCGGCCGCGATCCCGGCCCAGCAGCGGGTCGGACGGACCCGCCCCAGCAGGGTGTCGACCTCCACCTCCATGACGTGGACCGCGCCGATGAGGCCGCGTCCCACGGCGAAGTCGGCGTCGCCGGACAGGAGCGAGGACATCCGCTCCCAACGGTCCAGGGAGCGCCCGCCGACCACCCTCAGCCCCTCGGCGCGAGAGAGCGCCTCCTTCAGGGCGGGCTCCGGAACCGGGCCCGACGGTGGAACGCCGGGCGAGCCCTCGCGCAGGGCGCGGCGCAACCGGTCGGCGGCCTCGGCCGCGGCCGGTCCCATGGAGTTGGTGGTCCGGCTCCCCCCGGCGCCCGAGCCGTGCACCGACGTGCTGTCCCCGATCTCCACCCGCAGCGACGACGGGGGCGCGCCGAGGCGGTCGGCGACCACGTCGCGCAGGACGGTACGGATCCCGGTGCCGATGTCCTGGGTGGCCGATCGGACGACCACCGCGCCGTTCTCGACGGTCAGCTCCACCTTCGACTTCGGGCTGACGAGGAACAGCCAGGTGCTCGCGGCCAGTCCCACCCCGCGGCGGAACCGGCCGGTGCGCCTCCCGCGCGGGCGGTCGGCCCACACGGGCAACTCGGCGACCCTGTCGTACAGGGCCTGACGTCGGGCGTTGCCGTCCCAGCGCCGCCGCAGGCTCAGCGGGTCCTCGCCCAGGCGCAGCGCCATCTCGTCCACCGCCTGTTCCAGCGCGAAGGCCATCGGCGGTGCGCTCGGCCCCCGGAACGGCGCCCCCGGCGCCTGGTTGGTGACCACGTCGAAGTCCCGTGTCCGGCGCGGCGTACGGCCGTACATCAGCGCGGCCAGTGTGGCGGCCATGGACCCGTGGGACACGCCGCCGTCGCCGTAGGAGTCCACGCTCATCGCCGCCAGGTCGCCCCCGTCGTCGGCGAGCAGGGCCACGCGGGTGCGGGTGCCGGGCCGGTATCCGGTGTCGGTCAACTCCTCCGCACGGGTCAGGGTCACGCGGACCGGAGCGTGGGCGAGCCGGGACAGCTCGACCGAGGCGACGACGTCGGCCGTCATCGCGGCCTTGGCGCCGAATCCGCCGCCGACGTGGTCCGTGATCACGCGCACGCCGTCCCTGGGCAGGCCCCAGCGTTCGGCGACCGCGGTCGCCATGTCACTGACGGCCTGCGTCGACATGTACAGGTTCAGGGTCGCGTCCGTGGACCAGTCGGCCACGCACGCGTGCGGCTCCAGGGCGGTGTGCAGTTGGGCCGCGGTGGTGTACTCCCGCGCCACGAGGCGGGGATCGTCGGCCCGCTCGGCGGCGCGCAGCCGCTTCATGGCGGTTCCGGCACGCCACCCGAGCGTGAACGGGCCCCGGACGTTGCCCCGCCACGGCGCCGGCAGCTCCGAGCCCTCGGCGTGGCTGGGGGACGCCTTCCGCTCCTCCCTGGTGGGGTAGAGCACGGGCGCGCCCGGGGCTCGTGCGGCCTCGGCGTCCAGGACGGCGGGAAGGGGCTCGTAGTCCACCCGCACCGCCTCGGCGGCGGCGCGGGCCCTCGCCCTGGTGGGCGCGGCCACGGCCGCGATCGGCTGGCCGACATAGCGTACGACGCGGTCCCCGCCCAACAGGTCGACGAAGACCGGCGTGGAGTGCGCCTCCGCTCCGGTTCCGGCGTCCACCCGCGCCCCCGCCGGGTCGAGGGAGCGGATCCGGGCGTGGGGGTGGGTCGAGCGGACGAACACGCCCTCCCAGCACCCCCGCGGCGCGCGGTCGACGGTGAAGGCCGCGCGGCCGGTGATCTTGTCGTGGGCGTCGGCGCGCGGCGGGTCCTGGTCGGGTTCGGTGTCGAAGTCGCCGGCGCAGGCGGCGGCCACGGCGGCGAAGACGCCCTCGTAGGCTCCGCAGCGGCACAGGTGGCCGGCCAGGGCGTCGGCGACGGTGTCGCGGTCGGGGCGGGTGTCGCCGTGTTCGGTGCGCCAGGCGTCGGTGAACGCGGCGGCCGACACGACGAATCCGGGTGTGCAGTAGCCGCACTGGAGGCCGTCGTGGGCGGCGAAGGCGCGTTGGACGGGGTGGGCGCCGCCCAGGCCCTCGACCGTGGTCACCGAACGTCCGGGCAGGGCGTCGGCGGGCAGCAGGCAGGAGACGGTGGGGGAGCCGTCGATAAGCACGGTGCAGGCGCCGCACACGCCGTCGCCGCACGCGATCTTGGTGCCGGTCAGGCCGAGCCGGTCGCGGATGTGGTCGGCCGCGGTCGCGCCCGGGGCGTCCGAGACCGGGGCGGGCGAGCCGTTGACTTCCAGGTCCATGGAATCGTTCCTGGTTCATGAGTGAAGTTGACATTGACAACTTAGGT
Organism: Nocardiopsis sp. CNR-923; assembly: GCF_001942255.1. Lineage (GTDB taxonomy): Bacteria > Actinomycetota > Actinomycetes > Streptosporangiales > Streptosporangiaceae > Nocardiopsis. The sequence continues at coordinate 3,832 of NZ_MKKC01000105.1, forward strand.
GGGTCCGGCACCCCTGTCAACGAGAAGGCGGCGCGCGCGCCGACCGGTCGGTCGGCACGCGCGCCGCTGTTCGGCGCGGTCGGTCAGCCGCCGGGCACGGGCCAGACCGGCTCGAACACCGGCTCGTCGAGCGGAGCCACGGTGGGCTCGACGCCCCCGCCGACACCGGGCTCCTCCGGGTCCTCGGGCTCCTCGGGGTCGGTGCCGTCACCGGGCTCACCGCTCGGCTCGTCGCCCGCCCCGTCCCCGCCGTCGGTGGCTCCGTCGCCGGGCTCGTCGCCGTCCCCGGGGCAGCCGTCGGTCCCGCAGGGCTCCTCCCCGGGGCAGCCGGAGGCGTGGGGGTCAATGGCGCAGTCCGCTCCCTCGGCCGGCTCCCCCGCGCCCTCGTCCGCGGTCTCCGCCACGGGTTCCTCCACGGGTTCGCCCACCGGGTCCTCGATCTGGTTCACCTCGCCGGCCGGAGCCTGCTCGCCGGTCGCCGGAGCCTCGGAGGGGGCGGTGGAGGGCGTGGACCCGATGGGCACGATCTCGGGGAGGGCGCCCCGGCCGTAGGCCACCAGCAGCAGGACCCCGAGCAAGGCCAGGACCACGGTGGCCGCGGCCCGCGTCAGGACCCCTGTGCGCGCCCCGTGCCTGCGGCGCCGACCGCCGAGGACGCGTCGGCCGTGCCAGGGGACCGGCGCCTTCGTGCCCGGTCGTGCGCCGACGGTCGGGTCGGGCTCCCGGCCGACCGCACCGCTCCCCGCCGGTCCGGCGAACGGGCTCGTGCCGTGTGCGGTCCCCCCGCCCGGCGGCTCCGGCGCGGCGCCGACCGCCCCGGCCGCGGACCGGTCGCGGGTGGTGGCGCCCTCCGGCTCCGTAGCGGCGCCGGGAACGCCGTGCCCGGCCGCGTCCGCGGCCGTGGCGGCCCACGCGACGCCCGTCAGCACATCCGTGGGCGGCAGGACCGGACGGATGACCGCCGTCCCCTCGTCGACCAACGTGGCGGCCTGCTCCAGGACGGCCGTGGCGGCGAGGGGCGCGGTGGTCGGTCCCGTCCCGAGCAGCGTGCTCAGCACGTCCACCGCCCTGGGGCGCGCCTCGGGGTCCTTGTCCAGGCAGCGCCCCAGGACGGGGAGCAGCCGGTCGGGGACCCCGTCCAGGTCGGGCTCGTCGCGCAGCACCCGGTCGACCACCTCCATCGTGGTCTCACCGGGGAAGGCGTTGCGCCCGGTCGCGGCGAAGGCCATGACGGACGCCCAGGAGAACACGTCGCTGGCCGGTCCCACCGCCTGGCCCCGGACCTGCTCGGGGGACATGTACGCGGGCGTGCCCACCACGCCCGTGGTGTGCCGGGTGGCGTCGTCCAGGCGCGCGATGCCGAAGTCGATCAGGCGCGGGCCGTCCGGGCCGAGGATGACGTTGCCCGGCTTGACGTCGCGGTGCACCACCCCGGCCTCGTGCACCGCCGTGAGCGCGGTGACCGTGGCGATCGCCAGTCGGTCCAGCGCCGGGCCCTCGCGCGGCCCTCCTTCGCGCACCGCCGTGCGCAGGGTGGGGCCGGGCACGTACTCGCTGGCGATGTAGGGCAGGGGCCCGTCCATGTCGGCGTCCAGCACGGCGGCGGTGCAGAAGGGAGCCACACGGCGGGCCGCAGAGAGCTCCTGGGCGAACCGTGCGCGCTGTCGCGTGTCGTCGCCCCAGGAGGGGGTCAGGACCTTGACGGCGGCGGGTGTGCCGTCCGGGGCGCGGCCCAGGTAGACCATGCCCTGGCCCCCGCTGTCGATGCGGGCGCAGAGTGTGTAGGGTCCGATGCGTTCGGGGTCCGAGCTGCCGAGCGGAGTGGTCATGGTGCGCGCCTGTCCGAGGGTGGGGGAGCCGCGGGATCGCGGCTTCGTCCACCTGTGTGACGTCGGGCGGAGCACGTCGGATCCTTACCCGGAGGTTGTAGTAGCGTCACCTTTCCCCTCTGCGGGGGCGGTGCCCAGGCGTCGCCCCCGTAGACAAGCGTCGGGCCGCCGCGCACCCACGGATGCGCGGCGGCCCGAGGCGTCGAGGGCGGGACGTCACCCCAGGCCGAGGGCGTGGAGCGCGAAGTGGAACGCGAACACCGCCGAGAGGACCCACATCAGCCAGTGGATCCGCTTGGACTCGCCCTGGGCGGAGCGGACCACCGTGTGGGAGATGATCCCGATCCCGATGCCGGTCGCGATGTCGAAGGCGAACGGCATCATCGCGATGGTCAGGAACGCGGGGATCGCGATCGAGATGTCGCTCCAGTCGATGTCCCCGATGTGCATCATCATCATGACGCCGACCAGGACCATCGCCACCGAGGCCGCCTGTGTCGGCACGATCGCGAACACCGGGGAGAAGAAGATCGCGGTCAGGAACAGGACCCCCGTGACCACGCTCGCCAGGCCGGACCGTGCGCCCTCGCTCACGCCGGCCGTGGACTCGACGAACACCAGTGTCGCCGAGGAGCTGGTCAGGCCGCCGACCACGGCGCCGGACCCGTCGGTGACCAGGATCTGGTTGACGCGGGGCATCTGTCCGGTGGAGTCGGAGATGTTGGCCTTGGCGCCGATCGCCAGGATGGTGCCGAGCGCGTCGAAGAATCCGGCCAGCACGAGGGTGAACAGGATGACGCCGGCTGTGGTCGGCCCGGCCGAGGACCAGGCGCCGAACATGTCCACCTGGAACATCAGCCCGAAGTCGGGCAGCGCCACCGGGTTGTCGGGCAGTTCGGGGCTGGAGCCGCCCCAGCCCGGACCGCCCCAGGCGGAGGCGTCGAGGCCGAAGGCGTAGTGCAGGACGATCCCCAGCAGGGTGGCGCCGAGGATCCCGTAGAAGATCGCGCCGGTCACGTTGCGCGCCAGGAGCACCGAGGCCAGGACCAGACCCGCCACGAAGACCAGGATCGGCCAGCCGTTGAGGTGGCCGCCGGCGTCTGGGCCCCCGAGCGTCAGCAGCGCGCCGCCCGCGCTGACGAAGCCCGCGTTCTTGAGCCCGATGAGGCAGACGAACATGCCGATGCCGACGCCGATGGCGATCTTGAGGTTGTGCGGCAGCGCGTTCATCACCGCGGTCCGCACGCCGGTGACCACCATCAGGATGATGACGATCCCCTGCCAGACCACCAGGCCCATGACCTCGGGCCAGGTCATGACGGGTGCGGCCACGTAGGCGACCACGGCGCTGACGCCCAGAGCCGCGGCGCAGGCGATCGGGGCACGGCCCATCACGCCCATCATGATGGTGACCAGGCCCGCGGACAGCGCCGTCATCGTGGTCAGCTGCGCCGCGTCGAGGGTGTTGCCCGCGGCGTCCTCCACGCCGCTGAGGATGATCGGGTTCAGCACGATGATGTAGGCCATCGCCATGAAGGTGGTGAGCCCGCCGCGGACCTCCTGTCCGACGGTGGAACCGCGCTCACCGATGAAGAAGAAACGGTCGAGCCAGGATCGAGCCGGTGCGGCCTGCGCCTGGGGGCGCGGGCCGGTTTCGTCGATGCGTGTCATGTCCCCTCCTGGAGGGAGATGAGCATGGAGGACACCATGCGTGGGGGGATTGCTACGGACAGTAGCCAATCACTGGTTGGTGGCGGACGACGACGTCCTACCGGGCACCCGCCCCGGCGCCGAGGGCGCCGGCGGATCCGGGGCGGGCGGTTCTGGGGGGCTGGCGGGGTCGTCGGACGACGGGGTGTCCGACGACCCGCCCCGGGCGGCGGGCCGGGACCGCCGCCCACGCACAGATCGATGCCGACGATGTCCTCCGGACGCACCGGCGCGTGTGTGAGCGGGCGGCCGGTGGCGTCCCGGACCGCGGACACGATCGCCGGGGTCGAGGACAGGGTCGGCGGCTCACCCGCGCCGCGCAGCCCGTACGGGGCGTTCGGGTCGGGGTGCTCCAGGACGTCGATCCGCATGGGCGGAGTGTCCAGGATGGTCGGGATCAGGTAGTCCGTGAACGACGGGTTCCGGATCACGCTGTCCTTGACCTGGATCTCCTCCATCAGCGCAAGACCCAGACCCTGGGCCGAGGCGCCCTGGATCTGACCGGCCAGCTGCTGCGGGTGCAGCACCTTGCCGACGTCCTGCACCGCGTCCAGGGCCACGACCTTGACCAGGCCGAGCTCCACGTCCACGTCCACCACGGCGCGGTGCACGCACATGCCGAACTGGGTGTGGGAGGCTCCCTGGCCCAGGACCGGGTCGAGCATCTCGGTGGGACGGTGGTGGTGGACCCTGGTCTCCTCCACGACCGTGCCGCCGCTGGCGGAGTCGCCGAGCAGGTCGGCCAGCGAGGTCAGCACACCGTCGGTGGCCGAGACCAGCTTGCCGCCCACCAGGGACAGGTCCGCGTCGTGGCGGTCGCCCGGGACCACACCGCGCTCGCGGGCGATCGCGAACACCGACTCGCGCACCGCCTCGCAGGCCAGCTTCACCGCGCCGCCGGTCATGTACGACTGGCGGGAGGCGGAGGAGGAGCCGGCCGAACCCACCTGGGTGTCGGACGGATTGATGACCACCTTGTCCACACCCAGTTCGGTCCGGGCGATCTGGCCCTTGACGGTGACCAGGCCCTGACCGACCTCGGCGGCGGCCGTGTGCACCAGGACCACCGGTTCACCGGCCACGATCTCCAACCGGGCGCGCGCGTGGAGTAGTCGTCGAAGCCCTCCGAGAAGCACAGGTTCTTCAGACCCACGGCGTAGCCCACACCGCGCACGACGCCCTCGCCGTGCGTGGTCCCGGCCACGCCGCCGGGCAGGGTGCGCAGGTCGGCGGGGTCGGGCAGTTCGGCGCGCTCGACGGGCATCGGCAGGTCGCGGGCGCGCTGGAGCATCTCCGTCATCGGGAGCGGCATGTCGATCTCCTGGCCCGTGATGATCCGCGAGCCCTCCGACATGGCGTTCCTGATCCGCAGGTCCACCGGGTGCATGCCCAGCTTCTCGGCGAGTTTGTCCATCTGCGACTCGTAGCCGAAGCACGCCTGGACCGCGCCGAAGCCGCGCATCGCGCCGCACGGCGGGTTGGTGGTGTACACCCCGTAGGCGTCCACGAGCACGTTGGGCACCTCGTAGGGGCCGATGCCCAAAGAGGAGGCCACACCCACCACCGCGGGCGTCGCCGAGGCGTAGGCGCCGCCGTCCACGATGATCTCCAGCGTGGCGTACAGCAGTGTGCCGTCGGACTTGGCGCCGTGCTCGAACCGCATCTTGGCCGGGTGCCGGTGCACGTGGCCGTAGAAGGACTCCTCACGGTTGTACACGATCTTGACCGGCTTGCCGGTGCGCAGGGCGAGCATGGCGCCGTGGATCTGCATCGACAGGTCCTCGCGACCGCCGAAGGCGCCGCCGACCCCCGCCATGGTCATCCGTACCTTGTCCTCGGGCAGGCCGAGGCAGGGCACGATCTGCCTGAGGTCGCTGTGCAGCCACTGGGTGGCGACGTAGAGGTGGACGCCGCCGTCCTCCTCCGGGATGGCCAGGCCGGACTCGGGGCCCAGGAACGCCTGGTCCTGCATGCCGACCTCGTACTCGGTCGCCACGACCGCGTCGGCCTGGGCGCGCAGGGCCTCCAGGACCTCCCGCTCCCGCTCTCCGCTCCCGGCCGCGTCCCGGAACCCGCCGGTGCGGATCGGCTGGTAGCGGACGCGGTTGCCGGCCTGGTGGTACTCCTCGTGGATCCTGAGGGAGCCCTCCTCGTGCACGAGCGGGTACGCGGGGTCCAGGGCGGCCCGCCGCGAGTCGCTGACCGGGGCCAGGACCTCGTAGTCGACCGTGATCCGCTCCAGGGCGCGGCGCGCGGTCTCGGGGTGGTCGGCGGCCACGAGGGCCACGGGCTCGCCCTTGTAGCGCACCTTGCCGAAGGCCAGCACCGGCTGGTCCTGGTACTCCAGGCCGTAGCGTTTGGCGCCGGGGACGTCCTCGTGCGTGAGCACGGCCTCCACGCCGGGGACCTTGAGCGCCTCGGTGACGTCGATGCCGCGGATCCTCGCGTGCGGGTGGGGGCTGCGCAGGGTCATCCCCCACAGCATGTCCTCCATCCACATGTCCGAGGAGTAGGCGAACTCCCCGGTCACCTTCAGGGTTCCGTCGGGGCGGCGCGGGCTGGAGCTCAGCCCGTCCTTGGTGGTGCTGGACAGGTCCGTGACCGTCCGGGTGCTCGTCGTCGCCATCTAGAGGTTCGCCTCCTGAACCAGGGCGCGGTGCGCGGCGCGGCCACGCGCGGCCGCGGTGTCGGCGGACAGGGTGCGGAGCTGGCCGCGGTCGACGACGGTGTTCCCGCCGACGAGGAGCCGCTCCAGGGGAGGGGTGGGGCCGAAGACCGCTGCCACCACCGGGTCGTCGATCACGTCGTAGCCGAAGCCGTCCACCCTCCACAGGGCGATGTCGGCGACCTTGCCCACGGTGATCGAACCGAGTTCGGCGTCGCGGCCCAGGACACGGGCGCCGCCCAGGGTCGCCATCTCCAGCGCCTGGCGGGCGGTCAGCGCCTGTGGGCCCCTGCGGCGCGGGCCATGAGCAGCGCCTGGTGCATCTCACCGGCCAGGCCGGTGAGCTCGCTGGAGGCCGGTCCGTCCACGCCCAGGCCCACCCGCGCCCGCCTCCAGGAGTTCGGTCACCCGGCAGATCCCCGCGCCCAGACGGGCGTTGGAGGTCGGGCAGTGGGCGATGCCGGTGCCGGTGGCGGCGATGCGGGCGATCGCGGCGTCGGACAGGTGCACCGCGTGGGCGAACCACACGTCCTCACCGAGCCAGCCCAGCTTCTCCGCGTACTCGACGGGGGTGCACCCGAACTCGGCCTGGCACTTCTCCTCCTCGTCGAGGGTCTCGGCGAGGTGGGTGTGCAGACGCACGCCCCTGGAACGGGCCAGTTCGGCGGCGCCGACCATCAGCTCCCGGCTCACCGAGAACGGCGAGCACGGAGCCGCGGCCACGCGGGTCATCGACTCGGGTGAGCGTCGTGGTGGGCGTCGATCGCCGCCGCGGTGCCCTCCAGAGCTCCGTCGGTGGTCTCCACGACGCTGTCGGGCGGCAGCCGCCCGCGCTGTGTCCGCGGTCCATCGAGCCGCGGGCCAGGTCCAGGCGGATGCCGACCTCGCGGGCGGCCTCGACCTCGGCGGCCACGATGTCACCGCGCCCCGAGGGGTAGATGTAGTGGTGGTCCGAGGCGGTCGTGCACCCGGACAGCGCCAGGTGGGCCAGACCGGCGGTCGTCGTCCCCGACACCACCTCGGCGTCCAGCCGGTGCCAGATCTCGTAGGAACCCACCAACCACTCGAAGAGCGTGCCGTCGGCGAACAGCCCCTGCGTGGCCCACTGGTAGAGGTGGTTGTGCGTGTTGACCAGACCCGGGGTGGCCAGGCACCCGCGGCCGTCGACCCGCTCCGCGCCCGCGACCTCGGGGGCCGGGCCCGCGCCGACGGCGCGGATCCGGCCGTCGGTGACCACGATGTGGCCGCTGGCGTACTCCGCTCCGTCCACCGTGACGACGTGGGCGCCCTCGATGACGATCGTGCGGCTCATGCGCTGCTCCCGGAGGCCGCCCGACGCTCGGCGGCCAGGTGCACCGCGTCGATGATCTTCTCGTAGCCCGTGCAGCGGCACAGGTTGCCCGCGAGCGCCTCGCGGATCTCGGCGTCGCCCGGGGCGGGCCCGCCCGCGCCCACCGTGCGCTCCAGCAGGTCGTCGGTCTGCACGAGCAGACCCGGCGTGCAGAACCCGCACTGGACGGCGCCCGCCTCGACGAACGCGTCCTGGACCGTGCCGAGCTTCTTGTCCGAGCCCTTGCCCGACTCCTCGGCCAGACCCTCGACGGTCCGGATCCGGCGGCCCTCGGCCTGCCCGGCGGCGATCATGCACGAGCACGCCGTGACACCGTCGAAGTACACCGTGCAGGAACCGCACTCGCCCTGCTCACAGGCGTTCTTGCTGCCCGGCAGGCCCAGCCGCTCGCGCAGCACGTACAGCAGGCTCTCGCCAGGCCAGACGTTCTCGGCGGTCATGTCCTCGCCGTTGACGTTGAGGTTCACGCGCATCGCGTGGCTCCCTTCCGGTATTCGGTGACCGACCAGCTCAGCGCGCGACGCGCCATGACCGCCATCGAGTGCTTGCGGTAGTCGGCGCTGCCCCGCTGGTCGTCGATGGGTCGGGCGGCCGCGGCGACGAGATCGCCGAAGCGGCGCACGGTGGCCTCCGAGGGCACCGACGCGTTCTCCCAGTCGAACTCGGCGGCCAGGAACTCCTCCGCCGCCTCGGAGCGCATCGGGGTCGGGCCGACCGAGCCCAGGCCGGTGCCCACCGTCCGGTTCCGGGCGTCCAGGGACAGGGAGAAGCCCGCGACCGAGATCACCATCGCGTTGCGGGTGCCGATCTTGAGGAACTGCTGCGGTCCCTTGGGCTCGGGCAGCAGGATCGCGGTGATCAGCTCGTCGGGCCGCAGGGCGGTCCTACGGAACGACAGGTAGAAGTCGCGGGCGGCGACCGTGCGCCGGCCGCGCACCGAGGCGAGTTCGATGACCGCGTCGGTGGCGAGCAGCGGCGGGTGCGTGTCACCAGCTGGTGAGGCGCCCCCGAGGTTGCCGCCGACCGTGCCCCGGTTGCGGATCTGGGGGGAGGCGACCGTCCGGGAGGCCTTGGCCAGTCCCGGGGCCCGCTTGTGCAGGTCCTCGATGATCCGGGTGTAGGGCACGCCCGCCCCGAGGCGGGTGACGCCGCCGTCGGGACCCCACTCGGCCAGCTCGGGGATCCGGGTCAGGTCGATCAGGACCTCGGGACGGTGCTTGTCGAAGTTGAGTTCCACCATGACGTCGGTGCCGCCCATGATGGGCACCCCGTCAGGATGGGCGCTCTTGGCCTCGAGCGCCTCCTCCAGTGTGGAGGGACTCAGGAAATCCATACTTGTCCTCGTTGCTCGCCACGGAGTTGGTTGGACGTCGGAAGGTGTGCACAACTCCTGGGTAATCCGGTAGTGATGTGAAGTACACCACCGACGCGACGCGGCCTACTAGCACGTAAAGACATGAACCGTCAGTGAAACGGGCCACTATCGTTGGGATCTTCCTACAAGTGACGACCGCGCGAACCCATCACATCCTCCCGGTGACCGCCAGAGGGTGCCACTGAGCAGGAAGATCACGTACCGTCCTGGGACCAGCCGCCCCACAACCAACGAAGGATCGTTCATGCAGATCAGTGAGCTGCTCGCCGTCAAGAGACTGCACCTGCGGTTCCTGACCGGAGCCGAGCACGCCCACCGCGCCGTGCGGTGGTTCTACACCACCGATCTGCTCGAACCCGCCCGGTACCTGCGCGGTGGCGAGTTCATACTCACCGGCATGATGTGGCGTACCCGACCAGAGGACTCCGAGACATTCGTGTCCTCGATCGCCAGCGCCGGGGCGGTCGCCCTCGGCGCGGGCACGGCCCTGGGCGACATCCCGTCCGACCTGGTCGAGGCCTGCCGCGCCCACGACGTCCCCCTCATCGAGGTCCCGTCCGAGACGTCCTTCGGCGCGGTCACCGAGGAGGTCCTGCGGGCCCTGACCCAGCACCGGTTCACCACCATCTCCGAGACCCGCGACCGGCACCGCCGCGTCATGGCCGAGGTCGCCGCCGGAGCCGACTTCGCCGAGGCCTTCGCCGGGGCCGCCACCCAGGCAGGGATCACCGCCTGGGTGATCTCCTCCACCGGTCGCCGCGTCGCCTCCTCCGGCGCACCGCTGCCGCCGGAGGCCGGCGATTGGCTCGCAGCCAAGGCGCTGACCTGGCCGACCTTCCCCCGCACCGTGCGCCTGCCGAGCGGCGACGGCACCGTGGTCACGGTCCTGCCGGTGCAGACCAAGGAGTCCCACCCGCTGGCCACCTGGCTGCTCGTGTGCGCGGGCGACCAGGCCGCCTGGACCGAGGAGGAGCACGAGTCGGTCGCCGAACTGGTCTCCGTCGCCGTCCTGGCGCGCAGCCGGATCGAGGAGCGCGCCCTGACCGACGCCCGCCATCTGGAGGGCCTGCCCCGGCTCCTGGCCGCCCAGCGCTTCGACGAGGCCGCCGCCCTCATGAGCGGACTCGGCCCCGAGGAGGAGTTCTCCGTGCGCGGCCGTGTCGTGGTCAGGGCGGTCATGATGCCCGAACCCCGCGTCCCCGACCTCACCAGGCGCGTGCTGACCGAACTCGTGGCCGACTGGTCCGGCGCCGTCGTCACCGGCGACACCGACTCCCTGGCCGTCGTGCCGGTGCCCGACGGGGTCGAGGCCCGTCGCGGCGGCGAGGAGATCCGCTCCAGCCTGGTGCGCAGGGCCCGCGTGCTGGAGGGCGGCCTGCTCGACTACCGGGTCGCGATCGGCCTCAGCTCGGCCGCCCACGGGGTGCCGGAACTGCGCGGCGCGGCCGTGGAGGCCCGCCACGCCCGCCGCCTGGCCGAGCTGCGCGGCGGACGGTCCAGGGTGATCGCGGGCGCGGAGATCGACTCCCACGAACTCCTGCTCGCCTCGGTCCCCGAGGAGGTGCAGTCCTCCTACCGCGAACGCCTGCTGGGCCCGCTGCTCGCCTACGACCGCGACCACCGCTCCGAGCTCGTCTCCACCCTGGAACAGTTCCTGGAGCACTCCGGCTCCTGGCAGCGCTGCGCGGCCGCCATGCACGTGCACGTCAACACCCTGCGCTACCGGATCGGCCGCGTCGAGGAGCTCACCGGGCGCGATCTGAGCAGCCTGGAGCACCGCGTCGACCTGTTCCTGGCGCTCAAGCTGCGCGACTGAGCGCGTCGGCGTCGGGTTCTGCCACCGCCGACCGCTAGGGTCCGCACGATGAGCACCCCAACCCGCCCACACCCCGATCGTCGACGCCGACCTGTCCGGCGTCGACCAGGACGGCCTGCCCGACGCGTCGAGGTTCGTCCGCTGTGACCTCACCGAGGCGGACCTGCGCGACGCCGACCTCGTCGACGCCGTGTTCACCGACTGCGACTCGACGGCGCCCGGCTCGACCGGGCCCTCCTCGACGGGGCCCGTTTCGAGGGCGGCAGCGCCGCCGGGGCCTCGTTCGCGCACGTGGACGGGCCCGACACCCGTTTCGAGAAGGTGGACCTGGCCAACACCCGCTGGGAGGGCGCGCTGCTCACCGACGCGGTTCTCACCGGCTGTCGGCTGACCGGAGCCGCGCTCACCTCCCTGCGCGGCGTCGGGTACTCCTTCGCGCACTGCAACCTCATGCTCGCCCGCTGCAAGGGCATCGACCTGCGCGGCCGGACCCTGGAGGGGCTGCGGCTGGACGAGGCCGACCTGTCCGGCGCCGACCTGCGGCGGACGGTGTGGGTGGAGTCCCGGCTGCGCGGCGCCCACCTGGTGGGCGCGCGGTTCACCGGGGCGGACCTGCGCGGGGCCGACCTGGGGGAGCCCACGCTGGACCAGGCCGGCCACCTGCGCGGGGCCGTCGTCGGCCCCGCGCAGGCCGAGGCGGTCCTGGCCGCCCTGGGGATCACCGTCGTCCACCCCGGCGGTTAGCCGCACCGGCCTTCGGGGAAGCCGGTGCGGGACGGTCGGGGTCAGGCGATCCAGGAGCCGGTGAAGCCGAGCACGGCCGAGCCGTCGACGTCGTTGATCTTGGTCGAGACGAAGGCGCGTGCCCCGTCGGAGGTCTGGAGCCGAAGCGCCGGCTGCTCGCCGGTGAGCGCCTCCAGCACGGTCTCGGCCACCTCGGCCGGGGTCTGCGCGCTGGCTTGCAAGTGTGCGGCGCCGTGAGTGGTGAGGGCGGTCAGGGACGGGGCGTAGGGGCCGGCGGCGGCGAGCAGGGCCTCGGGGTCGATGCCGAGGTTGTTGATGAACTCGCTGGCCACAGCGGCCGGCTCGACGAGCGAGACGTGCACGCCGAGCTGGGCCAGCACCGGCGCCAGACTCTCCATGTATCCCTCCACGGCGAACTTCGACGCGGAGTAGGCCTCGTTGAACGGCTGCCCCACCACGCCGCCGACGCTGGAGACGGTGATGAGACGGCCACCGGTGGCGCGCAGGTGGGGCAGGGCGGCCTTGGAGACGTTCAGCACACCGAAGAAGTTGACTTCCATGACGGCGCGCACGTCGTCGATGGCGTCGTTCTCCAGCGTGCCGACGTGGCCCGCTCCCGCATTGTTGACGACCGCGTCGAGGCGGCCGTGGTCGGCGATGATCCCGTCGATCGCGGTGGCCACGGACGCCGGGTCCGTGACGTCGAGCGGCCGGATGTCGAGGTCGACCCCGGCGTCGGCGGCGGCCTCGCGGAGCGCGTCGGCGCGGGCGGTGTCGCGCAGGGTGGCGACGGTGCGCCAGCCCGCACGCGCCGCGGCGACGGCGGCGGCGAGGCCGATGCCGGAGGACGTGCCGGTGATCAGGACAACCTTGGAAGACATGGTGGGGCCTTTCGATGGTGTTGTGGAGAGGCACGAAAATAAGTGCGTGTACACACACTACACATGTGTGTGCGTACACGCAAACGGTAGGATGGAGCCATGCCGAAAAAGATCACACCGGCGGAGTTGCCCGTCGCCGACCATGCCTTCTACGGGTTGGTCTGGATCGCCACCACGCTCAGCGAACGCGTGGACCGCGCACTCAGCAAAGCCCACGACCTGCCGGTCTCCTGGTTCGAGGTGCTGTTCTGGCTCGCTTCGAGCCCGGACCCGGTCCCGGCCTCCGTCCTAGGCAACAGCACCATGCTCAGCCGCACGCAGGTCTCCCGCGTCCTCGACGCCCTCCAGACCCGAGGCCTGGTCACCCGAACCCAGTCGCCCAGTGACGCCCGCTCCGTCCAGATCGCCCTCACCCCCGAGGGCCACCGCCTCTTCGCCGACGCGACGCCACGCGCCGGGAGTGCCTGGCTCCTGTCTTCGGCGACCCGCTCGACGAGTCGGACATCGAAACGCTCAACGCGATCTGGGCGAAACTCAAGGCCCACGGAGAGACCGCCGGGTGCCAGGACGATTGACGCGGGGGTTGCGCACCAGCGACGCGGGTCCGCCGGAGCGGAGCCGCGCCGCGAACCTCCCGCCCCCGGCCCGTCACCACGCCCACACCGTCCGCCCCGGCCCCGGCCCCGGCGTGGGACCGCCCCCGGGGTTTCGGGAGCCCCAAGACCTCCCACGCCGCCCGGACCCGGCACCACGACGCCCCCACGCCCCCAGCCCGGTTCAACCGCTGGGGGATCGCACCGCCCCCGTAGACCAGCGCCCACGGACGCACGCCCGTGACGCCGCCGAGCGGCCCCGACAGCGCCGCCTGCGGCGGGCTCGGCCAGCACCCGCGCCGCCACCCGCGCGAACACCGGCGCCGCCGGGTGCGCGCCCCGCGCGGGCCGCACCGCCTCCGTGCGCTGGCGCAACGGCGCCCCCGCCAGGGGACGCCACGCCAGCCGCGGCTCCCGCGCCGCCTGGGCCTCCGGCGCCAGCGCCACCCCCCGGCCCGCCAGCACCAGCCCCGACAGGAACTCCCAGCCCCCGGCCTCGTGCACCCTCGGCGGCACCCACCCGTGCTCGCGGCACACCGCCAGGACCCGCTCGAACCACTCCGGAGCTTCGCGCGCGGGGCCACCACCAGCTCCGACCCCGCCAGGTCCGCCAGCTCCACCCGGCCGCACGCGCCAGCGGAGCGCCGCGCGGCACCGCCACACCCACCTCCACCCGGTGCACCGGCTCGCCCACCAGCCCCGACCCGTCGAACGGAGCCGTCACCAACCCGGTGTCCACCGACCCCTGACCCAGCGCCCGCACCACCTCGGCGCCGGTCATCGCGCCCACGTCCACGGTCACCTCGGGCGCCTCCCCGGCCATCCCGTCCAACAACCCCCGCAGCGCCAGCGCCGACGTGCCCGGCGGCACGCCCACGCGCAGCGACCCCACCTCGCCGTCGCGCACCCGCCGCATCGTCTCCCGCAGCCGCGCCTGCCCGGCGACCACCTCACGCGCCTGGTCGACCAGCAACCGCCCGGCGGGGGTCAACCGCACACGGCGGCGCGACCGGTCGAACAGGGCGACCCCCAGCTCCGCCTCCAACCGCCGAACCGACTGGCTGAGAGCGGGCTGGGCGATCCCCAGCTCCGCGGCCGCGTCCCCGAAATGCCCTTCCCGCGCGACCACCAGGAAGTACCGCAGATGACGTCCAAGATCCACGCTGGCGACCCTATCCGCGCCGCACGACTACCGTGAGTGGGTGACCACCACCGACACACGCACACTCCGTGTGCACGCCCGCGAGATCGACGGCACCGCCGAGGAGGCCCACCGCGCCGACGAACCCGTGGTCCTGGCCTCCATCGCCAAGATCCTCATCGTCCTGGAGTTCGCCCGCCAGGCCGCCACCGGCCGCCTCGACCCCGCCGAACGCGTCGTCGCCCGCCAGGAGCACCGCCTCGGCGGCATCGGCACCTCCGACTTCGCCGACGACGTCGAACTCTCCCTGCGCGACTGCGCCGCCCTCGCCATGACGGTCAGCGACAACACCGCAGCCGACCTCATCGTCGACCGCGTCGGCGTGGAACCCGTCCAGCTGCTGGCCGCCGAACTCGGGCTCACCGGCACCCGGTTCACCGGCGGCCCCCGCAGCCTCCTGCACACCCTCATGGAGGAGGACGCCGACTCGCTCCGCACCCCGCGCGACTACGACCCGGCCCGCGCCACCTCTGCCACCCCGCGCGACCTCACCCTCCTACTGAGCCTGATCTGGACCGACCGGGCCGCACCGCCCGACGCCTGCGCGTTCGTCCGCGCCCTCATGGCCCGCCAGCTCGACCGCAGCCGCATCGCCTCGGGATTCCCGCCCGCCGTGCACGTCAGCGCCAAGTCCGGAACCCTCCCCGGCCTGCGCCAGGAGGCGGGCGTGGTCGAGTACCCCGACGGGCGCCGCTACGCGGTGGCCGTGTCCGCAACCGTCACCGACCCCGGTCTCCCACCCATGGAGATCGATCTCACACTCGGCCGCGCCGCCCGCCGGGCCGTCGACCACATGCGCGGCCAACCCCTCTGACCAGCTCTGATAGGTGAACGCCTGGCACCGTGCCCACGCCGGTTATTGGACGTTCCCGTGCGGGCCGTGCTCGACTGTGCGCCGCCGAACGACCACCGAGGACGAGGAGACGGCATGGCCATGGCACGACGCGGGTTCCTGCGCGGCACCGTCGCGGGCACCGCGCTCACATCACTGCTCGCCGCACAGGGATCCGCCCACGCGGACGCCGCCGCCTCCGCGGCGGCCCCCCGCCCGGCACCGGCTCGGGCGAGGGCCCGACCCTGCGCTGGCTCGGCACCAGCGGCTGGCGCGTCGACCTGCCCGAGCGCACCATCCTGGTCGACCCCTACATCACCCGCCTGGAGACCGGCATCTTCCAGGAGGGGCGCTCCTTCGACCCCTCCACCCCGCTCACGGTCGACACCGCCACCGTGGACGAGCACACCGCCGACATCGGCGGGGACGGCGTCATCCTGGTCACCCACACCCATTGGGACCACTTCTGCGACGTCCCCCACATCGCCACCACCACGGGCGCCGCGTGCTGGGCACCCTCACCACGTACCACGTCGCCCAGGCGATGGGCGTGCCCGCCGCACAGCTGTCCACCGTCCGCGGCGGCGAGGTGCTCGACTTCGGCGGCGACGCCGTCGAGGTGGTCCGCTCCCTGCACAGCCGCAACAGCCGCCACTCCGTCCTCTTCCCCGGAATCCGCGTCGGCGTCCCGCAGGCACCGGCCACCATCGCCGACCTGCCCGAGGGGGACACACTCGCCTACCAGCTCAACCCCGCCTCGGGCCCCTCGGTCTTCTTCATGGGAGCCAGCGACTTCGACGCCCGGGCGCTCTCCGGCCTGGCCCCCGACGTGGCCACGGTCGCCCTGCCCTCCACCTCCAGCACCCACGAGTACGTGCCCCGGCTGCTGGAGGCCCTGGACCGCCCCCGCACCGTGGTCCCCGTCCACTGGGACGACTTCGAGCGTCCGCTGACCAACCCGCCCGTCGACGGCACGGGGCCGGGCATGAGCGTGGCGGACTTCACCGACCTGGTGCGCCGCGTCTCACCCCGATCCCGCGTCGTCGTCCCCGAGTACCTGGTCCCGCTCACTCTCGGTTAGGAGGCCACGGGCGCGGGGCGGCGGGCCAGCGCCTCGACGATCCCGTCCAGCGCGGGCTTGGGCCGGTAGTCCTCGTCGAACGGCGTCGCCGCCGTGTATCCGGGGAACCACTCCGGGATCCACGAGTGGCCGTCGCCGACCCCCCACACCGTCACCCCCACGCACCCGGCCACGTCCAGGCAGGCCTCGACCACCCGGCGGTACTCCCCGGCCTGGTCGGCCAGGGCCTCCTCGGTGGGCGGCTCGGGCACGCGCACGTCCAGTTCGGTGACGGCCACCTCCAACCCCAGTTCGGTGAAGCGCCGCATGGTGCCGGCCAGGTCCTCGGGCACCTGGCCGTGCACGAAGTGGCTCTGGAAACCGATCCCGTGCAGCGGCGCCCCCCGCTCCACCAGGTCCCGCGCCAGCGCGTACAGCGCGTCGGCCTTGGGGCCGCCGTCCTCGATCCCGAACTCGTTGATGTACAACCGCGCCCCGGGGTCCGCCTCGTGCGCGGCCCACAGCGCCTCGGCGATGTAGTCCGGGCCCAGAACCCCGTACCAGAGGTTGTCCCGCAACTCCGTGCCCTCGTCCGCGAACGGCTCGTTGATCACGTCCCAGGCGCCGATCCTCCCCTCGTACCGGCCCACCAGCCGCGCCACGTGCTCGTGCATGACCCGCCGCAGCTCCTCGGGCCCGAACGACCCCCCTGAGAGCCAGTCGGGTTGCTGGTTGTGCCACAGCAGCGTGTGGCCGCGCACGTCGAGGCCGTTGCGTTCGGCGAAGTCCACCACCGCGTCCGGACCGCTCCAGTCGAACTCGCCGCGTTCGGGCTGCACGGAGTCCCACTTCATCGTGTTCTCCGCGGTCACCGACGTGTAGGTGGAGGTGACCACGTGCCGGTAGTCGCCGTCCCACAGCAGCGGCTCGACCGCCACGGCCACACCCATGTCCACACCGTGCTCCGCCGCCAGGACTGGGACCTCGCTCTCCCGACCCCCGACCTCGGGCAGCGCCACGGCCAGGACCGCCGCCGCCACCAGCACCGCCGAACAGCCGGCGAACACCACCAGGGCCACCGCGCCTCCCCGTGTCCGGATCCGCCGCCGGGCGGTCCCACCTCCCGTGCCCCCGCGCACGGCTACCGCGATCCGGTCGTGACGGGAAAGGCCGCCAGCGCCCGCACCGACAGCGTCGGCCGCCGGGTGGGCAGGGCGGCGGGTCTGAGGCCGGGCGCCGCTCGGCGAGCACGCGCAGGGCGACCTGACCCTCCAGACGGGCCAGCGGCGCGCCCAGGCAGTAGTGGGCCCCGCTGGAGAAGGACAGGTGGTCGGCCGCGTCGGACCGGGTGATGTCGAACCGGTCGGGGTCGGCGAACCGGGCCGGGTCACGGTTGGCCGCCCCGATCAGGCACACCACCCGCTCCCCGCGCGCCACCGGATCCCCGAACACGTCCGTGTCCTCCTGGGCCCACCGCGAGGTCACCTGCACGGGGGAGTCGAAGCGCAGGATCTCCTCGACGGCGTCCTCGGCCAGGCCGGGGTCGGCGACCAGCCGGTCCCACTCCCGCCGGTGGCGCAGCAGGGCCATCACCCCGTTGCCGACGAGGTTCACCGTCGTCTCGAACCCCGCGACCAGCAGCAGGCGGCACATCGCGGACAGCTCGCCCGACGACAGACCGCCGTCGTCGTGCTCGGCGACCAGCGCCGAGAGCACGTCCTCGCGCGGGTGGGCCCGGCGGTCCTGCGCCATCCGGGCGAACATCGCGTCGAGTTCCCCGGTGGCGGCGCGGATCTCCCGGAGCTGGCGCGCCGACCGGGCGCCGTCCAAAGCGGTCCCGATCACCGTGCCGATCCGCACGAACGCCTCGTCGTCGCTCTCGCAGACCCCCAGGAGCCGGGAGATGACGGCGATCGGCAGCGGCTGGGCGTAGTCGCGCATCAGGTCGAAGTCGCCGCGCTCCAGCGCCGAGTCCAGCAGCGCCTCGGCGGTCTTCTCGACCTCGGCCCGGTACCCGGCCACACGGCGCGGCGCGAAAGCCGGGCGCGCCATCTTGCGCAGGCGTGTGTGGTCGGGCGGATCCATCTGGAGGAAGGAAAGGTCCATCACGTCGTACTGCGCCTGCGGCGCGAAGCCCTGCGGGGCCTGGACTCCGAAGGCACGGTCGGCCAGGACGTGCGCGACGGCGGAGTGCGCGTGCGCGACGCGAAAGCCCAGCCGGGTCCTGGCGAGCGGCCGCCGGCACGCAGCCGGGCGTAGGTGGGGTACGGGTTCTCCCGCCAGGGCCGGTGCAGGAGACGGCTGAAGTGGTCACCGGTCTGCGCGGCCGTCCACGACAATGCGGTGACGGCGCGCAGCCGGGCGTCGAATCGGAGGGAGTCGAGCGTGCGCATGGCTGATGTCCTCTCTTGAACCCTCCCGCGGCCGGAGCAAGGGGATTCCTGACTCACAGGGCCCTGGGGGTCGGCGACCCGCACGGCCCCACTTCCTCGACACCAGCCGGGACGGAACCCGCCCGGTTCCGCGTCGCGAGCGAGCCAGGCCCGCCGCTCGTGACACCTGCGGAGCAGCCCGCCGAACACGGGGGGCGGCGCCGCGCCGCGCGGCGAGACACCGGTCCGCTCCCTGCTCCGCGGGAATCCGTTTCCTCCCCCGGCCCGACGGCCGGGGCGTCGTCGGAGGAGACTGGCGACGTATTCGACACTAGGCGCGCAGGGCCGTTTCTCTCATCCACCTTCGCGAAAGTGGCCGAACGCGGACGCCGGGGAACTCAGCCGCCGCCCCGGTCGTTGCCGCACCAGCGCGGACCGAAACCGGTGGCCCTGTCCGGTTCCCGTGCTCTCCCGCCTCCCCCGTCACCAACCTCTCAGGTCAGTACATCCAGGGCGTGTTCCGTGGCGCCCGCCCCGCCGCGCGACGGGCGGCGTCCACGGAACACGCCCTAGACTGGGGCCTCCGTGAGCGGCAGAGTCGGAGGTTGAGGACGTTGGGTGCCTTGGACAGCAACGACCCGGAGCGCATCGGTCGCTACCGGTTGATCAGCCGCCTGGGCGCCGGGGGCATGGGGCAGGTCTACCTGGGCCGCTCCGCCGGCGGCCGGGCCGTCGCGATCAAGCGCATCCACCCCCACATGGCCGCCGACGCCTCCTTCCGCCAGCGCTTCGCCCGCGAGGTCACGGCCGCCCGGCAGGTCAGCGGCGCCTTCACCGCCCCCGTCATCGACGCCGGACCCGAGGACGAGGTGCCCTGGCTGGTCACCTCCTACGTCGCCTCACTGCCACTGGACGAGGCCGTCCGCGACCACGGCCCGCTGCCCGAGGCCAGCGTCCGCGTGCTGGCGGCCGGTCTGGCCGAGGCGCTCGCCGAGATCCACCGCGTCGGTCTCATCCACCGCGACCTCAAGCCCGCCAACGTGCTGCTGGCCGAGGACGGCCCCCGGGTCATCGACTTCGGCATCGCGCGCGCCACGGACGGCACCGCCGCCACCCAGTCGGTGATCGGCACCCCGGGCTTCATGAGCCCCGAACAGGTGGAGGGCAAGCCGCTGACGCCCGCCAGCGACCTGTTCGCCTACGGCGCGGTCCTGGCCTTCGCCGCCACCGGCACGGGCCCCTTCGGCGAGGGCAGCATGCCGACGATGGTCATGCGGATCATCAGCGCCGAGCCCGACCTGTCGGCGGTTCCCGAGGCGCTGCGCCACCTGGTCGCGGCCTGCCTGTCCAAGGACCCCGCCGGTCGGCCCGGTCCCGGCGAGATCCTCGACCACCTCGGCGACGTGCACGCCGGATCGACCTGGCTGCCCCCGGCCGTGGCGGCGCAGGTCCGCGACCGCGTCGGCGCCGTGAACCAGGCCCTGTCCACGCCCGGAGGGGCCGGGACCACCGGGGGCCACCAGGGCACCGAGGTGCTGGGCACGGGCGGAACGGCGGTCGCGGGCGGCGCCGCGGGAGCGGCGGCGGGCGCGTTCGGCGACGACCGGGCCACCAGGATCGCTCCGCCCGCCGCGTCCGCCGGTGGGGACGCCACGGCCGTGCACGGCCAGCAGGGCCACCGGCCCACCCAGCACCTGCCCTCCGCCCCGCCGCCCGCGAGCCCGCCCACCGCCCAGTACGGCCAGGACGCGCGGGCCCAGCCGTCCACCGCCCGGTTCGACCGACCGGCCGCGCCCGCCCGCGGACAGGCCGGGGCGGGAGACGACGACCCCTACGCGGACCTGTACGGCGGCCACCGCCCCGGCACCGACGCCCGCCAGCTCCAGCAGGCCCACGAACGGGCCCAGCGCGAGCGCGAGCGCGCCGAACAGGAGCACCAGCGCCAGCAGGAGCTGCACCGGCAGCAGGCCGAGTACCAGCAGCAGGAGCAGCGCCGCCAGTACGAGGCGCGCCAGCGCCAGCAGCAGGAGGCGCGCCGCCACAGGGAGGCCGAGGAGGCCCACCGCGAGCGCGTTCGCGCCGAACGGCACGCCGCGCAGCGGGCCCAGACCGAGGCCCGCACCGCCAACCAGCCGGAGGTGTGGGGGTTCGTCAAGCTCCTGCCACTGCTGTTGCTGCCGCTCGTGCAGATCCCGGTCGGCTACGGCGCGGCGCTGGCGTGGTCGTGGTTCACCGCCGAGACCGACGTGTGGACGGGCGCGCCCTACCTCTTCGAGCCGTTGAGCATGGACGCCTTCTGGCACGCGACCATGCTCGGGTACTTCCTGTTCAACAACCTGATCTGCGCGGAGTACCTGGTGCGGTCGCTGCGGACGTCCTTCGTCACCGGGTCGGTGCTGGCCCTGGCCGCCATCGCGGCCACCAACGGACTGCTGTACAGCTTCGGCTTCTGGGGCTGACCGGCCCGGGCCGGTCAGGGCCGGTCAGGAGCGGGGACCGGGGCGGGGAAGGGGCCCGGGTCCCGCGTGGTTCAGCGGGCGGCGGCGCCGAGGCGGCCCTCGGCGATCTCCGTGACGCGGTGGCGCACGGGCCTGCTGGGGGCGATCGCCGAGCAGGTCGTGGCGCACTCCGGGCCTTCCTCGGCGGTCACCGACACCGTGTAGACCCCGCCGCCGTGGGCCAGGGTCACGCGCACGTCCCGGTCGGCGTACTCCTCGTCGAGGTGGGTCACCGCGTCCACGCCCACCGTTCCCAGCCGGGACCGCAGCGCGGCGTCGGCGGCCTGGACGGCGGAGGAGTCGGTGCACCGGCCGCGGTAGTTGTCGGGGACGACGTCGCCGCGCTCGAAGGCGGTCACCGTGCGCACGGCCGACGCCGGGTCCAGGCGGCCGAAGTAGTGGCCCTGGGGGAGCGCCACCAGGTTCGCGGCGAACCGGTCGCCGCCCACGTGGGTGGTCTCCCACACCTCGGCGCGTCCCCCGGCCAGCGCGGCGGCCACGGGACGCCCCAGAACCGCGCAGCACGGGTCCTTCTTGGCGTGCGTGCACACCAGGTACAGCGAGTGCTCGACGGCGACGCCGAAGTCCGGCGGCTCGGGCTCTTCCACGGCGGCGACGTCGTACTCCAGCAGTTCGGCCAGGTGCTCGAACTCGACCATGCGCACCCACGGCGTGGTCCGGCCGGTGTGCACGTAGTACGCGCGGCGCGGACCCCGCTCCTGGTCCGGGCGCTGCCGCCCGGACGCTTGATGAGCTGGGGCTTGACGTCGCGTCCGACGATGCGCTCGGCGAGCTTGGAGACCACGGCCCTGTCCAGGCCGGGGCTGGAGAACGCGGGATGGCGCCAGGGGCCGGGGTGTTCGACCAGCAGCCAACCACCGGTGGTGCCCGCCGTTCCGGCGATCTGCTCGCCGGTGTAGCGGGCCAGGGCCGAGCAGCCGCGGCTGCCGTCCGGGGCGGTGGGTAGACGCACGGTCGTCGTTCCAATCGGGTGTGGGGCGCCGAGGGGCACACGGGCACACGGGCACACGGAGAGAGCCGCTACGGCACGCCGGGCCGTCGTGAAGGTTAGGCTAGCCTATCCAATTCGCTGCCCCGATGTGCAACGCGGGGCCCTCGACCGCGTCGCGCGGGGGTGTTCGGCGGCACGGGGGACGTGGGGCCCCATGGGTCCGCGTTCCCGCCTCTTCGCAGGTTGACAGCGTGGTCGCCGGGTCTGAGGATGGGGCTCCGTCGCGGGGGCGGGTGCGCGCGGTCCGGGGTCCGTCCTGCCCTGGAGCCACGGGCCCGCTCCCGCGACCCGCCGCTCGTGGACGCGGCACTCCGGGCGTGCCGCGAGGACTCCCGGCCGGTCGGAGCGGACGGTGTCAGCGGTCACGAAAATGACAGTGGCTCGGCCATGAAGGTGTCAGTGACCCAGGTCATTCAGGGTCGAGGGCGAGGATGACGTCCTCGTGGAGCCGGGAGCGCCCGTCATCACCGATGACCACCAAGCCCTGATCGAGAAGCTCCGCAGGCACCTCGCTCGGGTCCACTCCCTGTTCATGGGCACGATGCAGATGCTGGAGCCGGTGCACCGTGCTAGCGGCCAGGTCCGCCTGAGGGGCCATCAAAACTCCGGACAGCTTCTCTTGTGAACTGTCAGACGGCGAGACGATAACTCAGATGCTCGTCCTCAACCTCTTGGGGAGTCCTGTACCCGAGTGCCGAATGAAGCCTCCGTTGATTATAGAACCCTTCGATGTACTTGACAACCTGACGCCTGGCTTTAGCCCGATCCGTGAACTCGAAGCGGTTCAGCCACTCGTTCTTCAGTGCACCGAAGAAGGATTCGGCCATAGCGTTGTCCCAGCA
>NZ_MKKC01000106.1 GCF_001942255.1 Nocardiopsis sp. CNR-923
ACTCTGCCCACGCCAAGCTCCGCGCACCCGGCGAGCGCGCGATCGCCCAACTCAAGAACTGGGATGTCCTACGCCGCCTACGCTGCTGCCCGCACCGGGTCGGCCAGATCACCCGCGCGGTGCTGGTGCTTCAACTCCGCGAAGCAGGATGAAAAAGGCTCACTATTCTATGGTTGCTCTGGTTTTAATGCAGAAGCCAAGGATTTCTCTTTAATTTTCACCGAATCAGATCCTGCTCACTCGTACTCCAGGTGCCCCGTTCTCATAGGTTGCCCACTGATCTGTGAACCGCGCGAACCTCTTCACCCTTTAACGCCGGATTCCGCAACGACTGGTGATCCCCGAAACGTGTAGCGGGGGGAGGGCATGCCCTCCCCCCGCTACACCATCAGAACAAAGTCCACGGTGGCAGTGCCGGAGAGGGCGGTGCCGCCCGCAGCTCGGACACCTCCACCCCAGTCCGCTCCTCCCACCAGACCGCGAACATGGTGCGGTGACACCACGAGTCCGGCCCCGGTCTCCGCAACCGGTCGAAACACAGCAGGACCAAGGGCTCGGCACTCCCGGGGGTGAGGGTGGAGCGCCGACCAGGAATCGCACCTGGGTCTTCCCTTGGGATGGGGGTGTGCAGCTACCATCTCCGGCGTCTGCGCCATCATCAAGGATGATAGCCCGCAGCTATCGAAGCTCTGGGCAGCATGCATCTGCCGGGATCGAGTTCCGTTAGGACCGACACCACTGAGGGCTCCCTGGACACGGTGTCCAGGGAGCCCTCAGTGAGTGGGGTCGACTACCCCTTGCACACACACGTCTCCCTGCTCGTCTGGTCCGACCAGCCAAAGGTGATGGCCACCTCGGTCACCGCCTGGCACGCCCCGGACCGGACCAGGGTGCCCTTCTTCTCGATTCGGGTGAGGAGATCCAGGAGGAAGTCCCTGACCAGGTCCGCCTTCTCCGGGTTGAGGGGCTGAGTGTGGGCGCCGCCGTTGCCGAGGAGGTACTTGACCCACATGGTGTCCTCGAAATCCGCCAGCCCTTCATGGGCCGCCCAGTCCAAGAGGATGGCCAGCTGGGCCCCCTCCTGAGCCGGAGTGAAAGACGCCACTTTGGTGCCGTTGTCCGCCATTTTATATCCTGTCTTTTTGGTGCTTTGTCGGTACAACTTAATTCTATTCCAAAGACCCTTCAGTTTCCATTGTTGCCCTTATATTTTTCATGAATTTGCGCACCTCGCAAATACAGGGCCCGCCGTGCAACATATGCATAGCGGACCCCGGCTTTCCCCTTCAGAACAGCGTGGGTGGCTCCGGCAACGCCACTGCCCCCAGTTCGGGCACCTCCACCCCGGTCTGCTCCTCCCACCAGACAGCGAACATGGTGCGGTGGCACCACGAGTCCGGCCCCGGTTTGCCCAACCGGTCGAAACACAGCAGGACCAGAGGCTCAAGTCTTCCCCGAGCCAGACTGCGGAGTTCGGTCGCGATCCGGTACAGGCCCGTCGCTGACAGTCGAGCCTCGTAACGTTTCCGGTACGGACTCCGGTCCAGGCCGAGCATGTCCCGGGTGGGGGTGATGAGCTGGGCGTGCCCGGCGAGGGTGTAGGACAGCGCCCATCGGGGCGCTCCCACGGTGGTACGGATCGCCGTCCCCATCCGCGGGTCGAACTCCTGGTAGGAGCAGGTGGCCAGTGCGGGCCCGGCTGGCACGTCGTCGTGCAAAGGTTCTCCTTCATCAGTGGTGGGGCCGGGCGTGGTGCCCGGCCCCGGTGGGGCTGTGGATGAGGGCCTAGGAGGGGCTCTCGCGTTTGCGCTTCTGGTGTTGAGCATCAAGGCTCGTGGAAGAGTTAGGTGCATTCGGTTCTCAGGCGCTGCCCTGCGATGTCGAAGAGGTCGAGTTGTTCAGCCTCGGCGGACGGGCGGCGGGTGGGAGTCGGGATGCCGATGTCGAAGCCTCCGCCAGGGGCGCGCCCAGGCACGTGCCGGGTACCGCCTCCGGGGCGTTCGGTGAGGATCGGTCCAGCGGCCTCGAACCATCCCTGCGGGTACACGCGCAGTGCGTCGGCTTCCCAAGCGGCGCACGCCCCTCGGTGTTCGTGGTAGGGGCGCGCTCCCATGACGGGCAGGTTTCGCCAGCCGGGGAAGGCGTGGTCGTGCCCGTCCTCGGCCGCCTCGTTTTCGTCTGTGCGGTAGGGGCCGGTGTGTCCGCAGGTGGGACAGGTCGACCAGTACCGCAGGTGGAACAGCGAAGTCTCGGTCTCGTGCAGTGGCTCGTACTCGTCGCGGAGCACGGACACGACCGAGACCCGGCATCCGGTGATGGGGGTGGTCACCAGGGGTTTCACAAGCCGCCCCCCAGGATCCCCTCGATCAGCGCGCCCGGATGCCCGGCGACGCCACTTGTGCCGTCGATGCCGGGGCACGAGTCGACGTTCTCGGGGTCCGCGGGTGCGTACACGCACCAGCGGTGACACGGTCGGCCGACGTCCGCACCAGACTTACGGCACTTCACCGCAAGCGGGTCGTCCTCGCCGTCCTCACCATCGTGGGGGGTGGCCGTCATTCCTCCTCCCCACCTGTCTCGGCGCGCTCGAGTGCGGCGTCGACGAGCACGGCGAACCCATCGTGGTCTACCCCGGCGGAGGTCGGTGCGGGCACCGGAGGCCGCTGGCAGGAGCACGCTCCTGTGCACTCACAGCCCAGGGGGACGACCTGGGCGGCGTCCCACACGTAGGTGACGCCATACCCGCCCCAACGTCGCTGAGGCTCCTGCGGGGAGGCTCCTGTAGTGGCCTGTGACGCCTGCTCGGAGTCGGATCGGGAGGTGGGGTTGGTGCTGTCCTGATCTGCGCTTATGGGTCCTTTGGTGGCCCTGGAGCGGCGATAGAAGATCGCCAGTCCCTTCTGGCCGGTGCCGATACGGTAGCCGAGCTCGCGCCAGGTGGTCTTGCCGTGGACGACGGTCGCGCCGGGCGCTGCACCGCGACCGCGACCCGGTTGGTCAAGCTGTGCCGCTCGTCCAGGCGGGCCGCGGTGCCGGCGAAGGCGTCGAGCTGTCCGGGGCTGCTCACCGCCAAGGCGTAGTCGATGAGCGCGCCGAGGCTGTGAGGGGTGAACCGGGGAGTGCCGCTCCGCTTCCTCTTCCTCGTGGTCTTCTTGCGTGGTGCCATGGAGCTTCCCTTTCTCCTACAGTTGGGGAGGAAGGGGGAGCCCCGCTATCTGCAGTAGCGGGGGTCCCCCGTTGTCACGCCTGGGACTTGCGCAGGGTGACGATGACGGTGGTCACGTGCGCCACCCTGGAGGGCGCGAACGCGGTGTCAGGGACGCGGCCGCGCAGGATGGTGCCGCACTCCTCGATGAGGGCGCGCAGGTCACCGTGAATGCGGTCCTCGCGGAAGGTGAGCCCGGCCGAGACGATCGCGGCCAGCTGCCCGCCGGGTTTGAGCCACTTCCAGGCGTGCAGTACGTGCCGGGCCTGGGCGTCGAACGGCGGGTTCATCACCACCAGGTCGTAGAGCTCGGTGCAGCCCGGCAGGTCGAACAGGGACTGCGGGTCAGGCGGCACCAGACCCAGGAAGTCCGCCTGGTAAAGGCTCCGCGCCGTCCCATCAGTGACCAGCGCACGCAGCTCCTGGGCGCGCTCGACGTTGTTCTCGACCATGTCGATCTCCACGTCGACGCCGGTCGCGGCGATCACCCGCACCAGAGCGCCGTCCCCGGCTGAGGGCTCCAGAACCCGGGCACCAGGGATGAGCGTCACACAGCTGAGCAGCTCGGCCGCCACGGTTGGCGGAGCGGGCACGAACCCCTGCTCCTTGGCGGTGGTGTACTCGCCGGTGCGCAGCTGGGCCAGGACCTGGGCGGCGGGCCGGTCAAACCGGTGCCCGCGCGCCCCCTTGGATCCGTCCCAACGACCCCCGGCCGCCATCAGGACCCGGTTGACCTTCTCGTACAGTGCACGGTCCAGCCGCATCGGCAACCGCAGCAATGGCCCGTCGGTGCTCACCTGGTCGTTGACTAGGACCTCCAGGACTTCGGGTGGGATCTTCACAGGCTTTCCTTCTCCATGGGGGTGGGTGAGGCAGGCGCACCGGATGTGGCCGCCTCGGGTTCAGGGGTGGGGTTCTCCAGAGCAATGACCGCGTCCAGAACCCTGCGTGCACGTTCTGCTTCCAGGGCGACAGTGATGGTTTCCGCGCGCATCTTGCGCGCCTTGGGGATCCAGTGCTCGGTCAGGACGTCCGCGACGCCGAGCAGCACCTGGTAGCCCAGGTCCCAGATGATGACGTTCGCGGCCAGGCAGGCGATCGCGAGCTCGTCGATGTCGACGGCCACCCACTCGACGGTGTGCGGGTCACGGCCGCGGTCGCGCATGAGTGCCGCAGCGGCGCGAAGCAGGCCACCGGTCCCGCAGGCGGGCTCGTGGATGCTCGCTTCGTCGGTCAGCCCCAGGATCCGAGCCATGACGTCGGCGATGTGCGAGGGGGTGTAGTAGGCGGCCCCGGCCTTGTTCGCGCCGCCCGCCTTGAGCAAGGTGAGGGTGACGCCGAACAGGTCGACGTCAAACCGCGCGTCGGGCAGGGTCAGGGAGAACAGGTTCGCGCGCAGCGCCGCTCGCACGACGGCGTGGACGGCCTTCTCCTCCCGCTCGGTCAGGGGTGTGTCGCCCAACCAGGCCAGCAGGAACGGGGCGGCAGGGTTGGCCAGGTCGGGGCGCAGGCGGCCGAACCTGCGCCACTGGGAGCGGATGTAGCCCAGGGTGTGGTCGGTGTCCCAGCCCAACATCTCCGTGGTGGCGCCCGGGGCGTGCTCGGGTTCGGGGCCGTGCCAGGCGATCGCCGCCAGTGCGCTGAGCGGCAGCTCGATGCGTCCGCTGATGTGGTGGCCGAACCAGGAGTCGGTCACGGCCTCGGCCATGCGCACGACCGCCGCGTTCATGTCGGCAGGTGGCATCCAGCCGGTGGATGCTGCGGCGGCCTTTGGCTCCCCGGCCGGGGTGGGCCTGGCAGCCACCGGCTGCGGTGTGCCGGTCGCGGCCACGAAGGGCGGTGTCGGGGCGGGGCCGGTCTTCGGCGCGGGAGGTTCTTGCCCAGGCAGGTCGAACAGCGGCAGCGTCTCCATCTGCATCACACACCCGTCCGAGCGGCCACGACGGTGGGCACGCAATCCGAGGTGCACGGCATGCCGCCCGGAGCGTGGCAGTGGGGACAGGGCTGGGCGAAGATCGCCCGCTCTGCGGCATCCAACCCGCGGGCGTAGGCGTCCTTGCACGCCTGGGCCAGCGCCTGGGCCTGGGCGGTGCGCATCACCGGGGTGTGCACCCGTTCGTCGACCGCCACCGCCGCCATGAGGGTGGACGTTGGCACCGCCTCGTACAGGGGCCGCCCCTCCATGGAGGGTCCCTGGAGCCGCCCGGTCTGGTAGGCCATGTTGAGCAGCCCCGCACACGTGTCCGCCTGTTGGGGCGCCCACATCACCGTGTCTACCGCGTCACCGGACTGGGCGATGATCCGGCCGCCGAGCCCGTTCACCCAGTACACGGTCTCCGGCACCATCCGGGTGGACTGGTGGGCCCTCACCGCCTCGGCCAGGTCGGTGTGCTCCTGGCACGGCCACTCGATGAGACCCTCATACTTGCGTGAGCACTGTGCGCACACGGTGACGTGGTCGGTGGTGCAGATCCGCCGCCCGCGCAGCGCCTCCTCCTCGGACAGCTCGGTGGCGTCGATGGGGTGGGCCACGAGCCACAGCCCGAACATCGTGCTGCCGGCGGCGGGCTCAGGGTGGGAGCACAGCCACGCGGGGGCGCGGCGCGCCTGCGGGCTGTGGGCACCCACGATCTTCCTGGCGATGGCCAAGACGATGCCGGTGGTGCGCGGGTCCAGGGTGCCGCACGCGTCGTACACCGCGCCCGCGCACTGCACCGTCGCGTTCAGGTCCGGTCCAGGGCTCGTGCGCTGATCGGTGTCGTTCATCCTCATCCGTTCGTGTCGTCGTTGCGTCGGGTCAAAGCGCGCTCGAGGTGCGCGTATTCGGGGCAGGGCCACATGACGCGGCGGTTGGCCCTGCGGGAGCAGCCCAGGCAGATGGTCACTTCGCTGGTGGAGCAGACGCGGCGGTAGCGCGTCCACTCGCCGAGCTCGATGTCGCCTGTGGGCCGGTAGGGCGGGTGGGCCTTGTCCCACTGGTCCCGGTCCGGACCCGGGGTCGGTCGGCGGTGGCCGCACAGCCGCACGGGGGTGGGCAGGGTGGCGGGGGTGTGGCGGTCCAGGGCGGCGCTGACGATGGCCAGCAGGACGTCGGCGGTGCGGTGGTCGGTGCCTTCGGTGTGGTGTCGGCCGGTGGCGTCGGCCACCCAGTGATGGAGAGGTGGGATCATCGGATGCCTTTCTTGAGAGGAGTGGCATTCGGGCGGGGTGGCCCGCCCCTGCTGGTCAGGAGGCGATGGGACGAAGCCCCGGGGGCAGCACCCGAGGCAGTTCCTGGCGGCACTCCGCTGCGCACACCGTGCCCGGGTCGGCGCCGCAGTCCCAGCAGGGCGGGGCCACCACTGCGGCGGTCTGGCCGAGCCCGAAGGCGTAATCCAGTTCGTGACGGACGTCCTCGGCCGGGTGGAACGTGCTGCGCCGCGGGCCGCCCAGAACCACGGTCGGGATCTGGTCGTCGCGGCCACCCACCAGCCAGGCGCGGTGCTCGTCGCGCTCGACCCGGTAGTCGAGGTGACCCAAGGTCACCTCCTCCTCAGCGGGGGACAGCAGCCGGGAGATCTCGCGCATCGTGTCGCAGGGCCCGTGCGCGACGCCGGCGGCCACCGCGGCGTTGAGCGCGGTGGCGGCCTGGCGGGTGCGCTCGTGGGTCAGGCCGGTGGCCAGCACCGCGATGGGGTCGCGGTGGAAGGTGACGTGCCGGATGAGGGTGGTGCCCTGGGGCTCGTAGGTGGGCAGCAGGTGCGCGGGGACGCGCATGGTCGTACTCCTAGGTGTAGGGGGTGAAGGGCGACCCGGGAGTGCGCCGGGTCGCCGACTGGGGGCAGCTAGTCGGCGGCCTGAGGGGTCCTGACGCTGACGAGAGGGTTGCCTTCGATGAACACTTCGCAGGGGATCGGCGGGTACTCCGGACCTTGGAGGAACCGGTCACCGGTCAGGGTGTAGCTCTGGCCGCCTTCGGCCTCGTCTATGCCGAGAACCTGGAGGGTCCAGGGAACGTCGCTCACGAGGACCCACACAAGGGCGCCTGGGAGGATTTCCCGGGCCCGGGTGTACTGGCCAGAAGGGGCGTTGGGCAGATCCGCGGTCCCCGCGACGACATCGGGGGTTGAGTTCATGTGGACTTCCTTCCTGATTGGTTCGTGGTCAGGGGCGGTCCGGGAGCGGGTTGGGCCGCCCGGCTGTTCACCAGGTCTGGCTGAGCCAGGCGCGGTTCTCTTCGGCCCGTGCCTTGCGACGGTGGGCGCGTTTCCAGCCCGCGCGAGCGTGGATCCCGCCGCTGTGGCAGAGGCAGCTGATGTGGTGCCGACAGTGACGACTGCCCAGCATGGAGGTGCTCATCATGCGACTCCTTCGGAGGTAGCAAGGTGGTGGCCCCCACCCCGAAGGTGGGGCCGGTGGGCGTTAGCCCAGGTAGGTGATGTCCTTAATGTCGTCCCCGTCGAAGGTGTGGCCTTGCCATCCATCCCAGCGATGGAGAGGGTCCAGGCCAGGCCCCGCCCCTCCTTCATCCGCCCGTTGGCCGTGCCCGCCTTCCGGAGGCCGTTGTGGAGGACCAGGGCCACCCGGGTTCCGGCCTCGATCAGGTAGGGGGAATGGTGGAGAGGGAAGCCATTTTGTTTTCCCTTCTTTTTGTTCTTATAACTCAATCATAATACGCGGGATTGTCTCCCACAAGAGAATTCCACTTTGAGTCCTGCATTTTTCTGGGAATTTTCTCAAATCAGCGAAGTCTGGTTTTCCATCATTTCGGCGCGCGCCCACGCCTCCGCGAATGCCGGTCCCCTCTTCGGTGACGCCGTGGCAGGGGCCGCAACCCACAACTCCTCGCGCGCAGGGTGGGAGTCATTCCAGGTGCGCTGGTGAGCCCAGACACGCTCGACGCCGTCCTCAGCCGCCCGCGCTCCATTCGCCCGCGCGAGCTCGGCGTGCATCTCGCCCCGACTCCCCCGCGCCACGACTTGGAGGTCACGGGTCACCGATCCTGGGTGTTCCGGGCCTGCGGACGCACGCTGCCACACTCGCCGCACGTGGTACACCGCCCATGTCTGCGCCTCCAGGTGGGCCGCGAACCGGTCCAACACCCGCTCCCCGCCCGGGTGACGGGCCAGCGCGTCGTGCAGCCGCTCCCCCGCGATCAAGCCCTGCCGCGGGTTCAACGCCACAGCGGTGCACTCCATCAGTAGCGGCAGCATCGCCTGGGCGGGGTCGGCCACATACCGGGGCAGCGTCCGCGCCCGCCCGGCCCGGGACGTGAGCGCGTAGGGACAGTACGTGCAGCACGACTTCGCCCACGGAGTGCCGAACTCGGCGAGCAGGTAGTTGCTGCACATCTGGCGTGTCCAGCCGTGCTCGATCAGCGGGTACCGGGCCACGCGCCGGGCAGGCCCGTACCCGCGGTCGCGGTCGGCCCGCCCCTGCTCTTCGACCTCGAACCCCACCACGTGCTCATAGGGGCGTCCCGCCGTGATCCGCGCGATGGTCTGGTCCAACGGGAATCCCTTAGCTTTCTGGCTACACCGGCGCGCTCCCCCCGCCTGCGGTACCGTCCCCGCGGCCAGCAGCTCGTCGGCGAGGGTGTAGTCGCCCTCGATGTGGCACACCGTGGGGGCGCGGGTATCGGAGAACACTGTCACCCCGTCGGCCTGGACCGGGCCCGCGCGGGCGACCTGGATGGTGCGCACCCGCCGCTCAGCTAACAGCGGGAACAGGTGCTCCTCCACCAGCTGCTTCGTGATCGGCCACTCATCCCCCGTCTGGGCGATGAGCACCGCCATGTCCTCCCAGTCCCAGGGGAGCGGGAGAGCGCCGAACGCCCACGCGGCCACGAGCGCGGAGGAGTCCACGCCCAAGCCCAGGGACACCACGCCCCGCGGGGGCGGCCCGGAGGCCAGCCCCCGCACGCGCGCGATCACGTCCCGGGCTCCGAACGCTCGTGGTCGCGCAGCAGCCGCCGGCACATCTGCTCTTCCGTCGTGTCCGGGTCACCGCCATCAGACGGGCGTTCGGCCTCGACCAGCTCCATCCACCGCTGGTGCAGGGCGATGGTGTCGCCGTGGAATACCAGTCGGCACCCGGGGAAGTAGTCGCACAGGCACGAGCAGCCGCCGCGCTCCAAGGTCCCGAGCTGTTCGTCTGCGAGCCACACCTGGTCGCGCACCTCTGTGCCGTGGCGCAGGTCCAGGGTCCGCACCTGGCGCAGGTGCAACCCCTGGAGCGGGCCGCTCATCGCTGGGCCACCAGACGCCAGGGTTCGGCCACGGGCGGAACCGGAAGCTGGTACAGGCCGCACGGCAACGGACCCCAGCAGTCACCGGCCTGGGGGGAGACCACCACCAGGCGTTCAGCGGAGGCCACCTCGTCCCCGGTCAGGTCGTCCAGGTCCCGCTCCGGACCGTCATCCACGCTCACGCCCAGGCGCAGACGGCACGGCGCGGGCACCCGGGCGTTCCACCGGCGCACGGCCCGCAGATGCAGGGCAGCACCCTGGGGGGTGAACAGCGGGTCGATGGCGTGGATGGTGGACTCCAGGACGTCCACCAGGGCGGGCAGGGGGCCGACCGTGTCGGGGCTGTGGACGCGCACCGGCGCCCACAGCCCGCCCAGCGGCGCCGTGTCGCTGCGCGGCACCCACGGCCGGGCGCCCAGCACCGCGACCGTGTCGGGGTGGCACCCCGCCTCCCGCACCACGGGACCGTGGTCCAGGACCGTGCCCTGGGCGTCGACGCGACGAACAGGGCGGGCAGGTGCCTGAGCACCATCCGAGGGAGGCCGGTGGTCAGGTCGCGGATCCGGAGCCGGTCGCAGGCGACGGTGGGCACCTGCCCGGCCGCTTCCCGGGAGATCCGGGGACGCGTCATGAACGTGGTGTCGGCCTCGGGGTAGCGGGTGTAGGCGTGCAGGATCGCGGCCTGCACGGTGGGGGCGTCCACGCGCTCCTGCCACAGGTGGATGCGGTCATAGTGCCAGGTATGGCCGGTGTAGTCGGCACCGGTGGCCACCTCCAACAGGGTGGGCGGGTCCGCGTCGACCTGGGACAGGGTGAGGGTGTATTCGGGCACAGGGGTCTCCGTTCTCGAAGGGGGTGCGGGGGCGCCCGGCCGGACGCCCCCGCACAAGGGGGTGGGCAGGGTTAGTCGGCGTCGTAGAAGGTGACCCAGCCGCGGTCCGGGCCCATCCACAGGGCGGCGCGTACGGCGTAGATGGGCAGCACCAGCTCGGGCGTGGCCGCCAACGCCTCCTCGTAGGTCCGCGCGCCATCGAGCGCGTGGCGGGCGCTGCGGTCGTTGCCCGCGGTGGTCAGGACGCGGATGAGGAACACGCCCGTGGCCGGGTCGAGATCGACGACCAGGGCGTCGTAGGTGGCTTCGACCACGAGCGCGGTGAAGAAGGCCTCGGCGTCGACGCGGTGACCGTCGGCCGCGCGGCTGGACTGGATGAGCGCACGCACCCGCTCCAGACCGTCGGGCTTCAGGGGGGGCGTACCTGGTGCGGTCGGTGTGCACGCGCGCCACCGGGCGACCGTCCAGGTGCAGCGTTCCGGCGAAGATGGGCTCACGGTCGGTGGTGGCGGGGGCCAGGACGAGGCGCACATCCGGGTCGGAAACGCGCAGGCCGGTGTGGGTCAGGGCGTGCATGGAGACTCCTTCGGGGTGGGGTGGTTGCCCGTGTCGGGTGTGGTCAGGAGCAGGACCCCGCTGCGGGGTCCTGCTCCAGCGGTTTCTCAGCGGCGGCGGTTGAGGAACTCGGTCAGCTTTTCTGCGGGCAGACCCACGATCAGGGCCTGCTGCACGAGCTGGGCCATGGTGTAGTGCGGGTCGGCCGTCAGCGCCACGTCCAGCGCCGCCTGCGCCAAAGACAGGTCCTCGTGCTGCCAAGCGGCGACGGCGACCAGGGACGCGGGGGCGGCGCGGTCCCCGGTGGCCGCCGTGCGGGTGACGCGGGACCACAAGTCCAGGTGGGTGCGGGCGGTCTCGGGGGTGATGGCCGACCACACGGCGTCGCGGACCTGCACGTCACGCAGGGCCACGGCCAAACGGACCAGGTGTGTGACGCCGCGCGCTCCGGTGCCGGTGAGGGCGGCGTCGATCGCCTCGCGCACCGCCGCCGCCCCGTGGTCGTTGACGGTTTGCGCGGCGCGGTCCCACAGGAACGCGTCTTCGGCTTCGACTGTGGCCGCCGTCAACTCCTCCGGTCGTACGGATGCGTCGGGCTCCAGACCCCGGGCTGCCGGTGCGGTCGTCGGGTGCCGGTACGGCTCGGGTGTCAGCCCCCGCAGGACCAGCTCAGCGGGGAGCGTGGACCGGTGGGGATCGATCGGGGTGCCCTCGGGCGGGCAGCACCCGGAGTCGGTGCACTGGTAGGACCAGTAGCGGCCGTCGCACACCCGCAGGGCGTCGACGACGGTCAGACCATGCCGCCGGGCGGCGGCGGTGATGGCGTCGATGTAGGCGGTGACCTGTGCACCGGACCCGTAGCCGACCACGTAACAGGCGTCGGAGCCTTCGGCTACGGCGTGGGTGATGGCAGCTTCGGCGAGACGCTCGCCGCCAGTGCTGGTCTGGTGGAGGTCGCGGCACAGGGCCGAGCCCACTCTGTGGTCCTTCATGGTGAGGACCACCAGGCCGGGGTCGGGCGGGGTGCCCACGAGGTAGGGCATCATCGCGAGGGTGTCGTTGGGGGAGGTCACTGTGATCTGGTCGGCGTCCACAGCCGTTGTCCTTATCTAGGAGGGGGTGTGCGCACCCGAGCGGGCACCCACAAGGGGGGAAGGGAGGGGGCTACGAGTGGGTGAGCGGGGTCAGGTGCCAAGCGGGCGCGATGCGCGGCAACGGCAGGGTGTACAGGCCGCAGGGCAGCGGGCCGACCGGGGTGGCGTGCTCGCCGTACACGGCGTGCTCCCGGTCGAGCAACGCCGGGGTCACCTCGACCTCCACCAACCGGCCGCCGTCATCGCCGTCGTCGGCGCGGGTGAACAACCGGACCTGGGCGGGCGGCGGGACGCGGGTGTTCCACGCCCGTATGCCTTCCAGGTACACGCGCACTCCCTGCTCGGTGAACAAGGGCCTCGCCACATGAAGGGAGGCTTGCTCCAACGCGTCCACCAGCGCGGGGATGGGGCCGACGACGTCGGGGATGTGCACCTGGGCTGAGGTCCACAGCCCGCTCAGCGGGGCGGCGTTCTGCCTGGGCACCCAGGGGCGGATGCCCACCACCTGGTGCATGTCGGGGTGGGCGCCAGCCTGGTCGAGCGTGCCCTGGTCCAGGACCGTGCCCTGGGCGTCGACGCCGACGAACAGGGCGGGCAGGTGATCCTCCTCGATGCGGGGCAGGGTCTCGCACAGGGCCCGCAGGGCGGCCCTGTCGCGGGCGCAGGTGGTGACCTGTCCGGCGGCCTCTCGGGTGATCGTCGGCAAGGTGACGTGCGCCGGGTTCAGGCGCGGGTAGTGCTCGTAGGCGACCAGCACGGCCTGGTGCGGGGTGGTGGCCGTGACGAGCATCTGCCGTAGGCGCATCCGGACGCCGTGCCACACGTCGTGGGTGTGGTCGACGGCGTCCCGCACTTCGAGGACGTGCGGCGACTGTCCGGGGAGCTTGCCCAACGTGACAGAAAAGGTAACCATTTCCTGACTCTCTGTAGTGGCGGGTGGCCGCCCGACAGGGCGGCCACAGCGGGGGCGGGGGGTAGGTGTCAGGGAGCGGGGTGGAACCGCACCCAGCGGTCGTCGACGAAGGCCTCGGCGGATACGACATCCCCCGACATCTCGACCAGGCCGAACATGTGGGGCACCCGCTCTGGCGTGAGGGTCACAGTGCTGGCGAAGGTGACCACGTCCGGATAGCGCACCTGGCAGGTGGCCACCACCGTGTCGCCGCTGCTCATTGGCAGCTCCTCAACGACACGGATCGCGTACCTCTTTCGGGAGCGGGCGACGGACGCGACCACCTTGGCGAAGCTGGCCTCGTTGACGAGTTCGTCGGCCAGCGTCTCCTCGTCCAAGGGCTCGTCATGGCGACCTCGGGCACCCTCGATCACGCCCGCCACGCGGGCCGGTGGGAGTTGATGGTCCGCAGCAGGGTCGGCCCGCCCGTGCCCCCGTTTTCGATGACGCCGACGTCGACGCCGTCGATGTTCAGCCGGGTGGTGACGGCGATGCCGCTGGACAGCGCCAACTCTCCGTAGTCGGACACCATCACGGGGGTGCTGAGGCTGATCTCGGTATGCGGCAGAACGTACCGCCGCCCCGTGCCAGGGATTTCGTCCGTGGGCATGGCGTTTCCTTCCAGGGGGTGAGGGGGAGGAGGCATTGGCCCCTCCTGCGGGATGGTGTGGGTCGCAGCCGCATTCGCCGCTGTCCGCTGGGATGAGCCAGCGGACAGGGCGCGTGCGGCTCTGGCTCCGGGTGGCTTCGGCCTACTCCTCAGCCGCCTCCCGAGCGGCCTGAGCCTGACGCTGGTCCTGCGCGGTGCGCAGGGTGCGCAGGTCCTCAGCAGACAGGGTGCGCAGCAGGTTGGCCCGGTCGGCTTCGATGCTGGACATCTCGTCGCCCACCTTGAGGAGGGAGTGGACGTCAGCGCTGTCGGCCAGGGGCGGGTAGGGCCGGTAGCGCGGGTACGACGAGATGCTCATCTCGTGAGCGAGCTTCCAGGTCGCCTCATCAAAGCCCCGGTAAAGCATTCCCTGTGGATACCAATTCTGAACGCTGGCCATTTTAAAACCTTTCTTTCTGTTTCTTTCTTACATCTAAATCCTATTCCACCGACTTCCCTAAGGCCATTAAAAAGCCCCCGAAATTCTATTTATTTTCGGGTGATTCTGGACCCAGCTCACGCACCCGCGCCGCGCCGGGAGTTCCGTAGGCGTTGAGGCGCGACTCCACCACTTGGGCCAGGAGTCGCCCCGGGACCGCAGGGGGTTGTACGGGCAGGGCCATGACGAACGCGAGCTCGGCGACGGGCGCGGTCGCGGCGCGGCTCAGCGCGATGGCCTGTGTGCCGCCTCCCGCCGACGACGCGTGGCTGCCGGTGATCTCGTGCGGCTCGACCTCGGGGGTGTCCGGGTAGGGCACCACCTGCACGTGGCCACGGTAGATCTTCCGCTGTTTGGGGCGGTCGCTGCCTGTGTCGCGGAGCGCCGTGACCGTCTTCCCGTGCAGGTGGGCGAGGTTGCTGGGGGTGTAGGAGGGGGGAATGGCCCCCTCTCCGGGGTGAGGGGTCAGCAGCAGCACGGGATGAGCCAGCAGGCGCTGCATGCCTGCTGCTGGATGTGGGCCGCTTCGGCGCGGTTGGCCTCGGCCTGCTGCTCAGCCGCCTCCCGACATGCGGCCTCGTGGCGTTCGTCCTGCCAAGTGCGCAGGGTGTGAAGGTCATCGGCCGTCCAGCCGTCGAGAAGATCAGCGCGCTCGATAGAGACGACCCTCAAGGCGAGAGGGAAGGCCAAAAAGGGAATGAGATTGTCCTTTCTGGGCATGGGTGGGTAGTCCCGGTAGGGGACTCCGCACAGCTCGTAGATCACCTTCCAGGTCTCCTCGTCGAAGTCCTTGGTGAGCATCTGCCGGTGCCGAAAATTCTCAACGGTAGACATTCTTAATTCCTTTCTTTGGGTTTCTTTCTTATACAAGAATCCTATTCCACAAACCTACATATTTCCATTTAATTCGCCCTTGAATTCTTGGTTTTTTCTTCGGCTCTGTCGGGCCCACCGCCCTTGCGGTGGGCCCGACAGGCGGCTACTCGACGACCTGCATCGCGAACGCGATCTCGGCCAACGGCACCGGCGCCAGTTCGCACACCCGCGTCGCTTCGCGACGGCCGTCGGCTCCGGTACGCGACGCCAGCACCCGGAACACCCGCACCAGGTCACTGGTCGCCGAGTCCATGGCGATCTGCACCTGGTGGTAGACCGTGCCGTGCTCGATGGGCTCGCCGGGCCGGGCGCGAACGAACGTCATCCGCGCGCCGTGGCCCGCGTACCGGTACATCTCGGTGCTGGTGTAGGTGCGCCGCACCGGGTAGCGGGTGGTGTCTGGACCGATGTCGATGAGCTCGTTGCCGAAGTACATGCCGGCGTACTGGCTGGCCATGACCGTGAACCCGAACTCGGTGCGGGGGATGAGCAGCTGCGTCACCGAGAGCAGGAACTGCCCGCCGTTCATGGGAACCGGCTGGACGAGCACGGTGTCGAAGATCCGGCACCCGTCGTCGAAGTCGCCCGCGACCAGAGTCACGCGCACTGGCTGGCCGTCCCACCGGGCGACGTCGCCCTCGGTGGGTCGGGGGTCGAAACGGGGCCGGGGATCATCGGCGGTGGGGTACCGGAACGGGCCGACCGGCGATCCTGCGCGATTCATGGAAAGTGCCTTTCTGAGAAGGGTCGGGGCCACCCGGGCGGGTCGCCCCACATGGGGGGCGAAGGGGACGGTCAGTGGGTGGTGTCGAAGTAGGTCACCCAGCCGCCGCGTTCGGTGCCCATCCACAACTCGGCGCGCACCGCCGACGCCGGCAGGCGCAGACGTGGGGCACGTTGCAGGGCGTCCTCGTATCCGCTGACGTTGAGGTCGGTGTGCACGCACCGGCGGCGTCGGCCGTCACTGTCGGTCACTCGGTGCAGCCACAGACCGGGGGTCGCCTCGCAGCGGGCGATCGCCTCCTGGTAGGCGTGCTCCTCCAGCAGCCACCACACCAGCGCGCCCTCGTCCACGGGCACCCCGTGCCGATCCCGGCTGGGCACCACCACCCGGTCCCACTCCTCCGCCAGGGGGAAGCCGCGGGCCCGGTACAGGACGGTGCCGGCATCGTAGCCGTGTTCGCACTCATCGCACGGGCTCTGCTCGACGGTGCCGACCAGCGTCTCGCCCAGGTACACCTGGGCTGTGGCCGCGGCGGCGTAGCGCAGCTCCACCCGCTGCACCTCGGCCAGGCGCACCCGGTCGGTGGGCATGTACAGGCCGGTGTGCTGCAGGACGACTCCCCCACCGTCCACGTTCGGCGGAGGCTGGTCGGCGTCGTAGACGCTCACCCACCCGTGCCCCGCGCCGAGCCACACCTCGATGCGGCGGATCCCGTCGTGCAGGTCCGTGCGGGCGGCCTGCATGATTCGGTAGTCGCTGGCCGACGCGGGCGCGGCGACGCTGGAAAGGTGGCGGCCGCCGGCCTGGTCGTACCAGCGCACAACGTGCTCGTCCTCGGACACGTATGTGATGTAGGCACCGGTGTCGTATTCCTCCAGGAGCGCCTCACACCACTCGGCCATGGTGGGCGGTTGCCCGTCGGCTCTGCGGCACGCACGGATGTAGGCGTCTACGTTGTCGTCGCCGCCTGGGGCGTGGCTGACGTAGGCGGGTTCGAGGGGGTCATCGGTGATCGTGCACAACACCGTGCCCGCGCGTGTGACCGTGGCGGTGCGGCCCATGTCGGGGTCGATCGGGTCCTGGACGTCGGTGTCCGTGACCCGTGGCACGGGCTCGGGTATCCGCATCCGGGTGTGCGGCAACGGTTCGGACAGCATGATCCTCCTCGGGGATCAGGGGCCCGGGGCGTCCGCCCCGGGCCACGGTGTTGGTCAGTGCTGGTCGGGGTCGGGGTAGAACTGCACCCATGCGCGGGTGCGGCCCATCCACAGCTGGGCGCGGACGGTGGTGGGGTTCATGGGCCTGGCCCGCGTCGTCTGGAGCGCCGCGCTGTAGGTGTGGGTGCGCGCCAGAGTGACGATGGACGGAGTGGCGTACCCGTCCTCGTCGAACTCACGGACCACGAACCTGCGCCTGCTGGGGCCGGACCGCTGGATGAGCCGTTCGGTGTCGTACTCCTCCACCAGCAGGTCGCACCAGTCCTCCTCCTGGACGGGCCGACCGTCGGAGTCCCGGCGCTGCTGCTGATGTCGCGCAACAGCTCGGCGACGTTGGGGTTGAGGGGGCGCAGCGTGGTGTCGCCTCCTCGACCCTGGTTCTCGATCACGGCGACCGGCCGGGTGCCGCACCACCGGCGGGCTCACTGGTTCGTGACCTCCATGACGAACGCGATCTCCGCGGCGGGCAGGGTGGCGGCGAGCCGAAGCTCGGACACCTCCGCGCCGGTGGGCGACGTGTAGCTGTGGACGATCTCGTGCAGCTCGACCTTCGGCGCGCCCAGGTAGGGCACCAACAGCACGTGGTTCTGGAAGACCACGCGCTGCAGGACGCCGAGCACCTCGTGCTCGCGCACCAGGGAGACCGTTCGCTCGTGCAGCCAGGCGATGTCCTGGTCGGTGTAGGTGCGCCTGGCCGGTTCGTAGGTGGTGGCCGCGCGGATCCGCACGATGTCCGCGAGCGTGATCCACTCCGCGAACTCGCTGGCCATGTGGGCGAACCCGTCCTTGGTGGTGGAACCGAGGATCTGGTGCACGTTGACGTAGACCGCCCCGGAGCGCCCTGTGGTCAGGTGCAGGGTGACGTTGGGGAAGATCCGCTCGGGGATCTCACGGTCGGGGTCGGAGACGGTGGTGAGCTCCACGGCCTGGCCTTCCCAGGCGCGCACCTCCTCGGCGGTGTGGCGGTGGTGGGACAGGTCGTAGATGTTGGTGCCGTGGTGGTAGGGGCCTGCGGGTGCCTGCATGGGGGTGCCTCTCCGGTGGGGTGGTCGCAACCACCCCACCGATTCATAGGATCATCGGATGTCAGAACTCAAAGGGGGTCATTCGGTGTAGTAGCGGCCGTAGACGCCGCCGAGCCCGTTCTTCAGGTCCTCGCCCTGGCCGTTGCACACCACCTCTGCGTCGGGGTCCCAGCACCCGTCGGTGCGCTCGGCCACGGCGCGCACGTTCACCGCCGTCGACCCGCGCAGGACCGCGCGGGCGGGGACCCGCACCAGGCCGACGAAGAACCCGCCGCGGCGGGCGTCGGAAGCCTTGCGCGCCTTGGACGTGGCCGCCTCGGAGGGGCCGAAGAACCCGCGGAACCGGCCGTCGGGGTTGGCGGGGTCCAGCAGCGCCCACCGGGTGCCGTACTGGGTCTGGATCTGCTTGGCGGGGACCAGGGCCCCGTGCAGGTCGAACAGGGCCGGGAACTCCCACAGCCCGCCGGCCTCGACGATGCGCGCTTCCAACTCCAGGCGGCTGGCCTCCACGCCGTGCGCCCACTGTGACAGGAACCCGTCGGTGTCGCACCGCTCGAAGGACTCGTGTGCCTCCTGAATCTTGACGGCCGCTTGTTCGCGCAACTGCTCGGGGGTAGTCATGATGCTCTTCCTCTCGTGGTGGGGCCGGAGTCGGGCAACAGGGGGCGGCCCCCCGGGGGCTTCCGGGGGCGCCGTACGGGTCAGGCCGTGGCCAAGGCGCGGAGGAGTTCCTCCGCCTCGGTCAGGTCCGCGTCCAGGTCAAAGACAAGGTCGCCGACGGTGCGCAAGCGCACCCGGGTGGCCCGCTCGGGGCCGCGCTGGGCCTCGTCCAGCAACTCCACCGCGAGCGAGAGGTGCCGGGTGGCCTTGGCGAGCCTGACCAGGAACGCCGTCTCCTGGTCGCGGACCTGCCACGGCTTGGTGTCGGCCAGGGCGCGTGCCTCCTCGATGGTCGCCAGGGTCTGCTCGGCGCGCTCTGCTGTGGTGGGCGACTCCGGCTCCTGGGTGCTGTGAACGGCCCCGAGAATGCGGGCCACCCGCTCCAGTTCCTCACTCGCAGCCTCGCTGATGTTGGTGATCTTGTTGGTGGTGCGCGCGTCCACGCCTGTTCCTTTCAGAGGGGGTGTGCCAGGAAGGGGAAGGGGGCGACCCCGGTTTCCCGGGGCCCGATGGTCAACGGTGGATGAACCGGACCGGGGTGTGGGGGGCGAGCGTCCACTGGTAACCGGTCTCGTCGGTGACGTACACGAAGCCGTCGTATTCATAGACGGCGCAGGCAGTGACGGTGTCCTCCCCGCCGTGGTAGGAGGGGACGGAGACAATGTTTCCGGGCTTGATGTCGTGGACGGTGGGGGCGTCGGCCATGCTGCCCTCCTTTTTCTTTCGGAAGTTTCTGTTTTCTTATATCTAAATCATAATCCACAGACTTTTGCCCGTACACATTCTCGCTTCCCTGGTATTTCGTCTACCGTCGGAGTGTTCGGGTGCGACCCCACTCCATCTGATTCAGGAGCCGGGGCGCCTACAGTTCTCCCCTCCGGAAGTGGAACGGCAGGCACCCCCCGAGTGCCAGGGGTGCCTGCCTCGTGGAGTCAGGCGGCGCCGGTGGCCTCCGTTCTCTCCGGCTTGCCACCAGTCACCGCCTCCGGTTCCGCGCCAGCCCTACCCGTGGGCTCGACCAGAACTGGTCGGCCCATCTCACCGGCTGTCTGGAACGCCGCCGCGGTCCTCATGTTGGCGACGGCGCGGCTCGCGGTCGCCTGCAAGGCGGCCAGGCGCTCCTGGTAGACCGCCGCTCCCCCGGCGACGCCGTGGAGCTGCTGGGCCAGGGCCGCCGGGTCCATGCCGGCCAGCTCGGCGAGCAGCTCGCCCGCCTTGGAAAGCTGGTCGATCTTGGACATGGTGCGGGCCCGGTCCCGGCGGAGCTGGTCCTTCTCAGCGGGGGTCAGTTCCTCGACGTGGAACAGTTCGCTCTGCTCGTCTCTCTCGATGCTGCGCCTCGCCTTGGCTGCGGCCTCGGCGTCTCTGACGCTCGCGAACTCGCCGCGCACCCACTTGCTGAGCATGGCCTGCTGGGCGTCAGACGACAGCTCCCGCATGTACCAAGCAACGTTGAGCGGCAGGTGTCCAGCGTCGACCGCGTCCTGAGCATCGGTGTTCAGGGACAGCAGGTCCATGCGCCACTGCACGTAGGCGGTCGACTTACCGCAGGAAGCGGCTACATCCTCCACCGTGTATCCCATCTGCACAGCTCGGTGGAACGCCCTCGCCTCCTCCATGGGGGTCATGTCATCGCGCGCGGTGTTCTCGGCGATCTGGTCGAGCAGCACCGGCCCATCAGCCGTGGTGACGCGAGCCGTGATCGTCTTCCAGCCGAGCTGCTTGGCGGCCCGCCAGCGCCGCTCGCCCATGACGATGACGAACTTGCGCAGGGCGGGGACCCAGCGGACCACGACGGGCTGCTTGAGGCCTCGCTCCTTCAGGGACGCGGCGAGCTCGTCGAGCTTGTCCTGGTCGAAGAACTGTCGGGGCTGGTCGGGGTCGGCGATGACGCGGCCGATCTGGAGCTCCTCCAGGGTTTCTTTGGGGGTGGGCTTGGTCTTCGGGCGGGACTTCGTAGCGGACTTGGGCTTGGCGTTGGTCTTCTGGGTGGTCATTTCGGGTGTCCTCTCGGGAGTGCGGCAGGGGTGTCGGTGTCAGGGGTCGCTGGGCGGGCTTCGTTGGCGAACAGGGCAGGGGCCGCCCCCGGCTTAGCCGGGGGCCGGCGGTGGGGCTTGTTACTCCTCCCAGCCGAGCGCCTCACGGGCCTCGCTGGTCAGGTAGCCGAGCTGCTCACCCGCTGCCAGGTAGACGACTCCGCTTTTCGCGATCGCTCCGTTCTCGTT
Organism: Nocardiopsis sp. CNR-923; assembly: GCF_001942255.1. Taxonomy (GTDB): domain Bacteria; phylum Actinomycetota; class Actinomycetes; order Streptosporangiales; family Streptosporangiaceae; genus Nocardiopsis. The sequence goes on from NZ_MKKC01000106.1 coordinate 20,680, forward strand.
GGAGACGGGGCGGGTGGGTGCGGTGGCGGAGATCTCGTACTCCATCGGCCAGCTGGGCTGGGTCGCGAGCCGGACGGGGGCGTCCGGGCCGAGCACCGCCACGTAGTTGGTCAGGATGTCGACGAGCTCCTGGAGGGTGAGGGCACGCTGAGCCATTTTCTTTCCCCTTAATCCCTGTTCAATTTAGAAGAAACAAGAGTTTGTTTAACTCTTTATCTTGTGACTTAATCCTAGCCTCCTGACTTTCTAAAAACAATTCAAATCGACCAGGAAAGCAAAATAGATCGAGGAATTTTTGCAGCAGAAAGCCTGTCCTCAGCGATCGCTGAGGACAGGATCTGAACCCGGCTCACACCACGTAGGGACGCGCGAAACACCGGCACCGGGGATGCAGGGGAGGAAGACCGTCGAACCCCGCCCACACCGCGCCCAGGCCACTGTCTGGCCACGCGAACCGCAGGTTCGCTGATGCCACTACTCGGCCCTGCATCTGCATGCACCGGCGGCAAGTGCGCTCATCGACACGCACATACCACAGCAGCCCGACACCGGCCGAGCTCGCCGCCCACACCGCCCCCGCGTTGACCGCCCGATGGATCCTGGTGAGCACCCACGCCCACAGCCCACGCACGATCCGCTCCAGACGCAAGGACCGTGACCCCACCGAGGTCGCCTGCAACGCCTGCCCGGCCCGCCCCAGCCACTCACGCAGCTCACGGGCGATCTCACCGTCAAGGACCGTCGACACCACCGCCCGCAGCGGAGGCAGAACCACCCCGGTGCCACCCAGGCTCTGACGCCTGCCGATCACTGGTTCAGTGACACGACCCAGCGCGGCCCCGGTCACCATGGCCCGGTGTAGTGCCTCCTCCACTGTCTGGGCGACCTGGTCAGCCGCCGACGCCACCGCCAACGCCCCCAGCCCGAAAGCCGCGACCGCCCCCGCGACCGCGGACTCCACCCCAGCGCGGGTCTCCTCCTCCAGCTCCTCCAACGACGTGGTCGGGAACGGGTCGACCTCCCCCACCATCGGTTCGGGCAGAGTCTGCGTCACCAGAACCTCCTCACCGCGCGAACGGGCTGTACCCGCACACCTGACACACCGCCACCGATCCCGCCCTCACCGGGTCAGGCAAGGCCGCAACGTACAGCGACCACCGCACCAACGCGCCATCGCGCCCACACCCAGGACACGGCCCGTACATCGGTCGGCCGGTGATCAACGGCGGCGACTCCGGGGGTGACACCCGGTCCTCGTCAACCAGGCCCTGGCCCAGCTCCTCCACGACGGCGGCCGCCATCGCTGCGGCGTCGCGCGACCGCAGTCGCATCCCCAGGCCGGCAGCGGTCCGGGCCAGCGCCCTCCGGGTGCGCCACAGGGCGCTCACCGGCCGCACGCCCGCTCCCACCGGGCACCGACACGCCTCCACAAGCACTGGCGGCGGCGCCCGGCCTCAGATCCATCCCAAGACGACCCGTCCGCCATGGGGGTCAGCCCGAACGCGACCGCACCTGAGGAGGACAACGCAACCAGCCCCGAGCAGCCGGTGCAGCGCGCCCCGGCCAGCAGACGCTCGGCAAGCGCCCGCGCGGCCGCCGCGGGGTGGGTGTGCTCCTCAACAGCGATGCGCGCTCCCTGGTACATCGCCGACGCCCACCACCGGCCCTGCTCGACCGGCACGTTCTCCTCCAACGCGGCGAGGGAGAACTCCGTCGCACCCGACCGGCCGACAAGGTCAGCGCACGCCACCAGCTCGTCCTGCTGCTCAGGGGTCAACTTGTTCTCGCGCATGAAGTCCCCGAACCCTTCATCCATCGTCTGCTCCGTTCTGGCCCGAGATGATTCGGTCGAGGGCCGTGGCAGCGGCGCGCACAGACTCCGCGTGTGCATGCTGGTCGTCGAGGTCGGTGTTGACGGCGTCGGCCACCCGCTGATTCGGAACGACGATCGTCGTCACCCCGGTGACCGGGTCGGTGTGGAGGACGGCACGGTCCGGCCACAGGAGGCGGTTCACGACCACCACAGGTCGAGGTTGATTCACGTCAGCTCCACGATGCTCGGCCGCGCGCAGCGGAACGGGCAGGTCACAGGGGGTCCTTTCAGAACAGGGTGGGGCGCATGTACGGGATCTCCGCGAATCCGTCGGCACCGTCGCGGTCGTAGAGGGCGATGTCGTGGCAGCCGTAGCAGCACACGGCGATCAGGCGGGCGATCGGCCAGGCGGGCACCTGCACGCGGACCTGCCGGGTCCGGCCTGGGCGGCGTGTGGACGGCAGGTCTCGCACGTCGGTGAACGTCTCTCCGGGTCGGGGGTCGACCTCCCCGACGGTGAACCATCCGGGTTCACGGGTGCCGCACCTGGTGCAACCGGGAGCGGGCGGGCAGATGATCACGGCCGCGCGTTCCCAATGTCTCCACCTCACGGTGCGCCCATCGTGCTTGTTCAGGTCTGGGAACGGGGGTGGGGATGTGGGTGACATGGCTGGCTCCAGAGATCCGGAGGGTTTGGGTCGCAGGCGTCGACCCGTGTCCCGGCTTCCTGTCTACGTCGCTTCGGGCGGGCTTCATGCCGTGGCGCACAGCACCCCGGAGAGGGGGGTGTTTTTGTTGGGTCTTCGCTGGTTTTCGCTAGAACAGCCGCTTTTACCCGAAGGGGGTTTGTGGGATGCGGCGGAGGTTAATCGTTGCTGGTGGCGGCTTTGACGGCCTTCCAGAGCGGGTGGCCTTCCCGTTGCCGGCGGGAAGGGCACCCCTTTGGTTGTTGCTCAGTCCCGGTTGTGTTGCTGGTGGACGGTAATGCCCCACTCGTTGCGGATGCGGCGGGTGAGGTCCGCCCACTGAGGTGATCCCAGGGGACTGTAAAGATAAGGGCTCTGTCCCCATTCCGGTGGTGACGTAGGGCATCGTCCTGTCACGCTCGGTTGAGTGTGACGTCAAGGAACTCCTGAAGATCGTTTTCTCCGGTCTGCTCCCCCTGGTCATCGAGGAAGTTCTCGACGAGGGCACCCAGATACGGCTCCGCGCCCGGACCCCCGACCGGCCTGCCCCCTGCCCGCTGTGCGAAGCCCCCTCAGCGAAAATCCACGCCTACCACCAGCGCACCCTCACCGACACCCCCGTGGACGCCAGGAAAGTGTCCGTCGTAGTCCGAGTGCGCCGCCTGGCGTGTCCGACTCTCGGCTGTCCCCGTCAGACCTTCCGGGAACAGCTACCCGGTGTCCTGGCCCGCTACCAGCGGCGCACACCCCGCCTGGCCGCCCAGGTCGGCACGGTGGTTCGCGAACTCGCCGGACGGGCGAGCACCCGAGTGCTGTCCGCCCTGGCCACACGAATCTCCAAGAACACCGCGCTGCGGAACCTGATGCGCCTGCACCTGCCCAGGCATCCGGTGCCGCGCGTGCTGGGGGTGGACGACTTCGCGCTGCGTCGGGGCCGCCGATACGCCACCGTGCTCACCGACGCGGTCACCAACACCCGCATCGACGTCCTGCCCGACCGCACCGCCGACACCCTGCAAGCCTGGCTGCGCGACCACCCCGGGATCGAGATCGTGGTGCGCGACGGGTTCGCCGCCTACGCCGAAGCCATCCGCCGGGCGTTGCCCGACGCTGTGCAGGTCGCCGACCGGTGGCAGTGCGCCATGTGGCGCCTTGTCGTATCCCCGATTCAGTCGGGAAGAACTCGAAGGGAGGTTCTTGGGTCTGATGGCTTACCCAACCCGGAAACGGTGACGGGGACCAGAGCATGCCAGGAAACCGATGGTCGGGCTCAGGTATCAGAGACGGCGCATCGGGAGACCCGCGTGACACGGTGAAAGCTGAATTGCCTGAACCCCAATTCCCAGGATACTGAAGGTCGAGTCCGCCGGAAAGATACCTGAAACCGACGCCGCACTCTGCAACGGTTTTGTGCCATGGCCGATGCAACCTCCGGAGTGCGGAGCGATGCCCAGCGAGGGCATTCAAGGGGATGAGTGGGGCACCTACATCACGCTATGACGTACGACAAGGACGAACATGGGATCGCCTACGGGAAGAGATCTTCCTATGGCGACGGAGGCCCCGTAGTAGTCGCCGGAGTCACGACCGGCCAAGGGGGACGGGAAAGCCGTCCACATCGGGCGAAGGGGGCCAGGTGATCGGACACCTAAGAATCGGGAGGTATGCGTAATGCAGAGCGCCGAAACGGTGCTGGGTGTCCTCCGTGAACGCGGCAGGCGTGGCCTGCCGTGCAATGAACTTTATCGACAGCTCTTCAATCCGCAGTTGTATCTGCTGGCTTACGGGCGTCTGTACTCCAACAAGGGAGCGATGACGCCCGGAGTCGATGGGGAAACCGTGGATGGCATGTCGCTGGGCAAGATCGAGCACATCATCGCCGTGCTGCGCCACGAGCGCTACCGGTGGAGCCCGGCCAGAAGGGTCTACATCCCGAAAGGGCGGGGCAGTTCGAAGCTGCGCCCGCTCGGCCTGCCACCCTGGAGCGACAAACTCGTCGGGGAGGTGGTCCGCCTGCTGCTTGAGGCGTACTACGAGCCGACGTTCTCCGACTCCTCCCACGGTTTCCGTCCTCGTCGAGGCTGTCACAGCGCTCTACGCGACGTGGCCAATACCTGGACAGGGACGACCTGGTTTATCGAGGGAGATATTGCCCAGTGTTTCGATCGGCTGGACCATTCGGTTATGCTCCGGATCCTGGGTGAGAATATCCACGACAACCGGTTCCTGCGGCTGGCGCGGAACATGCTCACGGCTGGATACATGGAGGATTGGGTATGGTCTGCCACTCGTAGTGGCAGTCCGCAGGGCGGGGTTGTCTCGCCTATCCTTTCCAACATCTACCTGCACAAGATGGACGAGTATGTTGAGAAGGTTCTCATCCCTGAATACGACCGGGGAAGAGTCAGGAAGCCGAACCGCACTTTTCATCGGGTGTGGGCGGCGATCGGACGCGCCCGCAAGCGCGGTGACCGCGCCAAGGTGCGGGAACTGCGCAAGCAACTCCATAGCATGCCCAGTATGGATCCCCAGGATCCCGACTATAGGCGGCTGCGGTATGTGCGCTATGCCGATGACACCCTGCTCGGGTTCACCGGACCAAAGGCAGAAGCCGAAGAGATCAAGAGGCGCCTGGCACACTTTCTACGCGACGAACTCAAGCTGGAACTGTCGCCAGAAAAGACCCTCGTCACGCACGCCCGCACCGGCGCGGCAAGGTTCCTCGGCTATGACATCACCGTGCTTCACAACGACCGGAAGGTCTCCGGCAGGCGACGCTCTGTCAACGGGACCATCGGTCTGCGTGTCCCCCGCTCGGTGGTCACTGCCCAACAGACCCGGTATATGAAGCGCGGCAAACCCGCGCGTCGACCCGAACTGCTGAACCAGGACGACCACGTCATCATCAGCACCTTCGGATCGGAGTACCGCGGCGTCGTCCAGTACTACCTGATGGCCGGCGACGTCTTCAGGCTCGCCCGGCTGCAATGGGTCATGGAGACCTCGATGCTGATGACGCTCGCCAACAAGCACCGCACGTCGGTGTCGAAGATGGCCCGCAAGTACGCGGCCACCACCCAGACACCGTTCGGATCGCGCAAGCGCTTCGAGGCCCGCGTCGAACGCGTCGGCAGGAAGCCACTGGTCGGACGGTTCGGCGGGATCCCGCTGAGGCAGAACAGGAAGGCGGTCCTCACCGACCGTCGGTCGGCATCGGTCAACACCAAACGCAAGGAGCTGGTTACCCGGCTCCTGGACGGGCGGTGCGAGTCATGTGGGCGTCTCGACGAGGTGGAGGTCC
>NZ_MKKC01000107.1 GCF_001942255.1 Nocardiopsis sp. CNR-923
GTGAGATCGCCTCGTGCCATGACTATTGCTCTATCAAAGCCGGGCCCGGCCCGCAGGCGATCTCCCGAACTCGTGATCCAAACTCCAGACAGGACCTAGCCGTGTTCACTCCTGAGAAGTAGAACAGGCATAAGAAGACTGTCTATGCAGACAAGAAGTCATCTCCAAGGAGAACACACGTGTTCTTAAGAACCCTTGGAAGAGTGTTTCTTATCCCTGTCCTCACAAGGGAAAGATCTGGAAGGTGTCAGGCTCAAGCTGAGATCTAAGAGTCCTGAGGGCAAGAACAAGCACACCAGGAAAGAGAGATATCCAATAAGGCCCCGTTGCATACCTGGGGTAATACCCATAGGCAAACTTCTCAGACCCCGCCGGGGGCTGGGTTCTGTCTCCGTATACGAGTCTGGGGTTTTCGTGATTCTTGAGAGTCCATGTGCGATGACCTGCGCACATGCAGTGCTGGCAGGGTGGAAAAATTGGAGGAACAGAAACCACCTTGGGGACGGGGCCAAGGTGGGCATTCTGGCAAGGGGGGTTCCTTCCGGAATCTCTACAGGTTGTCGCCCTTGAGATCCTGAAGGAAGGAAGCCCACTCGGTAGGTGCGAAGCTCAGGTGTCCGAGGTTCCTGTTCTGGGTGTCACGGACCTCCACTGTCTTCGGAGTTTCCTTCACTTCGACGCAGTGTCCCCCGTCCCCATTGCTGTAGCTCGACTTGTGCCAGTTTCTTGTGTCCATCAACCTTTCCTCGAACTTTCTTGAGGAATTCTTTTGTCTGTTCCGGGGGGAGTGCCACACTCTGCAAGATGCCAAACTTGAGAGATAGTTTCTCCACGGTCTTCGTGTCACTGACTAGGGAGCCTGATCCGGGGCCTTCAACGTAGGCAACCTCTCTGTGGTCCGGCAGTGACAAGAGGGTGAAGGGTCCGTCTAGGCCGGGGTGGTCGCGGAAGCGGACTGTAGCAGGGATCACCTGAAGGCGTACCCGCCCCTCCCTCATGAGTCTAAGCAGGTGATCGGCCTGTTCGGCCATGATCTCCGGATCTCCTTCAAGGCTACGAATCACGCTCTCAGTGATGATCGCCCAAATGACGGGAGTGTCTGACCCGCTAACTACTTCTTGGCGTTCTATTCGCTTCTCCGCAAGAGAGGAAACATAATCTTCTGTTTCCATCGGGTTGCTTGCACGAAGAAGAGCGAAAGCGTACCCCTGGGTTTGAAGCAAACCCGGGATCAGCAAGGGATGGTAGTCCCTCATGAGTGACGCCTGAGGAACGGCCTCCATGAAGGTTCCCGCGTACTCAGGATAGTTGCTCTTCACGCGTCCGGCCACAGCTTGAGGAGTTGGCCGTAAGCCTCTAGGGCCTCATCGGCCTTCTTAACCCACTCCGTGTTTGGGTTCCGCTCGGCTCGTTCGTAGTGGCCCACCAATGAGCCGGAGACGTTGGTTGCCTTGCCTAGATCCCGTTGGGACATTCCAGACAAACCGCGCAAGCGTGCTAGTTCTCGGCCAAATTTCCTCATGGCCGGGTTCTCTTGAGGGGTGCTCTGGGCCATGACAACAAGTCAACCACACGGCGACAACATTTGGCCACGGGTGGCCAGAACATCTATGCACCTGACCTGGATTCATGGCTTCTGGACATGTGTAGTGACACCTTCGAGGCATGACCAAAGAAGTTGTTGTGGCGACTACAGCGCTAGGAGACGCTAGGCGCTGGCAACTGCTGAAGTTGAAGGAGTTGCAAATGGGACTTATGGGGCGTCAGGTGATCGCTGTTGTTCGTGCTCAGGATCTCAACACCCTTGAGTCCGACAACCCCCGGGACTGGCAGGCCGGGGAACCCCCGGAACTGCATGAGTCCATTCCGTGGACGAAGAGCCCTGTTGTCGTAAGGGTGTCGGAAGACCTCTACATGTGGCAGCGCGCGAACGGGGAAGAGCGCGCTTGTCCGGTGGTCCTCTATTCCAAGGCCCTTGAGATGGTCATCTACACGGTGAACGTGTCATGAAAGATCCCGAGAGATTAGAAAGCCATAGGCGGTCAGGGTGATTCAGGTCATGACTGGAATGCTGTCGTTGTGAACTTCAAGTAAGAGAGGACGTTATGAATCCCGGAGATCCTAGGGAAGCTTCTCTTTCCTGGCTCCGTGAGGAGCTGGCCAAGCTTGGAGTTCAGAGCTACATCATTCCGGCGAACGGGACTCATGGGCCAAGTCTTCATTGTGGCTGGGGGGAAGGAATGGTGACCGTGAACATGTGCTACGGAAACTACCTCTTCCTTGGCTCCTCGCGGCAATGGGTGAAGGTTTTCGGAAACCGGCCTCAAGACTGTGCAGCAAAGATCATCAGGAAGGAAGAAACCCATGGCCTTGGGCAGTAGATTTCGAACTCTGGTCCTGCAACCCACGGCCCTTTGCAACCTGAACTGCGAATACTGCTACATCAGGGCCAGCGAGAGGAAGACTCGCCGGGAGATGGCTCTTCCCGTTGTAGAGGCCCTTGCAGCCAGTGTTGCGGAACAAGGGGAATCGGTGGATCTGGTCTGGCATGGTGGTGAACCCCTCACGGTTCGTCCTGAACACTTTTCCAAGATGTGCGATATTTTCGAGCCCTTGAGGCGAGAGGGGAAGGTCACTCACTTCGTGCAGACCAACGCCACCACGATTGACGACAGGTGGTGTGGGTTCTTCCAACGGTACGGTTTCAACGTGGGTGTCAGTCTTGATGGTCCTGCTGTCGCCAACTCCCAAAGGGTGGATTGGTCGGGAAGGGAAACCTTCACTCGGACCATGCGAGGAATCAACACCCTCAAGCGCAACGGCTTGGGTTTCTCCGTGATCTGTGTTGTCACCAGGGAAACAGTGAAAAACCCTGACTCCCTCTTTGAGTTCTTCGAGGGCCTGGACGCTGAAAGCGTCGGCTTCAACATCGAGGAAGAAGAGGGATCGAACAACGATCGCGAGACAGCCCCATTGGATGAAGTACGGGCGTTCTGGCGTGCGCTGTTCGACAGGATCAACAGCAGTAGCCCTCTACATTCCCGAGAGGCCCGAAGGCTGTTCGGCTATCTGTCCGACGTCAAGGCCGGGAACAGGCAGCGGTGGACTTCCGCGAAGATCGACCCCATACCCGCCGTGTCATGGGATGGGAACGTTGTTCTTCTCTCCCCTGAACTCCTCGGAGTGAAAGCACCCAAGTACGGTGACTTCATCGTGGGAAACGTTCTGAGGGAGAGCATTTCCAACATGCTCGGCAGGGCACACACGGTTCCCTATATCCAAGAGTTTATTTCAGGTGTGCAGAACTGTCGGGAGTCCTGTGACTTCTTCACGTTCTGCCAGGGGGGACAAGCCGGTAACCGCTATTTCGAGTTGGAGGACTTCACCGCAACCGAGACCAACTATTGCAGGCAGAGCAAGCAACAGCTTGTGCTTGCCCTGAACGATCACGTGAAGGAGAACCATGAACGTCCTTGAGGGCCTGGAGACCAGCGAGCGTGTGACCACGCTCCTCGGTACGGTGGGCGCGGTGCCCCTGGTTGACTGCAAGTTCGACAACCGCGACACCTGGGACAAGCGCGGTCGCAACTGGGACAACCGCTCTGACTGGGACAACTGGGACAAGAAGAAGTAGGGAACAGGCATGGAAACCAAGGAAGTCCGAGGGGCCAAGGTCCTTCTCCCCAGCGAGGATGAGACCCCCGTGTCCTCGTGGCCCTTCGGTACGCCCTTGGAGGGCGAGAAGGTCAGTAACACGGAGTTCCGTGGGGTTGACCTCTCGTCCCACAGGTGGGAACAGGTCGAACTCTCCCGTGTGGTGTTCGCTGACTCCCGGATGATGGGGCTCACGATGGAAGACGTGACCCTCTCGGATGTGCTGTTTCAGGGATGCCAGTTCGACTATGCCACCCTGAACAGGCTTCGTGCCAAGGGAAGTGTTGCCTTCGTGAACTGTCGGTTCCGAGAAGCGATCTTCACGGGTGGAGATCTGGGTTCCACCGTGTTCGATGACTGCTCACTCAGTGGCGTTGAGTTCGATTCCGTCAAGATGGCGGGAACGGACATCCGGGGATGTGAGGTCTCCGGAATCATCGGTGTCTCATCCCTCAAGGGGGCACACGTGGCCCCGAACCAACTCCCGGAACTGTTCGACGCTTTCGCCAAGGATCTAGGACTCAAGGTGTCCGAGGTCTGACAAGCCGGGGGAGAGGAAAACGGCGGCTCCCTGGCATCCGTCCTTGATTCGGGGAGTCGCCTTCCCCTTGTCCCTGAACACGCGAGAGGGGTTCCGCTTCGCTAGAAGCCTTGTCCTGTAGTGTGTCCCTGCACAACCAAAAACAGAACGGCCCCGGTAGGCGCGCCAACGCCAGTCCGGGGCCTGACTCTCAACCTGCTATCACCAGGAAGAAGAGCTATGAACGACCATATCAGTCGTGCGCTGTCCGCGTTCTGCGCTGGACTGCTGTCCCTGGCCTACCCGGGCGTGTCCCTGGAGGCTCTGACAGCCTCTCAGGAGGCTTCCGAGAGGGAAGACCTCTCCCCGGCCTCCCCAGTGCCCCACGGGGCCTCTGAGTGCCCCTCATGCGCTACCCGGAAGAGGTCTACCCGTGTCCGGTCCTACTCCCGGCCTGTGAGGGCTCCCTACGCCTTCGGCTCTGCCCAGTGGTGGGAAGCGCACAACGCTTCCAAGCAACCCCGGGCGTTCATCGTGAACGACGGCCTTATCGGCAATACGTCTCATAACCTCATGACATAAGAGAGGCCCTGACAGTTGGCGCTGTCGGGGCCTTCTTGGTTTCAGGGTAGATAATCTACTTCGTGACTCTCAGTTTAATACTCTTCCGAGGGGTATTTGGTGTGACCTGGCAAGATCCGGAAGGGTTCTTACTCTCAGTTCAAAGGGTGCGGGGTTATGGTGGTAACCGTCATTACTAGTGACGGTTGTTCCAGACATCCCTTTCTCGTTCTACCCTCTGTCGCTTGGCCTCTAGGTCCTGAAACGCCTCTGTCTCTTCCGCTAGCTGGTCCAGGTGCTCTGTTCTGACGTCCTTGCAGCGGCAACGGAGTGAGGATACTCGGAGATGTGGAACTGGAGGTTCCATGACACGGCCATCTCAACATGGCTGTGTCTATCAGGACTCGGAGACCTCAAGTCGGAGAGTCCATATAAAACAACACGCCAGGGTAGACCCCTGGCCGTATGTGTTAATAACTTACTTAGCGCTTGGAGCTTGAGGCTCCAAGCTAAATAATCCTTACTTACTCCTTCCTGCTTAGACACCGCTACACGGTGGACTCCGCAACCATCGTGCACCCCCAGCAGATGCAGCCCGCCTCATGTGTGCACAAATTCCGGTCTTTCTCTGCTTCTTCCCCGCCTTCCCCAACCTGTAGAGCTGAGAGAGCCTTCCTGAGCGGGGCCTCTCCGAGGTCGACCACGTCAACGACTTCCGGGGCCAGAGATTCCGTGAGCGCCCGGAAACCATCGTTCTTCGTCCCTGCAAGCTCATCCACAAGAACACATGGAACCGAGAGCGCCAAGCGTGGCGCACGACCTTTCTTTCCTCGCTGCGTCAAGACTCCGGATTCTAGAAGGATGTCGAGTTGCCCATAGAGATTGTGGCCGTTTCCACTGAACCCTAGATCTTGGGCGATTCTGGTAACCCCGACTTGGGATAGGTTGCTTCTCCCATTGATGTACCACGAAATCGCAGTGCTCAAATGCAATGCGTTGCGCGTGCAATCTTCCCCATTGAGTAAGCCTCTTGTCTTCTTGAACTCCTTGAATACCATCCTCTGCCACAGGACGACCGCATCTGCATACGCTATTTCTAGTATCCTTCTTGGCTGGACTTCCATGGCTTCCCCTCTCTAGTAGCTCACTCGGTTGGCCTCTAGCCAGTTCTCAATGTCACGTTCCCGAAACCTGAGATGTTTTCCGACCTTGATGGGCTTGAGCCCCCAGATCCGCCAGCGCTCATAGATGCTCTGCTTCGGAACGCTCAGGTACTCGGCCAGCTCTACCGGGGACATCAGTCGGTTGCTGCCGCCACTCGCCACGCACTCACCCTCTGTTCTCTTATCAACCTGCACATGACCCCAGCCAAGGATCGTGTGCACTCTAGCTATGAGACATGGAACCTGTCAAGCACCATGTGCTATGGTCGATGCATGAACTACCACGAACTAGACCCGAGTGCCTACGGCTGGGAGCTTCCGGCAGGTTGGAAGCTGTACGCCTACGAGCCAGGGGGAGAGCCCGCCATCCTCAAGGCCACCTACGAACTCACAGAGGGCTGCGTGGCAGTGGTGGAGGCTCACGTACACGCCCCGTACAACGGACCTACCCGCGTCACCCTGTTGGCGGAGAGCGAGGACGCCGCCAACCAGAGCGACGGCATCACGACGGAGATGATGAGGTCTGTCCCCCTCGGGGAGGCTCGGAAGGTCATCACCTACTGGGTCAACCGCATCCGTTCGGAACTCAGCCCCGAGAGCCTTCCCGCGCCCCTTCCGGAACGCATCTCAACGCCTGAGGACTACGCGCGCGTCGCCAGCGAATACGTCCGCTTGGTGAAATCCAACGAACGTCGCCCCATTGAAGTCATGGCCCAAGCCTGGGGCGTGTCCAAGAACACGGCTAGCTCTCGCCTTCGCCGGGCGAGGGAAAAGGGCTATCTGATCCAGATGGAACACAGTCAGAATCGGCTGTCAGCGATTCTTTCCGAGAAGGCAGAAGAGATCCTGACCAGACTCAACAAGGAAGGCTGCTAAGTTGGCGAAGCTTCTCAAGAAGTGCGACTGTGCCGACGACGCGAAGACTGACAGAGGCAAAGAACGGAAGTGGGACAAGTGCCCGCACTCCTGGAAAGTCCGTTACCGGACTTCCGGGGGCAGGCAGGGCAGACAGCGTGAACAGTCCTTCAATCCGGACGAGAAGCAGAAGGCCAAGGACTACGCGCTCAAGATTGAGCATGACAAGCGCGCCCACCTGGACGCCTTCGTCGACCCCAAGGCCGGTAGCATCACTTTCCGAAAGTATTCGGACAAGTGGCTCACACAGATCGATGTCTCCTATCGAACAAGGAAGACGTATCGAAGCTACCTGACCAAGCACATCTATCCGGAGATCGGTGATGCCCCCATCTCCTCCCTGAAGCGGGAGAGACTCAAGGATCTTCTCTGGGGGCTTGATCTGTCGGGAACCACGGTCAAGCACATTCATCAGACCCTTTCAGGGATCTTCTCCGAGGCCGTGAAGGACAAGCGGATCTCAGAATCACCCGTCCGGGGGATGAGGCTTCCTGATGTGGATGTGCATGAGATCTGGGTCCCGGAGACGTACCAGGTGGAAGCCCTCTACAAGGTGATGCCGGACTACCTGAAGGTACTCATCCCTCTCATGGCTGGTTGCGGCCTGCGCATCAGTGAGGCCCTGGCGGTCAATGAGGGGAACGTCATCGAAGACGCTGGCCTCTACCGCGTGAAGGAACAGGTCGTGAGGGAGGACGGAGAAATCTTCCTCGGCCCGCTCAAGCATCGCAAACCGGGCGACTTCCGGAACATCCCCCTCCCGGACTGGACACGTGAGGCCATCACCGAGGCTGCCCAGCGGGAGACCCACAGTGGCGGCTACCTGGTGCAGGCGCGCCGCAAGGGCGGGTACGTGCACAACAACAACATCCGGGACGCCTGGAAGAGTGCGGTGAAGAAGGTTGAGAGCCTGCCAGAGGACTTCAACCCCCACGGCCTACGCCACTACTACGCCACGACCCTTCTGGCCGCTGGCGTGCCTCTCACGGACGTGTCATCCTGGCTGGGCCACAAGGACGTGAACGTGACCTACCGGACCTACCGGCACTACATCCCCGCCTCTGGCGAGCGGGCACGTACGACCCTCAACGCCGTGTTCGGCAAGCCTTCCGGAGAAGCGGAAGAGTCATGACTTCTGGGACCGTGCTGACTTCGTGCTGACCCCAGCGGGGGTCATGACGGTTCCACCCCAGGTAGAGACCCTGGTTTTGCTCCCCCACACGACATGGCGCAGATGAACCGGGATCTGCGGATCTCGGTCTCGTGCTCGCCGCCGCGTCTGATGGTTCGCATGTCGCCTGTTCGGCCGGGGTCGTGGGTCGGCTCCAGTCTGCCACCCCGCGGCGGGTCGGGCGGCGGACGCACGATGGACGCATGGACCACGCCCCGATCGACGCGGCCCACGCCCTCGCCGACGCCTCCCCCGGCTTCGTCTGGCGGTTCAGGGAGGACGGCAATGAGGACGCCGCCCACCCGCGCCCCTCCGGCGAGGACCTCCTGATCAACCTCTCCGCGTGGGAGGACGTCGACGCCCTGTGGAGCTTCTCCTACCGCACCGAGCACCTGGACTTCCTCCTCCGCCGACGTGCGTGGTTCGGACCCATGCGGGAGGCGTACGTGGTGCTGTGGTGGATCCCTGCCGGTACGATCCCCTCCGTCGGGGAGGGCGGGCGCCGACTCGACCTGCCGCGCGAAAACGGCCCCTCCCCCGAGGCCTTCGATCCCAGGTCCCCCTTCCCGCCCCCGACGCACCGCGATTCGCACGTTTAGTTATCCTAGGGATACCTTGGGTAACGTTGCGGTGGACCACTGCGATCACACCGGGAGTCCCGTCATGCGCACGACCTCGCTCACCGTCGGTCTGGTACTGACCGCGCTCGTCGCCACCGGATGCGCCGACGACGGCACGGACACCGAGGGGGACGGCACCGCGGCCACGGAGGCGCCGACCCTGCGCCCCACGGCCTCCCCGAGCGTCACCGCGTCGATCTTCATGCCGCCTGGCCAGAGCGAGGCCGCCATCACCTACGACGAGACCGCCGTCCCGGAGGGGGCCACCTCCGACATCCAGGTCCGCGTCGAGGACGGCGAGACGTACGTGCAGTTCATGGGCACGGGCCTGGAGCCCAACCGCGACTTCGGTGCGCACGTGCACACCCGGCCCTGCGGCGAGGACCCCGCGGACGCGGGTCCGCACTACCAGAACGATCCGGACCCGGCCGCGAGCGAGGGCGAGCCTTCGACGGACCCCGCCTACGCCAACCCCGAGAACGAGGTGTGGCTGGACTTCACCAGCGACGACGACGGCAACGGCTTCGCCGCGACCACCGTCCCGTGGGAGTTCCGCGACGGCGAGGCCAACTCGTTCGTCCTCCACGACCACCACACCATGACCGAACCGGGCGAGGCGGGCGACGCCGGAGCCCGCCTCGCCTGCGTCACCGTGGCGTTCTGACCCCGGCGGCGTGCGGTTCCGGCACGGGCCGCCCTCGGCATCGCGGGCGGGAAGGATGATCGCCGGACCCGCCCCGGACGGGACGCGCGCACCCGTCCCGTCCGGTGCGGGTCCTGGTCGCCGCCTGCGGGCTGTTCCTGCTCGTCGTGGCCCGCCTGGCGCGCCCGGAGGCCGCCGCCAGGCGACGGCCCCGTGTCAGGGCAGCAGACGGCGCAACAGCAGGCGTTCGCCGAGCGTCCACGCCGTCGTGGTCAGCAGGTACAGCCCGGCGGCCAGCGGCACGAAGGCCGCGAACACCACGGTCGTGAAGCCGATCCACGAGACCGCTCCCGTCATGGGCGACGGCGTGCTCCCCATGGCGGGCAGCATGAGGTAGCGGCGGCTGGCCCACGCCACCAGGGCGAGCAGGGCGAGGAGCACAGC
This sequence comes from Nocardiopsis sp. CNR-923, assembly GCF_001942255.1. Lineage (GTDB taxonomy): Bacteria > Actinomycetota > Actinomycetes > Streptosporangiales > Streptosporangiaceae > Nocardiopsis. The sequence continues at coordinate 9,692 of NZ_MKKC01000107.1, forward strand.
GAACACCGGGGCGACCTGGAGACCGTCCGCGCTCGTGCCCAGGGTCGCCCCCAGTTCGACACCGAGGAACGTGTGCGCCAACAGCGGCTCGCCCGCCACCGCCGCGCCGGTGAACACTCCGTACACGCACAGGAGCACCGGCGCCTGTGCCAGGCTCGGCAGACAGCCCGCCAGCGGTGAGGTCCCCGCCTCGGCGAACACCCGCCGCTGTTCGTCGACCAGCCTGGCCGGGTCGTTCCGGTACCTGGCGGTGAGTTCGGCCAGTTGGGGTGCGAGGCGGGCCCGGGCCTTCTCCGCCCGTACCTGGGCGACGCCCAGCGGGAGGAGGAGCAGTCGGACGAGGATCGTGAGGGTGACGACGGCGGCTCCGGCGGCGAGCCCTCCGACGAGGGGTGCGAGGAAGGCGGTCAGGGCGGCGAGCACCGCCGACAACAGGGACACGGCGGCCGCGATCGGCCCGAATCCGTACAAGGGTGAGGCCCTTCGTCTGGGTGGGGTGGTTCAGACGTGTGGCCGCTCGGAGAACGGGCGCGCGGAACGCGCGGGAGGGGTCAGTGAGCGGCCGGGAGGGCCGGTCCCGGGGCTCTGGGGCGGGGTCTGCCCGCCGCGTCCGGGTCACGGAGTGTGAGCACGGGAAGGCGCTTGGACCGGCGGCGCATCGCACGCGCGACCGCGCTCGCGGAGTCGGCCGCGGGCCAGGGGGCGAGGGCGCCCAGGAAGTGCAGGGCCAGGACCGCGCCGACCGCGGCCAGCAGGACGAGGGCGCCCGGCAGGGGCACGAGCTCGGTCGGGAACAGGCCCAGGAGGAGTGCCTCGGCCACGGCGAGCAGAAGGGTCACGGTGGGCGCCTCCTCGGCTCGGTCAGCCCGAGTCTACCAATCGTCCGACACTCCGTCGGAGCTCCCGCCCTGTCGCCTGATCCTGTAGCTAAATGACACAGAGCAACAATCCCCGTGCCCGCGCCGGCACGGACGACGAGGGGAACCCCGTGCCGATCCGCCCAGCCAACCTCGCCACCATGTCCGCCACCATCGCCGGAGCGGTCTCCGGGCTGACCAACAGGGAGGACGAGGCGTCCACCGTGCGGGTCACGTTCGAGTCGGGGTTCGAGCAGACGGTCCGCAACGGCGGCTGCAGGACCCTCAGGACCGGGCAGGGCGGCGTCGTGGAGGTGGAGACCGAGGCGGGCGTCCGGTTCGCGCTCTTCTCCGGCACCAGCTGCCAGGGCAGTCGGGCACTCGCCTCCGGCAACGGGTCCGTGCGGTTCGGCGTCCCGGTCCTGGCCGGAGCCATCGTCATCGGCTGACGCCCCTGCGCACGGACCGGCCGGGCAGGCGGTCGGTCCGGCGGCCGTCCCGGACGGTGAACTCGCCGCCGACGAGGACGTGTTCGATCCCCACCGGGGCCCGGCGGGGCTCCTGGTAGGTGGCTCCGGCCGCGACGGTGTCGGGGTCGAACACCACCAGGTCCGCGACGGCTCCGACGTGCACCACCCCCCGGTCGGCGAGGCCGAGCCTGCGGGCGGCCCGCGAGGTGAGGTGGCGCACGCACTCCTCCAGCGTGAACACGCCGAGGTCGCGCGCGTAGTGGCCGAGGTAGCGGGGGAACGTGCCCCAGCCGCGCGGGTGGGGCCGGGCGCCGACCAGGATTCCGTCGCTGCCCGCGGTGTGGGAGCTGTGCCGCATGATGGTGCGGACGTTCTCCTCGTTGCCGACGTCCATCAGGCAGCCGGAGCGCAGCCCGTCGACGACGAGGAGGTCGAGGTAGAGTTCGCCTGGTTTGCCTCCGCGCCGGTCGGCGAGGTCGGCGACGGACGAGCCGACCGCCCACGACAGCGCGGGGTCGCCGACCCCCGTGACGAACAGGGTGGACCAGTCCAGGGGGACGCCGTGGTTGCCGTCGGTGCCCTCGACCTCGATCTCGTGCAGGACGCGGGCGCGCACTTCGTCGTCGCGCAGGCGCGCCACGGTGGCCGCCGCACCGCCCTCCTGGATCCAGCTGGGGAGCGGGGCGGCGAGGTAGGTCGCGCTGGCCGTGTAGGGGTAGCTGTCCAGGGTGACGTCGAGCCCGTAGCGGACGGTGGCCTCGTCGACGGCGTCGAGGACCTCGGGGGCGCGGCCGCGGTTGCGCGGGAAGTTGACGTGGCAGTGCGCGAGGTGGAGGGGCACGTGCGCCCGGCGGGCGACGTCGAGGCACTCCTGGTAGGACTCGACGACCCGGGAGCGTAGTTGCGGTGGTGGGGGCAGTAGTAGCCGTGTGCCGCGCGGACGGGTTCGAGGAGGGCGACGAGCTCGTCGTCGTCGGCGTACGTCGCGGGTGTGTAGGTCAGGCCGGTGGAGAGGCCGTGCGCGCCCTCGTCCAGGCCTTGTGCGATGATCGCGCGCATCCGCTCGGTCTCGTCGGGCGTGGGCGGCCGGTCGCCGTCGCCGACGACGGCCATGCGGACGTTGCCGTGCGGCACGAGGCAGGCGACGTTGACGGGGGCGCCGCGGTCGACGAGGTCCAGGTACTCGCCGACGCCGCGCCAGGAGCGGTCGAGGTCGGGTGTGCCGTTCCATGCGGCGATGCGGTCGCTGATCTCGTCGGCGGTGGCGTCGGTGACGGGCGCGTAGCCGAGTCCGTCCTGGCCGACGACCTCCAGGGTGACGCCCTGGAGGACCTTGGCCTCGTGGGCGGGGTCGGCGAGCACGGCGAGGTCGGAGTGGGCGTGCATGTCGACGAAGCCCGGGGCGACCACGAGCCCGCCGACGTCGACGACCTCACCCGTGGTCCGGACGGTTCCGGGCGGGGCGATGTGGCGGACGCGGCCGTGGGCCAGGACGACGTCGGCGGCGCGGGCGGGGACGCCGGTCCCGTCGACCACGCGTCCGCCGGTGAGAACGGTCTCGGACTGCACTGTTCCTCCGTTCGCGGTGCGCGCGGCACCCGGTCGGCGAGCCTCCGGCCGTGTTCCGGTGTGACCACGATACGACGTACCCACCAGATACGTTAAGTTTGTTTCCTATTACTCTCCGGTTATGACGCCCGTGACGCGGCACGTGAACCGTCTCAGGCAGATGCGCGTGCCGGCACGACCCCGCCCCGGTCCCGCGTCGCCTCCGGGTCAGCCTTCGCCCGCCTCCCACTCCTCCAGACACAGGTCCAACAGGGCTTGGACCCGGCCGGTGAGCCGCGCCCGGTCGTGGTCCCGCAGCGCCGTCGCGCCCTCGATCAGCCGCACCCGGGTCAGCCCCAGCAGCACGGCCGCCACCAGCGAGGCGTGCACGGGCGCGTCCTCCCCGCCGAGGTAGGCGGAGAGGGGGTCGAGCATGGCGGACTTGAGCCGCCCCTGGTACACGGCCTGGAGGTCGGGGTCCCCCGAGGAGTGGTCGAGCGCGCGCTGCAGCGCCGTGCCCTCGCCGTGCAGACGACCGACGGCGTGCTCGGCGAGGCGCCGGGTGAGGGTGTCGGGCTGGCCCTCGATCAGACCGGGGAAGACACCGTCCTCGCGCAGGATCTCGGTCAGGAGCCCGCGCTTGGCGCCGAAGTAGCGGTTGATCAGGGCGACGTTGACCCCCGCGTGCGCGGCGATCATCCGCGACGAGACCGCGCCGTACCCCTCACTGGTGAACAGTTCCCGGGCGCTCTCCAGGATGCGGGCGCGCGTCGCCTCACGACCGCGTGTCGGCGCGGAACCGCATCCGGTTTCCTCCGGACGGACCATGTGCACACCCTTCGGCGGACGCGGACTGACTCCCAGATATCCAGGTTGACACCTTCGCCACCCAGACGCATACCGATTCGTCGGCACAGATCATGATTTGACAGGTCAACAGCGTTTACATATACCGGATCACGGACGCCCCACCCCCGGCAGTCAGCCGCGGGCCTTCGTCGCGTCCGGATTCGGGGAACCCATGGAGCAGTCGGTACGGCGCGAGCGCGACCCCGGAGGCGGGCTCCCCCCGACGGAACCCGGGCCCCGGCTCCCTCCCGCCCCGACCGCCGACGCCCCGACGACGCGGCGGACCGTGCGCCGCGTCATGGTCGGTCTGGTCCTGGCCATGCTCACCTCGATGCTCACCAACTCGATCATCGGGACCGCGCTGCCGACGATCATGGGCGAACTCGGCGGCCAGGACCGCCTGGCCTGGGTCGCCACCGCCACCCTCCTGACGATGACCGCGTCCACGCCCGTCTGGGGCAAGCTCTCGGACGTGTGGGGGCGCAAGCTCCTGTTCCAGATCGCGCTGGGCGTCTTCATCGTCGCCTCGCTCGCCGCGGGCACGGCCCAGGACGTCAACGCCCTGATCGCGGCCCGCGCGCTCCAGGGACTGGGCATCGGCGGCCTGGCGACGCTGCCCAACATCATTCTCGGAGACGTCGTCCCGCCCCGCGAGCGCGGCCGGTACAGCGGCCTGATCGGTATGGTCCTCGGCGTCTCCACCGTCCTGGGCCCGCTGGTGGGCGGGTTCCTCGTGGACAGCCCGCTGGGATGGCGGTGGTGCTTCCTCATCACCGTTCCGCTGGCCGTCGTGGCCTTCGCCGTCATCCAGGTCATGCTCGACCTGCCCGCCAGACCGCGCCGGAGCACGCCCGTCGACTGGCTCGGCGCCGGGCTGGTGTTCAGCGCGGCCAGCACCCTGATCGTCCTGCTCAGCCTGGGCGGCACCCAGATCCCCTGGACCTCGCCGACCGCCCTCGCCCTGGGGGCGGGGTCACTGCTGCTCACCGTCGCCGCCGCCCTCGTCGAACGGCGCGCCGCCGACCCCATCATCCCCACCCGCCTCTTCCGCGACCGCACGTTCGTCCTGGCCTCGACCGGGTCGGTCTGCGTCGGCGTGATGCTGTTCGGCCTGATCATCTACATGCCCCAGTACCTCCAGATGGTGCACGGCATGTCCCCGACGGTCTCCGGACTGATGACCCTGCCGCTGGTGGTCGCGTTCCTCGTCACGTCGATCGGGTCGGGGTTCGCGGTGAGCGGGAACGGCCGGTGGAAGGGCTACACGGTCGCGGGCATGGTCCTGGCCGTCACAGGCTTCGCCGTCCTCAGCGCGAGCCCGGCGCTACCGGGCCTGGCCACGGTCGTCGCGGGACAGGCCCTGGTCGGGCTCGGGATCGGGCTCAACCTCCAGCTCCTGCTGCTCGCCGCCCAGAGCGCCCTGCCCACCTCCGACCTGGCGTCGGGGACGGCCACCCTCACCTTCTTCCGCAACCTCGGCGGCTCGACGGGCGTGGCCGCGCTGGGCGCGGTGATGGTGGCCCGCCTCAACGCGGAACTGGGCGCGGCGGCGGGCGCGGCGCCCACGGGCGAGACGGCCCCGGGCGAAGCGGCTCCGGACTGGGCGGGCGCGGCCCAGGCGGCGCAGGGGTCGCCGGAGCTGGTGCACTCGCTGCCGGAACCGGTCCGGGAGGTGGTCGTGGGCGCGTTCGATTACGCCATGCAGGGCGTGTTCGTCGCGGGCGTCCCGGTCGCCGTGTTCGGACTGGCCGCGGTGCTGTGCATGCGCGGGGTGCCGCTGCGCGGCGGCAACGCGCCCGAGCCGGACGGTCAGAGGTAGCGGCGGAAACCCTCGTGGGAGGCGTCGAAGCCGAGCGAGGCGCAGAACTTGGAGGCGCCGTCGCGGCTCTCGTGGGCGAGCAGCTCCATCTTGTGGCAGCCGGCCCTGGTCGCCCGGTCCAGGGCGTCGTCCATCAGGGCCCGGCCGATGCCGCGGCCGCGCCGCTGCGGGTCGACCACGAGGTTGTCCACCACGGCCCACGGCTGAGCGTCGTGCGTCAGGTTCGCCACGATCAGCAGGTCCAGGGTGCCGATGATCTGCCCTCGCTCCTCGGCGACGAGCACCGTGCGGTCGGGGTCGCTCTCCATGCGCGTCCAGGCGCGCACGGCCGCGGAGGACATGCGCACGTGTGCGCTCCTCGTGTCGGTGGGGTCGCCGAGTTCCCTGAGCAGTCGCAGAATCGCCCCAAGGTCGGACCGGATGGCCGCGCGTATCATCATGGCTGACGGCATCGTAGCCGACAGCCTGCGACAAGGCGGACGTCGGCCTACAACTGGCCATAAAACGCCAAAGGGCGGGACCGCTGGTCCCGCCCCCTGAACCGACCGTTCCGGGTACGGCCGCGGGCGCTACTCCCTGCGGAAGATTCGCACGCCCTCGTCGCCCTTCGGCGGCCTCGGGGGCTCCGGACGGTGGTAGACACCGGTGACGTCCCGGTCCGCGGCCTCGCCGGAAGGCGTGGTCGGCTTGTGCGGTCCGCTCGGCGTGCCGGGACCGCCCGGGGCCGGAGCACCGGGGGCCGGGACGCCGTGCACCGGAGCGCCGGTGGGCGGAGCGGCGGCCCGCGGCGGGCGCGGAGCCGCGTCGGGACCCTTGGGACCCTCCTGCGCGCCTGCCCGGGCAGGGACACCGGCGTGATCCGAACGGTCGCATCGTCCGCCTCGGGCATGACCGGCGTCAGTTTCGTGGTCGCCTCGTCCGACCCGGGCGTGACCGGCGTCAGTTTCGTGGTCGCCTCGTCACCGAACCCCGGCTTGTCGGCCGCGGGCCTGGACGTGTCCGCGGGCTTCGGGCCGTCGGCGGGCTTGGCCGCCTCCGCAGATTTGGCCACCGGCACCGGCGGGGTCCCCGGGACCGCCTTCGCCGCGCCCGCGGGCCGCGCCTCCTTCGGCTCCTTCGCCTCCTTCGGCTCCTTCGGCTCCTTGGCGGAGTCGGCTGCGGGCTTGGCCGCCTTGGCCTTCGGGTCGGAGGCCGGGATGACGTTCTCCTCGCGGCTCAGCCCCGTCTCCAGCGCCCCTGCCTTGTCCTCGGCGGCGACCAGATCGGCCAGCGTCGAGTGCATGTCCTTCAGCCGGCGGAGCGCCTCGGCGTGCGTCGCGGTCAGGGTCGCGAGCCTGCGGTCCGCGGTGTCGTGGATCTTCTTGGCCCGCGCCTCCGCCTCGTTCAGACGGCGGTCGCCCTCGGCCTTGGCCTGCTCGCGGAGCTGGTCGGCCTCCTCCTTCGCGCTGGAGACCATCTCGTTGGCCTCGGTGCGCGAGGAGGACACGATCCGCTCGGCCTCCTTCTCGGAGTCCTTGCGCCGCTTGGCGATCTCCTCCTCGGCCTTCTTCCTGGTCTCCTCGACCTCGGCCGCCACCTTCGCACGGCGGTCCGCGGCCTCCTCCTCGGTGATTCTCAGGATCTCGGCCATCCGCTCGCTGATCTGCTCGTGCTCAGGCTTGACCTGGGCCTTCTCCCGAGCGATCGCGAGGTCGCGCTTGTACTGCTCCAGCTCGTCGTCCATCCGCTGCAAACGCTCGCGGAGGTCCTTGAACTGGTTGTCCATCCGTACGAAGTAGTCGTCGACGTGCGCCTTGTCGTAGCCGCCCTTGCGCACCGTCGGGAACCTGTCTTGTTGCAGTCCGCCGCCCGGCAACATTTCGCTCATGTGCCCTTCATGTCCTTAACACCGTCCGACTGCACGTCGCAGAAGGTGAGTTGCCCCGTACCCAGTTGTCGGCGAGACACCCGTCGGACCCGTGAACCGGGTCGCGCCCTCGGGCCGCCCCGCTCCGCCGCGCCGACCGGATGGGGGAACCGGCCACGCACGGAACCTCACGTCGTGGACACCGTCCAGGCGCCCACGGTAGACCCAGGTGACACGATCGCGTCAATATCCCCGACGGGTATATCACCGTGTGGCCGCTGGTCACGTTCTTACTAAGGTAAGCGCGATCATCCCCGGGCGGGGGCTGAGCGGTCAACTCCTTCCCCACCTTTACCGAAAATCACGCATACACGGACAGCCCGAATGTCAACGGCACGTATGGAGGACCTGAAATGAACACCACGCCCCACGGTCGCCCGGGCGGCCCAGGACCGATGATCGGCGGGGCTGCGTTCGGCGAGCCGGAGATCGACCCCAGCGCGTGGATCGCGCCCGGCGCCGTCGTCGTCGTCGTCGGCCGCGTACGGCTCGGCGCCGAGAGCAGCGTCTGGTACGGATCGGTCCTGCGCGCCGACACCGAGGACATCGTGGTCGGCCGGAGGGTGAACATCCAGGACCAGTGCGGGATGCACTCCGACCCCGGCCAGCCGGCGATCCTGCACGACGACGTCAGCCTGGGCCACAGGGCGATGGTGCACGGGGCGGTCGTCGAGGAGGGCGCGCTCATCGGGATCGGCGCGATCGTCCTCGGCGGCGCCCGTGTCGGGAAGGGCGCGCTCGTGGCCGCGGGGTCCCTGGTCCCTCCCGGCAAGACGGTGCCGCCGGACACGCTGTGGGCGGGCGTGCCGGGCAGGGTCGTCCGGGAGCTGAACGACGGCGACCGGAGCGTCCTGGAGTACACCCCGACCGCGTACGCGGGCTACGCCGTCCAGCACCGGGACGTCGTCTGGCGCTGACCGCCCGCCGACCCCGGCCGAGCGCCGGGGCCCGACGAAGCGGCCAGGGCGCCGGACCTCGGGGCCGCTTCCGGCCGTCGGTCGGCGTCCGACCCGGGCGAACCGACGAGAGTACCGGTCTGTGAAACGGGAGGGACGGGTGTGGTTCCACCCCTGACTAGACCGGGTGACCCTGAACACTGGTCCGCACGGGTCATGTGCGACCGACCGCGCCCCGCGTAGCCTGGGGGGCCCACGCCCCGTGGTCAGGGTCCGTCGCGCCCGCGCCACGCCGGACCGGTAGCGGGCGTGCCGTCAACCACCCCGCGGCACCGCTGTCATCCGGGAGGTGTGCGCACGTGGACCACGACCCCGGCGCCCGACCGCGCGGCCCCCACCGTCTCCACGACCACGTCGCGCTGGACGAGATCGAACTGTACGGCGAGCTGCTCACCGCCGTGGCCGGCGCGGACGGACCGCTCAGCCCGACCGAGATCGACCGCGTCCTCGGAGTGGTCCGCTCCCGCCGGGCCGCGACCCTCCCCGCCCGACCGTCGCCGCCCGCCGCCACGGTCGGGGCACGGTCACCGGACACCAAGGACGCTCCCCCGCCGCCCGGCCTCCGCCCCGGCGGAGCCGACGGCGGCCGACCGCTGCCGACCACGCGCCGTCTGCCTTCGGGACCGCGCCGACTGCCCGACTCACCGCAGCCGCCAGCGCCGACCCCCGTGACCGGAGCGGCCACGCTCCCCCACCCCTTCGTGCCGCCGCGCGCCGGCCCGCCCGCACCGCGCGCGTCCCGGACGGCACTGCTCCGGCCCTGGTCGGTCTGAGCCGGGCGGGTCCCGCTCACAGGGGCAGGACGGCCCGCAGCAGGAAACCCCCGTCCCCGGTCCGCGCCGCCGTCAGCGAGCCGCCACCCGCCGCGACCCGCTCGGACAGCCCGGTCAGGCCGTTGCCCGAGGCCACCTCTCGCCCCTCGCCGGACCGCGCCCGGTCGTTGGACACCTCCACCACCAGCGCCTCCGGTCCCACGGCGGCGTCCGAGGTCCGGGTGAACACGATCCGGCACCGGGCGGCGTCGCTGTGCCGCAACACGTTGGTCGCGCCCTCGCGGACCACCCACGCGGCCAGTGACGCGGCCCCGGGCGAGGGGTGCACGCCGTCCAGTCCCGTGACCGTGACCTCCGTCCGGTTGGCGCGCAGGACCGCGCGCACGGACTCCACCTCCTCGGCCAGGCCGATCTCCCGGTAGCCGCTGACCGCCGAGCGCACCTGCGCGAGCGACGTGCGCGCCAGCGCCCGGACCTCGGCGATCTCCGTGGCCGCCCGTTCGCGGTCCCGCTCGGCGAGCCGCGAGGCCAGCTCCGCCTTGACCGCGAGCGCCGACAGGCTGTGCCCCAACAGGTCGTGCATGTCACGGGAGAACCGCAGCCGCTCCTCCGTCACCGCCAACCGGGCCCGCGCGCGCTGACCGGCCACCGCGTCGTTCACGATCTCCCAGAGCCACACACAGGTCAGCGTGCCCACGTACATCATGAGCGCGTACACGATGCCCAGCCCCCACGTGACGAGGATCGACACGACCCGCACGTCCGCCTGGGTGACCGGGATCAGCAGCCAGGGCAGCGCCAGGGCGAGCACGCTGACCGCCAGCCCCCTGCGGCGCGAGGCGACGAACACGGCGATCGCCCACCAGAGCGCGATCACCATCACGCGGTGGTGGGGTTCCTGGAGCGCCGCGCAGCCCAGCACGATCAGGACCACCGACCCCCAGTACGGGCCGGGGGCGGGCTCGCGCCGTCCGTCCAGCCTGCCCAGGAAGAGCAGGTGCAGCGTGACGACCGCCCCCACCACGAGGGGCAGGGCGGCGAGGGAGGGCCACGAAGCGACCCCCTCCATGGCCGCCGACGCCAGGTCGACCAGTGCGAAGAAGACGAGCAGGGCGTCGGCGAGGCACATCGACACGACGAGGGCCCACCGGGCGACGCGGACCCTGCGGTCGGCTCCCGTGCCCTCGGCGTCCTCGCCCCGGGTGTCGGGTGCGGCGGTCATCGCGGTCCCCCCTCCGCCAGGGCGGTCCGCACGCTCTCCGCCGCCCGCCGTCCCACCGGCAGCACCGCGCGGACCAGGAAGCCCCCGTCCCCGGTCCGCGCGGCCGACAGCGCGCCGCCGCCCGCCGCGACCCGCTCGGACAGCCCCGAGAGGCCGTTGCCGAAGGCAGTCCGATCCCTGGACGCGCCTCCCGCCCGGTCGTTGGCCACCTCCACCACGAGCGTCTCCGTCCCCGTGCCGGGGTCCACGGTCGACGTGAACCCGATCCGGCACCGGGTGGCGTCGCTGTGCCGCAGGACGTTGGACGCCGACTCGCGCACCACCCAGGCGGCCAGTGTCTGGGTGTCCCGAGGCAGGTCCAGCCCGTCCAGCCCCGTGACGACGGCCTCGGTGCGGTCGGCGCGCAGCAGGGCGGTCGCCGACTCCACCTCGTCGGCCAGGCGCACCTCGCGTACCCGCTCACGGCGGACCGCACCTGGTGGAGGGAGGTGCGGGCCAGCGCCTGGACCTGCGCCATCTCGGCCGCGGCCCGCTCCGGGGCGGACTCCAGCAGACGCCCGGCCAGTTCGGACTTGACCGCGAGCGCCGACAGACCGTGCCCCAGCAGGTCGTGCATGTCACGGGAGAACCGCAGCCGCTCCTCCGTCACCGCCAACCGGGCCCGCGCGCGCTGGCCCTCCACCGCGTCCACCGTGGCGTCCCACAGCCCGATGCTGGCGGCGGAGCCGCCCGCCAGCACCAGCGTCTGAGCGAAAGCGACGACCCACATCACCGCGAACAGCGCCGCCGAGACCTCCCCGGGTGACAGCAGCGGGTACAGCCAGGTCAGGGCGGCCATGGCGACGGACACCCTGGCCGCGCGCCGGGACTGGGCGGCGAACACGGCCAGTCCCCACCAGACAGCGGCCGTGAACAGGGCGAACATCGGGTTGGCCATCAGCGCGTAGGTCGCGCAGACCAGCACGAGCGATCCCCAGTAGGCCCACGGGTTCGCCCTCCGCCGCGCGTTGATCCGTCGCCAAACGATGCCCCAGAGGATCACGGTCGCGGGCACGGCGGGGAGCAGGGACAGGGCCGGCGGCCAGGGAGGCGGGTGCTCCAGGTCGGCACGGACCAGGAGGTCGAGCACCGGCCAGACGAGCACTCCGGACACGGCGCTGAGGACCATGAAGAGGATGACGATCCGCGCCGCCCTGAGCTTGAACCCGTAGTGCCCGTCCGCGCCGTGGTCTCCCCTCACGTCGCCGACCACGCTTCCTCCCCGCCTCCGGTGACGGCCCGGCATCCGCCGGCCCCCTTCGAGTATCGGGGCCCGCGCTCCCTCCTCCGCGCACGCGTGCGGCGCGCGGGAGGGAGCGCCTCCGCCGCGCCGCGGTGGTCGGGGACTGGTCTCACGACTGTCGGGGGTCCCACCGGAAAACGCGCTTGACCAGCAGGGACAGCAGCACCATCCACACCAGCATCACCCCCACCTCGGGCAGCGCCGCCATCCACAGGCCGAGGAAGCCGGGCGCCTCGCGCCCGCCTGCCCGCCGAACACGTCGTACCCGGTGTAGGCGGCCTGGGCGAGCTGGGCGGTGGGGGCGACCGGCAGCAGCTCGACCACGTGGCGCACACCCGAGGGCAGCAGGTCCACGGGGAAGTACACACCGCCCATGAACAGCAGGACCATCATCGGCAGGACCGACACCATCTGGGCGCTCTCGGCGTTGCGCACGTACGGCGTGACGAGCAGTCCGACCAGGGTCATCACGGCGGCGTTCAGCGCCACGGCCACCGCCAGCATGAGCGGGTCTCCCGGGGTCTCGCCGAGCATCAGGGCGATCAGGCCCACCATGACGACGGCGACGGCCAGCGAGAAGAGGACGATGACCGCGGTCGCGGCGCCGAAGATCACCAGCGGGGGGACTCCGCTCACGCGCAGCCGCTTGAGCACGAGCGACTCGCGGCGGGCGGCGAAGACGTTGGAGGCGTGGCCGACGCCGACGAACACGCCGGTGACGCCCAGCATCCCGGCCATGGTCAGCTCGGACGAGCTGACACCGTCCAGCACCTCGGTCGCGGGCATCTGGGAGGTGAGGACCAGGAGCAGCACCGGCATCGACAGGATCCACCAGGCGGTCTTGTACCGCACGAACAGGGTGAACTCGGTGCGGGTCAGCCGCAGCGTCCGCCGCATCCAGTGCAGGGAGGGCCGGGCGGTGGGCGCGGTGGGCGCGGTGGTGGGGCTCATGGTGGTGGCTCCTGGGATGGAGGGCGCCGGGGTTGGCGCGGGGGCTGGCGGTCAGTCAGGGGTGGGGCGGGGTCAGACCAGGTCGGCGGAGCCGTCGGCGACGCTGAGGAAGACGTCCTCCAGGGAGGCGCCCGGACCTGGAGGTGACGCAGGGTCGTGCGCCGCTCCCCGGCCCAGGCCAGGAGGGCCCCGACCGCGTGGTGAGCACGGTCGGCCACGTCGCCGCGCCTGACGGTGTAGGTGGCCCACAGGGCCTGGTCCCGGGTCTCCACGGCCAGGTCGGCGCCCTCCAGCGCGGGCAGGTCGTCCGTGCCGACGTCCTCCGGGACGGCGAAGGCCACCCGGTCTCCCCAGCCCTCCAGCACGCCCGCCAGCGTGCCCTCGACGCGCACCTGGCCGCGGTGCATGATCGCCAGCCGGTCGGCGAGCCGTTCGGCCTCCTCCAGGTAGTGCGTGGTCAGCAGGATCGCCACGCCGTCCTTCTTCAGGTCGCTGATGATCCGCCAGGTCTCGATCCGCGCCTCGGGGTCCATGCCCGTCGTCGGCTCGTCGAGGTAGAGGACCTCGGGGGTGGTCACCAGGGCCAGGGCGAGGTCCAGACGGCGCTTCTGCCCTCCGGACAGCTGACGGACCGCGACCGCGCGCCTGTCGGTGAGGCTCACCATGTCCAGGACCTCCCCGGCGCCGCGCGGCCGGGCGGCGAGGTCGCGGGCGAGGTCGACGGTCTCCCGGACGGTCAGGTCGTCCATCAGGCCGCTGCCCTGGAGGACCGCGTTGGTGCGTTCGCGGATCGCGGCGGGCTGGCCGTGGGGGTCCTCGCCGAACACGCGGACGGTGCCGGAGCTGGGGCGGCGGAACCCCTCCAGGGTCTCGATGGTGGTGGTCTTGCCCGCTCCGTTGGTTCCGAGGAGGGCGAACAGCTCGCCGGGGCGGATCTCGAAGGAGACGCCCCTGACCGCCTCGAAGTCGCCGTAGTGCTGCCGGAGGTCGCTGACGACCACGGCGGGTCCGCCGGTGGCGGCGCTCGTCGGGGCGTCGGGGGTCGCGGAGTGCGCTGTCGTCGTCATGTCCACCATGTTCGCGAAGCGCGTTCACGCGGACCAGACACCGTTGTCACCGCCTCGCCGTGCGGAACCACCCGGCCGCGGCACTGACACATGTCACATTCCGGGGCCCGTGTCCCGCCCCCGAACGGGAGCTGTACGCCGAGCTCGGGGTGGAGCGAGGGGTGCGGGGGCGGACCCCGGCCTGACGCCGCGACGACGCGGAATCGGCCGTGCCCCGAGGTGGCGGAAGGATCCGGGGCACGGCCGGTCTACAGGTGGGACAGGCGGGCCTGCTCGGCGAGCAGGTGGTCCAGATCGTCCCATGTGGGGGCTTCGACGCGGTTCACCATGCCGCGCGCACGCTGGTCGTCGGTGAGTTCGGGCAGGCACAACCGGCGCTGGGCCAGCAGGCCGCCGTCGTGCGCGCTGATGACCCACCGTCCACGGATGGCCGCAGCGACGCGTGCCTTGGCTCCGGAGCGCCGGGTTCGCGTCATGGCGCCTCCCGTCGCGGTCCGGGAAGCGCGGCGGAGCGCAGCATGTCGGTCGCGGCCTCCACGTCGCCGGACTCCAGCGCGGTCACGTCGGCGGCGAGGATGCCGTGGCGCTCCTGGACGTCGGGCCGCCCGGTCCGGCGGAGCTCGGCGACCAGGAGGTAGGGGCGCGCGAGCGTGGGGTCGTCCACCGGGGTCGGGGGTGGCGGGGTCGGGGCCGGCGGAGTCGGCGCGACGGACTCCCGCGAGGGAACCGGGGGACGAGGCCGGGGATCGGGTGGCCGCCGCCGGGCGAGGCGGACGGCAGGTTCGAGCGGGCGTGGCGTCCACAGGTGGGGGCCACAGGCTCAGGATCAGGTTGCGCAGGTATCGCACGGGGCGACCTCCTGTTGGGCACAGAGGGTTGACGCCGGATGGGTGGTCCGACGGGGACAACTACGAGACCCCTAATGACCGTGTCAGACTGACAGGTCAATAGGACATCGTCAGACTGACCGAAATGACCGCTTCCGAGTAGGAGCTTTATGATCCAGAAGGCACCACCCGACCCAGCGAAGGCAGACGTGGCAGCACAGAAAGACCGACCGAGCATCGAGCGGCGCCGGTTCGCCGCCGAGCTTCGGAGCATGCGCGAAGCCGCCGGAATGACCATCGAGGAGGCACGCCTCGCGCTCGACTGGTCGTCCGGTCGCCTCAACCACATCGAGGGTGGCCGCCACTCCGTCCCAGACGTGTCGGCGCTCAAAGCCCTCTTGGACCTCTACGAGGTCAAGGACCCAGCCCGCAGGGACGCGCTCCTCGCACTGCGCAAGGAGGCCCGGCAGCGGCCCTGGTGGTACGAGTACGAGGACGTCCTCGACGACGGCTACGTCGGGTTCGAGGCTCGCGCCCGCCGCATCACGGCTTTCCACCCGATCGTCGTACACGGGCTGCTCCAGACCCCGGCCTATGCCGCCGCGTCCGCTCGCGCCTCACTGGGCCGCTCGGAAGAGGAGATCGAGCGCATCGTCGAAGCCCGGACGGAACGGCAGAAGCTCCTCGCTCGACCGGACGCCCCCGAGTTCCGGTGCGTCCTCGACGAGGCCGTCCTCCTCCGCCTGTCCGTGGCTCCGGATCTCGCACGCGACCAACTCCGGCACCTCGTCGACGTCGCCGAAGGCGCCGAGACGGTCACGCTCCAGGTGTTGCCCATCAGCGTGGGCCTGCACGGCTGTATGCACGGGTCCACCGTGCTCCTCGACTACGAGGATGAGCGTGATCCCAGCCTCGTCTGCCTGGAAACGCGTGATCGAGGTACCTATCTGGACTCCCCGGCGCAGGTGGCCGACTACCGGCTCGCGCTGGATGACGTCGCCGCTGACTCCCTGTCCGGTAGGGCCAGCATCGATCTGATCAAGAGCATGATCACCGACTGGAAGTAGGCGTCGTGCATCCATCCCGTGAGTTCCACAAGTCCAGCCGCAGCGCCAACGAAGCCGCGTGCGTCGAGGTGTCGGAGGGTGCCGAAACGCTCATCCGCGATACCCAGAACAGGACGGCCGGGCACCTTGGGTTCCCCAACGGGGAGTGGAGGGCAGTCCTCCGGGTACTCCGCCGGGCGAGCTAGATGAGTGGTTCCGATGTCTGAACTGGTTACGGACATGGCGAAGGGTGCCCGAGAGTCTTGCTGTGACACGAGACCTGGACACCCTTCTGACCGCACTCTACACCTTC
>NZ_MKKC01000108.1 GCF_001942255.1 Nocardiopsis sp. CNR-923
GGACCAGGGCGGCAGAGGGGCCCCAGCGAGATCGGTCCCGGGTCACATCCCGGGGGTTAGTGCGGTTGTGAAGTTACACCACTCCAAGGGACATGACCCTCTGCGCCCACGCATCGACCTGGTCTGGGTGGCCAACGTCTATCGCCGACAGGGCGTTGGCGCCACGCTCGTGCAGGCACTCGCGGACGACTTCGGGTGCAAGGTCGCCGATGTGTCGTGGTCTACCCCGATCAGTGACGCTGGCCTTCGTCTTGCCCGTCGACTCTCACCTGAGGGCATCTGGGTCAGCTGACCCATCAGTATTTCGTTCCGGGGGTTGCGAAACTCCTGGTGTGTGCCAGGGTCTCCCGTCACATCTTCGGTAGGCGTACCACGATTCTGACTTTCAGAACGCGGGGATTCCCCCTTCGCTGGTCTGCGCATCAACCGGAGAAGGGGAGGGTGTCTTCGATGTCAGCACCGCGGGCTAGAGTGTTCCCGGTTCGTTGAACGTTCGGGGAAGGGATGGGGACATAGGTACCGGAAAGACCTCAGGGGTCAGCGATTCGGTCAAGAGGGAACTGTGGCGGCTGTCCAACGGCATGTGCTACCTGTGCCGATGCGAGCTGGACCCAACCACGCGCGGGAACCTCCCGACTGCGGAAGTGGTCCACATCGTCGCCCGCAATGACCAGGGGCCAAGGGCTGTCCCCAAGATGTCGGTCGACCAGCGCAACGCTGTCGACAACCTGATGTTCCTCTGCCCCTCTTGTCACAGCAAGATCGACAAGAACTCCGGTCTCGGCTACCCCGTCGAGGAACTCCTCGCCGTGAAGGAGCGGCACGAGTCCTGGACGCGCATGCTTCGCCAGGCGGGGAGCGCGTGGAACGTCCGTTACCACCACGTTGACTTCGTTAACCTCCCCCGGATCATGATGCTTCCAGGAGGAGAGGAACTCCTGCGGATCTGCAAGCAGATCGAACTGGACCCGGAGAGGGCGTTCCGGGACCAGGGAGCGAAGGCGGGAGCTTTCGTCAACCGTGCCAGAGCGGTCTTCGGGAACTGGGGAGAGCGGGCGCTCGACCTCGACCCGTCCACGCCGGTCCCGGTTAAGCCGGGGATGGTGGTGTCCTTCGACTCCCCGATGCGGGCCCGTAACATCAAACGGGCGCGACAGCTGGCACGTATCAGCGGATCCATTAAGTGGGATCCCCACCTGCGGTTTTCCTACGGTGAGCGAACTGTCACCATTAGATTTGACCCGGTCGGACTGACCACCATGACTTCCCTCACCACCCTGGGGATGGCTGAGAAGGAGGAGGTCACCTACGCGGGCCTCGGAACGGTCGTCGCTGTCACGGAGGGCCAGATCCAGATCTCGGCGATGGTCTTCGGTCAGCCCGAGAACGGTGTGAATAACTTCGTCTACTTCATGTCGGGCCTGAGCAGTAGAAGCCCGAGGAATGTAGATTCGGCTCTTATGGTTGACGCTAGAAGCGCGAGAGGGGCGCACATGCGTACGAAGAACACGCAAAGGGAGCGAGTCGACGCCGTCCTGTACTTCGACGAACTGAACGAGCACGTCATCGGACCTGAATCACTGCAACGCGCGACCTTCAGCGCTGTGCTCAAGGCCGTCCCCGAGTACCGGCGTGAGCTCCGTATCGGGCTAGCATCGATGATCGAAAAAGTGTTGACCGGTCAGGGGTATACCTCGGCCGACATCGCCGCGCATCTACTCTGTGCAGCCAAGGAGCAGTGGACCTCGATTTCTGCTCCACGACTTGCTGACCTTATCTCGAAGAGAGAAATCGCTTACGCGGCCCTTCGGGGTGTAGAGGCGCAGTACCTTGATGACTTGGATGAGATTCTCACTGAAGAGTTCAAGCCTTATAGTGGTGGTCTCCAACTCATCGATGGGAATCCCTACCACGAACGGCTCCACGACTGCCTCGACGGTTTCCTGATCTCAGGCGGCAGCTGCGTGTCCTGTACAGCGCGCGGGACGTGTACGGGGAGGGTCTGGATGAGTCCGTCATCGAGGAGTGGAGTGGTAGCGGGCTGTTCTCCTCGGTTATCTGGGAGGAGGACGAGGAACGCAGTCGGGCAGATGAGGAGCAGGCCCGAAAGCTCCTGGAAGGCTTCTTCTGACCTCCTTCGGGCGGGGCTGGATTGCAGTCCCGCCCGAAGAGTGACGGGAGCCAGCCCTTCGCCCGAGTCCCCTGTGTCTCAGGTGTTCTCCCGGCACTCCGGGCACAGAACCGGGGGGCGACCGCGCTTGCGGTGGATGAACGTGTTGCCGCAGTCCCGGCAGGTGCGCTCGCCAGGGGAGGAGGCAGTGGCCACCGCGGACGGGGGTGTTGGCCCGACTGTCATCACCGATGTTCCACCTCCAAGAGCGGCGGCGCTGCGTAGCGGAGGCTCGAAGCGAGGTAGCGCATGCAGGTGCGCGCGGCCAGTGGGCAGAGACCGCTCGGCCAGGTCGGCGAGGTGGTCGTGATGGGTGAACACCACCACCTGGAATCGGTCGGCCATGCCGTTCAAGACCTCCAAGGCGGCCACGGCGCGCTCATCGTCGAAGGTCATGAACACGTCGTCGACCACGAACGGCATCATCTGGTTGGCGTCGGCATACTGCTCCAGTGAGGCCAACCGCAGAGCCAGGTAGAGCTGGTCGGCCGTGCCTTCGCTCAAGGCATCGACCTCCTCCACTCGCCCGCCCCGGCGTACCACGTGCAGGACGTGGGCACCGTTCTCGTCCACATCCGGCCGCAGCCCCGTGAACCGGCCCAGCGTCAGGACCTTGAACAGGTCCTGTGCCCGTAGCAGGACCGGTCCCTGGTTCTGCTGCTGGTAGGCCTCCACCTGTGCGGTCAAGATCTCGTGGGCGAAGGTCAACCGCATGTATTCAGCGACCCGCTCCTGGATCTCGGCGGTGACCGCTGCCCGTTCCTCGGCGAGGTCGGCCGCGCGGGCCGATCCGTCGACGCGCTCCAGCTCACCGCGGGCTCGCGTGTGCCGCTCCCGGGCAGCTGTACGTTTCCCGTCGAGTTCGTCCAACTCTTCCTGGGCCGCCTGCACTCGTGCTGCGGCTGTGGTGTCGTCGAGCCCGGCTGTCTGTTTTTCGAGGCGATCGATGTCCCCTTCACGGTTCAGCTGGCCCTGCACCTGGTCGAGGCTTCTACGCTCCTGGACGGTCTTCGTCGCGCGTTCGATCGCCTCGCGCAACGCGGCGGTATCGCAGACACCGGTTTCTTCCAGCAACGCGGACAGGTCCTTCTCGGCCCGCTCCAGTGCGGCTCGCGCGTCCGCGAGTGCGTCCTCCTCCTGAGCGACGGACTCCTGCAGAGTGCTCAGTTTGTGCTCGGCCTCGGCGTTGTCCTGGACCCTACGGTGAAGATCGCGCAGCTCCCGGTCGCGGTCGGCCCGTTCCTGAGGCGGGGTCAGACCGCAGATACCGAAGACCGCCCGCACACGTTGGTCGAACTCCTCGACCTCCTGTTGAGCACGGCGCGCCCGCCCTTCCGCCTCACGTGCCCGTGTCCACAACTCAGCGGCCCTTTCCAGCCGATCCAGGTCATCCCGCACCGCCTGGGGCGGCGTGTCGGCGGAGAATCCTGCGGCCTCGACGGCCTCGCCCCACTGCTCCGACCACCTTGCCAGCGCCGACTCAGCCTGCTCCAGATCTCGCTCAAGCCGTTCCAGTTCCCGTTCGTCGCTCTCCACGCGGTGGAGGGCCGCGGTGTGGCCCTCCACGGCCTTGGCACGCCGGTCCCGTTCCTCCCGGGCCAGATCGCGGAGTTGCGGTAGGAGCACCGCGTGGTCACAGTCGGGGACGAGGAGCGGTGCCACGTCCACCCCGCTGTCCGAGAGCAGGGCGCTCAGTTGGTCGGCCACGGTCCGCACCGAGCGCTCCGTGTCGCGGAGTGCGTTCAAGGCCTCCTTCTGCTTCTCGTGCAGGTCACGGAGTTCCTGTAGGCGCCCCAGCAGCGTCTCTGTCTCGTTGAGCCGGGGCGCGGGCACCGCTTCGTCGGGCCACAGCGCCCCCCATTCCCGTTCCAGTTCCGCGTGTTCGGAGGCCAGACCTGCCAGCTCCTCCTGGCCGTAGGCCAGGTCCAGTTCGACATCCCGCAGCTGTGATTCCAGGGTCAGCCGTCGGTTCACGGCCTCGGCTTCGTTGCGCAGTCGGTCGGCGAGGGTGTCCGCCCGGGTCGACGCCTCCTCGAAATCACGCGCCAGCGCGGGCCCCTCCTCTGTGGCCGCGATCGGCAGGCCCTCGGTGCGGATTCGCTCCCAGAGCTCGTCCCGCTTCCGACGGTGCTCACGCAGGTCCTCCTCCGTGGGCGGGTCCACCCGCGAGCACAGGTCCTCCAGTTCGCCGCGGTGCTTGTCCCGCTGCTTCTCCCGGTGGCTTTGCTCCTTTCTGGCGGTCTTGCGCCGTGCACGGTGGTCGTTGAGCCTGTCCCGGTAGGCGGACACCTCGTCCCGGCCAGGTGCGAAGGCCGACAGCAGAGCCGAACACGCCTGGTCCATGTCAGCCCACCGCTCGGCCCACCCGGTCGCGGCCAGCGCCGTCTCCAACCGCGTCGACAGGTCCGCCGCTTCGGTCCGGTCCCGCCGCAGGGACTCCTCCAACGAGACGGGGGCCTGCTCCAGAACGGTGCGCAGTCGTCCGTCGTCCTCGGGCGCGTTCAGAGCCTCCAACGCAGCTCGCGAGGCCATGGCCTCCTCGGCCTTGGCATCCCGTTGGCGACGGGCACTGTCCTCCTCAGCCTTCAGATGGGGGTGTTGTTCGGCGAGGGCCTCGATTCGCTCGCTCACCGAATCCGCCACACGTTCGGGCCCGGCTTCGCCCAGTTCCTGACCTGGCCGCACCTGAGCCCACAGCCGCACCGCATCGGCGTGATACGTGTGCCCGTCGCGTTCGGACGCCTCCCACTCGCGGACACTCTTATTGACCCCCGCCAGCAACTCCGCCAGGGAAGCGACCTCCCCACCGGCCTCCGTCAGACGCGCGTCGACCTCCAACCCCGCCATCTGTTCCCGCAGGCTGTCCAGATTCCGCGCGGCCCTCCCGCACAGGGTCTCCTGCTGCTCGCGCTCCTGCTCCAGACGCCGCAGCCGTTCGTCAGCCCCCGGTGGGGCGAGCGGCCCCTCCGTGGACAGACTCTCCAGGACGTGCAGGATTCGGCGACGCTCCCGCAGTTGAGGCAGGACCCGGAGCAGCTTCTCCTGGCGCCGGTGCTCGGCGTACGCCTCCTGGTAGTTCTTCTCAAGCTCTTCAACTGCGGCCGCAGCCTCCTTGACCTGTCCGCGCAGCCGGTCGAAGGCCTCCGATCGTGTCTGGACCGCCTCCAAGTCCCTCTGCAGGACCTTGTGCCGCAGCATCAGATCATTGACGGCGGGCTTCCTTGCGTTGCCCGAGGACAGGTACAGGGACTCCTGCCGTTCCTTCAGGTGCCGGAGCACCGCACGCAGATCCCGGCCCGATCGTGCCGAGTACAGCGCCTGGCCCAGGTTTCCCCGGCCTTCGATCAGCTGCTGCCCGCCCCGCTTCAGCTCCTTCAGGGTGAGGGCGAACGTGCTGGAGAAGACCTCCGGTGTCACCCCATTGAGCAGAGCGGTCATACGCTCCTCAGGGATCGGTGTGCCATCGGGTCCGGTCAGGGAGTTGCGGTTGCGCTTGTGTCGTACGACCTCCAGGGTGGTGCCCGAACCGTCGGAGAGCACCGCGTCGAGCCTCAGATCGGGTTTGCCGTGCACGAAGTCGTAGGGGGTGCGGTGATCGAAACCGTAGAGCAGCTCACCCATCGCGGTCAGCGCCGAAGTCTTGCCCGCCTCGTTGGGCCCGTGCACCACATGCACCCCCGGCCCGGACAGATTGAGCGGCAGGTCAGTGAACGGGCCGAACGCGGTCAGGCCCAGGTGTTCGATCCTCATCGCTTCCCCTCCTCCAACAGCACGGTCAGCATCTCCACCGCCTCCTCGGCGGTGCGCTCCGCCCAGCCGTCCTGGTCGAACACCTCGGTCAGTTCCCTGGGAAGCTTGGCGCGCAGCCGGGTCCGGTCGAGCAGCTCCCGCACACGGGAGGTATCGCCACCCAGGCGTCCGCCCTCCTCCCGGATGCCCTCAACAGCGTCGGCGACCTGCTCAGGCGGCAGCCACCGCTCAGGGCGCGAGGTGCGGACCCCGACCTTCTCGATCCACACCGAGGAGAACCGGCCCTGCTGGCTGATCTCTCGGACGTTGCCAATGAACGACTCCTGCTGGCCAAGCAGCTCCGAGTGCGCCTCGCTCGCACCGGTGGCCACCACCCGCACGGCGTCCACCCGGCCGTCGATGGCCTGGTCGGCGACTCGGTCGGCCAGCTCTTTTTCCACCAGAGCGCAGGCCTCGTCCATGGTCGAGGCCGAGCCCATGTCTACCTCCAGGCGGTGCCAGCGCGCGGAGGTGTCCAGGTCGCGGTGCTTGGGCTGGCCGACCACGCGCAGGTGGGCGTCGACGGTGACGAGGGTGCAGCCCTTGGCATCGGTCTCCCTGGCGTGCCGTCCCTGGATGTTGCCAGGAAAGACCACGTGTACGCCGTCGGCGTTCTTGACTTCGCGCTTGTGGATGTGGCCGAGCGCCCAGTAGTCGTAGCCGCGGTTGACCAACTGCTCCAAAGAGCAGGGGGCGTAGGGTCGGTGCCCGCTGGATCGGTCGCCGTCCAGGGCGGTGTGCAGCAGACCGACGTTGAACAGGTTCGAACGCGCTTGGGGGTATCCGGCCGCGAGATTGTCCGTCACGTCGCGCTGGGCGAAGCTCTGCCCGTGTACCGCCAGCCCGAGGTCTTCTCGTACCTTCGTACCGGCCTCGGCGCTGTCGAACCGGTGCACGTTGTCGGGTAGCTGGAGGGACACGGTCATCTTGTTCTCGGCGTCGTGGTTGCCCGAGATCATGAAGACCGGGATGTCGGCCTCGCGCAGCAGCTGCATCTGCTGGGTGAAGAACAGGCCGGTATTGACGTCGGGCCAGGTGCCGTCGTAGACGTCACCGGCCAGGAGAACGGCGGTGACCTGCTCGTCCAGCGCCAGACCCACCAGGTTGCGCAGGGCGTTCCGTGCAGCGCCGCGCAGGTGCTCCTCAGGTGCCCCGGGGTATCTCACCAGGCCGCGCATGGGACTGTCGATGTGCAGATCAGCGGCGTGCAGGAGTTTCACCGTGAGCACCGTTCTCTGAGGGGATAGAGCCCTTCAGGATGTCACAGAGACACCGGGGGCGCTTGCGGTTTCGAGAGAAAACCGGGTATCAACGACGGCTGAAACGTGGATCTGCGATAGGAACCTAGTAGTACTTCGTTAAGTTTCTGATTTCTCGGCTTGGTTCCGCGACCATGGACGCGTGGAGTTGGCCGCTGTAGAAGAACTCCGCTAGGCCCTCGACGCGTTCTGCGCTGAGGTCCTAGCGTTCATCCCCCGCAAGGACTCCCGGGCCTGGGGCAACTGCTACCTGTGCGGGCTGATGCTGGACGGGCGGCGCAAGTCCATCCATCTCATGGCTGAACGCCTGCCCGACGGCAACATGCGGACCCTGCAGCAGTTCGTGGGCCAGTCCCTCCGGGGCCACACCCCTGTCCAACGCCGCCTGGCCACCAAGGTCAGCCAGGCCATCGGCCCTGATACGTGGGTGATCGACGAATCGGGCCTGCCCAAAGCGGGACCCGAGTCTGTCGGGGCGGCCCGCCAGTGGTGCGGCGTCCTGGGCGAACAGGCGGTGAGCCTCACGCGGTCACCGATACCGCTTCGGTGCCGCTGAACTGGCGGCTCTACCTGCCCAAGGACTGGGCGGAGGCCGCCGATGAGCGCCGCGCCAAGACCGGTGTGCCCGAGCAGGTGGGCCACCGCCAGAAGTGGTGTGTCCTGCGTTTCTCGGAGTCGGCTCGGAGCGGGGCATGTGGGGAAAGGGTTGAGACGGGATGGGGAGGATGGCGACTGGGTAAACCGGTCGGCCCCGTTCCGCGCCTTCGGTGTCCATAGTTACCGAAGGCCGACTGCTCGAAGCGCCCGCTCGTCCGCCCGATACGGGTAGAAGTGGCCGTGGTCGAGGCTCGTCTGGAGCAACTCCCCCTGTTCCTTGTCGGCATGAAACAGTGACAGAGTGGCACAGCCCTCGCAGTTCTCACAGGTAAGGAACGGGCTCAGCGGGTGGAGTCCTTGGTCGCGGTCAGCCAGGTACAGGTTGGTGGCGATCCGGCCTGGTCCGGCATGACATAGGTTTTCAGTGGGAACGACCGGGTGGTCTCCCATCAGCCGCCGAAAGGTGACGGTGTCCGACTGTTCATGGCGATCCCACACCACGTTGGTCACATCGAGTAGCTGCAGGTCGGCGAGGAACCGTGCTCGGTTGAGGAGGAAGCGCAAGCTGTCGTGAGCCTCATTCAGCTTGGAGGCCGTGACAGCGGGGAGGTCTTCACGCCCGTGGGCCTTACTGTTGCGCTTGGTGCCGAGGCTTTGGCACGCCACCTCGGCGTCGTCGTCCGCAAGGAGGACCGCGAGCTCGTGGAGGGGGTGTTCAGGGGAAAGGCCGGACATGCCCTCCGCTGCTGCGATCTGCTGAAGGATACGCTGCCAGTCCCCGAAGCCGGGGCCACCGAGCCCGGTTGCGATCTTCCTCTTAAACCCTCTGATGGCCTTGCAGCTAATGCCAGCCTCGTGCGCCAGAGCGATCGTGAGAAGCGCGCTGTATCCGAGCAGGGTTTCCGCCGCCTTGAGTACGGCCGCGTATTCGTTCGCCTGGGCATCGTCCCGGCCTTCCGCGCTCTTCTGCGCCTCGACGTTCCGCCAGCGCAGAGCGATCGGATAGGGGTATCGCGTGCGAACGATGAAGTCCGGATCGTCGAGTTGGGCAGCAGCTATAGACCGGAGCCGGGTGAGCTGGCCGGTAGCAATGATGAGCCGCCTGGCATCTCCCAGGCTTGTGCTCCTGTCGAAGACCGACTCCGCGAGCGCCCCAGCTTCGGCCGCCATTCCACCCAAGCGCTGCCCAGCGGCAGCGAGATCGGCCAGGGCCGCGGACAGGGCCTGATCCTCATTCGGTAGCTCCAACGCCTTGAGCTGGGAGAGCCTGAGGTGCTGTTGAAACGATGATCCGGCTGCGAGAGCTCCAACGGTATCGGAGCGCAGAAACGCGAGGATCAGACGGGCATGCTCCGCCGACAAGGGTTTGGCCGGGCGGAGAACAAAGAGACTGCGCACAGCGACGGCCGGTAGATCGGCTTCCTGTACTAGAGCAGCCTTTGGCCGACCGGAGATCACCGAGGACAGCAAGATGTCCCCGGCACGAAGATGAAGCCGCTCGGGCGCATCACTGCGCCAGTCATCGACCTCCGTGTCCGGTTCCGCGATCGCACCATCTCGCCCAATGTTTTTCAGCCAGATGAGGCGTACAGCGCCCGAGTCGGCGGGCCCGCAGACGCCGTCTGTGGCCTGGCGGTCAAAAGCCCATCCGTTTAAGACCGTGCTGAACACCGAATTGAACGGCAGGCGGTCCGACGACGATTCTCCGTGCTGCTCAGTGCTAGACAAGGCCCCTCCAGGATGGTGATGCTGAGATCTTAGGGGCTTCCCTCGAAGTGTGGACACGCTCTGATCAGGCAGCGAGCTCCAGGCTAACCGCTCGCTGCTCGCAGACGAGCGGGCTGAGCTGCCCGTTCGCCGAATGCCGCCGCCGGGTGTTGTACCGGCCGATCCAGGAGAACACCGCAAACCTGGCCGCCCTGACCGTGGGTCACCGCGTTAATCCCCATCCCTGCAACGTCTCCCGCTTCAGAGTGGCGTTGAACGACTCCGCCGCCGCGTTGTGCGCCCTGGAGCCCACCGCGCCCTTGGAGCGCACCACACCCCACCGGTCGCACACTGCGGCGAAGGCCGCTGACGTGTATTGGGCGCCGTGGTCGGTGTTTCGTACTAGGTGTCATGGAGGAGCAGGTCGGTGTCTGGACCGCCTTCCGGCACATGTTCGCGGA
The DNA here is from genome assembly GCF_001942255.1 of Nocardiopsis sp. CNR-923. Lineage (GTDB taxonomy): Bacteria > Actinomycetota > Actinomycetes > Streptosporangiales > Streptosporangiaceae > Nocardiopsis. The sequence continues at coordinate 9,984 of NZ_MKKC01000108.1, forward strand.
CGGCCTGTTACCAAGGAGGGGTCGCCCTGCTTGCCGCGGGGGTGACCCTGCAAACACATCAGCCCTCGTCAAGACGTCCAAGGGCTTGGAAGGCACGGAGGAAGCCGTAGACATCGGTTCCTGATCTAGGCGAGGAACCCCTGCGATTCGCTGCGAGGGAAGTTCAACTCGACTTTGTCCCGGCATCAGGATGCCGGATGTCACGGCCGTCGGCATCGCTGTCGTGCTCGCGGACCTCGACACACTTGTTGGTCTAGCCGTTTTGCCTGTTCTTGTGCCAGTCACCCATCATCGATCTCCTCCTCTCATAGAGAATGCCCTGCAGCGTTTCAACGCGTGGAAGCATTGCGTTGACGACCCCTTTGAAGACGCTCAGGTCAGCTCTGTGGAAAAATGCACCCACGAGGTAATGTCGGAAACTGGGGGTGCTGATATGCCTATTCAGATCACCGTCGAAGGTGCATGCTTGCTCAGGTAACTCTTGAACACCTTCCTGATCTCTGCCTGAAGGTATCCTGCTTGGGGTGAATTTGGTACCACGTCTCGCTCGAAACCCCGCTTTCGTGCATCAAGATACCGCACGATGCTGGGGGAACCGATATTGGAGACAAAAAGTTCACCTTGGGTGCGGATGTCGGAGCGTAGACCCTCAAAGTTTCGGGCGAGTCCAATTCCCAGGTTTGACACGTAGTACTTACATTCAACGATTAGCAGGCATTGGCTTCCGCGTGGAGCAATATTCTGGGTTCGACTCAGTGCGGCCTCTTCCGCAGGAAGTACGAGCACATCACACTCGTGGAGGACGCCCGACGTACCCTGAACAAAGACCCCTAGGTGAACCTCGAGGGCGGGAGCGCCGTAGAACTCGATGACGGCGTGGGTGAAGGGATGACTGTCGCCATAGAGTTGTCCGGGGCTGGTTCGAAACAGTAGGTCATCAACCTTCTCCCCGTATATGTTCTCGTAGCTAACACTGGCGCCATGTCTACTCGCTGTGCTCACAATTAACGAGAAAACGTAGCCTTCATAGACGTCTGAGGCGGCCGAAGCCGAGTGGTAGGAGATCTCATTATTTTCCAGTAGATTTTTGATCTCATTAATGAGATTATTGATGTTGCTCAATCGTCCACCTCGGCTGCTAGATTCGCGAGAATGCCACGGATTCGCTCACGTCGTTCCTGTGGCATGTCCTCAGTTAGCACTACGGAGCGTTCGCGGCGGTGGCGGGCATTCTCGTCGGGCTCGAAAGCCACACTGCGAACTTCGCTGCGAGTTCCTTCATCATTGTTTGGCGAAGTCCTCAGCGTCTTCAAGGTCTCCAGCTCAATTTCGGGAAGCTCGACAAATATTCGCCGCAGGGCATCTAGGAGGAGTTTGACGCGCTCCGGACTAGTCATGGTCCGGGTGGTGATGACGAGCGTCCCCTTCTTGTGTGACGCCTCGTATTCGTCGGAACCGAGCTGCTGGCGCTCAACAACCTCGTACTGAGAAGCGACGGCCATAGGGCTCGAAGTCAAGTGTTTCCCACCGCCACGGTGGGAGCGGCGGCGGAGGATCTTTTCTTCTGGCACGCCAGCAGCGATTGCAGCATCGACCTCATCAAGAACCCAATCCATGCCGGTGTCTGTTAAGAGGTCGCGGATTCTTTGCTCGACGCTATACAGCTCGGATTCGTTCATTTTTTTCCTTGGGAAATTTGCAAAGCAGGCCAGATTTGGGTGCGTGAATCGGGTATGGCTGTAGGATTTGCAGGCTTGCTAGGAGTTGCCAACTGAAGTGCAGCCTCACCCGGGTGCTCCTGCTTTACCTCGACTCAGAGGGGTTGTGCTGGCTACTGGTCGTCCACGAAGGCTATCCGCCGTGCGTGTTCACGCTGCAAGGTTGATAGGGAGGATGAACTTCTCATGTGTATGAGCAGGATAACAGTGATGTACGACAGGGGGTGGCTACGACGGCCTGGCGGTACGTGCGCGAGACCACGGTCCTGCTCGCTGAGCAGGCACCCACCCTGGAACAGGGGCTGTGCCGCGCACGCCGGAAGGGGTGGGAGTACGTGATCGTCGACGTCACCCTGATCTCCTGCGACCGCGTCGCGGCCGACTGCCCGTTCTACTCGGGCAAGCACAAGAAGCACGGCATGAACGTCCAAGTGGTGGCCGCACCGGACGGCGAACCCCTCTGGACGTCGTGGTCGCTGCTCGGATCGGTGCACGACACCAGGGCCGCCCGGGTGTGGAAGATCGCCGAACGCATCAAGGCCCCGGGCCTGCTCGGCTTGGGCGACAAGGGATACGTGGGCCTGTCGGAGGTGGTGTTCTGCCCGTTCAAGGGCCGGGGCAAGCCGCAGTGGAAGAAGGACGTCAACTCTGAGCACGCCCAGCTCCGCAGCCCCAGGGAACGGGCTTTCGCCCAGATCAAGAACTGGGACGTCCTACGCCGGTTGCGGTGCTGCCCGCACCGGGTCGGAGAGATCACCCGAGCCGTGCTCGTCCTTCAACTTCGCGAAGCAGGATGAAAAAGGCTCGATGAATGCCGTGTTCGGAGCATCGTCGTGTTCTTTATCTGCTGTTACAGAGGCCGTTTTCCTTCCAGAGGCTAAGAATCCACCTGCTGATCGACCGCTGCTTCGTAGAAGGCATCTGCGAGGGCGACGATGATCGAGTTGATAGCTGGCCCGTCGGTGAAGAAGTAGTCAGCCATCGTGTTGTGGGCGTCCTGGTTGTCCGCGACAGCCTCCGTAACGGCTGCTTGGAAGTCTGGTGACTCCAGGAACTGCTTCTTGGAGTTCACCTTGGTCTGGTTGATCAGGTTCGGGTCGGCGAGCAATCGCTGGACGAGTCCCTGTACGAACTCCCGGACCTGGTACTCGGCGAACGACTCGGCGCCGAAGAGGTCGTTCATCTTGTCGATGACGACCTGGAGCGCCACGTACTTCGGATCCTTCTTCGTTCCCGTGCCGGCGGCACTAATGCCCTTCAGTTGCCCGTCGCCCACGAGCGAGATGTCGACCGGTCTAGCCTTGTTGTGCTTGACCCCGACCAGCACCACGTCGGAGAGGTCCACCTCGGCCGTCCAAGCGGACTCGGCGATGACCTTCTCCAGCAGGCGCAGGAAGATCGAGAGCATCTCCATGTAGGGGTCGCCGTAGTCGACGATCTGGGACATGAAGTCATAGAGGCGTACGTAGGTGGAGATATCCTTGCGGAATAGGTCGAGCGCCTGGAGCGCGACCTTGTCCTCCTCCTCGATCGCCCGCGCGTAGCGGCGCCGGAAATCGTGCTGCGCCGGGCTGATCGCCGCCGAGAGCGCGTTGTTGCCCTTCCGGGTCACCCACAGCTCGGCGACCTTGCGAACGTCGTCCTCGGTGTAGATGCCAGCCTGGGCAAGCTTGTTGGCCAGGTGGACGACGACGTAGGGATCGGTCTCCGTCTCCAGGGTCGCGTTCTTGAAATACGGCTCGAAGGCTACCTTGATGTCCTCGGGCTTGTTGGCGAAGTCGATGACGAACGTCTTGCGCTTCTGCTCCCCACCAGCGGTGCGGTGGGTGCGGTTGAGACGCGAAAGCGTCTGCACCGCGGTGACCCCCGACAGCTTCTTGTCGACGTACATCGCCGAGAGTAAGGGCTGGTCGAAACCGGTCTGAAACTTGTTGGCGACCAGCATGATCTTGTACGTCTCGCCCTTGAACGAGGCCGCCAGATCAGCCCCGGCGCCGGGGTTCATGTTGGCCTCAGTGAACTCGTCATCCTTCGAAGGCTGCGGGCCCCAGTCGCTGTGCCAGGTCTCGTCCTCGGGCATCGTCACCCCAGCGGAGAAGGCGACCAGGGTGCGGTAGTTGTACGAAGCGTCCTCGGCACGGCGCCTGGCGATGTAGGCGTCGATGGCCAGCTTGTACTTCACCGCGGACTTGCGTGAGTCGGTCACTACCATCGCCTTCGCCTTGCCTTCGAGGAGGTAGGCGACGTTGGCGTGGAAGTGCTCGACGATGATCTGTACCCTCTGGCTGATATTCGTCGGGTGGAGCTGCACCCACCGCATCAGACCCTTGCGGGCGGCGGCCTCCTCAACCTCTCCTCCGTCACCGCTTTCGGCCCTGCCAGCGATTTTCAACGCAGTGTCGTAGGACTGGTAGCCCTTGAGCACGTCGAGGATGTAGCCCTCCTCGATCGCCTGCTTCATCGAGTACAGGTGGAACTCACGCGGCTTGCCGTCGGGCCCCTTACGGCCGAACAGTTCAAGAGTCTTGTTCTTCGGCGTCGCGGTGAAGGCGAAGTAGGAGATGTTCTCCGACTCGGCCCGCTCGGTCATCTCCGATGCCAGCACCGACTCTACATCGACCTCGCCACCCTCCTCGATCTCCTTCACCTCCTCAGCGGTCAGCACCTGCTTCAGTTTCGAGGAGATCTGACCCGACTGGGAGGAGTGCGCCTCATCGGCGATGACGGCAAATCGCTTGCCCTTCAGGCTGGTGTCAGTCCGGATCTCGTCCAGCGCATGCGGGAAGGTCTGTACTGTCACCGCGATGATCAGCTCACCGTTCTTCAACGCCTGCGCCAGCAGACCCGACTTCGACTTCGCGCCAGCCTTACGGACGTCCTCGGGGCTGATAGTCGCAACAATCTTGCCGGTGCCGTCGATCTGCCGGATCGCATCCTGCAGCTGGGAGTCGAGCACGGTGCGGTCCACGACCACGATGACCGAGTCGAAGACCTTCCGATCATCGACATGCAGCCGCGCCAGCCGGTGGGCCGTCCAAGCGATAGTGTTCGTCTTCCCCGACCCGGCCGAGTGCTCAATGAGGTACCGCTGCCCAGCACCCTCCTCCTTCACCGCGTCGACAAGTTCGTGACGGCCTCCCACTGGTGGAACCGAGGAAAGAGCAGGCTCGTACGCCGCACCGACGTACCGGTGGTGACGTCCCACTCCTCCTGGGTCTGCACGATCATCAGCCGCCCGATGATGTTCAGCCAGGCGTGCTTCTCCCAGACCCGTTCCCACAGGTATGCCGTCGCCGACCGTCCGTCCGCGCCGGGAGGGTTACCGGCACCGCTTTCGAAGCCCGTGTTGAACGGCAGGAAGTGGGTCTTGGCCCCCTCCAGCCTGGTGGTCATCGCTGCGAGGTCGTTCGAGACTGCGAAGTGCACCAGTGCCCGGTGGCCGAACGACAGCAGCGGCTCGGGCCGCCCGTTCGTCAACGGGTTCCGGTCCTGCTTGTATTGGTTTATCGCTTCGTCCAGTGACTGGGTGAAGTCGGTCTTCAGCTCCACCGTGGCCACCGGGAGCCCGTTGACGAAGAACACCAGGTCGATGCTGCGCTGGTCGGCGGTCGAGAAGTGCACCTGCCGCACCACGCGCACCCGCATCGCCTCGTAGTGCGCTGTCGTGGTCTCGTTGAGCGAGGTCTCGGGCCGGAACTGCGCCATCTTCAATCGGCCGCCGCCGATGTACTGCACCCCGTTGCGCAGGATGTTGAGCGTCCCGCCGCCATGCTCCAACGGCTTGTCCAGCGCCGCAGTCAACACGTCGAGGAACTTTGCCTGCGACCCCGCCGCCTTCAACGCCTTGGCGTACGCAGTCTTCTGCGTCTCCTCCAGCCACGCGAACAGGTCTGCCGGGAAAAGTGCCCGCTCCCGGTCGTACTCACCGCCGTCATGGTCGTTCGCTGAGTACACCCAACCGTGAGCTTCGAGGCGCTGACAGATCTCTCTTTCGAGGGCACCCTCGTTGTGGTCGGCCATCACACCGCCTCTTGTACGTCGATCTGCCCCGTTACGGCAGCGGTGATCAATGCCGATCGCCGTTCCGTGGAGAGCTCGATAAACCGCTCGGTCTCGGCGATGAGCGTGTCGATCTTCGCGGTCTGCTCAGCCAGATGGGATGCTAGACGCCGCTGTTCGTCAATCGGGGGGACGGTGACACGCAACTGTTTGAGCGCCTCACAGGTTAATCCGCCCTTGGTACTGCCGTTCTCCTCGCTGATGCGCCGAAGGTCGTCATACGTGCCTGTTAGCAACCACATAAGGTAATCCGGATCCCATCTACCTTGGTCCGGAGTAATGTACGCCAGGTGCTGATTCACCGTTGCCTCGAGGTCAAGAATCGTCGCCATTCCGCGCGTCTTGCCTTGGCCAGTTAGGCCTACGAGGATCGAGCCGCGCGGGACAATCGGGAGATGGCACTCTACGAGCGCGGTAGCGGTGACGCATTCCGCTGCTGAACCGACTCGCCCCTGGTTGACCACGGAGCTATTGAGCCATGGAATATTGCCACCGTCCCAGTACTCCCTGTTCTCGCGTCGGGGCGTCGATCCGTTGCCGATCCGTGCGGTACGGCCGAGCTTGTCCGCACCGCTGCCCAGATTGGCTCGTGGTGGGATTGCGGTCGTGATGACTGACCGCCGCCGCTCGCGGAGCATCTCGATCAGTCGCTGCTGCTCCTCGATGAGCGTGTCGATGCGGGCTGTCTCACGGTCAAGAAAGTTGGCGATGACGCGCTGTTCCTCTAGCGGGGGAACTGGAACCGCCATGCTGAGGAAGACGTCTGGATAGAGTCGAAGGCGAGAGCTCCAGATACCGCGAGAGAAACGAGTCATCTCCATCACGTAAGGGTTCGATCGGTAGAGGTAGTCATAGAACCCAGAGTCGAATGGTGCGTTCGGGTGAGGGCTGTAGACCCCGTACGCGGGACTTACGATCCCGGTCTGCTTCGAGACGCCAAGCGCCCCCATCCACGCCCACATCGTGTTGATGACGAGGTCACCTTTGTTCACGAGACGATAGCCATCAAGGTTCTCAGCTGCAGTCATCGTCACGTTCTTCTCTGACTTCGGAGTGATGCCAGTCAGATGTGACACGCTAAGAAGTTCCTCAGAACCATCGAGTGAGACAGACAGCGACTCGGCCAGGAGTTCCTTGTTTCTACTCCAGCGCCAGTGGGACGGGACTTTGCCAGCCCAAGCCTGTTCAAGATCAAAACGTGATTGTGTCACCCCTCCACCTCCCTCAAGAGATCGAGGATCTTGGCGACCTGCTTCTCCAGGTCAGCATCAATCTCGGCGAGAGGGCGAGGCGGAACGTACTTGTAGAAGTGGCGATTGAAGGGGACTTCGTAACCGACCTTCGTCTTCGCCCAGTCGATCCAGGCGTCAGGAACGTGCGGTTTCACCTCCGCGTCGAAATACGCCTGGATAACCTCACGTTCCCCTGCCACGCCAGCGGTTGAGCCGCCGTAGGTGAAAGGTACGTTCTCAGTGTCACGCTTCTTCGAGTCGGGCTTCGGGTTGCCCTTGCGGTCGACGACCGGCTTACCGTCCTCAACGAGCAGGGGGCGCTCGACAGTCACGGTCCAGTAGCCGAACTCGTCGTTGCGCAGCACCTTGGAGAAATCAGGGTCGGCGTCCTCAAAGTCGGAGTACAGCCGTACGACCTCGGCACGGTCATCGTCGCTGATCTCGCGTCCCTTGGCCCCGAGGTTCTTGCGCATCTTGGTCCAGAACGATGTTCCATCGATGAGCTGAACCTTGCCCTGGCGTTCGGGGTGCTTGGTGTTATCCAGGATCCAGATGTAGGTGGCGATGCCGGTGTTGAAGAACATGTTGGTCGGCAGCGCGACGATCGCCTCGACGAGGTCGTTCTCCAGAAGCCACCTGCGGATGCTGGAGGGACCGGATTCGGCGGCGCCGTTGAAGAGCGGCGAGCCGTTCATGATGATGCCGACGCGGCCGCCGCCGTCCTCGGGTGCGCGCATCTTGTGAGCCAGGTGGAGCAGGAAGAGCATCTGGCCGTCCGAGGTCGAGGGGAGCCCCGGCGCGAAGCGGCCGTAGGGACCGGCGGATTCACGCTCCTCTTTGACCGCCTTGGCGTACTGCTTCCAGGCCACCCCATAAGGCGGGTTGGACATGCAGTAGTCGAACTGACGGCCCTTGAAGGCGTCATCGGTAAGCGTGTTCCCGAAGGCGATGTTGGTCGCGTCGTGGCCCTTGGCGAGCAGGTCGGACTTGCAGATGGCGTATGACTGTGGGTTGTACTCCTGGCCGTACAAGCTCAGCTTTGCTTCGGGGTTCTCGGCGAGCAGGTGTTCCTCAGCCAGGGAGAGCATGCCGCCGGTACCGGCGGTGGGGTCGTACAGCGACCGGATGATGCTGCCCTCGGAGAGGTCGACGTCCCTCTCCGCGAAGAGCAGGTCGACCAGCAGCCGGATCGCGTCGCGCGGCGTGTAGTGGTCTCCGGAGGTCTCGTTCGCGGCCTCGTTGAACTTGCGGATGATGTACTCGAACGCATCCCCCATGTCTGCGTTGGACACCACGTCGGGATGCAGGTCGACGGCGCCGAAGGACTTGACGATCTCGCGCAGGAGTCCGGCCTTCTCCAGGGCCAGGATCTCCTTCTTGAAGTCGAAGTACTCGAACACGTCCACGTCGGCGGAGAACCGGTCGACGTAGTCAGCGAGGTTGTCCGCAAGCCCGTCCGCATCGGCCAGCAGGTTCGCGAACGCGTAATTGGAGGTATTGTAGAAGGTCCGCCCCGTGGCCTTCTTGACCTCGACCTTGAGCCGGTTCGGGTTCTCGTACCTCGCAGCCAGCTTTCGTACCGACGCACGATCGGGCTCGAGGATGCAGTCGAGCCGTCTCAGGATCGTGAACGGGAGGATCACTGTCCCGTACTGGTTGGGGCGATAGGGACCCCGAAGCTGGTCAGCGATTGACCAGATGAAGCTACCGAGCGTGCTCACAAGTTCCTCACGAGAATCGTCTAGCAGTGCCGATCACTTTGCCAGAAACAGCAGCCATCGTCCCATGGCTCAGCTATGGCCCCCTCGACGTGCTTTTACCGATCGGCCCGGGTGGTTGCACGTGTTGCCGGAGCGGCAACTCCGCAAGGCGTTGGAAGATGGCACGAATGAACCGGGCGCGGCAGGCTTTTACTACGGTTAGCCCCCGGTGATCACGAGTCGTGTTTCGTGCCGGGTGTGATGGAGGCCGCCATCTGGGGTACTCAGCAGGGCGTCATCCCGGCCGACCCAGGACAGGCTCAGTCGTCCGCTCGCCACCAACCATCACTTCCCTCGGAGTTCGTCCCCACACGTGCCGACCAGTTGGACACGGCAACTCTGTCGCCAACGGTATCGGCCGTCAGAGACAGCTAAGGCCGCCTGCTGTGAACGCTCCGCCGAGCTGAAACATCGTTCGCGGACTCCGAAGCACGCAACCTCCGCTGCCTGTCCTGTATCAAGTGTGCCGGAGGCTCGGGTATGTGCTGGTCCTGCCACTTCGTGCTGACTGCGGACAGGAGGTTCCTCAACGACAGAGCCCTGCAAGAAGCTCCTGCCCCGGCGCCCTACGGCACCGGGGCCTCCCACCGCTCGTTAGTCCCCGGTCACTGCGTCGAGCGTTCGATGCGCGCGACCTTGCGTCCGGCCTTGAGGTACACCTCTGTCTCCTCCGTCGGCTGTCCGGAGGAGGAGAGGGCCTTGTCCACGGCCTCGCTCAGCGGCCGTTGGACGTCGTCCTCGGCCAGGATCACGGCCTCCTGGCCTCCCGCCGTCTCGATGACGATGCGCAGGCCGTTCTGCTTGGCGATCCGTCGCGCTGCCGAGACACTGGGGGTGAACTCCAGGACTCGGGCGAGTACGGCACCGACCGTCTCACCGGTGGAGGCCGTGTCCACGACCGGGAGCGTGTCGATGTCGCCGAACGCGCGACGGGAGTACTGGGCGGTGAACGCGGCTCGGGCCGACATCGCGGTCTCAACGCCGTGAAGCGCGGCGACCGCCTCGCCCGCCAGGACCTTCTTCAGATCCATCGGGTGCAGGGTCCCCTTGTCCACGCGCGCGTTCACGGCGTCGATCTCCGCGTCGCTCCATTCGGTCCACGCGCGCAGGTAGGGGCTGACCAGTCGGTCGGGGATCGACATGACCTTGCCGAAGATGTCTTCGGGGGTGGCGCTCAGGGCGATGTAGTTGCCCATGCTCTTGCTCATCTTCTTGCCGGTGCCGTCGGTGCCCTCGATGAGCGGCATGGTGGCGACGAGCTGGGGCTTCTGGTCGGTGATCTCCATGACCTTGCGTCCCATCTGCATGTTGAGCAGTTGGTCCACACCGCCGAGTTCGATGTCGGCCTCGATCTTGACCGAGTTGATCGCCATGACCACGGAGTAGATGAACTCCGCCGTGCTCAACCCGTGCCCCTGCTCCAGTCGTGTACGGAAGTCCTCGCGTTGCAGTGACATGGACACCGGGACCTGGGCCAGGATCTCGATCAGTTCGGGCAGCCGGACCTCGCTGAGCCATGAGCTGTTGTGTCGGAAGTCGGCCCGGGTGAAGTCGAAGAACGGCGCGACCTGGTCGCGGTAGGTGGCTAGGTTGCGGGCGATGTCGGCGTCGGTCAGGGCGGGGCGGTCCCCGGACCTGCCGGAGGGATCGCCGATCTTGGCGGTAGTGCGCTGCCGCCGCTCGAGCAGGGAGACGTAGGAGGGGTCGTACCCCAGGAGCTCTCCCATCGCCGCCTGGGACAACCCGGTCAGTGTCCGGTAGCAGCGGAGGATCACCGCCAACTCCCGGCTTTCCAGGGCACGGCGTGCCTCGGGCAGCAGCCAGAGCCAGCGGATCGTGAGCGTGGCGGTCACGCGCGGGAGCGGGCGAACCAGTCCAGGACCGACCGCTTGTAGCCCTCGGGCATCGGCAGGTCGGGCACCTGGGCTTCGGTGAACAGCCCGGCCTCCTTGTGTTCGCTGGAGACCACCACCGGGGCGTGAGATTCCACGTGGCATCCGTAGGTGACGATGAAGACGTGCCGGTCGACCTGGGTGATGTGGTACATCCACGAGTCGAGGATCTCGGCTACCCGCACGGACCAACCGGTCTCCTCCTCGATCTCCCGGGCCAGGCACTCCTCGGGAGTCTCCCCGATCTCGATCTTGCCGCCCGGCAGCTCCCACTCGTCGCGCTCGTTGCGCAACAGCAGCACCTGGCCGTCGCGGATGGCGACGCCCTTGACCGAGACGGGGAACGTGCGCGGAACGTAGGGGGTGTCGGACACGGGAGGGCTCGCTTTCGAAGGCGGGTGAGCACGACACATCGCAGGCTTCAGCCGTCGCCCCCGAAGTGGAGGAGCGGCACGTCGTAGAGGTTCGGGTCAGGGACCCGATGCATCTGCGGCGATGTCACCTCGACGAGCACCATCTCGGTGAGGAACTGGACCTGGGCGCCGAGCAGGTGGCTGGTATGACCCGTCGCGCTGTGCTCCTTCAGTCCGACGGAGACGTGGATGTGGGGGGAGATGGTGTCGGTGGCCTCGTCGTAGGCGATAGTGCCACCGCCCAGCGCTTCGAGGTTGCTCAACTGGACCTTCGACCAGACCGGCGCGGTCGGGGCGGCGAGTTTCTCGCAGGTGCCCACGATGTCCACGTGAGCGAACCCGGCAACGAAGACCGGGATACAGCCCTTGCGGACGTCGTTTGCTCCGCAGAACTCTGTGAGGGAGGAGAAGAAGTCCTCACCGTGATCGAAGACGAGGCCGAAGGTCCGCCCCTGGGTCAGTTCGTGACTGCGCACGTCGGTTTCCGCATCTTCTCTGAGGGATGGGAGGGGTCAGGCGGGGAGTGGCCACTAGCGGAGGCGAAGGTCTCCGAGACGGCGGCACGTTCGTGGCCGGTGGCCAACAATGCCCACAGCAGGACGCGCGCCTTGTACGGATCCAGGAACCCGGCTTGGATCAGCCCTCGCCCCAACAGGTCCTGTTCGGAGCCCGGGAACCCGTAGGTGGTCGCCAGTCCGGCCCCGGCACCGGTCCGGGAAGCGAGCACCACTGGCACGCGGTTGGCGAGGTCTTCGAGTGCGGGCACCAGATTCTTCGGGACGTGGCCGACGCCGAACGCGGCGATGACCGCGCCGTCGACCCGTTCGGCCAGGCCGTCGAGCAGCAGGCCGTCGTCGCCCAACGCCACCGTCACCAGGGCCACACGCGGTCCCGAACCTAGATTCGACAGGTCGAGCGTGGTGCGCTCCGTGGGGTGGTTGAGCAGGCGCGGGGTTCCCTCCACCACGTAGCCGAGCGGGCCGCCGTTGGGGGACCGGAAGGTGGTCACGCTCGTGGCGTGGGTCTTGCGGACCCGACCGGCGGCATGAATCTCGTCAGCGAGCACCACCAGGACGCCCAGGTCCCGAGCACTCGGATGGGCAGCGGTCTGCACGGCCGCGAGGAGGTTCGCGGGCCCGTCGGCCCCGGCAAGGGTGGGGTTGCGCATCGCGCCGGTCAACACGACCGGTTGCGGGGCGGTGTGGAACAGATCGAGCAGGTAGCTGGTCTCCTCGATGGTGTCGGTGCCTTGGGTGACGACGACACCGTCCACCGTTCCCGAGGCCAGGCGCTTGTCGATCTCTACGGCCAGATCGGTGAGGTCGGACAGACCCAGGGAGGCACCGGGAAGCCGTCGGAAGTCCTCGACCTCGATGTCGACACCGGTCTCGGCCAGCCCTGGTACGGCCGCCACGAGTTGGGCCGCCGACAGGGCCGGAACTACCCCTCCTGACCCGTCGGAGGTCATGGCGATCGTCCCGCCCAGTCCGTACACCGCCACCCGAGGGCGGGACTCCTTCGCGAGCACGATTCTCCCTTCGCCGCAGGGTCTGTGAGGGGCAGCCTAACGCTCAGAGGACCACGTCTGCCCGATGAATCGGCAGGCACGATCGACATTGGCCACCTGGGAGAAAACTCATCCAGGTCGTGCCCTTTGAGATGGTTGACGCGATCTTGGACCAGACCAGAGCCCATCAGCGGGGACCAGCTTTGCTCTCGTCCTGTCCGTAGTGCCTGTTGGCCAGTATCCTTTCGGCGTCGTCTGCTCCAGGGGTCGGTCCTCGTCCGAGTTCGCATCGCTCCAGGCGGAACGATTGCGCCATTCCTTGGAGGAGGAGCCCGCCCCCACCCCCGGCTCAGGAAGTCCAGCGCATGCGCACCCTCGACGTAGTCAGCGCCGACGGCGTCCCGCTCGACGCGGTCCTACACCCTTCCAAAGGAGACCGCTCGAAGGCACAGTTGTCCAAGCCCACGGCATCACCGTCGACAAGGACGAGGGCGGCATGTTCGTCCGCCTGGCCGACACCCTGTCCGACAGTGGGTTCAACGTCATTCGGTTCTCCTACCGGGGACACGGCAAGAGCGGTGGGACGCCCCGCGATGTGACCATCGCTGGCGAGATGCTGGACCTCCAGTCGGTCATCGAGCACGCTCTGGACATGTGGCCCGAACCACTCTCCGTTCTGGCCGCGAGCTTCGGGGCCGTGTCCTCTTCACTCCTGCTTCCTGTACTCGGCGACCGGATCGACTCTCTCGTCCTGTGGAACCCCGTACTCGACTTGGAGCGCACCTTCCTCCACCCTGAGCTCCCCTGGGGAGTGGAGAACTTCGGTCCTGACCAACAGCGGGAGTTGGGCGCCAGCGGTCAGTTGTTGATCGACGGTGAGTTTCCCATCAGCCCGGTCATGTGGCGCGAGTTCAGCCTGTACGACCCTCTCAGCGCCTACACGTCATCCCGGGTTCCCTCGCTCGTGGTCCACGGTGACCAGGACAGCTACGTGTCCTACGACATCGCCAGGGTTGCGGCCTCCTCCCGAACCGACACGGACTTCCACACGGTGTGGGGGTCCGACCACGGTTTCGACTCGACCGAGCGGGAGGACGAGGCGATTCGAGTGTCGGTGGACTGGCTCGACACGCAGGCACAGCAGTCCTGATGACGCCGCAGAACCTATACGGACCCGTCAAGGCGGCCGACAACCGCCTCGTTGGGGAGCAGCGCGCGATCGGCACACCCAATATCGCCAGGTCGGGCACCTGACTCTCGGCAGGTTGCCCGACCTCCTTGTGTTCGCTGGAAGCCATGACCGGCGTACGGGAGTCCACGTGGCATCCGTAGGTGACGATGAAGACGTGTCGGTCGACCTGGGTGATGTGGTACATCCACGAGTCGAGGATCTCGGCTATCCGCACGGGCCAGCCGGTCTCTTCCTCGATCTCCCTGGCCAGGCACTCCTCGGGGGTCTCCCCGATCTCGATCTTGCCGCCCGGCAGCTCCCACTCGTCGCGCTCGTTGCGCAACAACAGCACCCGGCCGTCGCGGATGGCGACGCCCTTGGGACTGTACAAGTAGAGGCTCTGTCCCGATTCCGGTGGTGACGTAGGGCATCGGCATGCCACGCTCGGTGGAGTGTGACGTCAAGGAACTCCTGAAGATCGTCTTCTCCGGACTGCTCCCGCTGGTCATCGAGGAAGTCGACGACGAAGGCACCGAGCTCCGGCTCTGCGCCCGGACCCCCGACCGGCCAGCCCCCTGCCCACTCTGCGGAACCCACTCCACTAAGGTTCACGCCTACCACCAGCGCACACTCACAGACACCCCCGTCGACGGCAGGACCGTGCGTGTCGTGGTCCGGGTACTCCGCCTGGCATGCCGAGCCCGCGGTTGCCCCCGCCAGACGTTCCGGGAGCAACTGCCCGGTGTCCTGGTCCGCTACCAGCGGCGCACATCCCGCCTCACCGCCCAGATCGGCGCGGTGGTTCGCGAACTCGCCGGACGGGCGGGCACCCGGGTGCTGTCGGCCCTGGCCGTGCGGATCTCGAAGAACACCGCGCTGCGGAACCTGATGCGCCTGCCCCTACCCAGGCACCCGGTGCCGCGCGTGCTGGGTGTGGACGACTTCGCGCTGCGCAAGGGCCGCCGGTACGCCACCGTGCTCACCGACGCGGTCACCAACACCCGCATCGACGTGTTGCCCGACCGCACCGCCGACACCCTGCAAGCCTCGCTGCGCGACCACCCCGGGATCGAGATCGTGGTGCGCGACGGGTTCGCCGCCTACGCCGAAGCCATCCGACGGGCACGGCCCGAGGTCCTGCAGGTCGCCGACCGGTGGCACCTGTGGCACGTGCGCCGTGAGGCGCTGATTGGTCGAGTGGAGGTGAGAGACCTTCGCCGCCGTCCTGTCGCAGCAGGGCGGTGAAGCTGGGGGCAGCC
>NZ_MKKC01000109.1 GCF_001942255.1 Nocardiopsis sp. CNR-923
GCAAGGCCTCCAACTTCCTGGCCATGCTCGGCATCGCCTGCATCCTCATCTGCTACGAGCACCTGGCCAAGCACACCGATGCCTTTTGAGATGAGCTCTAAGAATCTACACTTCTACATCATCCCAGGTCAGGCCGGATGATTTTAGGGCACCCTAACTTCTAGATCTACACTGCCCATCTCGGGGCAAGGGTCCGCCTACCGTGAGTAGTGGCCCCGGGTGCAACAAAATGGGCGCTTCGCGAGGTATCCCCGCCGAACGCCCCGGGTGGCTACGCGCTGTGTACGCCAGTGGGGGCTACGCGGCGTCGGCCCAATGAATCGTGATGCGCTCCGCGCCAACGAACTTCACGCCCTGTGCGCGTGCCTTGCGGACCGTTACCTTGTTGATCGCTAGGCGAAGCAGGTCCCGCCGGAGCGGAAGGGACGCGGCTTCCCATGCCTCGCGAACGGCGTCGTCGTCGCCGGACAGGAAGGGGAGATCCAGGGTCGGGGACGTCTCCCACTTACTCAGGGTCTCTTTCGCGTCGTCCACGGCTTGCGTGGCCTCCGCGAGTAGGGGACCGAAGTAGCGCGCGGCGGGACCGTCGTACACCCCGGCTTGCCGGTCCTGTAGCAGTCGCTCCAGCCCGTTCTCCTCCGCGCGGAGGGCTGCGCGCGGCTGCCTCCTCCTCCGTCTCCTCCGGCTTGACGAGCGCGGCCCACCGCTGGGACACGACATGCAACAGGGGGTCGTCCGCCTCCGCGTTACTCAGCCGTGCCACCCACTGCTGAAACACGTACTCCTCCGCCGCGTGGCCCCGGACGGACGCGCGGGCTTCGCACGCACGACCCCCCAGAACGGCGGCACACGCGTATGACCGTCCCTGGTACGGCATCGACCGTCCGCACCCCGCGCAGCAGGTCAACCCCGTGAGCAGGTGGCGGGGCCGTGTGTCGCGCTTACCGTCGTTCGCGGGCACTGCGCGGCCAACTTTGAGTCCCTGGACTGTCGCCATGGCGTCGCGCTGCTGCGCGTCGGTCACCAGACCGGGAACCCGTTCGCCGTCCTGGTCGCGGAGATACACGCGCTCGCCGCTCCCGTTGCGGTAGATGTTCCGCTTCCCCTTGTCCGCTACGACCTGCCACCCCGCGTACACGGGGTGATGGATCATGGAGTGGACGACGTTGTACCGCCACCGCGTACCCCCGGGCGAGGGAATCCCTTCGTTGTCCAGCCAACGAACGATCTCGCGGGTACTGGCACGTTCCTCGGAGACGCGGCGGAACATCTCGCGCACGATGTCCGCGCGGGACGGCTGGTCGGGGGCTGCCGGGGAGAGCACACGGTCCCGAGACACGGCGTAGCCCCATGGGGCTTTGGCCGCTACCCACAACCCCGCGTCCCGCTGCTCTTGCTTCGTGTCGCGGACACGGCGAGACAGGGTCTCGGAGTACTCGCGGGCTTCCTCCGCGCGGTTGATGATCCAACGGCGGTCGCGGGACTCGTTGGAGTCCAAGCCGTCCATGTCGAAGACGACGCGTGCCTTACCGATCACGCGCAAGAGGTCTTCCGCGCCCTTACGGCTGAATCGGTCAACCGCGTAGGCCCACAGGGCGGGAACGTCCCCGTCGGCGAGTGCCGAGAGCGCGCGGTCAAAGTCGGCCCGCTCCACGTCCGCGTAGCCGGATGCGATGTCCTTCCAGACCCGTCGCACGGTGTAACCGTTGCGTGCTGCCCACCTTCGCCCCTGCTCTTCCTGGGCGTCGGTGCTCAACTCCTGTCGGTGACCGCGAACGAGCTTCGACTTCCTGACATACAGGTCAATCTCGGGGGAGACGTCCATATGCGTGATCCTAGAGGTCTATATCCACAGGTCACATACATGGTGTGTATGTGTCCTGTCCTCCTCGGCGAGGAGTACCCGAATCGTCAAGCGTCCTCGTCCCCGTCCCCGCCGAGCGGCAGCCACGCCCGGACGACCCATCCCCGCGTCGGCCCCAGCGGGCCCGCGGTCAGTTCGCCGCCGACCAGTCTGGCCCGCTCGGCCATGCCGAGCAGCCCGTGTCCGCCGCCGACCGGGACCGCGCCGCCGCGCCCGTCATCGTAGACGCGCAGGCGCACGCCGCGGTCGAAAACCTCCACCACGACGGTCACCCGCTCCGCGCCGCGCGCGTACCGCAGGGCGTTCGTGACGGACTCCTGGGCGATCCGCAGCACCGCCGTGCCCACGTCCGTGGGAAGGTCTCCCACCGCCGCGCCCGCGTGGACGCGGACCTGCGGCCGACCGCACCGCGCGGGCGCGGCCAGCTGCTCCAGCCCCTGCGCGACGTTGGCCGCCAGCGGCGCGTCGTCTGGCTCCCTCAACCGTGTGACCAGGCCGCGCATCGACTCCAGGGCCCTGCCGCCCGCCGCCTCGATCCCGGGCAGGGCCGCGCGGACCGCCTCCGGATCCCTCTCGGCGACGTACCGCAGCGCCTGGACCTGCACCACGATCCCCGTGACCTCGTGGGCGACCACGTCGTGCAGGTCCCTCGCCAGCGACAGCCGCTCCTGGGCCCGCACGGTCGCCACGTGCTCGCGGTGCCGGGCGGCCCGCCAGCGCAGGAACAGGCCGGGCGCCAGCCCCACCCCGACGGCCACCAGCGTCCCCGACAGCTGACCCGGCCAGTACGGTTCGCGCAGGTAGTCCGTGAGGAATGCCGTGAAGGCCAGCGCCGAGACCAGACCGATCTGCCACACCCGGCCCCGCAGCGCCATGAGCGTCAGCAGGAGCAGCAGTCCCAACGCCTCGGACGACGCGAACGAGTAGCCGAACACCCCCTTCGGCGCGTCCCACAGCACCGCCGAGGCCCCCGTCGCGACGAGGGCCCCGCACACCCCGAGAACCGTGGTCGTCGACGCCCGGGTCCCCGGCCAGAGCGCGATCCACCCCAGGACGACGAGAACGGACCCGGACACCAGGGTCAGCAGGTACAGGGACCGCTCGGGCGGCCCGACCCAGTCCTCCTCGCCGAGGACGCGCGCCGTGTTGGCCAGGTCGACGCACCAGGCGAGCGCGAGCAGCACGCCCGCCGCCCACGCGACCAGCCTCGGCAGACCCCCGTCCGTGGCGGCGAGTTGCCCGGAGACCCGGGCCGAAGCCCTGTTCAACGCCATGACCCTCAGGCTAGGGCGCGATCTCCCGAGCGGCCTCGACCGAAAGGACGAGGTCCGGTTCCGGCTGGGCCCGTTGGAGTGGGTGTCGCGGAGCCTGACCTACCTGCGGCCGATGCCCATGCGCCGCTGAGCGGGCTCAGCCCCCGGCCACCGAGGGCAGCAGCCGCACGTCCGCGCCGTCCGGGACCGGGGCGTCGAGTCCGCCGATGCCCCGGCACTCGTCCTCGCCGACGAACACGTTCACGTATCTGCGCAGGACGCCCCGGTCGTCGCGGATCCGGCGGTCCAGTCCCGGGTACCGCCGCGTCAGCGCGTCCAGGACTCCCCTCAGCCTGGCGTCGTCGTCGACCTCGACCGGGACGTGGGCGGCGCCGTCGGCGTCCGCCCGCAGCAACCCGGGCAGGTGGACGGTCACCCGCATCTCAGACCTCCGCCGCGCGCACGCACAGGACGTCGGGCAGGTGCGCGGCCACCTGGTGCCAGCGCTCCCGGTCGTCCGTGGCGGCGTACACGTCGCCCGTGCGCGTTCCGAAGTAGAACCCGGGGACGTCCGCCCCGTCTGTGCACGCCGCGTCGCGCAGGACGATGCCGAAGTAGGGACCCTGGGGCAGCCCCTCCGTCATCGCCCGCCAGCTGTCCCCGCCGTCGTCCGTCCGGTACGCGCCCAGCCTGTTCCCCGGGGGCAGGTGCACCTCCTGACTGAGCACGGGGAAGTTCAGCGCGGTCTCCGGCCGCCGCGGATGGGCGACCACCGCGAACCCGAAGTTGGAGGGCAGCCCCTTCTCGACCGCGGTCCAGCCCTCGCCCGCCGGATCGGCGCTGCGGTAGACCCCGTGGTGGTTCTGCAGGTACATGACGCCGTTCGGGGCCGCCGCGACCTTGTGGACGCACTGCCCGAACTCGGGCTCCCCGTCGGGCAGGAAGACGGCCGAGACGCCCCGGTTGGCCGGCGCCCAGTTGGCCCCGGCGTCGCGTGTCTGGTAAACACCGCCCGTGGACATGGCCACGGTCATGCCGTCCGGTGACCGGTCGCCCGAGGCCAGCAGGCCCGGGAGGACCGTGTGGATCGCGCCTCCGCCCGCGCCCGGGAACCACTCCGGGCGGTGCGGGTGGTCCCACAGGGCGCGCATCAGCCGGAAGCCCAGCCCCCCGTCCGTCGACCGGAACAGCGCGTGCGGCTCCACGCCCGCGTACACCACCCCCGGCTCCTCCCCGAAGGCGATCTGCCAGACCCGGGTCAGGGAGCCGTCGGTGTCCTCCGGGAAGACGATGGGCGCGGCGTCGGGCTCGTGCCAGGTCGAGCCAGCGTCGTCGCTGTACCAGACGCTGGGGCCGTAGTGCGAGCTCTCGGCTCCCGCCAGGATCCGACCGGAGCGCGGGTCGATCCCCACCGCGTACACCGAGGCCATACTCGCGTAGTCCGCAGCGTCCAGTCGGTGCGGTCCGATCACCTCCCACGCGCGCCGATCCTCGCTCCGAGCGGTGAAGAGCCCCTTGCGCGTGCCGATGACCAGGAGATACGTCATAACCAACTCCAGGGGTGTGATTCAGGTCTCTCACTGTGGCACACGGGTCGGAGATTGGCGGAAGGCAACACGCGGGGCTACAGTTAAGAAACCTCACCATTAAACTCCCGTCAGAATTCTGGTCCCGCCGGAAAAACCGATGGCATAACCTCCGTGAGAGGGGGCACATTCGACGCCGATCAGCGCCGTCCACTCCAAGACGGTTGTCATCCGGCGCCGGTTCTGCAATAAAATTCCGGGCCAACCGGAACATGTGCGGTGGGCTCCTGGTCGTGCCCGACGCCCGTGTCCACGACGACTTCGGCCAGACGACTTCCCGCTACCCGAGTGCTCACTGGGCGTTTCGGGACCACAGTCCTAATGGTCCCGCGTCTCACGGAGCACCGGGTTCTCACTCGATAGGGTCGACTCATGTACCACCCCCCGGACACGCTCCACGCTCGTAAACGGCGTAAGGCCCGTGCGTTGATCGTGTCGGCCGCCTTCCAGCTCTTCGCCGAGCACGGATTCGACAACGTCACGGTCGCGGCGATCGCCGAACGTGCCGAAGTGGGACGAACCACCTTCTTCAGGTACTTCGGCGACAAACAACAAGTGCTGTTCGCCGACGACGCGGCTGAGGCCGACCGCATGTGCGCGTACGTCCGCGAGAGGGCGTCCGTGGGGGACGACCTGCGCGCCGCCGTCCGACTCCTCCGTGAGGCGGGCCCGCACACCACCCAGTCCCCCGAGCACGCGCGCGTGCTCTCCCGCCTCCTGCGTGAGAGCGACGACCTGCGGTCGCGCTACCTCCTGATGCAGCAGTCCCGGGCCGACAAGCTGGCCAACGCCCTGGTGGAGACCGGCACCTCGGAGACGGTGGCGGTCCTGGCCGCCCAGCTCGCGATGGCCTGCGAACTCGCCGCGGCGCGTCTGTCAGGTACCCCCGAGTACCTGTCCGACCGCCTGGACGAGGTCCACAAGCTCCTCGCCGACCACGAGGACGTGCTGCGGACGCGCCCGTCGCGGGGTGAGGACCGCGCCGTAGGCGTCGGTCGAGGGCGGTGGAGGGCGACGGGCGGGCCGGTCCAGTACGGCTGTCCCGGGGCCGATGCGCGAGTGCCCGCGCCGTGTCCTGTCCCGCGAACTCCGCGGTGTCGTGCGGCGACGGCCCGGGCGGATCCTGTCGCCCGATCAGAACGCGGCGCGAGTCCTGCCTGTGCGTCGCGCGGCGAGGCGGGTTCGCGCGGCACGCGCCCTGGTGGCGTCACACGTCCCGGAGGCGGTCCGCGAAGGGGGTCGAGCCTGCGGTCGCCCCGTCGCCCGTCGCCGCGGCTCCACCCGGTCGACACGGGGTGCCCTCCTCGCGGTTTTCGTGTGACTCAGTTCACGTTCGTCCGGTTCTGGATTTACTTGGACGTCCAACTATATGGTGGGCGTCACAGAGCCGCGGAGCGGGAAAGGGGGGCTGGTGCGAGACCAGCACGGTCCCCGCCGCGACCGGGGAGCGCCCCGGGAGCCGGGACACCGGCCGCGGCTCGACGTCCGTGTGATCCACGAGGACGGAGCGAGTACGCATGGCACCGGCACGCGCGATTCGCCCCAGACACGCACCGCCGCCCGGGCGGGCCGTCTGGGACCGCGCACCGTGAACCCGGCCTCCCGACACCCCGGGACCCCGGCGGACCGCGTACCATCGCGGCCCTGTTCCTCCATGCCCGGCGCATCGCTCCGCCTCCAGACGAGAGCTGGTTTGCATGGTGACCGACCACAGCGCGCCCCGCAGCCCCGACCCGGCCGACGAGCCCCGCGAGCTGACGCACTTCATCCACGGAAAGCACGTCCCCGGCCGATCCGACTCCTTCGGCGACGTGTACGACCCCAACACCGGCGCGTCCAGGCCCGCGTTCCGCTCGCGGACCGCGCCGAGACCGAGGCCGCCGTCGCGGACGCCGAGCGCGCCCAGCCCGAGTGGGCCGCCTGGAACCCCCAGCGCCGGGCCCGCGTCCTCCTCCGCTTCCTCCAACTCGTCGACGACGAGCGCGAGAGCCTCGCCCGCATGCTCTCCTCCGAGCACGGCAAGACCGTCCCCGACGCCCACGGCGACATCCAACGCGGCCTGGAGGTGGTCGAGTTCGCCGCCGGGATCCCGCACCTGCTCAAGGGCGAGTTCACCGACAACGCGGGCACCGGCATCGACGTCCACTCCCTCCGCCAACCCCTGGGCGTCGTCGCGGGCATCACGCCCTTCAACTTCCCCGCGATGATCCCGCTCTGGAAGGCGGCACCCTCCCTCGCCTGCGGAAACGCCTTCATCCTCAAGCCGTCCGAGCGCGACCCTTCCGTCCCCCTGCGCCTGGCCGAACTCTTCGTGGAGGCGGGACTGCCCCCCGGCGTGCTCAACGTCGTCAACGGCGGCAAGGAGAGCGTCGACACGCTCCTCACCGACCCGCGCGTGGCGGCCGTCGGGTTCGTCGGGTCCACGCCCATCGCCGAGTACGTCTACACGACCGCCACCGCGCACGGTAAGCGCGCCCAGTGCTTCGGCGGGGCGAAGAACCACATGATCGTCATGCCGGACGCGACCTCGACCAGGCCGTGGACGCCCTGATCGGCGCGGGCTACGGCTCCGCGGGCGAGCGCTGCATGGCCGTGTCCGTGGCGGTCCCGGTCGGAGAGGAGACCGCAGACGCCCTGGTCGCCCGCCTCAAGGAGCGCATCACCGGCCTGCGGGTCGCCCGTCCCACGACCCCGACGCCGACTTCGGCCCGCTCGTCACGCGCGAGGCCCTGGAGCGCGTCGAGGGCTACGTCGACCTCGGCGTCGACGAGGGCGCCGACCTGGTCGTCGACGGCCGGGGCCACACCGTCCCGGGCCACGAGAACGGATTCTTCACCGGTCCCAGCCTCTTCGACCGCGTCACGCCCGACATGCGGATCTACCGCGAGGAGATCTTCGGCCCGGTGCTCTCCGTCGTGCGCGCCGACACCTACGAGGACGCCCTCCGCCTGCCGAGCGAGCACGAGTACGGCAACGGCGTCGCGATCTTCACCCGTGACGGCGACACCGCCCGCGACTTCTCCCAGCGCGTCGACACCGGCATGGTCGGCGTCAACGTGCCCATCCCGGTGCCCGTCGCCTACCACACCTTCGGCGGATGGAAGCGGTCGGGCTTTGGTGACCTCAACCAGCACGGACCCGACTCGATCCGCTTCCACACCCGAACCAAGACCGTGACCTCCCGCTGGCCGTCCGGGGCCAAGGAGGGCGCCAGCTTCACGATCCCGGTCATGAAGTGAGCGGAGCCGCCACCATGACAGCGCTCACCCGTGACCAACTCATCCTGGCCGAGACCGCCCGCGACTTCGCCCGCGAACACCTCGCTCCGTACGCCGTCGAGTGGGACCAGGCCAAACACTTCCCCGTCGACGTCCTGCGCAAGCGGCCGACCTCGGCCTGGGCGGCGTCTACGTCGCCGAGGGCTCCGGCGGCTCCGAGCTGACCCGGCTCGACGGCGTCGTCGTCTTCGAGGCGCTCGCCACCGGTTGCCCGTCGATCGCCGGGTACCTGTCCATCCACAACATGGTCGCGTGGATGATCGGCCGCTACGGCGACGACGACCAGCGCGCCCGCTGGCTGCCCGACCTCTGCTCCGCCGAGGCCCTCGGCAGCTACTGCCTCACCGAACCGGGCGCGGGCTCCGACGCCGCCGCACTGGGCACACGCGCCGTCCGCGACGGCGACCACTACGTCCTCACCGGCACCAAACAGTTCATCTCCGCGCGGGCGCCTCGTCGGTCTACCTCGTCATGGCCCGGACCACCGACGACGGGGCCTCGGGCGTGTCCGCGTTCATCGTCCACCGCGACGACCCCGGCCTCTCCTTCGGGGCCAACGAGACCAAGATGGGCTGGAACGCCCAACCCACCCGGCAGGTCCTCCTCGACGGGGTCCGCGTCCCCGCCGACCGCCTCCTCGGCGGCGAGGGCGACGGCTTCCGCATCGCGATGAACGGGCTCAACGGCGGGCGCCTCGGCATCGCCGCGTGCTCGCTCGGCGGCGCCCAGGCCGCCCTGGAGGCCAGCACCGCCTACCTCACCGACCGCGAGGCCTTCGGCGGGCCGCTGATCAACGCGCAGGCGCTCCGCTTCCGCCTCGCCGAGATGGCCACCGAACTGGAGGCCGCCCGATCCCTGCTCTGGCGGGCCGCGAGGCGCTCGACGCGGGGTCCCCCCAGGCCCAGCACCTGTGCGCCATGGCCAAGCGGTACGCCACCGAAGCCGGGTACGCGGTCGCCGACAGCGCCCTCCAGCTGCACGGGGGGTACGGGTACCTCACCGAGTACGGCATCGAGAAGATTGTCCGCGACCTGCGGGTGCATCGAATCCTGGAAGGGACCAACGAGATCATGAGCCTGATCATCGCTCGCGGACTCACCGGGGCCGCCTGATGTCCGAGACACCGGCGACGCCGCCCGGAACCGCCTCCGCCGACCCCGAGGTCCTCCTCCGCGTCGAGGGCGCCCTCGGCCGCGTGACGCTCAACCGACCGCGCGCGATCAACGCCCTCAACCACGCCATGGTGCGGGCGACGGACGCCGCACTCACCGCGTGGGAGAAGGACGACGCCGTCCTCGCCGTGCTCATCGACGGGGCCGGCGAGCGCGGACTCTGCGCGGGCGGCGACATCCGCTCCATCCACGCCAGCGCCAGGCAGGCCGGGCGCGAGGCCGCCGCCTTCTGGCGCGACGAGTACCACCTCACGCCCGCGTCGCCCGCTTCCCCAAGCCCTACGTCGCCCTGATGGACGGCGTGGTCATGGGCGGGGGCGTGGGCGTCTCCGCGCACGGCGACGTTCGCGTCGTCACCGAACGCTCGACCGTCGGCATGCCGGAGGCCACGATCGGCTTCGTTCCGGACGTCGGCGGCACCTATCTCCTCTCCCGGGCTCCGGGCGAGACGGGGACGCACCTGGCCCTGACCGCCGAGCCCGTCGGACCCGGGGACGCGGTGTACACCGGCCTCGCCGACCACTACGTCCCGTCCGACCGGCTCCCGGACCTGACCGAGGAGCTCACCAAGGCCGCCTCCGCAGCCGATGTCTCCGACGCGGTCGGCCGGTTCGCCGAGACCGTCCCGGCCGGCGACCTCGCGGGCGCTCGCCACTGGATCGACGCGTGCTACTCGGCCGACACCGCCGAGGAGATCGTCGAAAGGCTGCGCTCCCACGCGACCGGGACGCCGCGCGCGCCGCCGAGGTCATCGAGGGCAAGTCGCCCACGTCAGTCAAGGTCATCCTGGCCGCCCTCCGCCGTGCCCGGAAGCTGCCCACCCTGGAGGCGGTCCTGGAGCAGGAGTACCGCGTCTCCTGCGCCACGCTGACCTCGCCCGACCTGGTCGAGGGCATCCGGGCCCAGGTCATCGACAAGGACCGGAACCCGAAGTGGGCGCCGGACAGGCTGTCCGCCGTGTCGGAGGCGCACGTCGCACGCTTCTTCGAACCCGCACCGGACGGGCCGCTGGGACTCGTCGACGAGAGGAGCCACGCATGAGCGCCGTCGCGTTCGTCGGACTGGGCAACATGGGCGCGCCCATGGCCGCCAACCTCGTGACCGCCGGGCACCGGGTCACCGGATTCGACCTCGTGCCCGACGCCCTCGCCAAGGCCGCCGAGACCGGTGTGCACGCGGCGGGGAGCGCGGACGAGGCCGTCGCCGACGCCGAGCTCGTCATCACGATGCTGCCGAGCGGGCGGCACCTGCTCACCGCGTACAACGGGGTCGACGCCGAGGGGAACGGGCCCGGAGGCACCGGTCTCCTGGCCGCGGCCCGCCCGGGGACGCTCTTCGTCGACTGCTCCACGGTGGACGTGGCCGACGCCCGCACCGCCAACGCGGCGGCCGTCGCCGCCGGCCACCGCGCCGTGGACGCGCCGGTCTCGGGCGGCGTCGTGGGCGCGACCGCCGCGACGCTCACCTTCATGGTGGGCGCCGAGGCCGCCGACTTCACCGACGTGGAGCAGGTCCTGTCGTCGATGGGGCGCAAGGTCGTGCACTGCGGCGGGCCCGGTGGCGGCCAGGCCGCGAAGATCTGCAACAACATGGTGTTGGGCGCGTCGATGATCGCGGTCAGCGAGGCGTTCGTGCTCGGGGAACGGCTCGGCCTGACCCACCAGGCGCTGTACGACGTCGTGTCGACCGCGTCGGGGCAGTGCTGGTCGCTCACCACCAACTGCCCCGTGCCGGGACCGGTGCCGACGAGCCCGGCCAACCGGGACTACAAACCGGGGTTCGCCGCGTCGCTCATGGCCAAGGACCTGGGCCTGGCGGCCAACGCGCTGCGCGACACCGGGGTGGAGGCGCAGATCGGGCTGCACGCGGCCAGGATCTACACGGCCTTCGCCGAGGAGCTCGACGCCGAGCGGGACTTCTCCGCGATCGTCAACGCCATCCGCGAGCGCTCCGGGAAACCGGACGAGGCGTCCGGCGACGCTTCCTGAGGCCGAGCCGTACCACCGGCCGCCTCCGCGCCTCCTCCGGGCGCGGAGGCGGTCGACGCTCTCAGGTGCGGTGGTGCGCGGCGACGAAGTCGTCCACCGGGTAGCGAGCCACCCAGTCGCCCACCACGTCCACGGGGACGTCGTCCAACTTCCTGAACCGGACGCACGACTTGCCCATGTCCAGCCTCTTGCCGGTCGCCCGCCACTGCTCGGCGAACTCGTCCTGGCGCTCCTCGCAGTACACCCCCATCAGGTACAGGGAGTAGTTCCGCTTCTGCGCCGCCAGGCCCACGTAGGACAGCGGCTGGCCGTTGTAGGTGTCCGGGAAGCGCTCCAACGGGACGTAGTAGCCGATCATCCCGTACAGCATGCCCTCCTCGTAGCCGGGCGGCAGCCGGTCGAGGACGACCCGGCGGATCGCGCGCACGACCTCGGCCCGCTCCTCGGGGAGTTCGGACAGGTACTCGTCCACCGTCGCGGCCTGACTGGACACCATGGCACCAGCCTAGCCGCGGGCGCCGACGCCGACCGCGCGCCGCGCCCGCCCAGGGCCGCCGAGGGCCGCCGAGGGCGGCGCGGACGGCCGATCGCCGCCAGTCAGCCCGCCAGCCGCTGCGCCGGGAGCGGGACCGGCCGGCGGTCGTGGCCGGTGTAGTCGCTCAGCGGGCGGATCAGCGCGTTGGCCTCGCGCTGCTCCAGGATGTGCGCCGTCCACCCGGTGATCCGGGCCATGACGAACAACGGAGTGAAGGTCGGGATGTCGAAGCCCATCAGGTGGTAGGCGGGACCGGCCGGGTAGTCGAGGTTCGGGTGGATGCCGGTGCGCTCGAACATCGCCCGCTCCAACGCCCGGTACAGCTCCATGAGGTCGTCGGCGCCCTTGATCGCGGCCATCTCCTCCAGCGCGGCGCGCATCGTCGGCACCCGGGAGTCCCCGTGCTTGTACACGCGGTGCCCGAAGCCCATGACCTTGCGTTTCTCCGCCAGCGCCCGGTCCAGCCACGCCTCGACCCGCGCCGCGTCGCCGATCTCCTCGAAGGTGTGCATCACGGCCTCGTTGGCGCCCCCGTGCAGCGGGCCCTTGAGCGCGCCGATCGCGGCCGTCACCGAGCTGTAGATGTCGGACAGCGTGGACGTCACCACACGCGCGGTGAACGTCGACGCGTTGAAGCTGTGCTCCGCGTACAGGATCATCGACGTCTCGAAGCAGCGGACCACCTCGGCGGCGGGCACCTCGCCGAAGCACATGTGGAAGAAGTTCTCCGCTAGGTCCAGCCCGGGGTCAGGCGGGATCGGGTCCAGGCCCCGTCGCCGACGGTGGTCGGCGGCGACCACGGCGGGCAGCTTCGCCAGCATGCTCTCGGCCTTGATCCGGTCGGCCTCGGGCGAGCCGTCGTCCTCCGTGGGGTCGTCCGCGCCCAGGTAGCTGATCGCGGTGCGCAGCACGTCCATGGGGTGCGCGGTCTCGGGCAGGTACCGAAGCAGGTCGAGGGTGTGCCGGTCCAGCGACCGGCGGGCGCTCTCGCGGGCACGGAACGCGCGCAGCTGCGCCGCGTCGGGTAGTTCGCCGTGCCACAGCAGGTAGGCGACCTCCTCGAAGGTGCACGAGGCGGCCAGGTCCTGCACCGGGTAACCGCGGTAGGTCAGCGAGTTGGAGGCCTCGTCGACCATGGAGATCCGGGTGGTGTCGACCACCACCCCGGCCAGGCCCTTGTGGATCGCCGTGTCGGCCATGCTCACCACATCCGTTCAGATCGTGAAGTTGTAGACATCGCCGTCGAAGGCGTTGTAAGCGGGGTAGTCGAGCAGTTCGTACAGGCGGGCGCGGGTCTGCATCCGGTCGACGACCCCCGTCTGGGTGCCCTCGTCGCGGATGGTGCGCAGGCCGTCCTCCACGGCGCCCATGGCCAGCCGCAGGGTGGTGACCGGGTAGATGACCATGTTCACGCCGAGCGACTCCAATTGGCCGACGCCGAGCAGTTCGCTCTTGCCGAACTCGGTCATGTTGGCCAGCAGGGGCACGTCCACGGCCGCGCGGAACGCCTCGAAGTCGGCCGGACCGCTCATCGCCTCTGGGAAGACCATGTCGGCGCCCGCGTCCACGTACGCCTTCGCCCGCGCGATCGCCGCGTCCAGGCCCTCGACGGCCGCGGCGTCCGTGCGTGCGCAGACGACGAAGCCGTCGTCACGCCGCGCGGAGACGGCCGCGCGGATCCGGCGGACCATCTCCTCCGTCTCCACCACCGCCTTGCCGTCCAGGTGGCCGCAGCGCTTCGGGTTGACCTGGTCCTCCAGGTGGCACCCCGCCAGCCCCGCGTCCTCCAGGGTCTGCACGGTGCGGGCGGCGTTCATCGGCTCGCCGAAACCGGTGTCGGCGTCGATGATCGTCGGCAGGTCCGTCACCCGGGCGATCTGGCCACCGCGCGCGGCCACCTCCGGCAGCGTCGTCAGGCCGATGTCGGGCAGGGCCAGGTCCGCGGCGACGACCGCGCCGGACACGTACGCCCCGTCGAAGCCGAGCTCCTGGATGAGGACGGCCGTCAGCGGGTTGAACGCCCCGGGCACGCGCAGCAGTCGCCCGGAGGCGAGGTCGTCGCGCAGGCGGCGGCGCTTGTCCTGGGCGAGCGTCCTGGAGTGCAGCATCAGAAGATCCCCTTCGACACGGACAGACCCCGCGGCGCGGTCGCCTGGTCCTCGGTGAACGTCAGCTGCCCGACCTCCTCGGCGGTCAGCGTCGGCAGACGGTCGACCAGCCCCAGGAATCGGTCCTGCTCCTCGGGTGCGACGACGCCCTCGGTCAGCGACCGGAACTTGGCGACGTAGTCCGGCCGGGTGAAGGGGCGCGCGCCGAGCGGGTGGGCGTCGGCCATGGCGATCTCGTCCTCGATCACCGTGCCGTCGTCCAGCTCGACCACCACACGGCCGCCGAAGGCCTTCTCCGCCGGGTCCGTCGCGTGGTAGCGCCTGGTCCAGGCGGGGTCCTCGACCGTGCGGATCCGGTGCCACAGCTCGACGGTGTCCGGGCGCTGGGCGCGCTCGGGGGCGTAGGAGCGCTCGTGGTGCCACTCACCGTCCTGGAGGGCCACGGCGAAGATGTAGGGGATGCTGTGGTCCAGGGTCTCCCGGCTCGCGTTCGGATCCATCTTCTGCGGGTCGCCCGATCCGGTGCCGATCACGTAGTGCGTGTGGTGGCTGGTGTGGATGGTGATCGAGCGGACCCGTGAGGTGTCGCCGATCCTCGGGCCCAGACGCCGCGCGAGGTCGATGAGGGCCTGGCTCTGGTACTCGGCCGAGTGCTCCTTCGTGTAGGTGTCCAGGATGCCGCGCTTGGCCTCGCCCGGGCCCGGCAGTGAGACGGTGTACTCCGCTCCGGGCCCGCTCAGGAGGTAGGCGATGAAGCCGTCCTCGCCCTCGTAGGCGGGCGACGGGGCGCCCTCGCCCCGCATCGCCCGGTCCACCGACTCCACGGCCATCTTCCCGGCGAAGGCCGGGGCGTAGGCCTTCCAGCTGGAGATCTCGCCCTTGCGGGACTGGCGCGTGGTGGTGGTGACGTGCAGTGCCTGCTGCACCGCCTGGTAGACGACCTCGACCGGAAGGTCCAACAGGGTGCCGATGCCCGCCGCCGCCGACGGGCCCAGGTGGGCGATGTGGTCGATCTTGTGCTCGTGCAGGCAGATGCCCCGGACCAGGGCGACCTGGATCTCGTACCCGGTGGCGATGCCCCGGACCAGGTCGCGGCCGTCGCGCCCGGTGTGCTGGGCGACGGCGAGGATCGGGGGGATGTTGTCACCGGGGTGGGAGTAGTCCGCGGCCAGGTAGGTGTCGTGGAAGTCCAGTTCGCGCACGGCCACGCCGTTGGCCCAGGCGGCCCACTCGGGGGAGACGCGGGTCGACGGCGGGGTGCCCATGATCGTCGCGCCGGGCGCAGCGGGTGGCGGGTGGCCTGGGCGCGGGCGCTGCGGACGGGGCGGCGGCGCAGGGACGCGGCGGCGACGGCGGCGTTGTCGATGACGCGGTTGCCGATCATCTCGACGACGTCGGCCTCCACCGCCACCGGGTCGGCCGCGACGGTCGCGATCCGGTGCGCGAGCTGCTGCTCCTTGGGCGGGCCCTCGGAACTGCGGTGGACCCGGACGCGGTACTGCTGCATGTTCGTCCCCTCGGCGTGGTGCACGTTGCGCGAACGAGCGTGCCAAAGGGATTCCCCAGGTGGAAGGGGCTAAATCAGCTGGGTTCAGCTAAGCCGGAGGGGTGTTTTTGCTAAGTCTGCTAAGACTGTGGGTCACAAGCGTCGCGGGTCAGCCCGGTCCGTCGAGGTACCGGCGGACGAGCCCGGCGAGTTCGCCGAACTCACCCGGGGTCGGTTCCGCCAGGAGGACGTAGGGGCGGACGAGGGCGCCGCCGATCTCGTCGGGGTCCGGTTCCTCTCCGATCGGAGGAACCGGGGACAGCACGGGGCGTTCGGGGGCCGGATCGATCACGGCGCGCGTCCGCCCGTGCTGAGCGGGTCGTCCCGCTCGGCCAGCCGGGGCAGGGAGATCGGGCGTCCCGTCGAAGTACGCCGTGCTGACCCCGCACCGCTCGCCGCGCGCGCGGACCGGCAACCCACCCGCCACCCGCCGGCCGTCGTACTGGCCCCGCCTCGGTCGCAAGATGTCGGCTTCATGCATCGCTGCTCCTCCACAGAGGTCGTGTCCGGAGGCCCAGCCGACTGGGGCACACTGTGCGTGTGACCCTCAATCGCTCCACCAACGGCAGACATGCCGGAGTCGAGTCGATTTAGAGGGGCTAAACCTCGTCTGTCGACGACGGTGGCCCCAACTCCCTGCCGTTGCAATAGGGGGGCTAAAGTTTGGTGGAGCAGTCGACCGGAGGATTCGCCTTGGATGCCAGGACATTGCACGACATCGCCGCCATTTCGGACCCGGTGGAGAGGGCTCGTGCGGCGTCGTCCGCCATGACCACGTTGCAGGGACAGAGCGTGGAGCTGTCCAGGATCCGGCGCGGGGCGATTGTCGAGGCCCAGGCATCGGGAATGCGGCAGGACGAGATCGCACGGCACCTCGGGGTCACGCCGGGCAGAGTGAGTCAGATGAAGAAGGCGGGTGGCGGCCCGCCCCACCAGGCTCCCGCCGGACCGCTCGAACCCCGGCCTCGTGTCCTGGTCCAGCGTGCACTGCCGACTCCGCCGAGCACCCGTGGGTCCAAGAGCCTCTATCTCACCGAGGCGGAGCAGCAGGGGCTCGAACCGAAACGTAAAATGCTCTTCGTCGGCAAGGAACCCGCGTCGGAGCACGTCGCCACAGGTCTGCGTCTGGAGCCTGGCGCTGATGTCGTCGCGCGGCGCAAGATGTTCTGGGCGAACGACGTTCCCGTGCGGATCTCCACGTCGTACTTTCGCCCCGACGTGGCGGAAGGGACCCGTCTCGCGGGCGATGGCTTCGTCCTTCCGACGCTCCAGGCCGCCATCGAGGATCTCGGACACGTCTTCGGGCACGCCACCGAAACCTTGACCGTTCGGCCGCCGACACCCTACGAAGCGGATCTTCTCGATGTGCCCGGCGAGTGGGTCGTGCAGGTGCTCCGGGTCAGTTTCTCCACCGAGGACGTTCCGGTACATGCCCTGGAGACGATCTGTGCCGCGTCACGGCATGTCTTCCCGATCGGCCAAGCTGTGGGTTCCGATCAGTTCTGACAGAGGAGGCAGGGGCCATTGATGGACATGACCACCACCCATTGGCACAAGAGCACCTACAGCACCAACGGTGGCGAGTGCGTGGAGGTGGCCGAAGGCCGGAGCGTGCTGGTCCGTGACACGCAGAACCGGGACCTCGGGCACCTGGCGTACCCGAGCGCGGAGTGGGCCGGTCTGCTTGCTGTGTTGAAGCCGTAGGAGTCCCAGCTGGTGCCCGTGTGCCCATCTGAGATGGATGGTGCGGATGTCTGTTTCTCAGGAACTTGCAGATTTGGCGGTGCTGGCCGGATGGAAGCGCGGGTCAGGAAGTCTGCTCCCCGCGCACGCGGGGATGGTCCTCGCCCTGGTCGGGGTCATGGATGGGGGTCGCCCTGCTCCCCGCGCACGCGGGGATGGTCAACACTCTGGTACGGGTCCTCTCTTGGCCAAACTGGCGTGGTTGGCGCACATGTGGGGCATCATGAGAGGCATGAGCACGAGTTCGCCGACTCGTCCGACCACCCTGAGCTGTCGGTGACCGAGGCCCGTGACCACTTCTCCGACCGGGTCAACCGCGCGATCTACGGCGGGGAGATCACCTACGTCACCCGCGGTCGCCGCCACCAACGGGCCGCCGCGATCGTCCCGGCTGACCTGGTCGACCACTACGAGGAGCTGCTTGACGAGCGCGACGCTCGCATCGCCGCTGAGCGTTTGGCCGACATCGAGGCCGGACGCAGCCAGACCATCGCCCTCGAAGACCTGGAGCGGGAGCTGGGTCTGTGACTGACCGGCCCTACGCGGTCCGGTTCGACACCCCGGCCGCCAAGCAGGTGAAGAAGCTCGACAAATCGCTGCAACGACGGGTGCTGGACAAGGCCCACGAGCTGGCCAAGGACCCGCGCCCACCCGGGTGTGTGAAGGTCAAAGGCACTACGGACCTCTGGCGGGTCAAGGTGGGTGACTACCGGTGACGTCGGCCAGCGGGACGCGGAACCCGGTCGCCGTGTTCCCCCGAAGCATCCGCTCACCGCTGGGATGCGCGGCCTCGGCCGCCTCGATCTCCGGCGGTGCGAGGCGGAGCTCCGCCCGGCTGTCCTTCGTCACCGCCGACGACACCGCACCCACGACACCGCGATGCCCACGGCGACGGCCAGCGGTCCCAGCAGGAGGAGAACGGACAGGATCCACTCCCGGGAGCCGTCGGGCCCGTACACCCGATGGTCCGCGCCCACGTCCACGGCCGCGATCGACTCCCCCTCGACGCACGTCTCCCGCCCGGCGGCGTGCAGGTACACCCCGCGTGGCTCTCCGCCGATGTCGGGTGTGAAGTGGCCGTCGCAGGTGCACGACTCGTGTCCCGGGTGCTGAATGCAGGAGAGGCTGGCGGCGGTGAACGTCCCGGGGGCTCCCTCGCCGCGCGCCGCCCGCAGGTGCTGGTCGAGCCCGGCGAAGCGACGTCACCCTCAACGTCGAGCACGGCCCCGAAGCGATCGACGAGGCCGACACGGTGATCGTCCCCGCCGCCGAGGAGGACGACGAGGAACGCCCCCACGACCCCCTCGACCCCGCCCTGGCCGCCGCTATCGCACGCGTGCCGCCGACGGCGCGGGTGGCCTCCATCTGCTCGGCCGCGTTCGTGCTCGCCGCCGCGGGGTTGCTCGACGGCTGCCGGGTGACCACGCACTGGAGGTCCGCCGGGTCCTTCCGCGCCATGTACCCGCACATCGACCTGGACCCCGACGTGCTCTACACCGACAACGGGCGCGTGCTCACCGCCGCCGGGGTCGCCTCCGGCATCGACCTGAGCCTGCACATGATCCGCACCGACCACGGCGCGGCCGTCGCCAACGAAGTGGCCCGCACCACGGTCGTCCCGCCCCACCGGGACGGGGGCCAGGCCCAGTACATCCGACACCCGGTGCCGGAGCCGGAGCGTTCGGCCACCGCCCGCGCCCGCGCCCGCGCCTGGGCCCTGGAGCACCTCCACCTCCAGCCGGGCCTGAGGGAGATGGCCGAGCGGGAGTCGATGAGCGTGCGCACCTTCACGCGCCGCTTCCGGGACGAGGTGGGGCATTCGCCGGGCAGGTGGGTCGCCCAGCAGCGCCTCGACCGGGCCCGCCAGCTCCTGGAGGGGTCCGACCTGTCCGTGGACCGGGTCGCGGCCGACGCGGGGTTCGGCACGGGCGCGTCGCTGCGCCAGCACATGCGGGCCGAGCTGGGCGTGTCCCCCAGCGCCTACCGGCGCACCTTCCGGGGAACGTGGTCGTCGGACTGAGTCCGCGCCCGGCCAGGCGCGCAGTCGCGGGTCCGCGCACCAGCCGACGCGGGTGGAGGCCGCTTCCCACCTCCACCCGCGGGGCCTCGGGTCAGACCTCCAGAACGTCCTCGATGGCTTTGAGGCGGTGCCGGGCCAGGGCGAGGTTGCCCCGGGTGCGGTCCAGCGCCAGGTACAGGAAGAGACCCTGCCCCTGGCGGTTCCTGAGGGGGCGGATGATGTGGTACTGGCTGGACAGGGTGATGAGGATGTCCTCGATCGCCTCGTTCAGTCCCAGCTGGTCCACGGTCCTCATCTTGGCCCGGACGACCTCCGTGTTCCCCGCCGCGGCGATGTTGAGGTCCAGGGTGCTGGTGGCGCTGAGCGTTCCCAGCGCCATCCCGCTGCTGTAGTCGACCACCGCGGCGCCGACGGCGCCCTCGATCGCCATCATGTCCTTCAGGCCGGTTTCGATGTTCGCCATATCGTTCTCTCTCCTTGGGTTGGTCCGACGCGGTTGCGGTCGCTGTGCGATCCACCGGCGCACGGCCGGCACCCGTCGCAGTGGGAACCTGCGGCCCTTCACGCGACCACCGACCCCGTCCGAGGCCGATCGACGGACAGCGTGCGAAGCCCGTCCAGTACGCGTTCGAGCACCGCGCGGTCCACCGCGACGGCGGGGTGCGGCACCGGGCGGTACCCGCCTGCGCGCCGGGCGAGCGGTACACGGGCTGTGCTCACCAGCCCGCGTAGTCGTCGGAGAGCGAAGCCGAGATGCCCCCGATCCCGCTCCATCCGTACCTGCACGCAGAGGTCGGAGCCCTTCAGAACAGCGAGGAGCAGATGGTGGTCGGCACCGGTGACGACCATGTCCTCCACCGTCTCCACGGTGTACAGAGGACAGTCGTCGACGGCTTGGAGGATCGACGCCGAGTCCTCGGTTCCGTCCTCGTCGCCGACGTGGGACACGGTGCCACCGGCCCGCCAGTCGACGAGACAGACACTGCGGACTCCGGGTGTCTGGAGCATCTCCCGCATCTGCTGGTCGATGGTGGGCACGTCGGCTCCTCTGCGGGGAGCGGGCGACACGAGTCGGCCCGCGGGCGAATGGTCAGGCGGCCTCTGCGGATTCCATGACGATAGGACGTGGACGGTCGGGCCGCAGGGTTTTCCCTGATTTTTCAGAGATTGCCTGATCAAAACGGGGTGTGAGAACGGTACGAAAAGATGGCGTGAGGGGGAAAGATTCCTTCTCGCATGACAAAAGCCGAAAACTCCGAACAATGGTGATCGCGTCGCCTTGCTCATTCTCGGAGTGCTCCCGGGGTCTGTGTGTCGATATATCCGGATCGTCCGGAGTACGCTGAGAAGATGCGCACCGAGCCGGTGACGATGTTCCTCTGCGGAGACGTGATGCTCGGACGCGGCGTGGACCAGATCCTGCCGCGCCCCGGCGATCCGACGTTGGAGGAGTACTACGTCCGGGACGCGCGCGGCTACGTCGAGTTGGCCGAACGGATGAACGGCCCGATCCCGCGCCCCGTCAATTTCGACTGGCCGTGGGGCGAGGCGCTCAGTGTGCTGGAGGACGCCGCCCCCGACCTGCGGGTGCTGAACCTGGAGACCAGCGTGACCGACGACGGCGAGTTCGTCCCCGGTAAGGGCATCCACTACCGGATGAACCCCGGCAACCTCCCGTGCCTCGCAGCGGCGCGACCGGACGTGTGCTCGCTCGCCAACAACCACGTCATGGACTTCGGCGTCCACGGACTGGAGGACACCCTCGACGCCCTGGCCTCGGCCGGGCTGCGCTCGGCGGGCGCGGGCCGCGACGCCGAGGAGGCCCGCGCGCCGGCCGCCGTCGACCTGGAACGGGACGGCCGGGTCGTGGTCGCGGCGTTCGGAACCGCCTCGACCGGCATCCCGCCCGGTTGGGCGGCGCACGACGACGGACCCGGGGTCCACCTGGTGCCCGAGAACGCCCGGGTGGGCGCGGCACGCGTCGTCGCCCGCGTCGCGGAGTCGCGCGGCCCCCGCGACGTGGTGGTCGCGTCGGTCCACTGGGGCTCCAACTGGGGCTACGGCGTCTCCGACCAGCGCGCGATGGCCCACGCCCTGGTCGACGGGGGCGTGGACGTCGTGCACGGCCACTCCTCGCACCACCCACGGCCGATCGAGGTCTACCGCGACCGGCTGATCCTCTACGGCTGCGGCGACTTCGTCAACGACTACGAGGGCATCCAGGGCTACGAGGACTTCCGCGACGACCTACGGCTGATGTTCCTGCCCTCGGTCGACGCGGGCACCGGCAGACTTCTCGCACTGCGGATGGTCCCGCTGGTCTCGCGCGGGATGCGCCTGGACCACGCCTCCCGCGCAGACGCCCGGTGGCTCCAGGGGACCCTCGACGACGTCAGCCGCGACCTCGGCTGCCGGGTCGTGTCCGAGGGCGACGAGTTCGCGCTGCGCTGGACGTGACCACGGGGCCGCCGCCCGCCGCGACCGCCCCCGGCGACTACCCTGAGCACCGACGGAGGGGGACACGGTGCGCAAGGTCTACGCGGGGCCCCGGCTGCGCGGGCTGCGGCGCGAACGATCGCTGTCGCAGGTCGAACTCGCCCGGGAACTGGGCATCTCGGCGGGCTACCTCAACCAGATGGAGCACAACCAGCGGCCGCTCAGCGTGCCCGTGCTCCTGCGTGTCACCGAGGTGTTCGGCGTCGACCCCGGCTTCTTCGCCACCGGCGACACCACCCGCCTCATCGCCGAACTCCGCGAGGCGCTCGTCGACGCTCCCTCGGGCGAGCGCGTCGGCGCGGACGAACTCGACGAGCTCGCCACCTCGCTCCCCTCGGTGGCACGCGCCCTGGTCGACCTCCACCGCCGCTACCGCGACGCCTCCGCCCAGGCCGCGGCCCTGGCCGAGGGACGCGGCGACGGCCCGGCCCCCGCGCCCATGGCCTACGAGCAGGTCCGCGACTTCTTCTACGCCCGCCAGAACTACATCGGCGAACTCGACGAACGCGCCGAGGAGCTCGCCGGGCGCGAGGACGTCGTCCCCGGCCAGGCGCACACCGTTCTGGCCCGCATCCTGGGTGAACGCCACGGCGTGCGCGTGGAGACCGAGGCCCCTGGCGGCGACCCCGGTTCCCGGCACCGCGCCTTCGACCCCGACCGCCGCGTCCTCACCCTCGCCGCCCACCTGCGTCCCGGACAGCGGGCCTTCCAGCTCGGCACCCAGCTCGCCTTCCTCGAACACGGCGACCTGCTGGAGGAGCTGGCGCGGGGCGAGGAGCTGGCCAACGACCAGGCCGTGCGCCTCGCCCGCATCGGCCTGGCCAACTACTACGCGGGGGCGTTCGTCCTGCCGTACACGGCCTTCCACGCGGCCGCGGAGGCGGAGCGGTACGACATCGAGCTGTTGGCGGACCGGTTCGGTGTGGGCTTCGAGACCGTCTGCCACCGCCTGTCGACGCTTCAGAGGCGTGGTCTGCGCGGAGTTCCCTTCTCGTTCGTGCGCGTGGACCGGGCGGGGAACATGTCCAAGCGCCAGTCCGCGACCGGTTTCCACTTCTCCCGCGCCGGCGGCACCTGCCCGCTGTGGAACGTCTACGCGGCCTTCTCCGCACCGGGCGTCATCCAGACACAGATCGCTCAGATGCCCGACGGCCGCGCCTACTTCTGGGTGGCGCGG
Organism: Nocardiopsis sp. CNR-923; assembly: GCF_001942255.1. GTDB lineage: Bacteria > Actinomycetota > Actinomycetes > Streptosporangiales > Streptosporangiaceae > Nocardiopsis. The sequence goes on from NZ_MKKC01000109.1 coordinate 22,767, forward strand.
ACCGTCGGGCGGAGCTACGGCGGCTACGGGGCGTCCCGCAAGACCTTCGCGGTCGGGTTGGGCTGCGAGCTGAGGAACGCCCACCGCCTCGTCTACTCGGCGGGCTTCGACCTCGGGAACCCGCGCGCGGCGACCCCGATCGGGCTGGGGTGCAAGGTGTGCGAGCGCCCCGCGTGCCCCCAGCGCGCGTTCCCTCCGGCGGGCCGCTCGCTGCTGGTCAACGAGAACTCCAGCACCGTCTCGCCCTACCCGGTGTCCGAACCGGAGCGCTGACCGGACCGCGCCGCGCCGGCCGGTTCGCGGCGCCGCCACAGGGCGGCGGCGGCCCCCGCCGCGGCCAGTGCCAGGAGCGCGAACACCCCGAGCGCGAAGGGTTGTCCCGCCCGTGCCCCCAGCCATCCCGCCAGGGGGTAGGTGAGCAGGAAGCAGGCGTGGGAGAGCGCGAACTGGGCCGCGAACAGCACGGGGAGGGAGTGCTGCGCCGGAGGCGTCCGTTGGGGGTGTGCCGCCTCTCCGCGAAGCGGCTGCCGGGCGGTGCCGGGAGACGGCTGGGACGGTGCTGCGGACCTGCGCAGCAGTCGGCCGGCGGGGGTGAGGACGAGCGACGTGCCCGCGCCCAGCACGAACCAGCATCCGATGACGCCCGCCCACGCCACGGCGCCGGTGGTCACGGACAGCGTGAGCGCGGCGACCGTCAGGCCCAGGGCGAGCACGAACCCCGAGGGCAGCATCACCGCGCGGTCGGGTGCCCTGTCCAGGATCCGGGGCAGCGTCAGGGCCACGATCATCGAACCTGCGCCGAAGGCTCCCAGGGTCAGTGCCACCGCTGACTGGTCCCGTCCCAGCACATCCCGCACGATGACGACGGTGTCGACGAGCACGACGGCGGTCGCCGACGCCACCGCGAGGTTCATCGCCAGGAGGGCGCGCAACCGGGGCACCTTGAGGAAGGCTCCGAGCCCGAGCGCGGGGCCCGTCCGTCCGGCTCCCGCGTCCGAGCGCGACCGGGGGAGCCGTGTCAGGAGGACCAGCCCGGAGGCGGCGAGGAACCCCGCTCCGGTGCCGAGGAACAGGGTGTCGTAGCCGACCACGGTGAGCAGGGCCGCCGCGACGAGTGGGCTGGCGAGGCTCTCCAGGTCGTAGGCGAGGCGGGAGAGCGACAGCGCCCGGGTGTAGTCCCGCTCGTCGGTGAGGACGTCGGGGATCGTGGCCTGGAAGACGGGGATGTACGCTGCCGAGGCCGCCTGGAGGAGCAGGATCAGCAGGTAGACCTGCCACGGCTCGCTGACGAGGGGCAGTCCCAGGGCGCAGATCGCGCGAAGTGTGCTGGCGCACGCCAGGAAGGCACGGCGGGGGAGTCTGGCGGCCACCGCCCCGACCAGCGGGGACACGCTGACGTAGGCGACCATCTTGATGGTCAGGGCGGTGCCCAGGACGGCTCCGGCGTCGGCGCCCGCGAGGTCGTAGGCGAGCAGGCCGAGGGCGACGGTCGCCAGTCCGGTGCCGAGCAGGGCGAGGACCTGCGCGGTGAACAGTCGGCGGTAGGTCGGGTGGGCCAGGACACGGAGCATGGGCGGGCTCCCGGGGGTCGACAGCGGATTCGAGCATTATAAGTGCGCACACGCGCACATGTCATGTGAGGGTTTTCGGCGGCCCGTCTCGCCGGGCTTGCGACCGGCCACGCGGCGATCCGGCGGACGTGCGATCCGCGGGCCGTCGACGCGGTCGGCCACACCGGCGTTCGTGGAGCCCGCCTCGCCGAACGCAACGCCTAGACTGCGCCCATGTCCGATCGTGAGCCGACGTCCGCCCCGAGCCTGTTCCACGGACAACCCCCGGGCCCCGAGCGGCTCGCCGTGGCCGCGGACGTCTTCCGGCTGCTCTCCGACCCCACACGCCTGTGCCTGCTGTGGACACTGGCCCGGGGCGAGGCCGACGTCGGCCAACTCACCGAGGCGTGCGGGGCCTCGCGGACGGCTGTCTCCCAGCACCTGGCCAAACTCCGGCTGGCGGGCCTGGTGGAGGCGCGGCGGGAGTCGCGCCACTCGATCTACCGCATGCGCGACGGCCATCTGCGGCGACTCGTCCTGGAGGCGCTCAACCACGCGGACCACGTGGTCACCGGCGAGCCCCCGCACGCGTGACTCCGGCACCCGGTTCGCGGTGACGGCGGTCGGGCCGGACGCCCTCCGGGAGCCGCCGCGACCCGTGCGCGGACATGGGGCCCGGCGCCCCCTGCCGGACTTCGCGCGGACGGGCGTCCGCGGCCGGTGCGCCGGTGTACGCGGTGAGGCTGATCAGGGGTCGTGCGGACATGTCGAACCCTGTGCCATGGATCAGTGACCAAAGGTAGTGTTGCGGGGTCGGCGCCGGTGCGACCGACCCGGGACACACATCCTCACACCCCCTTGCCAAGCGGCTCGCGCGGGGCTTCACTCGTGGTCACGGGGCAGGCGGCCACTGTGGCCCGGCACTGGCCCGGCGAGGGGAGACATCGGATGGCCGACGGATGGATCGCCTGGCCGCGGGGCGCCGACCCCGACGCCGTGCGGCGGGACGTCGCCGTGGCGCACGCGCACTTCACCGACTCCGGGCAGGTCAGCGACCGCGTCCGCGCCGTCGTCGGCGCCTCCTGGCGGCGCAGCGCCCGGCACGGCGTCGACCCCGAGAGCACCACCCCGCGCGTCGAGCTCGCCGGTCACGCGCTGCGCGACCACCGAGCCGCCCACCCGCTCGCCCCCGTGATGCCGCTGCTGCGTCGCCTCCTCGTCGACACCGCATCCGGGCCCCAGCTCTTCGCGGTCGGCGACGCCTCCGGCCGCCTCCTGTGGGTGGAAGGCGACCACCGGCTGCGCGACCGGGCGGCGGGCATGGCCTTCGTCGAGGGCGCCAACTGGGACGAGCGCTCGGCGGGCACCAACGCGCCCGGCGTCGCGCTCGCCCTCGACCACGAGGTCCAGGTCTTCGCCAGCGAGCACTTCGCCCGGGGAGTGCACCGCTGGAGCTGCTCGGCGGCGCCCCTGCACGACCCCGACACCGGGGCGCTGCTCGGCGTCCTCGACCTCAGCGGAGAGGACCACGTCGCCTCGCCGCACGCCCTCGCGCTCGTCCGCGCCGCCGCGGCGGCGGCCGAGGCGGAACTGCGCGCCCTGCGGCTCGACGGCCGTGTGCCCCGGCCGTGCCCGCCCGGCGACGGCGACCGCCTTCGCCTGCGCGTCCTCGGGCGCGACGGCGCCGAGCTCTCCTGCGGCGCGGGGGCCACGGCGCTCAGCCTGCGCCACGCCGAGATCCTCCTGCTGCTGTCGCGTTTCCCGCGCGGCCTGACCGGCGCCGCCCTCGGCGCCCTGCTCCACGAACGCGACGCCTCCCCGGTCACCGTCCGCGCCGAGATGACCCGCCTGCGCCGCCTCCTGGGGCCGGGTCCCCTCGCCTCCCGCCCCTACCGGCTGTGCCTCCCGGTGGACTCCGACGTGGACGACGTCCGCGGCCACCTCGCCGCCGGGGACCACCGACGCGCCCTGGACGCCTACCCCGGCCCGGTCCTGCCGCGCTCCGACGCCCCGGGCGTGGTGGAGGTCCGCGACTCCCTCCAGGCCGAGGTGTGCGCCGTCCTCGCCGACCACGCGTCCTCCGAGGTGCTGCTGGCCTGGGCGGAGCACCCCGAGTGGCGCGACGACCCCCGAGCGGTGGCGGCGGCGCTCGGCGCGGCCGACCCCTCCTCGCCCCGGCACGCCGCCCTGCGCGGTCGGCTCCACTGGCTCGGCGGCCGGTCCCCGTCCCGGTGACCCCGCCACGCCACCGCAACGTGCTCGCAACGTCCGGGTGACTAGCGTCACGCCCACGACGCCGGGACCGGAATCGGCGCCGACGGACACCAGGAGACAGCCATGACCATCTACACGCGCCCCGGCGAGCCCGGCAGTGTCGTGGAGTACGCGCCGCGCTACGAGAACTGGATCGGCGGCGAGTGGGTCAAGCCCGTCAGGGGCCGCTACTTCGAGAACCCCACCCCCGTCACCGGCCAGACCTTCACCGAGGTCGCACGCAGCGGAGCCGAGGACGTCGAACTCGCCCTCGACGCCGCCCACGGCGCCGCGCCCGCGTGGGGCCGCACGTCCGCCGCCGAGCGCGCGCTCGTGCTCAACCGGATCGCGGACCGGATCGAGGCCAACCTGGAGCGGCTCGCCGTCGCCGAGGCCTGGGAGAACGGCAAACCCGTCCGGGAGACGCTGGCCGCCGACCTGCCGCTGGCGGTGGACCACTTCCGCTACTTCGCGGGCGCCGTCCGCGCGCAGGAGGGGCACACCTCCCAGATCGACGAGGACACCGTCGCCTACCACTTCCAGGAGCCGCTGGGCGTGGTCGGCCAGATCATCCCCTGGAACTTCCCCCTGCTGATGGCCACCTGGAAGCTGGCGCCCGCCCTGGCCGCCGGGAACGCGGTCGTCCTCAAGCCCGCCGAGCAGACCCCCGCCTCGATCCTCCTCCTGGTCGAGCTGATCGCCGACCTCCTGCCGCCGGGCGTGGTCAACGTCGTCAACGGCTTCGGCGTGGAGGCGGGCAAGCCGCTCGCCTCCAACCCGCGCGTGCGCAAGGTCGCCTTCACCGGCGAGACCACCACCGGCCGCCTCATCATGCAGTACGCGTCCGAGAACCTCATCCCGGTCACCCTGGAGCTGGGCGGCAAGAGCCCCAACCTCTTCTTCGCCGACGTCGCCGACCGCGCGGACGCCTTCTACGACAAGGCGTTGGAGGGCTTCACCCTCTTCGCGCTCAACCAGGGCGAGGTCTGCACCTGCCCGTCCCGGGCGCTCGTGCAGGACTCCGTCTACGACCGCTTCCTCGGCGACGCGCTGGAGCGGGTCGGCGCCATCGTCCAGGGCGACCCGCTGGACACCGCGACCATGGTCGGCGCCCAGGCCAGCAACGACCAGCTGGAGAAGATCCTGTCCTACATCGACATCGGGGTCCGGGAGGGCGCCAAGGTGCTCGCCGGAGGTGGGCGCGCCGACCTCGGGGGCGACCTGTCCGGCGGCTACTACGTCACGCCGACGGTCTTCGAGGGCCGCAACGACATGCGGATCTTCCAGGAGGAGATCTTCGGCCCGGTGGTGTCGGTGACCCGGTTCGCCGACTACGCCGACGCCGTCAAGATCGCCAACGACACCCTGTACGGCCTCGGCGCGGGCGTGTGGTCCCGCGACGGCAACACCGCCTACCGCGCGGGCCGCGACATCCAGGCCGGGCGCGTGTGGGTGAACAACTACCACGCCTACCCCGCACACGCGGCGTTCGGCGGCTACAAGCAGTCGGGGATCGGCCGGGAGAACCACCGCATGATGCTCGACCACTACCAGCAGACGAAGAACCTGCTGGTGAGCTACTCCGACTCGGCGCTGGGGCTGTTCTGATGCCCGCCCCCGCGGGTGGCGCGGGGGCGGAGCGGGTGGCGGTCACCGACGAGGCCGCCGCCCTCCTCCGCGACCTGCGCGCCGAGCACGGGCCGCTGATGTTCCACCAGTCGGGCGGGTGCTGCGACGGCAGCTCCCCGATGTGCTATCCGGCGGGGGAGTTCCGTACGGGCGCGGCCGACGTCCACCTGGGCGACCTCGACGTGGGCGGGCCCGAGCCGGTGCCGGTGTGGATGTCCCGCGCCCAGTTCGAGCTGTGGCGGCACACGCACCTGACCATCGACGTCGTCCCTGGACGCGGCGCCGGGTTCTCCCTGGAGGCGCCGACGGGGCGGCGCTTCCTCATCCGGTCGAGGCTCCTGACCGACGACGAGGCCGAACGGCTGGCCTGACCGGGCCCCGACCCGAGCCCGGGACTCGCCTGCCCGGCCCGGAGGATTCGACCCCGGGCGTCCGGTGCGGACCCGCCGATCGGACGCACCAAACGCACCGGACGCTCGGACGTCGCGCGCGGTCCACCGCGGGGGACGAGGGACCGTGCGGTCGTGCGGGCGGGCCCGTCGCGCCCCGCCCTCAGGCGCCCCGGCTCCCCTCCGCCCCGCCTCCCCGTCGCTCGGCGATCCGATCGGCCAGTTCGTCGCGGGCCAGCAGGTCCTCGCGGATGCGCCCGGTCCGATAGGCCACACGCGCGGCGATGTGCCCGGCCACCGGCACCGTCATGACCTGGAACAGACCCACCAGGATCAGCGTCCCCACGTTGAACACGCCCGTGTCATGCGGGGCGATGCGCAGGCCGATCCCCACCAGCACGAGCAGCAGTCCCAACACCTGCGGCTTGGCCGCCGTGTGCATCCGGGACAGCAGATCCGGGAACCGGACCAGTCCCACACCCGCGACGAGGGACAGCGCGGCGCCCAACAGCAGGCACACCGCCGCCAGCCAGTCCAGGACCGTGACCAGGGGCTCGCTCACGTGTTCCATCCCCTCTCCTCGGCGCCCTCCGCCTCGTCCAGATGGCGGCGGACCACGAACTTGGAGACGCTGACCGAGCTCACGAACCCGATCAGCGACAGCACCAGCAGGATCGGCAGGACCGTCGGGTCGCGGTTGAACGCCGCGTAGGCGCCGATCCCGGTGAGCGCGGAGGCCACCAGCACGTCGACGGACAGCGCCCGGTCCAGGATGCTGGGACCGAGCATGAGGCGGGCCGTGCTGAGCAGGGCGGCCAGCCCCAGCAGCACGGAGATGGCGATCCACAGCGCGGTCACGCGCCCTCCCTCCCGGCCGCCGCGGCGGCCTCCAGATCGGCGATGTCCTGACGGGTTCCGACGGCGCGCACGATGCGCTCCTCCAGCAGCAGCGACCCCGCCCGCGCGCTGGCCGTCCCCGCCTCGTCGACCGCGCCGAGGACGTGCACGTACAGCACCCGGTCCGGTTGTCCGACCTCCACGACCATGCTTCCGGGGATCGCGGACAGGGCGATCGAGGTGCACACGAGCATCAGGTCCGAGTCGGTGCGCAGCGGCACCGCGATCACCGAACTGCGCACGGGTGGTCCGGGCGCGAACACCTGACGGCTGACCTGGAGGCTCGACACGACCATCTCTCGGGCGACGAAGCCCAGCAGCCGCAGCGTGGCCAGCGGGCGCAGCCGCAGCCCGGGGCCGATCGGCGGTAGCGGGAACACCACCGTGACCAGCACCGACACCCCGAACCCCAACACGGCCAGACCCAGCGACTCCTCCCGCCACCGGAAGCCGTTGAACAGCAGCATCCACACCAGGGTCATCCCGAGCGCGACGGCAGCTGCACCTTGCCCAGACGGCGGCGCACCGCCCGCAGGCGCGGCCCCCTTCGGCCGCGGGCATCGTTCACGGTCATCGGTCGCCTCCCAGGACCGCGGTGACGTACGGGGTGCGTTGGAGCAGTTCGGCGCCGGCGTCCGACGAGTAGGCGATGAGCGGCCCCGCGAGCACGGTCAGGGCCAGCCCCATCGCGACCAGCGCCATGGTGGCGCCGACCATGCTCCTGGGCAGGACCACCGAGGTGACCACCCGCGTCGCCGCGCGGGTCGCGGTGTCCTCCAGCCGGGACGTGGGCCCGACCGCCTCCTCCGGCCCCAGGGCCGCGGTGGTCGTCTCCTCGCCGTCCTCGCTCTCCTCCAGGACGGTGCCCGGTTCGGCGACCATCCCCTCGGTGGGCGTGCGCCAGAACGCGTAGTTCCACACCCGCGCCATGACGTAGAGCGTGAGCAGGCTGGTGACGACCGACGCCACGACCAGCGCGTAGGCCATCGGCGTCCCGGCCTCCACACCAGCCTGGAGCAGGCCGAGCTTGCCGAGGAACCCCGACAGCGGCGGGATGCCGCCCAGGTTCATCGCCGGAATGAAGAACAGTACCGCCAGGACCGGCGCGATCCGTCCCAGACCGCCGAGGTCGTCCAGGGAGGTGGACCCGCCCCGGCGCTCGATCAGCCCCGTGATGAGGAACAGCGTGGTCTGCACGGTGATGTGGTGGGCCACGTAGAAGACCGCGCCGGACAGACCGAGCTCGCTGCCGAGCGCCACTCCGAACAGCATGAACCCGATATGGCTGACCAGGGTGAAGGAAAGCAGGCGCTTGATGTCGTTCTGGGCGACCGCGCCCAGCGCGCCCATGATCATCGTGGCCAGGGCGACCCAGAGCAGGAACGTGTCGATCCTCGTCCCCGGGAACATCAGGGTCTCCGAGCGGATGATCGCGTACACGCCCACCTTGGTCAGCAGGCCCGCGAACACGGCCGTGACCGGCACGGGCGCGGTCGGGTAGGAGTCGGGCAGCCACGCCGACAGCGGGAACACCGCCGCCTTGATGCCGAACGCGATGACCAGGATGACCTCCAGCACGAGCCGCAGCTCGGCGGGGATGTTCCACAGCCGCTCGGCCAGCAGCGCCATGTTCACCGTGCCCGTGGCCGCGAAGACCAGCCCGATCGCGATGAGGAACAACACCGACGACAGCAGCGAGACCACCACGTAGATGGCGCCCGCGCGCATCCTGGGCTGGGTGCCGCCCAGGGTCAGCAGCACGTAGCTGGCGGTCAGCAGGATCTCGAAGCCGACGTAGAGGTTGAACAGGTCCCCGGCCAGGAAGGCGTTGGAGACGCCGGCGACCAGGATCAGATAGGTCGGCTGGTACACCGACAGCGGAGCCACCTCGGCCTTGCCCGCCATGCCCTGACCGATGGAGTACACCAGCACGGCCAGCGTGATCGCCGACGACACCGTCACGAACAGGGCGGAGAGCCGGTCGGCGACCATGGTGATCCCGAGCGGGGCCTCCCATCCGCCCAGTTGCACGGCCAACGGTCCGTACAGGTCCGCGCCGACCATGAGGGCGAACCCGATCAGGAGCACGGCGCTGAGCGTGGCGACGCTGACCCACTGCTGGAACTGGGGCCAGCGGGTGCCGAGCGCGAGCTTGACCCCGGCGGCGAAGAGCGGCAGGACCACCGGCAGGGGGACGAGTTGGTGCACGGTCGCGGCGAAGAGGGATCCGTCGATCATCAGTCGTTCCCTTGCAGCTCGCTGTCCTCGGCGCGGGCGAGGCGTTCGCGCTCGGCCCGCATGGTCTGGCGCATCTGGCGCCGCTGGGTCCGCACGCGGCGCCGCAGCTCCCTCCACAGCTCTCGCTCGGCGGCCCGGTCGGCGCGGCGGTGCTCCCGCAGCTTCCGGCGGCCCCGTCGGATGCGGCCGCGCAGCTCGGCGACCTGCTCGACCATGGTCTGCGTCCGGTGGGTGAGCCGACGAACCGTCTCCTGGGAGTGTTCGTCGGCGCCGCTCTCCTCGGCGTCGACCTCGAACCGGGCGAGCTCCGCCTGGGCGGCGGCGATCTCTGCCTTGATCCTGGCCTGTTCGGCCAGCTCCTGGGCATCGGCGGCGGCGATGGTCGCCTGGAGCTCGGCCCGCTGGGCGCGGATGTCCGCGCGCAGGCGGCGGCGTTCTCGGCGGAACCGCCGGCGTACGGCGCGGATCCCCTCGCCCCGGACGATCCGGAGGTCCTCGGCGTCGTCCTGCACCTCGTCGTTGCCCTCCAGCTGCCAGCTCCGGTAGGCCATGGCCAGGAGGAACGCGGTGATGCCGAGGGTGATGACGATGGCGGTGAGGATCATCGCCTGCGGGAGGGGGTCGGTCATCCGGTGCTCGTCGGTCAGCCACAGGATCGGCGGGCCCCCCGCCGCGCCGCCCGAGGCCAGGATCATGAGGTTGACCCCGTTGCTGAGCATCACGAACCCGAGGAGGACGCGGGTCAGGCTGCGCTCCAACAGGAGCACGACGCCCACCGCGACCAGGACGCCGACGACGAGGACCAGGACGAGGGTGGGGGTGTCGTTCAAGGCGTGACCTCCTCGGTCGGGGCCTCGACCCCGCGTCGGGCGGCCTCCGCCGCGTGCACGGCGTCGCGCTCGATCTGTTCGTCGATCCGGGCGCCGAGGCTGCGGAGGATGTCCAGGACCAGGCCGATCACCAGCAGGTACACGCCGGTGTCGAAGACCAGGCTGGTGGTCAGGTGCAGGTCGCCCATGAGGGGGACGTGCAGGTCCAGCGAGCCGCCGGAGAGGATGTCGCCGCCGATCAGCGGGCCGGCCAGGGCCACCCCGGTCGCCAGGGCCAGCCCCGCGCCGATCAGCGCCCCGGGCTGCACCCAGGCGGTCGCGTACAGCTCGAAGCGGCCCCCGGCCAGGTACCGGACGATGAGCGCGAGCCCGGCCACGATGCCCCCGGCGAACCCGCCGCCGACCGCGGAGTGGCCGGTGAGCAGCAGGTAGACCGAAATCACCATGACCACGGGGAAGAGGAAGCGCGAGACCACTTCGAAGATCACCGACCGCCGCTCCGTGGGCAGGGCGTCGGCCCCGGTCAGCCACGCCCGGCTGGGCGCGGGCCTGACGTGCAGCTCGCGCGGGGCGGCGCGCAGGCCGCCGAGGTCGATCTGACCGGCGCCGCCGGGCGGCGCGTGGGGGGCGGTGACCGACCGGGGTCGGAGCCCGTGCGGGCCGCCGCGCGGCTGGGCCTTGCGGCGCACGAACATCAGGCTGGCCACGCCCGCGGCGGCGGCGCCCAGGACGGAGATCTCGCCCATGGTGTCCCAGGCCCGCACGTCGACCAGCAGGACGGCGATGATGTTGTCCCCGCCGACCTCTCGCGCGGCGTCGGCGAAGCCGGGGGAGACGGACTCGTCCTGGCGTCCGGCGAGGGCGAAGTAGGTCATGCTCGCCACGAGTGCCCCGGTGGCCACCCCGATCACCACGTTCCACAGGCGCCGCCCGCGCAGGGCGGGTGTGGAGAACCGTGCGGGCAGGCGGCGCAGGACCAGGACGAAGACGACGATGCTCACCGTCTCCACGAGGAACTGGGTGAGAGCGAGGTCGGGCGCGCCCTGGAGGAAGAACAGCACCGCGCACCCGTATCCGGTCATGCCGACGAGGACGACCGCGAACAGGCGGCGTCGCACGAACAGGACGAACAGGCAGGTGAGGATGATGATCACGGCCGGGATCAGCTGGACGGGCGTGTCCCACACGCGCACGGGCGGCGCGGGCAGCTCCCACAGGCGTCCGGAGATGATCGGCCAGCCGCACACGACCACCATGGCGACCAGGATCGTGCCGAGGTAGACGGGCAGCGAACCGCGCTGGGTGCCGCCGGTCAACTGGAGGGCGATGCTCTCCAGCGCGGCGAGCATCCGCCGGTAGACGCGGTCGGGGTCGACGAGGGCGAACCGCAGGCCCAGCCGCACGACCTGCCCGCGCAGCAGGAACAGCACGTAGCCCAGGCCCAGGCACAGCGCGGACAGCAGCAGTGGGAACTCGAAGCCGTGCCACAGCACGAGGTAGGTGGTCGCGGCGCCCGGCGCCGGGGGGACGGTGTCGGCGTACACGGTCAGGAGCGGGTTGATCGCGCCCGAGAACGGCCCGGCGGCCAGCCCGAGCCCGGACAGGAGCACGGCGGGTGCCAGGAACAGCGGTCCGGGCGCGTGGACGGCGGTGGCGGGGACGTTCTCCTTGACGCCGAACGCGCCCCACAGGAACCGGATGCTGTAGGCGACAGTGAGGGCGGAGCCGGCGACCAGGCCGAGCAGGACCGCGGTGTCGGCGGCTCCGCCGTCGGTGAACGCGCCGAACGCCAGCTCCTTGGCGGCGAACCCGATCGCGGGCGGGAGCCCCGCCATGGAGACGAGGGCGGCCAGAGCCGTCCAGAAGACGGCGGGCGCGGCGTTGCGCAGGCCGGACAGGTCGCGCAGGTCGCGGGTGCCGGTGGCGTGGTCGATGACGCCGACCACGAGGAACAGCGCCGCCTTGAACAGCGAGTGCGCGACGAGCATCGCGATCCCGGCGAGCGCGGCGGCGCGCGTCCCGGCCCCGAACAGGGCGACGAGGAATCCGAGCTGGCTCACGGTCCCGTAGGCCAGCAGGAGCTTGAGGTCGAACTGGCGCAGGGCCCGCCACCCGCCCAGCAGCATCGTGAGCACGCCGAACACCAGAGCCATGGACTGCCAGACGGCGGCGTCGTGGAAGGCGGGGGTCAGGCGCGCGACCAGGTAGACACCGGCCTTGACCATCGCCGCCGCGTGCAGGTACCCGGAGACCGGCGTGGGGGCGCGCATGGCGGCGGGCAGCCACAGGCTGAACGGGAACAGCGCCGACTTGGACATGGCGCCGACCATGATGAGGACGAGCGCCACGTTGAGCGCGGCCCCGGCGGGCGGGGGGTCGGCGACGATCTCGGAGACGACGTAGGTGCCCGCCGTTTCGCCCAGCATGATCATGCCGACGAACATCGTGAGGCCGCCCGCGGTGGTGACCGTCAGCGCGGTCATGGCGGCGCGGCGGCTCTCCTTCTGCTCGGTGCTGTGCCCGATGAGCAGGTAGGAGAAGACCGTGGTCAGCTCCCAGTACACGAAGAGCTGGATGAGGTCGTCGGCCAGGACCAGCCCGAGCATGGCGGCGGCGAAGGCGACGAACACCCCCGCGAAGCGGCCGAGCCCGGGTTCGGAGTCCTCGAAGTAGCGGGCGCAGTAGACGAGGATGAGCGCGCCGACCCCGGCGGCGATGAGCGTCATCACCAGACCGAGCGCGTCCATGTACAGGCCCAGGCGCAAGGAGAACTGCGGCGCCCACACGACTGACGAGGAGAGCGCGTCGCCGCGGGCGATCGCGGGGGCGTGCAGGAGCGCCCAGACGGTGGCGGCGCCCGGGACGAGGGCGAGCGCGACGAACGCGTTCCGCCCCCATCGGCGTATGAGCAGGGGGGCGATCGTCGCGGCGACGAAGTGTGCGACGAGCACGGTGGTCAATGCGTCCCTCCCGGATGGGTCCGGGCCCGCCCGAGTCCCGGGGGCGGACACCCGTCACCCCGGGTCCGGGGTGACGCCTGCGCGGGGCGGGGCCCCGGATCGGGTGTCAGGGTGGCCTCGGCGGGGCATGGATCATCGTGAAATTACGTGCATTTGCTATCTAATAGCTAGACTACACAAGGGTCAAACCACCGCGCGCACCAGGGTGCGCGAAGGACGCCGAACCAGCGAGGATCGTTTCGTGCCTTACGACTCAGTCGACCCCGGGGCCCCGCCGCCCGACGCCGATCCGCGCGACCCCGAGCCGCCCGACGCCGGACTCGCGGAGTTCCAGCGGGCCTGGACCGCACTGATCAACGCGGCGATCCACGCCCGCTTCCGCGGCGGACACGGGCACGAGGAACTCACACTGACGCAGGCGCTCCTCATGGAGACCGTGCGCGGCATGCGCGATCCGAGCGTCGGCGCGGTCGCCCGGGTCGTCGGCGTTTCGTCCCCTTCCGCCACTCGCATGATCCAACAGCTGGAGCGCAAGGGCATGATGGCGCGCCGTCGGTCCCTGCGCGACGAGCGCAGCACCGTGGTGGGGCTCACCGAGGAGGGCGAGCGGGTCCTGGCCGTCCGGCGGAGCGCGATGGAGCGCAAACAGCGCCAGATGTACGCGGCGATCCGGCCTTCGCTGCGGCCCCAGGTGCTCATGGTCCTGCGCGATCTGCGCGAGGCGATCGACGACGTGTGAGGTCGCGCCGGCACGGCGACCGCTCTGGGCGGGGCCATCCATGCGCGGTCGTGGAGCCGCTGTCAACGGATCACTGGCGGCTTCGTGGCGCCCCGGTCTGCCGTGGGCAGATCTGCCCCGGGCCGAAACGCTGGAAGCCACCGTGCGCGCCGCCGCAGTGTGGAACCACCGGTCGGGCGGACGAAGGCTCCGCCGACCGGGGAAGGAGAGTTCCATGCTGACCCACCGAGGGCCCGTCGCCGAACACGAGGCGTCGGGCGGCGCCTTCGACGACCAGCTGGCCGCCCGCCTGCTGCGCAGCCGGATCGTGCTGCTGGGCACGCAGGTCGACGAGGCGAGCGCCAACCGGGTGTGCGCCCAGATCCTGCTGCTCGCCGACGAGGACCCCCGACGCGACATCACCCTCGCGATCAACAGCCCCGGCGGCTCCGTCACGGCGGGGATGGCGGTCTACGACACGATGCGCTTCGTGCCCAACGACGTGTCCACCCTGGTCATGGGCTTCGCGGGGAGCATGGGCCAGTTCCTGGCCTGTGCGGGGACGGCGGGCAAGCGCTACAGCCTCCCGCATGCGCGGATCATGATGCACCAACCCTCCGGCGGCCTCGGGGGGACCGCCGCCGACATCGCCATCCAGGCCCAGAACCTCGTGCACACGAAGCGGACCATGGTGCGGCTCATCGCCGAGCACACCGGTCAGAGCGAGGAGACCGTCGCCAGGGACCAGCACCGCGACGCGTGGTTCACCGCCCAGGAGGCCAAGGAGTACGGCTTCGTGGACCACGTGGTGGAGTCGGTGCACGAGTGGGAGGGCAGCGGGTTCCGGCTCGGCGCCGCGACGCCCGGGTTCGCCCACCGGGTCGGGGGAGGGGACCAGTGAGCGGACGCTACACCGTGCCCGTGGTCGTCGAGCGCACGCCGAAGGGGGAGCGCTCCTCCGACGTGTTCAGCCGACTGCTCTCGGAGCGGATCATCTTCCTCGGGACGCCGATCGACGACGACGTCGCCAACGTGGTGATGGCGCAGATGCTGCACCTGGACTACGAGTCGAGCGAGACCGACATCCAGCTGTACATCAACTCGCCGGGCGGTTCCTTCACCGCGCTGACCGCCATCTACGACACGATGCGGTTCGTGCGCGCCGACGTCGCCACGGTCTGCATGGGCCAGGCGGCCTCGGCGGCGGCCGTGCTCCTCGCGGCGGGGGCGGCGGGCAAGCGGATGGCGCTGGAGCACGCCCGGGTGCTGCTGCACCAGCCGTCGACCGAGGGGCAGGGGGTCGCCGCCGACCTGGAGATCCAGGCGGAGGAGATCCTGCGGGTCCGGTCGCAGGTCGAGTCGATTCTGTGCCGGCACACCGGCCAGCCGTTGGAGCGCCTGCGGGCCGACACCGACCGGGACCGGATCCTCACCGCCGAGCAGGCACGGGACTACGGTCTGGTCGACGGCATCGTCACCACCCGCGAAGCGTCGGGCGGTGCGCGTCAGCCCGCGTAGGCGGTCGGGAGCAGGTCATCCCCGCCGGGCCGAACCGTTCGCGCCCGGCGGGGATCGGAGCCCCGTGCGGCACGGGGACGAAGGCATCACGAGGACACACTCTCCCAGACGCGGGAACGACTGGAGCCGGGGGGCGTTCCCGGTTCCGACGCCGTGCCCGCGTCGTTCGTCGGAGCCGTCGCCGGCCACGGGGCCGCCCCTTCCGGTGCGCACGTTCGGCCCGGGGCGCGGCGACCGGTTCCGCTCAGGGCCGGGTCGCGCGGCCCCGGGGCCGCCCTCAGGCGGCCAGGGACATGACCTGGGCGCGGTGGGCGGGCGCGGGGGCCGCACCCGCCCGCCTGACGTCGCCCGGACCGGCGCCGGTGCGCGGCGCGACCTGGTCCACGGTGCTGCGGTAGAGCTCGGCGAGGACGTCCGAGAGCCCCAGACCCAGGGACCGGTACACGGCGGCGAGCACCTCGGAGGAGGCCTCCTTACGGCCGCGCTCGATCTCCGACAGGTAGGGCAGGGAGACCTGCGCGTCCTCGGCGACCTCGCGCAGCGTCCGCCCCTGCTCGGTCCGGGTGCGCCGCAGCAGGTCGCCGATCAGATCGCGCATGAGCGGATCTCCGCGTACCTCGCGCGCGGGGCCGCGCCGGGCCTCGTCCAGGAGGCGAAGGACGGTCTCGGTCATCGGTGCCTCCTGCGGGCGTGCGGCGCTGGTCCGACTCCGAGCGTACGCCGCGCGCCCCCCGCCGTGGGAGAGGAGGGCCGGGCTTCTGCCGACGGCAGAAGGGCCACCCCACGCGGGTTCCAAAGTCGTGCCAAGGGTTTCCCCCGTCCGGCGTGTGGCCGGTGTCCGCGAGCAGACACGGGGGAACGAGGCAAGGGCGTCGATCTGGGGAGGGACCGTGGAGATCACCGGAATCATCAGCGCACTCGTCGTCGGTCTGATCATCGGTGCGTTGGGTCGGCTCGTCGTGCCCGGCAAACAGCACCTGCCGATCTGGCTGACCCTGCTCCTGGGCATCGTGGCGGCCTTCGTGGGAGGGTTCCTCGCCACCCTGGTCTCGTCCATGTGGTGGTGGGTGCTGATCGTCCAGGTGCTGGTCGCCGCCGTCATCGTCTACATCGTCGACGGCATGTACGCGAGGAAGCCCAGGGGCGCCGACTGAGCTGCGGCCCGGCCGACGCCAGTCCAGGCCACCGGTACGGAACCGGTGGCCTCGCCGTGCGCGACCCGTTCACCGCGGGCGCCGGTCCGGGGGCGCACCCTCCTCGACCCCGGGGGCGTGCTCGGAGGAGGTCGTTTTCCCCATGCGGGGGGACCGGGGGTCCGGCGGCGACGAGTGGTCGACCGAGACCGAGGGACTGGTGTCCTCGGCCCGCTGGTGACCGCGTGCGGCGCCGGCCGGTGCGCTCCGGAGCGCGACGACCTGGGCGAGGGCCACCGCCGCCACCGCGATCAGCGCCCCGGTCAGCTGGACCGGGGTCAGGGCCTGGCCGAGAATCGCCCAACCGAGGACCGTCGCGGCCAGCGGGCTGCCGAAGGACAGGAAGGACACGGCCAACGCGGGCAGACGCTCGACACCCCGGAACCACAGGACGTACGCGAACAGGGCGCCGATCACACCCAGGTAGGCGAATCCGGCGAGGTTGGGGCCGGTGATCCGGTCGGGCAGCCCCTCCAGGGCGAGGGTGGCCGGGGCCAGCAGGAGTCCGGCGGCGGTCAACTGCCAACCGGTCATCGCCAGGACGCCCACCCCCTCGGGGCGTCCCCAGTGCTTGGTGAGGACGATCCCGGTCGCCATGGAGGCGGCGGCGGTGAGCCCGGCCAGGACGCCCCACGGTGTCAGGGCCGCCTCCGGTCCGACGACGAGCAGACCGACCCCCACGACGCCCAGCACTCCGGTGAGCACATGGACCGGGCGGACGCGGTTGCCGAGGACGAACGCGGCCAGGACGAGCATAATCATCGGCTGGACCGACATGACCAGGGCGGCGACACCGCCGGGCAGCAGGTAGGCGGCGACGAAGAGCAGGTAGAAGAAGGCGCCCATGTTGAGCGTGCCCAGCACCAGGGCGCGCCACCACCACACACCCCGCGGCAGGACCCGGCAGACGGCGAGCAGGATCAGCCCGGCGGGCAGGGCGCGCATGGCGGAGGCCAGCAGCGGGCGGTCGGGCGGCAGGAGTTCGGTGGTGACGATGTAGGTGCTGCCCCACACCACCGGGGCGATGAGCGTGATCAGGGAGTCGAGCGCGACGCGTCCGCGGGTCATCGAGGTTCTCCGTCTGGGGTGGTGGTGGACCGGAGGGGCTGCCCGTACCGCCCGTGGAACACGTGGCGGGCTCGCGCGGCCGTCCGGGAATCCGGCGTCGATCTCCGCGCCGGACCGCGGGGGAGGCGCGGTCGCACGCCTCCCCCGCACGGGTCAGGGAACCAGGACCGACTTCCCGGCGGTGGTGCGCTCCTCCAGACCGGCGCGCACCTGGTCGACCCAGCCCGGCTTCGAGTAGTCGACGGCCGCCTCCGCGCCCAGGGAACGCACGAGGTCGAGCTTGGCCTCGCCTCGGGCCGCGCCGATCACGCGCGCCCCGCGTCGCGTGCCAGCTGGACGGCCAGGCTGCCCGCGCCGCCCGCGGCCGCCGCGACGAGGACCCATGCGCCGGCTTCGACCGGTGCGACCCGCACCAGCCGCATGGCCGTCGCGCCGTCGTGCAGGAGTGCCAGGGCGTGGACGGTGTCGAGGCCCTCGGGAATCCGGATGAGCCGTTCCTCGGGCACCGCCGCCCGCTCGGCGTACCCGTCCGTGGGGCTGTTCCGCTCGCCCCCGTCGTCGGCTCGGCCCGTCTCCGCGATGACCCGGCTCCCGACCCACGTGGGGTCGACGCCCTCCCCTACGGAGGACACGGTCCCACCTACGCCCGTGCCCGGGGTGTAGGGACGGGGGATCGGGAAGAAGTCCTGGCCCCAGCCCTTGCGGATGAGGGTGTCGATGAAGAGGACGTCGGCCGCGGCCACGTCGACCACGACCTCGCCCGGACCCGCGACGGGGTCGGGGACCTCCTCTGCCACCGGTTTCTCGGGGCCGCCGAAGTCCCTGACGCGAACCGCACGCATGACCATCGCTCCTCACGATCGAACCGCCGCCACCGCCTTTCGGGGTGCGAGGGAACCAGCGTCCTATCTCAACAAAGGTTGAGGTCAACTGCCGGGGAATTCCGGGTTCTCCCGAGGCGCGTCCGGGTGGCGCGAATAAAAATATGTCATTAATATTTTCTTATGGCACGAACGGCGGATCACGGGGCACGGCGGCGGCAGGTGGCCGAGGCGCTCATGCGCACGGTGGCAGAGCGCGGGCTGGCCAGGACCACCCTCGCGGACGTCGCCGACGAGGCGGGCGTCTCCGTGGGACTGGTGCAGCGCTACTTCCGCGCCAAGTCCGACCTCCTGCGGTTCGGCGTCGAGCACATGTACCGGCGCGCGGGGGAGCGCTTCCAGGCGGTCGACATGAGCGGCGCCTTCCACGACCGGGTGTACCGCTTCGCCGAGACCCTCCTCCCGCTGGACGACGAGCGCCGCGTGGAGCTGACCGTCTGGCTGGAGTTCCTGCCCGCCACCCTGACCGATCCGGAGATGGCGCGCCTGCACCAGGACACCACCCGGGCCCTCGTCGACGCGATCACGCACGGGTTCGAGGACGCCGTGCGCGACGGGGACCTCCCCGAGGGGACCGACCCGCGCGGCGAGGCCACCCGGCTCGTCGCCTTCGTCGACGGACTGACCCTGCACCACCTCGTCACCACGCGGGAGTTCCCCGAGGAGGAGATCCGAGCATCCCTCCGCGCCTACCTCGACCGGCTCCGCACGGCCCCTGGGAGTCCGCGGCCATCCGATCGAGCACCGTGAAGGCGGTCCCCATGACCCGCTCCGACCAACGGACACCGACGACCGAACGGACCCCGGGGGCGCAGCGGCCGGGCGCGCGGCTTCCGCTGCTCGACGTCCTGCGCGGCATCGCGATCCTGGGCACCCTCGGCACCAACGTGTGGCTCTTCACCGCGCGCGGCGGCGAAGGCGTCATGCTCTACGGGACAGACGTGCTCAGCCCCCTGGGCGCCTTCCTGACCGACCCGTCGGCCGCCGGACTGGCCCAGGGCGTGTTCCTGCTGTTCACCAACGGCACGTTCCTGTCCCTGCTCACCCTGCTGTTCGGAGTCGGCCTCGCCGTCCAGTTCCGGTCCGCGTCCCGGCGCGGCGGCCGGTGGCCGGGCCCCTACACGTGGCGCTGGGGTTACGTGTTCCCGGCTGAGGCTGTTGGACAGCACCGCGGTTTTGATCCCGGCCGCGCGTGCTTGCCGTGCGGCTTGAGCATCTGGTAGGCGGGGAAGGCGTCGTGGAGGTAGCGGGCCGTCAGGTCGTCGGGGGCGACCCCGATCAGGGCGGCGAACCCTTTGTTCCAGTCGGTCTGGGTGATGTGGCCGAGTTCGAGCCGTTGGAAGAGTTCCTGACCGCGTGGGTTGGCCCACGCGCGTAGGAAGGTTCCCCGGGTGAGCCTCTCGCGGTCCTCGAATGAGGAGATGACCTCGACCATGTTGAAGGTCAGGACGCCGAAGAAGTCGAAGATCACGCCACCGTGCTTGGTCACTGTGGTCGTCGCCATCCCGCAAGCCCACGGGGACGCCCGTATTCACAGGCGCGGGCCACGGACATCCGGCTCCACGACCTGAGGCACACGTGGGCGACCTTGGCTCCCAGGGCTGGGGTATCCGTGAAGGTGGTTCAGGAGAGGTTGGGCCACGCCAACCCGTCCATCACGATGAACATCTACGCTCACGCGCTCCCGGGGATGCAGGCCCGTGCTGCTGAGCAGGTGGCATCCCTCTTCGGGTGATCCACCTCGGTTGCACCCTCCGTTGCAACCCGGGCATGAAAAAAGGCCCTGTCACCAGGGCCTTCGCTTGTGTCCGAGGGGGGACTTGAACCCCCACAGCCTTAACGGCCACTAGCACCTCAAGCTAGCGCGTCTACCTATTCCGCCACCCGGACTGGGCTGGACGCGGCGCTTCCCGCGCCGGACAGGTCAACCATAGCAAAGGTCGGAAGTGCCGCGAACCAGTTTTCGGGCGGGGGGTCGGCGTGGCATCGTCGGGGGAAACGCAGGAGCCCAAGTGGCTGGACGGGAGTTGCGAGATGGCGGAGCCGGAGAACGCGTTGAGCGCGGCAGAGGTCGAGGTCGTCGACCTGTGCAGGGAGCTCATCGAGATCGACACGTCCAACTACGGCGACCATTCGGGGCCCGGAGAGCGCAAGGCCGCCGAGTACGTCGCGGGCAAGCTCGACGAGGTCGGCGTCGAGTCCCGGATCTACGAGAAGCACCCTGGCCGCAGCAATGTCGTGGCGCGGATCGCGGGCGAGGACTCCAGCCGGGCCCCGCTGCTGGTCCACGGCCACCTGGACGTCGTCCCCGCGGCGCCCGACGACTGGACCCGCCACCCCTTCGCCGGGGAGATCGCCGACGGCTGCGTCTGGGGTCGCGGCGCCGTCGACATGAAGAACATGAACGCGATGGTCCTCGCCATGCTGAGGCAGCGCCTGCGCGAGGGCCGCCGCCCCCCGCGCGACATCGTGCTGGCCTTCCTCGCCGACGAGGAGGCCGGGGGTACCTGGGGCGCCCAGTACCTGGTCGCCGAGCACCCCGAGCTGTTCGCCGACTGCGACTCCGCGATCAGCGAGGTCGGCGGCTTCTCCTTCACCGTGCGCGACGACCGACGCCTCTACCTGGTGGAGACCGCGGAGAAGGGCATCGCCTGGATGAAGCTGACCGCGCGCGGCACCGCCGGGCACGGTTCGATGGTCAACGCCGACAACGCGGTCACCGAACTGGCCGCGGCCGTCGCCCGCCTGGGCGAGCACGAGTTCCCCGTCCAGCTCACCCCCACCGTCCGGACCTTCCTGGAGGAGATCTGCGAGGAGTTCGGGATCCCCTTCGACGAACGCGACGTGGACGCCACGGTGGCCCGCCTCGGCCCGATCGCCCGCATGATCGGGGCCACCCTGCGCAACACCCTCAACCCCACGGTGCTCGGCGGCGGCTACAAGGCCAACGTCATCCCCGGTGAGGCGACGGCGCAGGTGGACGGCCGCTTCCTGCCGGGAACGGAGGACGAGTACTTCGCGACGATCGACCGCCTTCTCGGCCCCAAGGTCAGTCGCGAGTTCATCCACCACCTCCCCGCGGTCGAGACCTCCTTCGACGGCGGTCTGGTCAGCGCGATGTCGGCGTCCCTCCTGGCCGAGGACCCCGGGGCGAAGGCGGTGCCGTACTGCCTGTCGGGCGGCACCGACGCCAAGAGTTTCTCCCGCCTGGGCGTGCGCAACTACGGCTTCTCCCCCCTGCGGCTTCCTCCGGAGCTGGACTTCGCCGGGATGTTCCACGGGGTCGACGAGCGTGTCCCGATCGACGGGCTTCGGTTCGGTGTGCGTGTGCTCGACAGGTTCGTCGGACTGAGCTGAGCCCGTCCCGATATGCGCTGCCCTGCCAGTCCAGATCGGTCGAGAAGTTCTCGCTGTCCTTCGCGATCGTGCCCATGTTCACTCAACGTGATGCTACGGTGGCTTTCAGTTCGACGATGTCGTGGTTCCTCGTACGCGTCAGCGTGCGCCGCGAACTCGGCACCGCCGTGCGACCGCGGTAGAACCGCCGCACGGGACCGTCCAGTGACAGTGAGATAAGGGGGCATCCATGGTGCTCGCGGGACGAGGGTGGCTGGTGTCGACCAGTCGCGCTGCCCGTGACACCCGGGGCACCTGGGTTCGACTGTTGCTCCTGTCCGGCATCGCCGCCGTCGCCTGGCTCGCCGGGGCCTTCGGTGCCGCCCACGCGGACACCTCGCCCGAGACCGGCGGCCTGGTCAGCCGTGTCATGGGAGCCGGGGACGCGGCCGAGCACACCGTCCGGGCGGCGGGCCCGCGTGAGCCCGTACTCACCGGCGCCGCCGCCCGGGCCGCGTCGACCACCTCGGCGCTGGCCGACACCGTCGTCCCCCAGGCCGCCGCGTTTCCCGCACACGCCCTGGACGACACCGGTCTCACCGAGGCGCTCGACGACACCGCCGCCGGTGCCGCCACCCACCGCGTGGTCGGCGACACCGCCCGCACCGTCGACGGCACGGCGCGCGGCGCCGGGGACCTCGTCTCCGGCGTCGCCCGTGCGGGCCGCGGGGTGGTGGAGTCCACCGACGACTCCCTGCGCGAGGGCGGACTGGTGGACACCGTCACCGAGGGCCTCGCCGACACCGCCGACGCCGGTGTCGGCGACTCCGTCCGCCGCACCGTCTTCGTCGACCCGCCAGTCCTCGGCGCAGAAGGCGAACCCGCCACTGTCTCCGAGGGCTCCCGGCACGTCGCCCCGGACGCCGCGCGCGACCGGGACGAGGACCCGGCCGCCGACTCCGGCGCCGCCGCGCCCGCAGTCTCACCCGAGACCGTGTGGCACGCGGCCGCGACGCCGAACTCCGGCGAGGAGACCGGCGACGACGCGTCCGCCGATCGCGTCCACCTCATCGCCGGTGGCGCGCCGCACTCGGCCGGAACGGACGCCACCGGTGCGTCCGCGCCGTCCTTCCCGACACCCGGCGCCGCCGGGTTCCTCATGGCCAGGGCCGTGCACACCGCGCCCCAGGCCCAGCGGTCGCCCTTCCCGGCGACCCCACCCTGGTCGTCCGCGACGCCGCGGAGACCCCTCCTACTCCCCTGACTAGCCGCGTCTCGCGACCGCGGCCGGTCCGCGCGCCCAGCGCGCGACAGCCCACCGTCCCGGTGGGCGTATTCTCCCTCGGCTGATCCAGCCGGGAGTCACCGTCCGTGGTCACACGAGCCGCAGAAGCCTTCCTCGTTGACCCAAGGACACATGATGACCCACGCAACATCCAGCCGGATCCTCGCGCTCATGGCCGCCGGACTCCTCACCGCTGCCGGGACCGCCCACGCCGACACCGCGACCAGCGGCAACGGATCCATCGGCGGCGGCAACCAGATCGGGGCCGACGTCGACGCCCCCGTCAACGTCTGCGGCAACTCGGTCGCCTTGCTCGGGGCGGCCGGAGCCCAGTGCGTCGACGGGAAGGCGGGAGTCGGCGGCTCCGAGCGGACGCAGACCGACCGCCGGTCGCAGCACGACGTCTACGCCGGCTACTACGACGACGAGCGCCCGGACGGTCGCCCCGGTGAGGAGAACCCGGACGGTTGCCCCGGTGACGGCGCCCGGACGAGAGCGAGGACCCCAGGGAGGGCGCCCCGGACCACGGCGGGACTCCGGAGGAGGGCCCGTCCCCGACGCCCGGTGACGACGAGTCCCCGGCTCCCACCGAGGAGAACCGCGGGGAGACGCCAGGTGAGGTGGGCGTGCCGCCGCAGGAGCGGGCCGGGTCGCCCGGCTCTTCCGCCGCCGACCCGCAGCTTGCCGTCACCGGAGGCGACGGCACCGGGGTGCTCTGGATGGTCGCCGCCGCCCTCGCCGCCGCCGCCGTGGGGGCCGGACTGATCCTCCTCGGCCTCCACCGGCGCGCCCGCGCCTGATCGGCCGCCCGGGCCGTCACCGGCCCGGGGGTTGACGCGAGTCCCGCAGCACCGGCCGCAGCCGAGGTCGCGGGGTTCA
This sequence comes from Nocardiopsis sp. CNR-923, assembly GCF_001942255.1. Lineage (GTDB taxonomy): Bacteria > Actinomycetota > Actinomycetes > Streptosporangiales > Streptosporangiaceae > Nocardiopsis. The sequence goes on from NZ_MKKC01000109.1 coordinate 46,391, forward strand.
CGTCAGCCGCCGCTCAACCAGAGCGGAGCTGATCGACGGAGCGCGCGCGTTCGCCCGCATCCAGCGGAGACGGACCGCGGCGCGCTCTCCAAGCCCGGCAGACACGCACCGCCCAGGTGCGCGCCCGACCGGATGATCCCCGGCCTTGGCCGAGGTGCCCCGCCCCATCCAGGGGCGCGGAACGGCCCGTGGCCCAAGCACGACACCTTCTCAACTCGTATTTCCGAAAGGACTTCCCACATGAGCAAGTGGGCTGGCACATCAGCGAAGGCCATGCTCCTGGCAGCCGGCTTCGTCGCCCTGGGGACCGGCGTGGCGTTCGCCGACGGTGACATCGCCACCTCCGGCAACGGCTCGATCGCCGGCGGCAACCAGTTGGTGGTCGACGGCGACGTGCCCGTGAACGTCTGCGGCAACTCCATCGGTGCGGTGCTGGGCGTGTCCGGCGCCTCCTGCACCGGTGGCACCGCCGCCGTCATCGAGGGCGACCGCTCCATCGCGACCTCGGGCAACGGTTCGATCCTCGGCGGCAACCAGGCCGTCGTCGACGGGGACATCCCGGTCAACCTGTCGGGCAACGCCATCGGCGCGCTGGGCGGTATGGCCGGGGCGCAGGCGACCGACACCACCGCCCTGGTCTCGCAGCGGGGCGGCCGGGGCGGTCGGGACGGCGACTCGATCGCCAGCTCGGGCAACGGTTCGATCCTCGGCGGCAACCAGCTCGTAGGCGACCTGGACGTGCCGGTGAACGTCTCCGGCAACGCGATCGGAGCCGTGGGCGGTGTCGCGGGCGCGGCGGCCACCGACACCAACGCGATCGTGCACGACGCCGCGGACCGCCGCGACCGCCGCGACCGCCGCGACCGCGATGACCGCAGTGACCCCGATGACCGCAGTGACCGCGACGACCGCGACGAGTACGGCTACGACGGCTACCGGTCCCACCAGGCCGCCCCCGCCGAGGTCAGCACGATGGACCTGGTCGGCGAGGCCGCCCGCAACGTCCACGTGCTGCCCGACACCTCCGGCGTGGACGCGGGCGTGCTCCGCCAGTCCGCGCCCGCCGAGCGCGAGCACATGTCGCAGCCGGACATCGCCAGCTCGGGCAACGGCTCGGTCCTCGGCGGCAACCAGGCCGTCGTCGACCTGGCGGTCCCGGTGGACCTCTCCGGCAACGCGATCGGAGCCGTGGGCGGTGTCGCGGGCGCGGCGGCCACCGACACGCGCGCGATCGTCGAGGACGACAACGACGTGGCCACCTCCGGCAACGGCTCCCTCCTCGGCGGCAACCAGGCCGTCGTCGACGGCGACGTCCCTGTGAACGTCACCGGCAACGCGGTCGGCGCCGTGCTCGGCACCGCCGGCGCGAGCTCCACCGACACCGGCTCCGAGGTGCGCCGCATGAGCGCCCCGGTCGAGCACCAGTCGGGTGTGCTGGACGCCGCTCCCGTGCTGCACGAGCTGCCCGAGGTGCCCCTCTCGCAGATGGTCCCCGTCGGATACGACCTGAGCGAGACCACCACCCAGACCGTCGAGACGCACGCTCCCGAGCGCGCCGACGAGCTGCCGGAGGCCTCGGCCATGCCGTCCGTGGACCCGGTCGGCCAGCTTCTCGGGGTGGCGGGCGTGGGCCTGTAGCGACCCAGCGGGTTCCGACCCGGGGTGCTGGCCCCGACGTCCGGAGGAGGACGGCGTCTCGTTCCGTAATGGATCGCGGTGGACTGCGAGACGTCGGACGCCGTCGGACGACGGCATGCGCCCAGGGGAAGGTTCCGCGACCGGCGCACACGCGCCGCGGACGTCGGGCAAGGGTGAGTCGCCTCCGCACTCCCGTTCCGTAATGGATCGCGGTGGACTGCGGGAGCGTGGGGGTGACGACCACCAGCTCAGGACGTGAGCCGAGTCCTCCCGGGAATATCCGGGGGGACTCGTCGCTTTCTCGTGGTCGTGGAACGCTGTGACCTCAACTGTGACCGATGTCACTATGGAAGCAAGTTCCAGGTGCTCCCCGAAGCTGGTGGGCGATCGTGGGAGACGGTCGCCACGCCCGGGCCGGGACGCGACGGGGCGGCATCGGTTCGGGTAACGCTTATTCTGCGGGTGCCGGTGGTTGTGAGCCCGGCGCCGGCGCGGGACGGGTCCCGGACCCGAGGGCCCGCTCGCCCATCGACGGGGGAGGGCCTGGCATTCGGTTACTGTCGGTTCCCAGGAATCCGCAGGACCGCGGTCGGACAGATCACGTAGGGCTAGACGTAGGGGAACACGTGCCACCCACGAAGGGCAGCGCCGGCAAGAACGGCTCCAAGGACACCGGACGGCGGGGAGCGGGCACCGCTCTGGTCATCGTAGAGTCGCCCGCCAAGGCGAAGACCATCGCCGGCTATCTGGGCCGCGGCTACGTCGTGGAGTCCAGCATCGGCCACATCCGTGACCTGCCCACCAAGGCCGCCGAGATCCCCGCCAAGTACAAGGGACAGCCGTGGGCGCGGCTCGGTGTGGACGTCGACGGCGACTTCGAGCCGCTCTACGTCGTCAACGCCGACAAGAAGTCGCACGTCAAGAAGCTCAAGGAGCTCATGGCGGAGGCCGACGAACTCCTCCTCGCGACAGATGAGGACCGCGAGGGCGAGGCGATCGCCTGGCACCTGCGCGAGGAGCTCAAGCCCAAGATCCCCGTCCGCCGCATGGTCTTCAACGAGATCACCAAGGACGCCATCCAGCGCGCCGCCAGCAACACGCGCGACCTGAACACGCGCCTGGTCAGCGCCCAGGAGACACGCCGCATCCTGGACCGCCTCTACGGCTACGAGGTCTCGCCCGTGCTGTGGAAGAAGGTCATGCCCAAACTCTCGGCCGGGCGGGTGCAGTCGGTCGCCACGCGCCTGGTGGTCGAGCGCGAGCGAGAACGGATGGCCTTCACCTCCGCCGAGTACTGGGGCATCAAGGCCGTCTTCGACGCCACCGAGGCGGGCGTCTCCGATGGGCCCGCCACCTTCCCCGCGACCCTGCTCAGCGTGGACGGGACCCGTGTCGCCGTCGGCCGCGACTTCACCTCCCAGGGCGTCCTGCGCTCCGACCGCGGCGTCCGCCACCTGGACGAGGCCGCCGCGCGCGGGCTCGCCGAGCGGCTGACCGGCGCCGGTTTCGCGGTCAGGTCGGTGGAGCGCAAGCCCTACCGTCGATCCCCGTACGCGCCGTTCCGCACGACCACCCTCCAGCAGGAGGCGTCCCGCAAGCTCGGACTGTCCGCGAAGCAGACCATGCAGGTCGCCCAGCGGTTGTACGAGAACGGTCACATCACCTACATGCGCACCGACAGCACGACGCTGTCGGAGAGCGCCGTGAACGCCGCGCGCTCGCAGGCCCAGCGCCTGTACGGCGCCGACCACGTGCCCGACAAGCCGCGCGTGTACGCCAGCAAGGTCAAGAACGCGCAGGAGGCGCACGAGGCCATCCGCCCGGCGGGCGACGAGTTCCGCATCCCCTCCCAGACCGGTCTGACCGGCCCCGAGTTCCGCCTCTACGAGCTGATCTGGAAGCGCACCGTCGCCTCGCAGATGAAGGACGCGGTCGGCGAGTCCGTCACCGTGCGGATCGAGGGCTCCTCCGCGAGCGGCGAGGTCGCCGAGTTCAGCGCGACCGGCAAGATCATCACCTTCCACGGCTTCCTCAAGGCCTACGTCGAGGGTTCCGACGACCCGGCCGCCGACCTGGACGACCGCGAGCGGCGCCTTCCCGCGATGGCCGAGGGAGACCCGCTCAAGGCGCAGACCCTGGAGGCCGAGGGGCACAGCACCCGTCCGCCCGCCCGTTACACCGAGGCCACGCTGGTCAAGGAGCTGGAGGAGCGGGAGATCGGGCGCCCGTCCACCTACGCCTCGATCATCGGCACCATCCTGGACCGCGGCTACGTGTTCAAGAAGGGCACGGCGCTCGTGCCGTCCTTCCTGGCCTTCGCGGTGGTCCAGCTCCTGGAGCGGCACTTCGGAAACCTGGTGGACTACGAGTTCACCGCTCGGATGGAGGATGTGCTCGACGACATCGCCCGCGGCGAGACGGAGAGCCTGCCGTGGCTGCGCCGCTTCTACTTCGGCGGCGAGGACCCGCAGGGCCAGCAGGAGACCGGGCTCAAGGACCTGGTGGGCGACCACCTGTCCGAGATCGACCCCAAGGAGATCTCGTCCGTCCCGGTGCCCGGCACGGACATCGTCCTGCGGGTGGGGCGCTTCGGCCCGTACCTCGACCGGGACGGGGAACGGGCCAACGTGCCCGAGGATCTGGCCCCGGACGAGCTGACCAAGGAGAAGGCCGAGGAGCTGCTCGCCCAGCCCAGCGGCGACCGCGAGCTCGGCGCCGACCCCGGGACCGGCCGCGTGATCGTGGCCAAGTCCGGTCGGTTCGGCCCCTATGTCACCGAGGTCGTCGAGGAGCCCGCCGAGGAGGCCGGGAAGGGCGCGGCGAAGTCGAAGGCGAAGACCAAGGTCAAGCCGCGCACGAGCTCCCTGCTCAAGTCGATGGACCTGGACACGGTCACGTTGGAGGACGCGCTGCGGCTGCTCTCGCTGCCCCGGGTCGTCGGCGAGCTCGACGGCGAGGAGGTCACCGCGCAGAACGGCCGGTACGGCCCCTACCTGAAGCGCGGCACCGACAGCCGCTCCCTGGAGACCGAGGAGCAGATGTTCACGGTCACCCTGGAGGAGGCCAAGGCGCTCTTCGCCCAGCCCAAGCAGCGCGGCCGCCGCGCCGCCGCGCCGCCCCTGCGCGAACTGGGGGAGGACCCGGCCTCCGGTGCGAAGATGGTCGTCAAGGACGGGCGGTTCGGCCCCTACGTCACGGACGGAGAGGTGAACGCCTCCCTGCGCAAGGGCGACGAGGTCGAGTCGATCACCGACGAGCGCGCCGCCGAGCTGCTCGCCGAGCGTCGCGCCAAGGCCCCGGCGAAGAAGCCCGCGGCGAAGAAGCCCGCGGCGAAGAAGGCGACGGCCAGGAAGACGACGTCCGCGTCCGGGGCCTCGACCACGAAGAGGGCGTCGACCACACGCTCGACCGCGGCCGCGAGGTCCGCCGCGACGAAGAAGACCGGGACGCCGAGGACGACCGCGCGCGAGTCCGCGGACGGCGAATCCTGAACCGGTCCGCTCACCTGGGCCCTCCCCGGGAAGCGCCCGGGTGAGCCGGTCTTCGGGCCGGGGCGGCGACCCGCTTCGGGTGCCCCCTGTCGGGGACGGGGGTTCCGTACTACTCTGTGTGTGACGGAGGGGGACGCGTGAAACGTGTGTGACCTCCGGCTCCACCTCTCGATTCACCACGCGGCGGGTCGTCGACCCGTCGGTTCCTATCCCCCTCACCGATAATCTTGAGCGCTATGAGCAGATCTGCACCCCTGAGAGCGCCGGCCGAGGCGCGCCACGTTCTCGCGATCTCACCCTTCAGAAGGCTGTGGATCTCGCTTTCCCTCTCCAGCCTGGGCGACTGGCTCAGTCTGCTGGCCCTGATGTCCCTCGCGGCGATCTTCACCACGGACAGCTCGCAGCTCGTCCAGTACCTCGCCGTCAGCGGCGTCGTGGTGATCAAGCTGGCCCCCTCGATCGTGTTCAGCCCGTTGGCGGGGGTGGTCGCCGACCGCCTCGACCGACGCTGGACGATGGTCGTCGGCGACGTGCTGCGCGGCCTGCTCTACGTCTCCATCCCGCTCGCCGGGCTCTTCTTCCCCGGCTTCGCGCTGGAGTGGCTGCTCATCGCCAACCTCCTGGCGGAGATCGTGGCCCTGTTCTGGACCCCGGCCAAGGACGCCACCGTCCCCAACCTGGTGCCCAGAAAGTTCCTGGAGCAGGCCAACCAACTCAGCCTGCTCACCACCTACGGAACCGCGCCCGTGGCGGCGCTGCTGTTCGCGGCGCTCGCCTCGGTCAGCAACCTGCTCGGCGCACTGCTGCCCTCGATGGCCAGCCCGGAGGCGGACATCGCGCTCTACCTCAACGGCGTGACCTTCTTCGTCGCCGCGATCGTGGTCGTCGGCCTGCCGATCCCCAAGCACAAGGCGGCGCGCGACGGCGAGGGCGACACCTCCGACAGCGGCATCCTGCGCGCGGTGTGGAAGGGCTGGCGGTACGTCGGCGGGACGCCGCTCGTGCGCGGACTGGTCCTGGGCATGCTCGGCGCCTTCGCCGCCGGGGCGCCGTCATCGGCGTCGGCCGCATCCACGTCGAGTCGCTGGGCGCGGGCAACGCCGGTTTCGGCATGGTCTTCGCCGCCGTGTTCACCGGGATGGCGCTGGGCATGCTCGCCGGACCGCGTGTGCTCAAGGGCTTCAGCCGACGCCGCCTCTTCGGACTCAGCATCGTCGCCGCGGGCGTGGCCCTGGTGCTCGCCGGCGCCGTCGCGGACATGGTGCTCACCGCCGTGCTCACCGCGGTCCTCGGCATGGGCGCGGGCTTCGCGTGGGTGATCGGCCTGACCATGCTCGGCCACGAGGTCGAGGACGAGTACCGGGGGCGGACGTTCGCCTTCCTGCACGGGGCGGCGCGCATCGTCCTGGTCGGTTCCACCGCGCTGGCGCCGTTGGCCGCCGGTCTGATCGGCGACTACTCCCTCCAGGCCGGACCGCTCACCTACGACCTGCGCGGCAGCGGCGTGGTGCTCATGGTCTCCGGTCTGTTCGCGGTGGTCGTGGCGCTCGTCTGCTACCGCCAGATGAACCGGAACGCGCCCGACGCCGGTCCCGGCCTGGTCCCCGAGCTCGTCGCCGCCCTGCGCGGCGTCGACTCGGGTGATGACGAGGACGAGGGACGTTCCGAGCACGGCGGCGCGTTCATCGTCGTCGAGGGCGGCGAGGGCGCGGGCAAGTCCACACAGGTCCGCGAGCTGACCGTGTGGCTGCGCGACCAGGGCTTCGAGGTCGTGGGGACGCGCCAGCCGGGGGCGACCAAGCTCGGCATGCGCCTGCGCGGACTGCTCCTGGACAAGGAGAACTCCCACATCACGCACCGCGCCGAGGTGCTGCTCTACGCGGCCGACAAGGCCGACCACGTGGAACGGGAGATCCTGCCCGCCCTGGAGCGCGGCGCGATCGTCATCAGCGACCGCTACGTCGACTCACTGCTCGCCTACCAGGCGCCGGTCGCGACCTGTCGGCCGAGGAGATCCGCGACATCAGCGACTGGGCGACCCAGGGCCTGGTCCCCGACCTGACCGTGCTGCTCGACGTCGCTCCCGAGGACGGACTGGCGCGCCTTGGCCGACCCACCGACCGCATCGAGTCGGAATCGGCCGAGTTCCACGAGCGGGTCCGGCGGAGCTTCCTGAGCTTGGCCAAGGCCGACCCGGACCGCTACCTCGTGCTGGACGCCAGACAGCCGCAGGAGCAGATCGGTCGGGAGATCCGCCGCCGCGTCCGAGCGCTGCTGCCCGACCCGGTGCCGAGCGGGTCGGAGGCGGTGACCGGCATGATCCCGGTGATCAAGGACGAGTAGTCCGGGCTCAGCGCAGGACCCGGTACGTCAGATGCGTGACGCCGGGGGCCTCCACCGCGCGCACCTGCTCCAGACGGACGTCGTCCACGCCGTCGAACAGTCTCTCGCCCGCTCTCAGGAGCACCGGGACCAGGTGCAGGTCGAGCTGGTCGAGAAGACCGGCGTTCAGACAGTCCCGCACGGTGGCGGCGCCCCCGGCGACGAGCACATCGCGGTCGCCCGCGATCCGCCGGGCCTGCTCCACGGCCGCCGCGGCGCCCTCAGTCACGAAGTGGAAGGTGGTGCCGCCCGCCATCGGCAGGGGCTCCCTCCGATGGTGGGTCACCACGAACACCGGCGCGTGGAACGGCGGGTCCTCGCCCCACCACCCCGTCCAGGGGGCCTCCTCGTTCCACGGTCCGGGACCACCGCCGAACATGCCGCGGCCCATGACCACCGCGCCGACGTTTCCCTGGACCTGCTCGACCACGGCGCTGGAGGCGTTGACCTCGCCGCCCGCCATGCCGTGCCGGGTCCGCCACGCCCGCAGCCCGAACACCCAGGTGTGCAGGCGGTCACCGCCCACACCCAGCGGATGCTCGACGCTCTGGCGCGGTCCGGCGGCGAAGCGTCCAGGGAGACGGACAGATGGGTGCGGATCATGCCCACGGAAGCTCCTCCAGCGTCGGTTGGCGCAACAGTAGGAGACGTCGCCGACGGTACACACGAAGCCGCGCCGACCGTCTGCGAGGGCTCCTATTCTGGGACCGGACATCGGCGTCGGCCCAGGGGGAGAATGTGACGGTCTTCGACGACCTCGTCGGCCAGAGCGCCGCGGTGGGCCAGCTGCGACGCGCGGTCGCCGCGGCCGGGGACCTGGTCGCGGGCGGTCCCGGCGGGGGAATGACGCACGCCTGGCTGTTCACCGGCCCCCCCGGTTCGGGACGCTCGGAGGCGGCCCGCGCGTTCGCGGCGGCCCTCCAGTGCCGGGACGGCGGCTGCGGCCACTGCGACTCCTGCCACCAGGTCCGCGCCGGAACACACCCCGACGTGCTGTACGTGCGTCCGAGCGGGCTCAGCTACGGCGTCGCCGACACCCGTGACCTGGTCCTGCGGGCCGGGAGCAAGCCCTCGGGCGGGCGGTTCCGTGTCGTGTTGTTCGAGGACGCCGACCGCGCCACCGAGGCCGCCTCCAACGCCCTGCTCAAGGCCGTCGAGGAGCCGTCGCCCCGGACGGTGTGGCTGTTGTGCACGCCCACCCCCGACGACCTGCTCGTCACCATCCGCTCCCGCTGTCGCCTGGTCACCCTGGCCACTCCGGGCACGCGGGAGGTGGTCGACGCGCTCGTCCGGCGCGACGGCGTCGACCCCGCGACCGCCGAGGCCGCGGCGCGGGCCGCCGGGGGACGGATCGACCGGGCGCGGCAGTTGGCCACCGACCCCGAGGCGCGCAGGCGTCGCGAGGAGGTGCTGTCCATCCCCGCCCGGCTCGACGGCCTCGGCGCGTGCGTGACCGCGGCCGCTCGCCTCTACGAGATCGCGGAGGAGGAGTCCAAGTCCCTGACCACCGCGCTCGACGAACGGGAGAGGGGTGAACTGAGGGCGGCGTTCGGCGAGGGCTCCACCGGCAAGGGGGTGGCCAAGGCGGTCCGGGGCGCGGCGGGCGCGCTCAAGGACCTGGAGGAGCGGCAGAAGCGTCGCGCCACCCGCGTCAAACGCGACTCCTACGACCGCGCGCTGCTGGACCTGGCGGCGTTCTACCGGGACGTGCTCACGCTCCAGTTGGGCGCCGGGGTGGAGCGGTCCACGGACGACCGCACCGGCGACCTGGAGCGGCTGGCGCGGTCCGGTGGCCCGGAGGCCACGCTCCGGCGGATCGACGCGATCATGGGCTGCCGCGAGCGGATCGCCGCCAACGTGCACCCGCAGATCGCGATGGAGGCCATGACGTCGGCCCTGCTCGCCGGGTAGCGGGCGGCGGGCCCCGGATCCCCTCGGGTCCGGCACAATGGTGCGGCGTTGAGCGCGCCGACCACGGTCGGCTGAGACGGAGAGGCGGACATCGGGTGGGCACGATCAAGCGGGGGTCGACGGCGGCCGCGCTCGCGGGGGCGGTGCTGCTGGCGACCGGCTGCGCCTTCGACGGGGCCGACGGGACGGTGGGGGACGCCAATGAGGCCGGGACGACCGGTCCCCTGGCGGACTTCACCGCGCAGGAACTCGACTGGGAGGCCTGCGAGAGCGGGCTGGAGGGCGCCGAGTGCGCGGTCTTCGAGGTGCCGCTCGACTACGGGGAGCCCGACGGCGCGCGGATCGAGATCGCGGTCAAGCGGCTGCCCGCCAAGGGCGACGACGTCATCGGTTCGCTGGTGCTCAACCCCGGCGGCCCCGGCGGCTCGGGCTTCGACTACGTGGACCAGACGGCCTACGCGGTCAGCGACGACGTGCGCGAGCGCTTCGACGTGGTGGGCTTCGATCCGCGCGGCGTGGGCCGCAGCACCCCGCTCACGTGCATGGACGCCACCGAGCTCGACGAGTTCCTCGGGATGGACGTGGACTCCGAGGACGGGGACGCGAACCTGGCGGAGATCACCGACGAGGGCGTGGCCGAGATGTCGGAGAGCGGGCGCGCGTTCGTCGAGGCCTGCGAGGCCCATTCCCCCGAACTGATGCTGCACATGGGCACCGCCGACGTCGCCAAGGACATGGACGTCCTGCGAGCGCTGCTCGGCGACGAGCGGCTGACCTACCTCGGAGCCTCCTACGGCACGCACATCGGCGCCCAGTACGCCGACCAGTTCCCCGACCGGGTGCGGGCGCTCGTCCTCGACGGGGCGGTCGACCCGAGCATGGACCAGCTCGAACTGAGCGTGGACCAGGCGACGGGCTTCGAGATCGCGCTGACGGCCTTCGTCGAGGACTGCCTGACCCTGACCGACTGCCCGTTGGGCGGCTCGGGCGACGGCGTGGACGACGGGATCGCGGCCCTGAACGCCTTCCTGGAGGACGCGGGCGAGGACCCGCTGGCCAACTCCGCCGACGACCGCGAGGTCAACCGGACGCGTGCCGGGCTGGGCGTGCTCGCGGCGCTGTACACCGACGCCTGGTGGCCGCGGGTGCGCGAGGCGCTCACCGACGCCATGGACGACGGCGACGGAACCGGGCTGATCCTGCTCGGGGACGACCTGTACAGCCGGTCCGACACGGCGGTGTACGAGAACTCCACGGCGGCGCTCATCGCGGTGAACTGCTCGGACTTGCCCAGCCCCCGCGACGTCGAGGCCTACGCGGAGGCCGCGGTCGAGGCGGCGGAGGAGTCGCCGAACTTCGGTCCCGGGCTGGCCTGGGGCGCGCTGCCGTGCGCCTACTGGCCGCAGGAGGCGGTGGCGCCGGGCGGCGCGCTCGACGCGGCGGGCGCGGACCCGATCATGGTGGTGGGCACCACGCGGGACTCGGCCACGCCGTACGCGTGGGCGGTGGCCCTGGCCGAGCAGTTGGACTCCGGGTTCCTGGTGACCCGGGACGGCGACGGGCACACGGGCTACCGGATGGGCGACGCGTGCGTGGACACGATGGTGGACGAGTACCTCATCGATCTGGCGGTCCCCGTGGACGGCATGGCCTGCGCGTGAGGGAGCCGGCGCGGCGGCCGTGGACGAATCACCTCGCTGGAGGCGCTAGACTGGTGACCGCTTCGCCGCGTCGAACACGCGGTGCGGTGCCGCCTTAGCTCAGTCGGCAGAGCGATTCACTCGTAATGAATAGGTCATCGGTTCGATTCCGATAGGCGGCTCAGCCCGAACGCACCCCGGTCCGGGGTGGCGTTTCGCGTAGGTGACCAATTGGGTGACCAACGCCTACTCGGCGAAGAGGTCCCCCATGATGTGCGCCCCTTCGGTGATCACCGGTCGCAGCTCCTTGCGGTAGACGAGTTCGGTCGTGGCCGTGCTGCTGTGGCCGACCAGCCGCGCGATGTCCTCCAGGCGCACGCCGTTGGCGGACATGAGCGTCACAGAGCCGCGGCGCGGCTCGCGGGGTGGCGTCGCTCCTGGTCAATGGATGCTTACTGTCCGTTGCGCCGACCAGTGTCTGTTATAGCCGGAATTGGGGTATATGCGCACCATGAGTCTGATGTTCATGGTGCTTCTTCTGGTGGGAGCCGTCCTCGTGCTCGGCGGGGGCTCCTACGCGGTGCGGCGGATCATCGCTTCGCTGGAGGAGCGTCTCGCCGCCGGGCGGACGCCGGACGCCGACCCGCTCACGGGCCCCGAACTCCAGGTCGGCGGATACGTCCCGGGCCCACGGTCCCCCGAGGACCTGCCCCCCGAGCTGCGCGCCCGGGTGCGTGGCCTCGTGGCCCTGGGCCGGACGGAGGAAGCCGTCCGCATGGTGGGCGAACGGGCCGAGGTCGACGAGGGCCGCGCCCGGGGGATCGTCGCCGAACTCGGCGGAGCCGGGCCGGGACCCGTCCTCGAACCCTGAGTCAGGGCCAGGCGCCGTCCACGACCGTCCCGTGTCCGGGCTTGGTCCGGTCCAGCCACTCCTGACGGCTGCGGGCGAACCCGAGCGCCCACTCCCTCTGCCGCTCGTGCAGCTCCGCGAGGCTCAACCCCGCCACGTCCGGGTGCCGGGCGCCGATCTCCCCCGCCACCGCCAGCGCCGCCAGGCGTCCGCAGTCGCCGTGTGCGCCTCGGTCAGGTCCACCCCGTAGTACTCGCTCATCGCGCTCAGGTTCCGCTTCCCGCGCCGGTACGGGTCCACGCCCCGATCGATCACCAACGGGTCCACGATCGGAGCGACGGCGCCCCCGAGTCGCGCCGACAGCGGCGGCAGTCCGTGTCGCTCCAGCTCGTGGGCGAGCACCCTCAGGTCGTAGGGCGCGTTGAAGACCACGACCCCCTGCCCCGCCGCCAGATGCGCCGTGAGCGCGTCGGAGATCTCCGTCAGGCAGTCGACGGCGGGCCGCCCCTCCGCGCGCGCCCGCTCGGTGCTGATCCCGTGGATCGCGACCGCGTCCTCGGGGATCTCCCGGGGGCCGGGGTCAACCAGCCACGTGGTCGACTTGCCGTCCCGGTCGACCAGCGCGGCCGACACCACGAACGCGTCCTCGGGGTCGCGCGAGGAAGTCTCGGAGTCGAAGCCGAGCAGGGCGCTCGTGTGCCATCCTTGGTGGTCGCCGCGCGCGGGCGGTGCGGGACGGGGCTCGTGCTCGACGCAGTAGGTGCGCCAGCGTCCCCCTTCCTTGACCACGACGCCGTCGCCCACGGCGACGGGGACCGAACAGGTCGTGCAGGTCCCGGGGTAGCGGTTGCGCATGGGGGGTCCCTCTCCGGTCGGGTGATCGGCACCGCCGTGAACAGCGGCGATTCAGCAACATCGTAGAACGGCCCGAGGACAGGCCGGGTTCGAGTACTGATGAGCCGGGTGGGGCGGATGTGTGCGAGCTTGTGCGGGGAAGTTAGGGGTCATGAGTTTGGAAGAGGCGTCACGCCAGCTGGAAGCCGCGATCCACGACGCGCGCGTGTCCTTCGACTGCATCCTCCTGGAGGAGCTGGACCGCGCGCACACCAACGCCATCACAGCCCGCGCCGCGGTGGACGCGGCCGAGCAGGCCATCCGGGTCGAGATGGAGAGACGGGCCGGGGAGGAGGTCGACTCCGCCGACTGAGGCGGAGACGGCGGCCTGAATCGAACGGGTTTTCGAACAATGGGTATGCTGGTGGCATGCCCGATCAGTCGCTGACGCCGGACTGGCCCGCGAGTGTGCACCCACCCGGGTCGGACTCCTTCGAGCAGACGGCCCTGGTGTGGCTGTTCGACCACGTACCCGCCGACTACCGGCTGCACGGAGTGCTGCGCCGACACCCGGTCGCGCTGTCCCGTCTGGCCCGTCAGTACGTGTCCGCCGCCCTGGAGGCCGCCCGCGAGGGGTACCGCACCGCCCGGGTGGACCTGCGCGAGCACCTGCCGCCGCACGCGCTGGACCAGGTGATGAACGCCTACCTGGAGGAGGGGCGGCGCACCGCGTCCGTCCTCCGCTCGATCGAGGCGGTGGACGCCGAACTCCGCGCGGCCGCCACGGGGCGGAACGCCGATGCGTGACCCCCGCGCCCACGTCGCCTCAGGCGGTCACCCGGACCACGACGGCGACCTCGTTTCCGGTGTTCACCAAGTGCTGGCTCGCCCGGCGGCCCCCGCCCCCGACGCGATCAGGTGCGCCCTGCCGCTGACCAGGTACAGGACCTCCAACGAGTGCCTCCGCCCAGAGTGGGCGGTCGGCTCGGGGACGAAGGTGTTCGGTTCGAGCGCCACCGTGGTCACACGGAGCCGACCGCTCGCGTGGCGGCGGGCCGCCCGGGGCGCGAGCTGCCAGCGGCCCCGGCGCGCCGGCCAGAGCGTGGGGCGGCGCATCGCCCCGGCGGCGCGCGCGCGGCCGAGACCAGACGACCGATCGTCGGAAGACGGTGCTCGCCCAGATGGGCGTAGCCCGAACTGCGCCCGGCGTCGAGCACGTCGCCGATGCCCTCCAGGGAGACCCTGGCGGGGCGCGGGGCGGTCGGGGCCGCGTCCGCGGACGCGGCGGCGGAGCGGAGGGCGGTGGAAGCCTGCTGCGGCATCGTGGGAAGATCCTTCACGTGTGCGCGCCGCCCCCCGGCGGGGAGCGCGCGGACGTCGTCGTCGGTGGGCCCCGGGAGACCGGGGCCGCTGGGGTGGCCGCTCGACGCGCGAACGCGGAGACGGAGGCGCCCCGGGCCGGTGCGGGCCGTCAGATCACACGCGAACGTGGACGGCGGACACCGGGTCGGTCGGACGCGGGCGCGGGAACGCGCCCTCGCGGCGACTCAGCGACGACAACACGGACACGCCTCGACGGCCAGGTGGCAGGGGGCCCCGAGGGCCGTGCGAGCCATGGCGTCGGCGGGCGTGTGCGGATGCATGGTTCCAAGGAGACCAGCAAAGTCCGGGAGGAGTCAAGCGATCACGGGGAATCGCGCGTGTCGATCATCTCACCCGGTCACCGCTCCGGGCTTGTTGCGGGTCGCGGCGCGCGGTGGTGACATGTGGAACCCGTGGACGGTGTGGGAGCGACGCCGACGCGGAGCCCTCCCCATCCCCCAACCGCAGTGATTCAGGAGTGGCCGTGATGGGATCCCGCCTCGGAGAGTCCGGGTGAGCCCGGACGTGCCGGGACTGTGGGCGCGTGTCCTCGTGCGCGCGCTCGTCGTCGTGGCGGCCGGGGTGATGGCGCTCGGCTTCCTCGGGCCGGGGGAGGCCGTGCTGGTCGCGGGGCTGACCATGCTCACGTACCTGCTGCTGTGGCTGCGCGAACGCGCGCCGGCGCGCGCCCCGCGCGGCGGGAAGGCCGAGGGCGACGACTGACTGCCCGGTCGCGGGGCGGCCGGTCTTTACGCAAAGAGGAGAACGGCGTGTTGCGCGCGGCGTAGATTCTAGGTCTATGACGGACCGGGACCTTCTCCGCGCCCTGCGCTCCAGCCGCACCTCGGCGGCGGAAGCCTACGCGTACCTGCTCGACACCTACGGGGAGGAGCTGTACCGGCGCTGCATCCTGGTCCTGCGCGACCGCGACACCGCGCACGTGGTGCTGCGGGACACCCTCATCGTGGCGCGCGCACACATCGGCCAGGTGCCCGGCGCGGACCGGTTGGGGGAGTGGCTGCACGCCCTGGCGGAGGTCGAGTGCGCGCGGCACACGCGCCGCGGCGCCCGCTGTGAGGCCGCGGTCGGGTGGCGGATGCCCGAGCACACCGCGCTGGTGCGGGCGCGGGTGCTCAACGGCATGACCGGGCCCGAGCTCGACGGCTACCGGGCGCACGTGACCGCGCGCGCCGACCACTTCGGCCGCGACGGGTTCCCGCTGCCCCCGTCGACCGGGTTCCTCACGCGCGGGCCGCTCTCCCTGCTGTCGATCCTGGTGGTCCTCCTGGCCGCGCTGCTGGTCATCGTGTTCGCCGGATGCGTTATCGCCCGGGAGCTGGGGCAGGTGTAGCCTCCGGCGCCCGCCAGATCCTGGGGGGCACGCCCCGCACGAGGTCGGCGCCGCGCAGCACCTGGATCCGCCACGGGTCGAACCGCAGGACCCGGAACTCCGGGTCGTCCGGGGCGCTCCAGTAGGCGCCCGGGTCGTACCCGGCACCCGGCGGACTTCCCGCCCGGTACAGGTCCCACACCCGCCGCCGCACGTCCGCCCCGTCGGCCCAGGACGCCACCGCGTCCACGGCGACGGTGTGCTGGGCGGGGCTCCAGTACGACAGGGTCGTGTGCGGGTTGCCCGCGAGGTGGGCGGTCTTCACGGGCGTCGGAAAGGTGGCGAGCCATCCCACGGGGCGGTCGCCGTCGGTCTCCCAGACGGGCACGAGCACGCGTGCACGGGGCCGCCCCCTGCCGTCCACGGTGGTCATCGTCGCGTACACGACCGACCCGACGATGCGGTCGAAGTCGCCCCTGATCCGGTCGAAGCCGCCGACGCGGTTCCGGGTCATCGTCCCCGCTCCCTCCGCCCGACGGACCCTGCTCTCCATGTCGTCCATGGGGACAGCCTGCGGGACCAAGCTCAGGACATCCTCAGGATGCGCTCAGGACGCTCCGGCGACGGTCGGCGCCGTGGCGGCGCCCCTCCTCGAACTCCGCGTCGGCCACAGCGTCGCCCAGCGCCGCGCGCACGTGTCCCAGCACACGGTCGACGTCGCCGCGCTCGGCCTCGGGCAGAGGCGCGCCCACCGACTCCCTGAGCGCCGTGGCGGTCCCGAGCAGGTGGGCGGCCCGCCGGTGCTCTCCGGCGAGCGCCCGTGCGCCGGAGAGGCCCTCCAGGGCCAGCGCCACGGCCCGGGGGTCCCCCGTCGTCCGCGCGGTCTCCAACCCGAGGGTGTGCAGCCGTTCCGCCTCCCCGGCGTCGCCGCGCAGCTCCGCGACGAACCCGAGCTCCGCGTAGGTCAGCGCCGCGCCGAAGTGCGAGCGCATCCGCAGGTGCCAGTCCAGCCAGTCCCGCAGGTACCGCTCCGCGGTGTCCAGGTCGCCGCGCCTGCGCGCGGTCAGCGCCAGCCCCAGTTCGGCGGACTCCTGACCGACCACGTGCCCCTGCTCGACGGCCAGTCGGCGGGCGCGCCCGTGCAGCGCGTCGCTGCGGTCGTGGTCGCCCTGGAGGAGCGCGATCCGGCCCAGCAGTGTGAGCCGCTCACCGGCCTCGGTCCACAGGCCCAGCCCCTCGGCCGTGCGCAACGCCTCGCGGTGGTGGCGCGCAGCGGCCTCGTGGTCGCCGCGAACCTCGGCGTGGTCGCCGAGGAGCTGCCCGGCGAGCACCTGGCCCCAGCCGTCGCCCACCTCAGTGAACAGGTCCATGCTCCGCTCCGCCGACGCGCGCACCGCGGCCAGGTCGCTCCTGCCCTGCGCGGCGCGCGCGAGTGTGGCCGACACCGCCGCCTCGCCCCACCGGTCCCCACGGGCACGGAAGGTTCCCAGCAGCCGTCGCGCGGCGGCCTCGCTTCCCTCGCCGCCGCCGAACCCCAGGAGCGAGTGGGCGAGGAACCACTCCGCGTGCGCGGCCGCGTCCGCGTCGGCGGGGTCGTCCCAGACGGGCGCCCCCGGCCGGGGGCCCGGGGCCGTTCCCAGACCGTGGGCGAGGGCGTCGCGCCAGGTCGCCGCCGTGTACCGGGCAGCGCTTTCTCCGGGCCGCTCGGCGAGGTCCAGGACGGCGGACAGCGACCGGGTTCCCTCACCGAGTCGACCGCGCAGCGTCCAGTACCAGGCGAGCGCGTTGACCAGCCGCAAGGCTTGCGACGAGGCCCCCGTGCGCACCGCGTGGTCCAGCGCGGCGCGCAGGTTGGCGCCCTCGGTGTCCAGGCGCTGGAGCCACTCCCGCTGACCCGGCGTCCGCAGATGGGGGTCGGCCCGCTCCGCCAGGTCGGCGTGGTGGCGCAGATGGCGGTCGCGCGTGGAGTCCTCCTCGCCGGCCTCCCGGAGCCGTTCGGCCCCGTAGGCGGCCACGGACTCCAGCAGCCGGTAGCGCGGCCGGGGTTCGTGCGCGGGCACGGTCACCATGGAGCGGTCGACCAGATCCGCCAGCACGTCCGGCACCGCTTCGGCCGGGACGTCCGGATCCGAGCAGACCTCCCGTGCCGCCTCCAATGAGCACCCGTCGGCGAAGACGGACAGGCGCCGCAGCACCGCCCGTTCCGAGGCGCTGAGCGGTTCCCAACTCCAGTCGAGCACCGCGCGCAGCGTGCGCTGGCGGTCGGGCGCGCCCCTGTAGCCGGAGGTGAGCAGCGCGAAGCGGTCGTCCAGCCGGGCCGCGAGTTCGTGGACGCCGAGCGCGCGCACCCTCGTGGCCGCGAGTTCGAGCGCCAGGGGGACGCCGTCGAGCCTGCGGCAGACCGTCGCGACCGCGTCCGCGTTGCGCTCGTCCACCGCGAACCCGGGGGAGGCCGCCGCCGCCCGCGCCGCGAAGAGCCGGACCGCCGCCGCGTCCGCCAGGTCCGCGGCGGGTGTTCCGGCCTCGGGCACGGCCAGCGGCGGGACCGGCCGGAGGGTCTCCCCGTTCACGGACAGCGCCGCCTGGCTGGTCGCCAGGATCCGTAGTCCGGGTGCCGCGCGCAGGAGGTCAGTGACGAGCAGGCCGACGGGCTCGGCCACGTGCTCGCAGTTGTCCAGGACCAGCAGGGCCCTCCGAGCGCGCAGCGCGTCGGTGAGCCGTCGGACCGTCCCGCTCTCCCCGGGCGGGCGGAGGGGAACCGTCGTCGCGGAGTCGTCACACAGCCCGAGCGCCGCCGCCAGCGCCTCGGCGACATCGGCCGGATCCCGCCGCTGGACCGCGGCCAGCTCCACGAGCACGACTCCGTCGGGGAAGGCCTCCCGGGCCTTCTCCGCCACGGCGAGCGCGAGCCGCGTCTTACCGACGCCTCCCGGGCCGGTGAGGGTGACCAGACGGGCGGTGTCCAGGAGGGCTCGCACGCTCCGGACCTCCTCGTCACGGCCGACGAGCTCCGTGGGTGGGACGGGCAGGGCGGACGGCGCCGACCGCGCGGAGGACGCGGTCCGCGCGGGCGCGGGGGAGAGGCCGGGGTCCTGCCGCAGGATGGCGCCGTGCAGCGCGACCAGCTCGGGCCCAGGGTCGAGGCCCAGCTCGTCGGTGAGATGGGTGCGCAGGTCGTGGAAGGACGCGAGCGCCTGGCTCTGACGGCCGGAACGGTAGAGCGCGCGCATGTGCGCGGCGCGGAGCCGCTCCCGTGCGGGGTGCCGTTCCACCAGGGCGCCGAGCTCGTCGGCGACCAGGTCGTGCTCGCCCAGTGCGAGGCGGGCCTCGGCCTGTTCCTCCAGAACGGTCAGCCGCTGCTCCTCCAGGCGCGCGATCGCGGGTCGGGCGAAGGCGTGGTCGGCGACGTCGGCGAAGGCGGGCCCCCGCCACAGCGCGAGGGCGTCGGAGAGCAGGGACGCGCGCGGCTCCGGATCCTCGACGGTGTGCGCCCGGGACAGCAGGTCCTGGAAGGCGCCCGCGTCGACCGCGTCCGCGCCGACCGCGAGCAGGTACCCGGGAGGCCGGGAGACCACCAGTTCCCGCCCGCCCGGCTCGGCGTCGCCCAGGGCTTTGCGGAGCTGGGAGACGCGGGTCTGGAGGGAGGCGGCGGGGTTGGCGGGCAGGGGGCCGTCCCACAGGTCGTCGACGAGCCGGTCGGCGGACACCACCGCTCCGGGGTCGACCAGCAGTTCCGCGAGGAGGGTGCGCACCTTGACCTCGGGAACGCGGACCTGCCGCCCCTGGGACGTCCAGACGGCCAGTGGGCCGAGAACCCCGAATCGCATGGGCTCAGCCTAGGGCCGGGGCCGCCTCGGCGCGGCACCCCGCCCTGAGCCGGCCCTGAGCGCGTCCGGAGGGAATCCGAAGACGCGACGGGCAGGGTGACGCCCGTACCGACGCCCGCACCACAGGGCTTCACCGGAAAGGAACCATCCCGTGTCACACACCTCACGCGTAGCCACCGCGCCCCCGCCCCGGGCGGGCGTGCGCGCCTGGCTCGGCCTCGCCGTCCTCCTCCTACCGACCGTGCTGCTCTTCCTCGCCATGACCGTGCTCTTCATGGCGACGCCCTTCATCGCCGCCGACCTGGGCCCGAGCGGCGGCCAGGTGCTGTGGATCAACGACATCTACGGCTTCATGATGGCCGGTTTCCTGGTCGCCATGGGGTCGCTCGGGGACCGGATCGGCCGCCGCCGGATCCTGCTGGCCGGAGCGGCGGTGTTCGGTGCCGCGTCGGTCGTCGCGGCCTACGCCCCGAACGCCGAGGTGCTTATCGCGGCCCGTGCGGCCATGGGGCTCGGCGCCGCCGCGCTGATGCCCGCGACCCTGTCCCTCACCGCCGTGTTGTTCCGCGACGAACGCCAGCGCGGTGTGGCCATCGGACTGTGGGCCGCGTCGGTGTCGGTCGGCGTGGCGGTCGGTCCGCTGGTCGGCGGGCTGCTCCTGGAGTCGTTCTGGTGGGGTGCGGCGCTCCTGGTCGGCGTGCCGGTCATGGCGCTGGTCCTGGTCGCCGTGCCGCTGCTCGTCCCGGAGTACCGGGACCCGGACGCGGGGCGTCTCGACCCGCTGAGTGTGCTGCTGTCCCTGGGCGCGCTGCTGCCCTTCGTCTACGGCGTGAAGAAGGTCGCCGAGACGGGACCGTCCGTCCTGTCCGTGGCCGCCGTCGTGACGGGGGTGGTCCTCGCGGCCGTCTTCGTCCGCAGACAGCTCCGACTGGACGAGCCGCTGCTCGACATGCGGCTGTTCGCCAACCGCGAGTTCAGCGGATCACTGGCCGTCTACATGCTCGCCGCGATCGCGCTCGGCGGCGTCTACCTGCTCTTCACCCAATACCTCCAGCTGGTGGCTGAGCAGACACCGCTGCGGGCCGGGCTGTGGATTCTTCCGGCGGCGGTCGTCCTGGTCCTCGTCTCGGTCGTCACACCGATCATCGCGCGGCGCGTGCGCCCCGCCACCGTCATCGCCGCCGGGCTGCTGCTGTCCGTCGTCGGCTACGTCGTCCTCACCCAGGTGGACGCGGTGGCCGGGCTCCCGACGCTCATCGTCGGGTTCTACGTGCTCTACCCGGGGATCGCGCCGGCGATGGCGCTCGTCCCGGGGATGGTGATCGGCTCCGCTCCCCCGGAGAAGGCCGGCGCCGCCTCCGCGGTCGAGAGCACCGCCAGCGACCTGGGCGTGGCGCTGGGCGTGGCCCTGCTGGGCAGCATCGGCACCGCCGTCTACCGCCTCCGCATGGCCGACGCCGTTCCCGAGGGTGTTCCCGCCGGGGAGGCCGCCGCCGCGTCGGACACCCTCCCCGGCGCCCTGACCGCCGCCGAGGGGCTGCCCGCCGAGCTCGGCGTTGCGGTGACCGCGTCCGCGCGGGCCGCCTTCACCAGCGGGCTCAACACGGCGGCCGTGGTCGCCGCTGTCCTCTCGGCCGCCGCCGCGGTGCTCGCGGTGGCCCTGCTCCGCCGGGTGCCGCCGACCGGGGCCGCGCCGGCGGAGGGCCGCTCCGAGGACGTGGAGGAACCGGAGGAGCGCCGGGTGGGCGCGCAGATGTGAGGCCCGCGCCCGGCGGCGCGGCGCCGGACCCGGACACGACGACGGCCCGGCGGGGATACCCCGACCGAGCCGTGGTCGCAATGCCGGGAGCTGTCGCCGGCTACTTGCCGTCCTCGTCGGTGGAGATGTGCGAGCGGTCGCCGTGCACACCGGCCTCCTCGGCGCGCTTGACCGAGGCGATGATCTCCAGTTCGGCCTCGTGGCGGCCGACCCAGGTGGCGCCCTCGACGGACTTGCCCGGCTCCAGGTCCTTGTAGACCTCGAAGAAGTGCTGGATCTCCAGGCGCTCGAACTCGTTCACGTGGTGAATGTCACGCAGGTGTTCCATGCGCGGGTCCGTCGCCGGGACGCAGAGCAGCTTGTCGTCGCCGCCCGCCTCGTCGCGCATGCGGAACATGCCGATCGCGCGGGCGCGGATCAGGCAGCCCGGGAAGGTCGGGGCCTTGAGCAGGACGAGGGCGTCCAAGGGGTCGCCGTCCTCGCCGAGTGTCCCCTCGACGAAACCGTAGTCGGCGGGGTAGGTGGTGGAGGTGAACAGCATGCGGTCGAGACGGATGCGACCGGTCTCGTGGTCCACCTCGTACTTGTTGCGCTCCCCCTTGGGGATCTCGATCGTAACGTCGAATTCCATGCTGATCTCGGCTCCCATTGCGACTAATGTCGCCATATAACAACAACGTCAGGCCGCGACACCGACGGAAGGCAGGTGCCCAGGGTGCGACGGGTACGAGGCGAGGCCCTCCTCGCACTGGCCCTGCTCAACATATTCGTGCTGGTCGCCGGGTTCGTTGTCCTCGACGTGATCGAGGCACGGCCCGTCCCGGCGGAACCCACCCCGGTCACGGACGCGGAGGGCGTGGCGGCGGCTGAACCCGCGACCTCGGCTCCGGCCGACCCGGACAGGATCGCGGACATCCTCGATGATCCCATGTCCGGCTCCGGGCTGGAGGACGGCCTGTCCGGATACGTCGTCGACGCCGTCACCGGCGAGACGCTCTTCGAGCTGGCCCCGGACACGCCGGTCACCCCGGCCTCGACCACGAAGATCGCCACGGCGGTCACGGTCCTGGCCGCGGTCGGCCCCGACCACGTCGTCCACACCGAGGTCCACCTCGACCCCGACCGGAGCCGGGTGGTGCTTCGGGGCGCGGGCGACACGACGCTGTCCGAAACCGCCGACTCCGCAGCCTACCCGCAGGTAGCGACCCTGTCCGGGCTCGCCGCGAACACCGCGGCGGCCCTCGCCGAACTCGGTGTCGGCTCCGTCTCCGTCGGGTATGACGACTCCCACTTCACCGGCCCCCCCATCGGGCCGGGGTGGAAGCCCAACTACGTCTCCGAGGGCAGCACCTCGCCCATCCACGCTCTGATGCTCAACAGCGGCCAGATCGACGAGGACGGCAGCGGCGCGATCGAGTCGGGCGAGGACGAGCGCGCGACCGACCCTCCCCGGTACGCCGCCGAGGCCTTCGCCCGACAGCTGGAGCTCGCGGGCGTGCCCGTCGAGGGCGCCCCGACCGAGACCGCGGCCAGCGGCGACGTCGTGGCCAGTGTGGCCTCGCCGCCCGTCTCGGCCCTGGTCGAGCACATGCTCCTCCAGAGCGACAACAACCTGGCCGAGGCGCTCGGCCGGATCGCCGCCGAGGAGTTGGGCGAGCAGACGTCCTTCGCGGGCGCGGCGGCCGCCACCGCCCGCGTGATGGCGGACCTGGGCGTCGGGGGCGTGGACCTGTCCGACAACAGCGGGCTGAGCACGCTGAACCGCATCTCCCCGCGCGCCCTCGTCGAGCTGGTGCGCATCGCCGCGGATCCGGCCCACACCGACCTGAACGCGGCCCTGACCGGCCTGCCCACGGCGAACTCCACCGGAACACTCGGCAAGAACCAGCGCTACTCCCCGTCCTCGTCCAGCCACGACGGCGCCGGTCTGGTCCGGGCAAGACCGGCACTCTCAACGGCGTGAGCACCCTCGCCGGGACCATCCGCGACCGGGACGGGCACACCTTCGCCTTCGCCTTCATGGCCAACAGCCCGGCGGCGAGCGGGCACGCCCTCGACACCCTGGCCGCCGCCCTGAGCCGCTGCGGCTGCACCTGAGCGGCGCCTGGTCGGGGTCTCCGCTTCGCCTCGGCCCGTGTGTTCGGGCGCCGCCAGGGCCCCGCCGGTGACGCGACCGGGTCCGGGCACCGTCCCCGAGCGCCACCCGGGGGACCACCCTGGCCCGTCCCGGAATTCGTCCCCCGATCCCCGTGCCGCGAGGCGGCGCGTGGGTAGGCTGGCGATGTGACTGTCATCGACTGGGACGTAGCCGTCAACACCGGTGTCCGCCTCGTCCGCCCGGGGCCGCAGGTGGACCTCTCCGACGCACGGCGGGCCGTGGCGCAGTTGCGCGAGCTCTCGGGCGTGGCCGCCGGGCACGTGCGCGACTTCACCGGGATGAACCCCCTCGAACCCTCCGGACCCGCGGCCATCGTCGACCGGCCCGGCTGGATCAGGGCCAACGTCGACGGGTTCCGCGTGGTCCTCGAACCCGTCCTGGAGCAGATGGCCCAGGGGCGGCTGAACAACGGCACGGCCGTGAACCTGACCTCCGCGGTCGGCTCCCGGATCACCGGCGTCCAGCTCGGCGCGGTCCTGGCCTACCTCGCCGGGAAGGTCCTGGGCCAGTACGAACTCTTCCTGCCGCCGGACCCGGACGGCCACGCGCCGACCGGCCGCCTCACCCTGGTGGCGCCCAACATCGTCAACACCGAACGTGAACTGGACGTCGACTCCCGCGACTTCCGGCTGTGGGTGTGCCTGCACGAGGAGACCCACCGCATGCAGTTCACGGCCACGCCGTGGCTGCGCTCCCACGTCCAGGAGCTGATGCGCGACCTCCTGCTGTCGTCGGAGATGGACGCCACCGACCTCATCGGGCGGCTGCGCGCCGCCGGGGAGGCCGTCGCGGACGCGTGCGCGGCGGCGACGCCAACCTCATCACGGCCTTCCAGAGCCCCGAGCAGAGCGAGATCATGGACCGGATCACCGCGGTCATGAGCCTGGCCGAGGGGCACGGCGACTACGTCATGGACGCGGTGGGCCCCGAGGTCGTGCCGAGCGTGGAGCGGATCCGCGCCCGGTTCCGCAAGCGCCGGGAGACGGCCAATCCGCTCGACCGGATCATGCGCCAGCTGCTGGGCATGGACCTGAAGATGCGCCAGTACGAGGAGGGCGCGGCCTTCGTCGCCGCGGTCGTCGCCGAGGTCGGCATGGCCGAGTTCAACAAGGTGTGGACCTCGCGGGAGACCCTGCCCACCATCACCGAGATCCGCGACCCCCGGGCGTGGATCGACCGGGTGGTGCGCACGGCGGCCATCACCGAGTGAGCGGGCCCCATCCCGCCGTGGCGGCGGTCCGGTCGGCGGTCCGCCGGGTCCTGGCGGACCTGCCCGCCGAGACCACCGCCCTCGTCGCGTGCAGCGGCGGCGCCGACTCCCTCGCCCTGGCGGGGGCCGTCGCCTTCGAGGCTCCGCGCGCGCGCAGGAGGGGCGGGGCGGTCACCGTGGACCACGGACTCCAGGAGGGTTCCGCCGCCCGGGCCGGGGCCGTCGCCGACGTTCTGCGCGGCCTGGGCCTGGACCCGGTCTCCGTCCGCGCGGTGCGCGTCGGCGGTCCGGGCGGTCCTGAGGCCGCCGCCCGACGCGCCCGCTACCGCGCCATGGACGCGGTGGCGGCCGAGCACGCGCCCGCGGCGGTCCTGCTCGCCCACACGCTCGACGACCAGGCCGAGACCGTCCTGCTGGGTCTCGCTCGCGGGTCGGGCGCCCGCTCCCTGTCCGGGATGTCCCCCAGTAACGGCCCCTACCTGCGCCCGCTGCTCGACCTGGACCGAGCCACGGTGCGCACGGCCTGCGAGCGCATGGGACTGGTCCCCTGGGAGGACCCGCACAACGCCGACCCGCGCTACGCCCGCTCCCGGGTACGCCACGAGGCGCTGCCCGCCCTGGAGAGGACCCTCGGTCCGGGCATCGCCGAAGCACTGGCGCGCACGGCGACGATGCTGCGCGCCGACGCCGACACCCTCGACGACCTGGCCGGGGAGCTGTACACCGCGGCGCGGGGAGGGCAGCCGGAGACCGACCGGACCCCGCCGGGGCCGGAGCTGCTGGTCGGACCGCTGGCCGCGGCGGCCGCGTCCCTTCGCACACGCGTCCTGCGCCGTGCCGCCCTCACCGCCGGGTGCCCGGCCAGCGCGCTGACCGCCCGCCACGTGCGCGAGATCGACCGACTCGTCACGGAGTGGCGTGGCCAGGCTCACATCGATCTGCCGGGCGGGATCCGGGCGCGCCGCGCGGCCGGGCGGCTGCGGTTCGAGCGCTGACCGCCTCCTGGGTGGGCGGCGCTCCGTCGCCTCGTTGCGCACGTTTATCCTGGTTGCCGCAAACGGGGAACCCAGCAGCGAGGACAGTGAGCGTGGACGCCAAAGACATGGGCCGGGATCTCGAAAAGGTCCTGGTCACAGAGGAAGAGATCAAGACGCGCCTTGTGGAGCTGGGTGAGCGGATCGACGCCGACTACGCGGGCAAGGACCTCCTGATCGTCGGAGTCCTCAAGGGCGCCGTCATGGTGATGGCCGACCTGGCGCGGACGCTGCGCACCCCCGTGTCCATGGACTGGATGGCCGTCTCCTCCTACGGGGCCGGGACCACCTCCTCCGGGGTGGTGCGCATCCTCAAGGACCTGGAGACCGACATCAAGGACCGCGACGTCCTCATCGTCGAGGACGTCATCGACTCCGGCCTGACCCTGTCCTGGCTGGTCGGCAACCTGAGGTCGCGCGGGCCCCGCTCCGTCGAGGTCTGCACGATGGTCCGCAAGCCGCTGGCCTTCGAGGTGGACCTGGACGTCCGCTACATCGGCTTCGACCTGCCGAACGAGTTCATCGTCGGCTACGGTCTCGACTACGCCGAGAAGTACCGCAACCTGCCCTTCATCGGCACCCTCGCCCCGCACGTCTACGAGAAGTAGCGCGCACGGCGCCGGACACCGCGTGTCCGGTGCTCTGGCCCCCCGCTCACCCCGGGATCCGACCGCCCCCGAACCCTCCCGGTCCGTGCGCGAGCGCCGGGCGGACGGTGGTCGCCGCCGGTCCCGGGAACAACCGCACCGGGCTTCGTCGTTGCTCCGGTGACGGCCCCGCTCCGGGCGCCGCAGGGGTGTGCCCGCTCTGCGGAGCGAGGTGTACCGTCGAAGATCCCGGCGTCAAACGCAGGGAGCACATGTCCGATTGGTCCTGCTTCGGAAGTCAACTGGGGCGGGGCGGCCTGGTCAGGAGGGACGGACCCGACAGGGTTCCGCTCACATGAATCTGAAGCGTTTTTTCCGCGGCCCGTGGATATGGATCCTGGCCGTCGCCGTCATGCTCTTCATCGGCTTCCGTGTGTTCGACATCGGGGGCGGTCCCCAACCGGAGCAGGCCGACATCTCCCGGGTCTACCAGCTCATCGAGCGCGACCAGGTCGAGAACGCCGAGATCGTCGACCGGGACCAGCGCATCGTGCTGACCACCACGGACGGCGAGATCCTTGAGGCCTACTGGGTCGAGGGCCAGGGCGCCCAGCTCGCCGACATGCTCCAGGCCAACGCCGACGCCGAGGACGGCAACCTTGTGTCCTACGAGGTCTCGGTCGCCACGACCCCGATCTGGACCACCGCCCTCTTCAGCCTGCTCCCGCTGGTCATCATCATCGCCATCTTCTGGTTCATCTTCAGCCAGATGCAGGGCGGCGGTTCGCGGGTGATGAACTTCGGCAAGTCCAAGGCCAAGCTCATCACCAAGGACACCCCGAAGAACACCTTCGCCGACGTCGCCGGCGCGGACGAGGCCATCGAGGAACTCCACGAGATCAAGGAGTTCCTCCAGAACCCGGGCAAGTTCCAGTCCATGGGCGCCAAGATCCCCAAGGGCGTGCTGCTCTTCGGCCCTCCCGGCACTGGTAAGACGCTGCTGGCGCGCGCCGTCGCCGGTGAGGCCGGGGTGCCGTTCTACTCCATCTCCGGATCCGACTTCGTCGAGATGTTCGTCGCGTCGGCGCCTCCCGCGTGCGCGACCTGTTCGAGCAGGCCAAGGCGAACGCGCCCGCGATCATCTTCATCGACGAGATCGACGCCGTGGGCCGCCACCGCGGCGCGGGCATGGGCGGGGGCCACGACGAACGCGAGCAGACCCTCAACCAGATGCTGGTCGAGATGGACGGGTTCGACGTCAAGGGCGGAGTCATCCTCATCGCCGCCACCAACCGCCCGGACATCCTCGACCCCGCTCTGCTGCGCCCGGGCCGCTTCGACCGCCAGATCGTCGTGGACCGGCCGGACATGGAGGGCCGCCGCGACATCCTCAAGGTCCACGCCAAGGGCAAGCCCATGGCCGACGACGTCGACTTCAACGTCATCGCCCGCCAGACCGCCGGGATGACCGGAGCCGACCTGGCCAACGTCGTCAACGAGGGCGCCCTGCTCTCCGCCCGCGCGGACCGCAGCGTCATCACCCACGCCACCCTGGAGGAGGCCATCGAGCGGGTGATGGCCGGTCCCGAGCGCAAGACCCGGGTCATGTCCGACGAGGAGAAGAAGGTCATCGCCTACCACGAGGGCGGTCACGCCCTGGTCGGTCACGCGCTGCCCAACGCCGACCCCGTGCACAAGATCACGATCCTGCCGCGCGGCAGGGCGCTCGGCTACACCATGTCGGTGCCGACCGAGGACAAGTTCCTCACGTCGCGCTCCCAGATGATGGACCAGCTCGCCATGATGCTCGGCGGGCGCGCGGCGGAGGAGCTGGTCTTCCACGAACCCACGACGGGCGCCGGGAACGACATCGACAAGGCGACCACCCTCGCCCGCAACATGGTCACCGAGTACGGCATGAGCGAGCGGCTGGGGGCCCGCAAGTTCGGCTCCGCCAGCACCGAGCCCTTCCTGGGCCGCGAGATGGCGCACGCCCGCGAGTACTCCGAGGAGATCGCCTCCATCATCGACGAGGAGGTGCGCCGCCTCATCGAGGCCGCGCACGACGAGGCCTACGAGGTCCTCGTCGAGTACCGGGAGGTCCTGGACGACCTCGTCGTCGCCCTGCTGGAGAAGGAGACGCTCACCAAGGACCAGGTGGTGGAGATCTTCGCGCCGGTGCGCAAGCGCCCCTCGCGCGGTTCCTACACCGGCTACGGCAAGCGCCAGCCCTCACAGCAGCCTCCGGTCCTGTCCAAGAAGGAGCTGACCGAGCTCCACGGCGCCGAGGTGCACGGCTCCTCCACCAACGGCCAGCTGCCCAGCACCGCGGGCACGATCGAGGGGGACGAGGCGTGAGCGACACCTTCGATGAGGAGCGTCTGCCCAGAACCGTCGACCGGTTGCGCATCGAGCGCGCGGTGCGCGAGATCCTCATCGCGATCGGCGAGGACCCCGACCGCGACGGCCTGGTCAAGACGCCCGAGCGGGTCGCACGCGCCTACGAGGAGCAGTTCTCCGGTCTGGGCCAAAAGCCCGGTGACGTGCTCACCACGGTGTTCGAGGCCGACCACGAGGAGCTGGTCCTGGTCAAGGACATCGAGCTGTACTCCACGTGCGAACACCACCTGGTGCCCTTCTACGGGGTCGCGCACGTGGGCTACATCCCGGGCGCGGACGGCCGGATCACGGGTCTGAGCAAGCTCGCACGCCTGGTCGACGTGTACGCGCGCCGCCCGCAGGTTCAGGAGCGGCTCACCGGGCAGGTCTCCGACGCCATCATGGGCCACCTCCAGCCGCGCGGAGTGATCGTCGTCGTCGAGGCCGAGCACCTGTGCATGACCATGCGCGGTGTGCGCAAGCCCGGCGCCCAGACGGTCACCTCCGCGGTCCGGGGGATCTTCCGCAGTAGCGACCGCACGCGCTCCGAGGCGATGAGCCTCATCCTGGACCGCCGCTGACCCGCCGCCGCCCGAACCCCGACACCGACGCCCCGACACCGACGCCCCGACACCGGCCGCCACGGCCGGGCCGGGGCGTCGTCGCGCGGCAGTGCCTGTGTCCGGTGGGGGTCCGCTGAGCGTAGGGTTGATGCTTATGCGGCCGAAACAGACAGTTCCGGCTTGCCCGACCTCGGGCGGTGCCTGGTGATGGGAGTCGTGAACGTCACCCCCGACTCCTTCTCCGACGGTGGCGAGTGGTTCGACCCCGAGCTGGCGATCGAGCATGGTCTGCGCCTGGTCGAGGACGGGGCGGACATCGTCGACGTCGGCGGTGAGTCCACCCGGCCCGGGGCACAGCGCGTCGCCGCTGCGGAGGAGTTGCGCCGGGTCGAACCGGTCGTCCGGGAGCTGGCCGCGCGCGGCGTCGCGGTCAGCGTGGACACCATGCGGTCCGAGGTCGCCGAACGCGCTGTCGAGGCGGGAGCGGTCCTCGTCAACGACGTCAGCGGAGGGCTCGCCGACCCGGCGATGGCACGTCTCGTGGCCTCTTCCGGCGTCGCGTACGTGTTGATGCACTGGCGCGGGCATAGTCATGACATGCAGAGCCGTGCCGTGTACACGGACATCGTCCAGGAGGTCCTCGATGAGCTCCGCGACCGTATGGAGGCCATGATCAGTGCAGGTGTCGACCCGGGCCAGATCGTCCTGGACCCGGGACTGGGATTCTCCAAACGCCCCGAGCGCGCCCACAACTGGTCGCTCCTCCACGACCTGGAGCGGTTCAACGAACTGGGCCGCCCGGTGCTCGTGGCGGGATCCCGCAAGCGTTTCCTCAGCCGACTGCTCGGCGACGGCGAGGGCGGGGACCGCCCGTTCGCCGAGTGCGACGCCGCGACCGCCGCCGTCACCACGCTGGCCGCCGACCGGGGGGCCTGGGCCGTGCGCGTGCACGACGTCCGTCCCAACGCCGACGCCGTGCGCGTGGCCGCCGCGTGGTCGGACGGGGGCGCCCGGTTGGACGAGGGCCGCGCGCGGACGCTGGACCGGGGCAGCCTGTGAGATCCCGCCAGGAAGTCATGGAACGCGTCGCCGAGGCCAATACGCAGTTCTACAGCGCGATCGAGAACGGCGACATCGACCTGATGCGCAGTGTGTGGGCCGAGGAGGACGAGGCGCCCGACCTGGTCTGCGTGAACCCGGGCTGGCCGCTGCTGCGCGGCCGCGAGGAGATCATGCGGGCGTGGTCGCTGATCATGGCGAACGTCACCTACATCCAGTACGTGCTGACCGAGACGCACATCGGGGTCGGCGGGGACGTCGCGATGGTCACCTGCGAGGAGAACGTGCTGACCGCCGAGGACGACAGCCCCGGGTTCGTCGCGGGAGGCAAGGTCGTGACGACGAACCTCTTCGTCGACACCGAGCTGGGGTGGCGGCTGTGGTCGCACCACGCCTCGCCCGTGCTGATGGACGACGACGGGGAGGACGAGGCCTGATGGCGGACCGCATCGCGCTGCGCGGGCTCCGGGCCCGCGGCTACCACGGCGTGTTCGACTTCGAGCGCCGTGCGGGCCAGGACTTCGTGGTCGACGCCGTGCTGCACCTGGACACGGCGCCGGCCGCGGCCAGCGACGACGTCGACGACACCGTGCACTACGGGCTGCTCGCGGAGCGGCTGGTGGCGATCGTCGAGGGGGAGCCGGTCAACCTGATCGAGACCCTCGCCGAGCGGCTGGCCGCCGCGTGCCTGGCTGAGGCGCGGTCGAGCGGGTGGAGCTGACGGTGCACAAGCCGTCCGCCCCCATCCCGCACGAGTTCGCGGACGTGGCGGTCACCGTCACGCGGGGCGGGGGGACGGGGTCGTGACGCGCGCGGTGCTGGCACTGGGGTCGAACATGGGTGACCGGATGGCGACTCTCCAAGGGGCGGTGGACCACCTGCTGACCGGGGAGGGCGCCCCGAGCCCGGTGGCCGTGTCACCCGTGTACGAGACCGCGCCGGTGGGCGGACCCGAACAGGGCGCCTACCTGAACGCGGTGCTGGTCGTGGAGGCGGGCGGCGAGCCGATCGACCTGCTGCGGCGCGGCCAGGCCGCCGAGCGGGCCTTCGACCGGGTCCGCGAGGTCCGCTGGGGCCCGCGCACGCTCGACGTGGACATCGTCGCCTTCGGGGACGTCCGCGACGACGACCCCGAGCTGATCCTTCCGCACCCGCGCGCGCACCTGCGGGCGTTCGTGCTGCGGCCCTGGCTCGACGCCGATCCCGAGGCGGACCTGCCCGGACACGGCCCGGTGGCGGACGTGCTGGCGGCGGTGGTCGCGGCCGACTCCGCGGGGGAGCAGGAGCTGAACCGCCGTGACGACCTGCGGCTGCGGCTGCCCGAGGGGTCGGGGAACCGGTGACCGAGGAGCACGAGGGGAGGCTCCGCCCGACGGGCTGGCGGGTTCCCGTGTCGCTGGCGGTGGTCGGCGGGTTGTTGGGCTGGTTGATCACGGGCGCGATCGAGGTGCTGCCGCCGCTGCCGTGGTCGGCGATCCCGACGCTGCTCCTGCTGGCGTTCGCCGAGGCGTTCACGGCCAGGCGGACGCGCCGCAGGATTCGCCGGGTCCCCGGCACCGAGCCGATGCAGCCGCTCAGCGCCGCTCGGTTGGTGGCGTTGGCCAAGGCCAGCGCCCTGTTCGCGGCGCTGGCGGCGGGCTTCTTCCTCGGGATGGCGCTGGCGGTGGTCGACACCCTGGTGCTGCCCAGTCACCGCGAGGTGTTCGTGACCGCGCTGGGGACGGCCGGGGCCAGCGGCCTGCTGCTGG
This sequence comes from Nocardiopsis sp. CNR-923, assembly GCF_001942255.1. Classification (GTDB taxonomy): domain Bacteria; phylum Actinomycetota; class Actinomycetes; order Streptosporangiales; family Streptosporangiaceae; genus Nocardiopsis. The sequence continues at coordinate 78,153 of NZ_MKKC01000109.1, forward strand.
GGGCCGCGCTGTGGCTGGAGTCGGCGTGCCGGGTGCCGGAGGACGGCGAGGGCCGCGACGACTCGACCGGTCGCGCCTGAGGGGCGGGGTTCCCGCACCACGGTCGTGGTCACGCGACCACCTCCCGCTGCTGGCCGCCGCGCTGGGCGTGCCAGGTGCGCACCAGGCTCGCGAGTTCGTCGAACTCACCGGGCACGCGTGTCGCCGGGGCCGCGAGCAGGTCGCCTTCCGGGGCCGGGCGCGGAGCGGGGATCCGTGGGGCGGCGTGCCTGGGCGTGTAGGGGTTCGCGCGCTTGGCGGTGGGTGCGGCGGCCGTGCCCGGCCGGGTGGTGCGGGCGCGCAGGCGGCGGGCGGGGTGGGCCTGGGCGTAGGCGAGTTCCCGTTCGAAGGCCACGTAGTAGGGGCGAACGAACACGGTTTCGTCGGCGCGCACGCGCTCGGTGGGCCGGGAGAGCCGGGGTGCGGGGCGAGGTGCGGGAGCGAGCGGTTCCGACGTCGCGGGCGGCTCGCTGACCTGTTCAGGAACGGGAAGCGGGGCGTAGCGGCGGACGCGCGTGGAGCGGCGACGCCGGGCCGAGTGATGGCCGCACGCGGGGGTGAGGAGGTTCTGGAGGGTCGCCAGGGCAGACCTGAGGACCGCACGGCTAAACTGAGCCATGTCGGCAATCCTTGTCTTTGAAGGTGTTGAGTTGCTGACCACGACCCCGGGCGCTTGCTAGCGTCGCGGGGTCTTTCGACGTATGGAGTTGTGGGTTTGGCAAGAAGAGTAGAGCACGCGTGGAGTGGAGGCGAACTTTTCTGCGAACTTGTCGGGGAAAACTTCATACCCTCGGTGTCGTCGCAGGTCGGGGGTGCGCAGAAAGGGATGGTCCCATTTCTCGGCCTCGCCAGAACTATCCTCTTGGTCCGAATCGAGATGAATTATCCGGCCTGTGTGAAGCCCGCCAAGCGGAGCCGATGAACGGACGCCCGATCGGTGAGCTGCCTTTCCCGCCTCCAGGAGGCATGCTCGGCGTGCGAAACGCGAGGCCTCGCCGGTGTCACCGGCCGAGGTCCTGCGGTGCGTGACTACTGCGGTGTCAGTATCTCGGTAGCGAAGCGGCGAGCGTAGGGGGCGAGACGCGCATGGAGTGCATCCCGCTCGGCTGCCTGAATGATCTCGGCGCAGATCACCAGGTGAGCCAGTCGTCCGGCGTCGGTGTCCAGTATGTCGGCGAACACCTCGCGCACCTCGGCCGCTGTTTCGGGTTGGGGCAGAGCGTAGGCGTGGAGAACAGCGGCGTCATAGCCCAACGGGGCCAGCCCCCACCCCTCCCAGTCCAGGATCATCAGGGGATCGTGGGTCAGGTTGGCCCAATGGAGGTCTCCATGCGAGGCCACCCACCTCCCTACGTTCAGATCCACCCCGGCTTCGGCGATCTCAGGAAGATGATTGGGTATGCGGTGGACGAACGCTTGGGAGAACACCTGTCGATCTGCCGGAGCGGGGACGGTTTCCAGAGTGGTCAGGGCGCGGCGTAGGTCGGTCCACCATTGGGCGTCATTCTTCGCGGGGGTGGTGAGGTCAGGGGTCGTCGACACCACCGTTCCCTTCATTCGCTCCCACATCAGTGCTTGGAACGCGGGGGCGTCGCCCCAGGTGTGCTCGGCGAGCAGACGCGGTCGGGGGACGTTGTCGCTCACCAGTGCGTCGGCGAGTGCCGCCCCGTTCCACGCTTTCCCGCCGGGTCGCGGCGCGGACATGACCCGAAGCCAGACGGGCGAGCCGTCGGCGGTGGTGGCCGGGCCGCTGAGGGTCCGGCCACCCACACCGTGATGCAGTGCGACACTGTCGGACGCGGCAAGGTCCAGGTCCATGATCGCGCGATGCCACGCCTGATGCAGGTCAGGCGTGTTCTCGGAGGAGGAGGTCACTGATGTCCTTGATTCGAGTCTCGGGCAGGAGCGGGCCGCCCACCACCGAGGCCGCGTTCGCCCAGTGTTCTGTACTCGACGTGCTGATCAGCATCCCGGTCAGGCCGGGTGCTGAAGCTGTCACGAGTAGTGCCGCCTCCACGGGTGACGCGCCCTCGCTGATGTAGCGCGCGAGGCGTTCATTCACCAGTCGGACGAGTTTGCCGCCGTGCAGTGGGGCGGAAGCCCAGACCTCCAATCCTGCCTCGCTGGCCCGACCGATGGGACCGTTTCCCAACAAGGCATCTCGGATGGGGGCGATCTTGACCAAGGAGACGGGGAGCTGGATCGCGCGAAGGCCGGTCTCGGGCCGTCCTGCGGCTTCCTGCGCAAGTCGGACGAGATCGCGCACGGTGAAGGCTCCCGTGTCGAACCCGCTCCACGTCGCCACCCCGTATCCACGGATCGCTCCGGCCGCGGTCGCCTCTTCGAGCGCACCGAACGCATCACGCATCCGTTTGTGGAGGTCGCCGCGCTTCTGGTGATCGTGTTCGGGGTTGTGCAGGTACACCACATCGAGGACGGGGCGGCGAAGCTCGGTCCGGGACATGGCGATCTGGTGACGCACGTACTCCGGGGCGATGCTGTGCCGGAATCGGACGTCCTCCCCGGTGAGGTCCCCGGCGCTGAGCGCGACCCGTGCCTGCCCCTCGGTCATGTAGCCGACTTTGCTGGTCACGCGGATGCTGGGGTGTTCTCGCAGAACAGGTGCGATGGCCGATTGGTGCTTCCCGTTCCCGTACACGGGAGCGGTGTCGATGAGGGGGCATCCGGCCGAAGCCGCGACGCTGGCCGATGCGGCTGCGTCGTGGCTTCGGTAGGTCCCCAGGCCGAGGAGGGTCACGCGGGGCCCTCCCACACGAGAGCGCCATCGTTCATCAGGCGCCGGAGCAAGGACACCAGAGCGTCCTCGGCGACGTTGGGGGCGAGCTGGCACAACTCCTTGATTGTGACCGCTTCGCCCTCCGCGAGCCGGTGCAGCACTGGAGCGGCGGGAGGCGCCAGGTGCCAGCGGCGTCCTTGCGCTGACAGGACCACCGTCGTCTTCTCCTCGTGCACAGTGCCTCGGTGGCTGGCCAGCCGCACTCGTGAGGACGACGCCAGGTCCCCGGTCACGGCGACCGGGAGGCTGAACGCCATCCGGGCGGGAGCGGTCTGGTTCAGGTGGTTCCAATATTCATCGACAACGCCGGGGGCCTGAAGGCGTTGCGTGATCAGATCGGCCAGGCGAGCGGCCCACGCCGCCTGGTCAGCATCGCTTCGGGGGACGTCGCGCCGAACTTCGACGTGTTCAAGCAACAGGCCGTTGAGCCAGTCGAGGAAGTCCGAGCCGGTGGTGGTGTTCAGCCCGCAGGTCAGGTGCAGGCTGGGCTCGCCTTCCGAGGCCGCCGCCGCGTGCCAGCACCCCCGGGGAACATGGAGCACATCGCCGGGCTCCATGGTGAACTCATCGATGGGCTCGGTGGGTGCCTCGTCGTCCACCTCCACATCGGAGTACAACGGTGCCTCGCGGGTGGTGCCGTAGATGCGCCACCGCTTGCGTCCCGAGACCTGAACGACGATCACGTCATGGTCGTCCCAATGGACCCCGAAGCCCTCCTTCGCGGTCCAGGAGGCATAGGCGTTGACCTGGACCCGTGTACCCAACCAGGCCTCGATCTCGGCAGCCAGGTTGTTGATGGGCGGGTGCATCTCATCGATGGCATCCACGACCAGCGTCGCGCCTTCGCGAAGCTGAGCGTGGAACAGGTGCGGGACGGGCGCGTTCCATGAGGGCATGCGTCGGTAGGTCTGGAGACGGGTGTAGGCGTTCACGTCCACCGTCTCTCCGGCCGAGAGCCGCATACGCGGCACGTCCAGGCGTCGGGTCGCGAGCAGTTGGTTGAAGTCGGGCCAGGTGAGCAGATCAGCGAAGTCAGCGGCCTGGTCAGCGTTGGCGGCGTAGCGGCGGTGGGTGCGGCCGAGCACCTGGGCGGGGAACTGGTCCCCGCCCAGACGGCCGCTGATCACATCAGCGGGCACGGTTGCTCCTAACGGATGCCGTCGTTGGTGTCGCTGCGGCCGGTGCCGCCTCCGTCGGAGGGCTGGTCGCCTCGGCTGCGCTCGGTGGTGATCTCCTCGACGGCGACCATCAGGTCACCGTCGAACTGCTGCTCCTGCATCTGCGTACTTCCTTTCGTGCGTTCCTAAGGGTGTGCGGGTCCGGCCCGGAGGCCTTCACCGCACGTGGCCACATGATCGACGTTCCGTCATGTGGAGTCTTTGGTGTCTCTCGTACGGACCGGCTTCACCACGGACACCAGCAACGGCCCACCGGACGGGTGCCGGAGCGTCGGCACGAGGTCGAGAGCCACTCGTGTGGCGAGCCGGGCGGCTGGCTCAGCTCTGTTGCGCGGGTTGGATCACGTCGGCCATCTCGGCGGGATTCCACGAAGGGCTGGAAGGGCCGTTGCGCGAGCACGTCAACGCCCTTCTCTCGGGTCGTTGAGCAGCTTGTGGAGCTGGTCGGCGGCCCATTGCCGGTGTCCGTGGACGAGGGCGGTGTTCGCCTCTGAGTGCCGCATCCCGTACTGGCGGGTGAGGTGGGTGTGGCAGACGTGCCAGCTTCCGGCCACGTCGCCCACGCGCCAGACTCCGTGTCCCAGATAAGAGACCACGGGGTCACCGGCGAGCACCGTCCACCACCACCAACTTCCCGGCCGGATAGCGGTACCACGCGGTTCCGAGACGGAGGTTCACGAAGCCGGGTTCGGGGTCGGGCTCCACGGCGGTGACCACGCGGAGGTGCCCGGCCTCGACGAGCACGATGTCGTTCCGGAGAAGCTGGCGGGCGGCCTTACGAGTCCAGGTCTGCATGAGACCAGGTCACACCTTCGCTACGGTGTGCATCGACCCCGTGGCACATGTGTGCACGCTCGCGCCATCCTGTGCGATATGGGTCGCACATTCGGCAGGATCCTCACCGAAGCCATGGCCACCGCCGGAATCAGCAACAAGGGACTCGCGGCACGCTTCCACGTGGACCGGTCCACGGTGTCCCGCTGGCGCCATGACCACAACCTGCCCGATCGTGCTCTGGTAGAGCAGATTGACACGGCCTTGGGCATCGGAGGCCACCTCGTCCGCGCGTGGCAGGTACAGACAACGGGGTCGGTGCTCGCGGACTGGCGCAAGTCCGAGCCCGAACTCGACAGGGCGGCGCGTGTGATCGAGATGCTGTCACCCAATTACGTGCCCGGACTGTTGCAGTGCCGTGTCTACGTCGAGCACGTTCTTCGTGAGTGCGTCTACCCGGGTGATGACGACGACATCCGGCGGGAGGTGACGCGCAAGAGCGGTCGCTATCCGACTTTGCGGGCGACTTCCAACGCCTTGGTCGTGGCGGTGTTCCCCGTCGTGGGCCTGCTCGGTGTCCCGACCCATGTACGTGTCGTGCAGGTGCACCACCTGGTGAAGGCGATCGACGACGGGCGCTTGATCGTTCACCTACTGCCCGAGAACACCATGGCGACCACCGTCGCGCCGTTGACGATCTATCACCTGGCGGATGGCGGCACGGCCGCGATCGGCGATGGTGTGAGCGGCATGTTGGACTACAGCACGCCGGGCAAGCTTCCGCTCATGGTCGAGCGGATGAAACGGGCCTTGGGATGGGCACTGCCCCCCGACCAGTCCCGCACCCTCATGGAAGGAATGATCCATTGAACGAGTGGCACAAGTCGAGCTACAGCTCAACCGGACCCGAGTGCGTCGAGGTCTACGAGCACGAGCAGGGCGCGTACGTCCGGGACACCCAGTATCGGGAGCTGGGGCACCTGCCGTTCGACGCCCGCGAGTGGGCGGCGCTGCTGGCGTCCGTCACGCGGTAGGAGCCCCACACTGAAACCCCGGGCAGGTTCGTTGCCCGGGGTCTCGTGGCGTTACCCGGGCTACGGGATTCCTCTGTTCGATCGGGCGGGGCATCCTCGCCGTCGCACGGGACATCCCGACCCGTGTGCGGGTCAGGCCCGGTGCTCCCAGGAACCAGCCCCGGATCGGACGACGCACACACCGCGCTGCGCATCGACATCCAGCGTGAACGCGTCCAGAGGGGGCCAGGCCGCCTCGTCCAGCGCCGCATAGGCTGCCGTGAAGGTCTCCAGTGCCGTGGTCTTATCGCTGCCGGTGACCGAGGCGTCCGGCCAGATCCACGCCCAGCTCTGGGCGTCCCCTACGGCGACCAATCTCGCCCGCCCGCCCTTCCACGGCCGTCCGCCCACGGCGACGTGGATGCCAGGGCAGGCCAGCACGAGCCGGGTCAGCAGGTCACGGCCGATCAGATCGTCCGATCCCAGTGGGAACCGGGCTGCGGTGTCGGGAGCCTGACCGACTCCGGGGAAGGAGGGCCCGCCCTGGCGCTGGGTGCGGTCCCGCATGAACGCCGCGTCACGCACCACGGGACCCGCGGCACTGGCCTGGCCCGTCTTGCGCAGGGCCGCGATCGGGGTCGGTCCGCCTTCGGTGTAGGGGGCCCAGGGCACGACGAGCGTCGAACCCCCATCGAGGCAGTCCAACCATGTGAGGGGGAGGCGTCGGACGGCGCACGTGGCGATGACCACGTCGAAGACCGTGCCGGGTGGCGGCTGTGTGCCGTGGACGACGTCCACCCGGGTTCCGGCGAGCAGTGCGCGGGCACGAGAGGCCACGTCCGGGTCGATCTCCAGCGACGTCACCGAACCAGTCGGGCCGACCAGGGAATCCAGGATGGCGGCGTTCCATCCGGTTCCCGTGCCGATCTCCAGCACCCGCGCCCCGGGGGCGATGTTCGCCGCCTCGATCATGTCCGCCATCACCTGGGGGGCCGAGGACGAGGAGGAGGGGGTGTTGACCAGGCCGCTGCCTCCGTCGTTGGCCTGGGTGACGACGAAGCCGTCCGAGTAGACGCACTCCGCCCAGCGCCGCGGATTCTTCCTGCGCAGGAGCGGAAGCCCCTGGATGTCCGGCCATATGAGATCGGGGATGTGGTGGTGGCGCGGGTGGTCGGCGAACGCGGCGCGAATGGTGTCGGTGGTGTCCAGGCGTTCGACGAGCCGGGCGTGCAGGTCGTCCAGGTCCGTCACTTCTCCCCCGTTCCGTTGCAGTCCCCGCAGGTGATGATCTCCTTGTCGGACTACGACCGACTCCGGGCGACCCACAACCCGTGGATCGTGGCGATCTTCCCCGTGTACGCGTTGACGTGCCTGCCCGACCAGGTAAGTCACGACCAGGTGATGCGGCTACTCTCCCTGACCAATAGAGAACGTGTGCGGGTGCACCTCATCCCCGAGGACACCCCCGTTTCCCTCGTCGCCCCCGTAGTCCTGTTCCATCAGCGAGACGGGGGCACGGTCGCCGCTGGCGAACATGTGCGGGGGATGGAGACCTACGACGATCCGGGCGACGTCGAACGCCTCACGGCTCAGGCCAAGAGGATGCTGGGGGCGGCACTGCCCGCGATCCGGTCGAGAACCCTCATGGAAGGAATGTGGCAGTGAACGAGTGGCACAAGTCGAGTTACAGCCCTACCCAAGGGCATGACTGCGTGGAGGTCTACGAGCACGAGCAGGGCGCGTACGTCCGGGACACCCAGCATCGGGAGCTGGGGCACCTGCCGTTCGACGCCCGCGAGTGGGCGGCGCTGCTGGCGTCCGTGGCGCGGTAGGACCCGGTACAGGGGGATCCCGGAAAGGAAATGTGTTCGGGATCCCCGCGTAGGTGTGTACCCACCGGACTATTCGTCGCTGTACAACTCGGTTTACCGTGCCGACGACGAGATGTACGTCAACACCCACATCTACGGTGTGAACGCCTACGGTAACCCGCTGTTCCACCTGTACAGGAAGACCGACAGCGGTCTGTTCGACGCCTACGCCGAGAGCGTCGATGCCGTGTGGCGTACTGCCCGTCCCCTCCAGGAGTGATGCCGATGGCCCGAACCGAGTTCTACGACGACCCGGAGCTCCGGAGCCGAACAGCCTGGTGGTGGCGGCCAGCGCCGCGGTGTTCGACGGCTCCGGTCGCCTGTTGTTGCAGCGGCGGACTGACAACGGGCTGTGGGCGATGCCCGGTGGCGGCATGGAGATGACCGAGAGCCTGCCGGAGGCGGCCGTGCGGGAGGTGAAGGAGGAGACGGGGTACGACGTCCGTGTCACCGGGCTGGTGGGCACGTACACCGATGCCCGGCACATCATCGCCTACACCGATGGCGAGGTGCGCCGTCAGTTCAATGTCTGTTTCCGGGCCGTGGTGGTGGGCGGCGGGCTTCAGGTGAGTCGTGAGTCCCACGAGGTGCGTTGGTTCGCGGCGGAGGAGTTGGGCGGGCTGGACATGCACCACACTCAGCGGCTGCGGGTGGAACACGCACTCAGGAACGGGTCGCCGCATCTCGGTTGAGGTGAGTCCGGTGTCCCCGAACGCGAGACGGGTGGACGTATGGGGACGCTGTCCGGCGAACACCGCACACTCCCACGGGACCATCGTGTCCTCCCAGAGACGTGGCTACTCGACGCCGAGGCGTGACGACCGCCGTTTGCCCGTTGATGGTTGACTGGCGTCGTGGACACCAGTGACCCGGCACCGACGCCGCCTCCGCCCGGCCCGCCTCCGTCCGACGACCTGCTCGCGGCGGCGTTCGCCCCGCCCGAGGGGACGTCCTGGCTGCGCGTGTCGCCCGCCCTGGCCCTGTACCGCAGGCTGGTGGTCGGCTCGCTGTGCCTGGTCGGAGGCACGGCCGCCGCGATCCTGTCGTACGTGTGGTTCGGACCCGTGTGGGCCGCCGCCGTGGCGGCCCTGACCCTCGTCGCCCTCGCGGCCGGATGGCTGCTGGCGGGGCGGTTCCAGCGGTCGTGGGGCTACGTGGAGGGCCCTGGGGAGCTCTACCTGACCTACGGTGTGTTCCTGCGCCAGCTCGTGGTGGTCCCCTACGGCCGGATGCAGGTCGTCGACGTGACCGCAGACCTCCTGGAACAGGCCCTGGGTATCGCGACCGTTCGGCTGCGCACCGCGGCGAGCACGGCCGACACCCGGGTGGTCGGGCTTCCGCTGGGCGAGGCGGTGGGGATGCGCGACCGGCTCGCGGCGCGCAGCGAGAGCTTCTCGACGGGGCTGTAGTGGACGGATCGACCCAGTACCCCCGGCCCGGACAGCCGCCGCTCGGACACCCCCCGGGCGCTTACGGGAGACCGCTGCCACCGGTGCCGCCCGGACCGCATGCCCCTCCCGGCCCGTCCGCACCCGGGGGACGGCCGTGGTGGGGCCCGGCCCCGTACCCCGGCGCGGTACCGCCGGGAATCGCCCTGATGCCGCCCACCGTGGGACACCGGCCCCCGCCGCTGTGGCGCCCACGGCCGGAGGACGACGTCACCAGCGGAGTGTTCCGGTCGCACTGGTCGATCATCCCGATGCGGGTCATGGCCGTCACGCTGGTGTTCGTGGCGCTCGTGGGGCCGATCCTGTTCACCTTCGGCGTCGCTGGGTGTTCCTGCTCGCGCTCGCGGTCGTCTTCGGATCGCTCGCCTACGCGCTCCCCGCGTGGTGGTACGGCACCTTCGGTCTGCGCGAGGACCACCTGGTGGTGCACAGCGGGTTGGCGCTGCGCGGCTCGCGGGAGATCCCGCTGAGCCGCCTCCAGGCGGTGGACGTGGTCCAGCCGCTGCTGATGCAGGTGTTCGGGCTGGCCGAGCTGCGCATCGAGTTGGCGGGCGGGGACCGCACCGCGATCCGTCTGCGGTGCCTGGGCAAGCCGCTGGCCGAACGCCTCAGGGTGGCGGTGCTCGCGCACGCCGCCGGGCTGCCGGGCGCCTCGCCCGAGGCGCCGGAGTGGCCGTTCTACCGGCTGCCGTTCCCGCTGCTGCTCGGGGCGCTGACCTTCCGGGTCCCGATCCTGCTCTCGTTCGTCGCGGTGCTCCTGCTGGCGCTGATCGGGCTGCTCTTCGCCGAGGCGGGGGTCGCGGGTGCGCTGATCCCGCTGGTCCTCGGCCTGATCCGCTACTTCTGGGGTCCGCTGGCGCGCTATACGGACTACTATGCCTCGCTGTCCTCCGACGGCCTGCGGCTGCGGTACGGCATGTTCCAGCGGCGGATGCAGACGGTCCCCCCGGGGCGGGTCCAGGCCGTGCGCGTCGTGGAGCCGCTGTTGTGGCGGGTCCTCGGAGTGGCGCGCGTGGAGGCCAACGTGGCCGGGTACGCGGGCGCCCGCCAGGGGGACTCGGCGACGCTGCTGCCGGTGGCGCCGCGACGCCTGGCGTTCTCACTGGTGAACGAGGTGTTCGTCGGGTCGGATCCGGCCTTCGTGCCGTTGGCCCAGGGTGGACGGTGGGCGCCGGGGCTGACGGGCGCGGACGAGCACCTGTTCGTCACGGTGCGCGGCCTGTTCGGCCGGGTGACGGACATCGTGCCGGTGGAGCGGATGCAGACCCTGAGGCTGACGGCTGGGCCTCTGGCGCGGTTCACCGGCCGGGTGGCGTTGGACGTGGACACGCCGCCGGGGCCGGCGGACGGTCGCGCCGCGGGGCGGACGGCCGCGGAGGGGCGCCGGCTGCTGGACGCGCTGGTCGAGGCCGCGCACAGGGCACGGGTGCCCGAGGCGGGAACCGAACGGTGGGCGACGAGGTCGACGGAGGGCCCCTCTGAACGATCCGGTGACACTCCCGGGATGTGAATGTGTGATGTGTCACATGGAGTGGTGGAAGTGCACCAAGATCTGGCTGCATGTCCGACATGTACGCTCACCCGGTGTGATATTTCCAGGTGAGGGTCGCGCCACGCCCGCGTGTTTCGGTCGTGCGCGACGGTTGAGTATGGCTAAATGGTCGTTGAACACGGGGAGTGTTCACAGTCATACACATCGTCAATGATTTGGCCCGGTTGGCGCCCTCAGCCAGCCAGTCAAGTGGGAGAAACCATGTTGAAGAAGGCTCTCGCCGCCAGCGCCATCACCGCCGCCGCCGCCAGCGTCCTGTTCACCGGCGCTCCGGCCATGGCCGACGACAACATCTCCACCTCGGGCAACGGGAGCATCCTCGGAGGCAACCAGCTCGTGGCGGACCTGAACGTTCCCATCAACGTCTGCGGCAACGCGATCGGCATCCTCGGCGTCGCGGGTGCCAGCTGCACCGGCTCCGACGCCAAGGTCTTCGAGTAGCCGACCGGGTCGCGATCGAGCGACCTGACCGGTCGGGGGTGTCCACCCGGGAGACGTCCCGGGTGATCCGGTCCGGTCAGGTTCCAGAGCGGCACGCTCGGGGGCGCCATTCCGCGAACGCGGAGTGGCGCCCCTCGCGTGCGTCCGGGGCGGCTCCGGGCCCGTCGCAGCCGGCCCTCACGTCGCGCCCGGGGCTGGTCGGCGGGGCACGGGTCCGGGAGAGTTATCGTGTGCTCAGGCGTCACGGTGCGGCAGCGACAGGACGCACGGGACCACGAAGGGGCACGACCATGGAGACGACGCAGGGCCGCCCGGCGCGGCTGCGAGTCGGCGTCATCGGACCCGGCCGGGTCGGCTCCGTTCTCGGCCAGGCCCTGGGCAGGGCCGGGCACAAGGTCGTCGCGACCACCGCGGTCTCCGAGACCTCCCGGGCCAACGCCGCCGCCCGGCTGCCGACCGCCCGGGTGGTCGACGCCCCCGAAGTCGTCGAGGCCAGCGACCTCGTCCTCGTCACGGTGCCCGACGACGCCCTGCCCGACCTCGTCGAGGGGCTCGCCGCCATCGGCGCCGCCCTGCGCGGCAAGCTCCTCGTGCACGCCAGCGGGGCGCACGGCCACGGCGTCCTGGCCCCCGCCACCATCGCCGGGGCCCTGCCGCTCGCCCTCCACCCCGCGATGACCTTCACCGGACGCGACGAGGACATCGAGCGGCTCGCCAACTGCGCGTTCGGCGTCACCGCCCCCGAGCAGCTGCGCCCCATCGCCGAGGCGCTCGTGGTCGAGATGGGCGCGGAACCCGTGTGGATCGCCGAGTCCAAACGCACCCTCTACCACGCGGCCCTCGCCGGGGGCGCCAACCACCTGGTCACGCTCGTGGCCGACAGCGCGGCCCTGCTCGCCGCAGCCGGGGTGCCCGAGCCCGGCCGGATGCTCGCCCCCATGCTCGGCGCCGCCCTGGACAACGCACTGCGCCTCGGCATCCACGGTCTGAGCGGCCCGGTCCTGCGCGGTGACGCCGGAACCGTCGCCGGACACATCGAGCAACTGCGCGAGAACGCCCCCGAGAGCGTGGCCAGCTACGTCGAACTCGCCCGCCTCACCGCGGACCGGGCGATCAACGCGGGGATGCTCGACCCCGCCGACGCCGCACGCCTGCTCGACGTCCTGCGCCGCTGAGGCCCACCGCGGCGGCCGACGACACCGGACGCGTACCGCGCCCGCGCCGAACACCACCACCACGGGAAACCACCATGACCGAACCCACGCCACAGACCGCGCCCGCGGACGGGCCCCTGCTCGTCCACACGGCCGACGACCTGCGCCGCGTTCTCGCCGACGCCGGGCGCGTCGCCCTCGTCCCCACCATGGGCGCGCTGCACGAGGGCCACCGCAGCCTCATGCGCCTCGCCCGCGCCCACGCCGACACCGTCGTCGTGAGCGTGTTCGTCAACCCCCTCCAGTTCGGCCCCCACGAGGATTTCGGCCGCTACCCGCGCACACTCGGCACGGACGCGCGGGTCTGCGCGCAGGAGGGCGTCGACGTCGTCTTCGCTCCGAGCGTGGACACCATGTACCCGTCGGAGCAGATGGTCACCGTCCAGGCCGGACCCATGGGCGAGCGCCTGGAGGGCGCCTCCCGGCCCGGATTCTTCACCGGGGTGCTCACCGTCGTCAGCAAACTCCTGCACCTGGTCGGCCCCGACGTGGCCGTCTTCGGACGCAAGGACGCCCAGCAGCTCGCCGTCGTCCGCCGGATGGTCACCGACCTCAACCTCCCCGTGGAGATCGTCGGCGCCCCCACCCTGCGCGACCCCGACGGCCTGGCCACGTCGAGCAGGAACGTCTACCTGGACGAGGGCGAGCGCGCCAGCGCCCTCGCCCTGTCCCGGGCCCTGAACGCCGGCCGCGCCGCGGCCGGCCACGGACCCGACGCCGTCCGCGCCGCCGCCCGGGCCGTCCTGGCCGAGGCCGCCGAGGCCGCACCGCCGGTCGAACCCGACTACCTCGCCCTGGTCGACCCCGCCACCTTCGCCGACGTTCCCGCCGGATACGCGGGCGAGGCCGTCCTCGCCGTCGCCGCCCGCGTCGGTGCGACCCGGCTCATCGACAACGTGTCGGTGCGGCTTCCCCACCGCTAGGGGCGGCGCTCCGTCGCCCCGCGACGGTGACCGCCCCTCGGGACCGAGCCGACCCACCACCGCCCAGCCACGGTCGGCACCTGCGAAAGAGACGCACATGACCTCATCCAGACAGACCCGGATCGACGCTCCCGCCCCGACGTGGACCGTCGGCGCGGACGTCGCCGTCATCGGCTCGGGCGTCGCCGGACTGAGCACGGCCCTGCGCTACGTCCAACGCACCGAACGCGGTCGCGTCGTGCTCGTCACCAAGGACCGCCTCTCCACCGGGTCCACGTCCTACGCCCAGGGGGGCATCGCCGCGGCCATGGCCCCCGGCGACGACCCCGTCGCGCACATGGTCGACACCCACCTGGCCGGGGCGGGCCTGTGCGACCCCCTCGCCGTGCACGTCCTGGCGACCCAGGGGCCCGCCGCCCTGCGCTGGCTCATCGGCGTGGGCGCCGAGTTCGACCGCACCGACGGCGGCGACCTGGCCCTCACCCGGGAGGGCGGACACCGCGCCGACCGGGTCGCGCACGCCGGGGGCGACGCCACCGGGGCCGAGATCCAGCGCGCGCTCCAGGCCGCGGTCATGGCGGAGGAGCGGATCGAGGTCATCGAACACGCCCTCGCCCTGGACGTCCTGCGCGACCCCGACACCTTCGCCGTCGTCGGCGCCACCCTCCACGTCATCGGCGAGCGCCCGCGACGGAGTCGGCGCCGTGCTGGCCCCGGCCGTCGTCCTGGCGACCGGCGGAATGGGCCAGATCTTCGCCGCGACCACCAATCCGCCGGTGTCCACCGGTGACGGCCTCGCGCTCGCGGCGCGCGCCGGGGCGCGCCTGCGCGACCTGGAGTTCATCCAGTTCCACCCCACCGTGCTCTGGCTGGGCCCGGACGCACGCGGCAGGCAGCCGCTCGTCTCCGAGGCGGTGCGCGGCGAGGGCGCCTTCCTCGTCGACGGACGCGGGGAACGGATCATGGAGGGCGTCCACGAACTGGCCGACCTCGCCCCCCGCGACGTCGTGGCCAGAACCATCGCGCGCGTCATGGCCGAACAGGGCACCGACCACGTCCACCTGGACGCGCGGCACTTCGGCGCGCCGGCCTGGGAACGCCGCTTCCCCACGATCCTGGCGGCCTGCCGAGCGCACGGGATCGACCCCGTCACGGAGCCGATCCCCGTGTCGCCCGCCGCGCACTACGCGTCGGGAGGCGCCGAGGTCGACATCGACGGCGCCACCAGCGTCCCCGGCCTCTGGGCGGTCGGCGAGGTCGCCCGCACCGGCGTCCACGGCGCCAACCGCCTGGCCTCCAACTCCCTCCTGGAGGGCTTGGTCTACGCGGACCGGATCGCCGCCCGCCTCGCCGCCGAGGCGCGCCCGGTCCCGACGCGGGGCGTGCCCACGGGGGAGGTCACCCGACTGGTCGACCCGCCCGCCGCGGCCCGCGTCCGGGCGCTGATGTCCCGCCACGCCGGGGTCCTGCGCACCGCCGAGGGGCTGGCCGCGCTGGTCACCGAACTCGACGCGCTCACCACCCACGGCACGGACGTCCGCCCGGACACAGCCTCCTGGGAGGCCGTCAACCTGCTCACCGTGGCCCGGCTGGTCGCCGCAGCGGCGCTGCACCGCACCGAGAGCCGCGGTTCGCACCAGCGCGCCGACGCCCCCGAACCCGACCCCGAGTACCGGCGCGCCCGGTCGTCGTCCGACTGGAGGGCGGCACGCCCGTGACCATCGACGAGGACTGGACCCCGTCTCTGCCGCCCGCGCTCGTCGCCGATCTGGACGCCATCGCGTTCCCGATCGCGGAGGGGACACCGGACCCGGAAACCCGGGCCCAGTTCACCCTCCCCTACACCGCGCCCCACCAGTCCCATGTGGACCTCGTGCGCCGCGCTCTGGCCGAGGACCTCACCGCCGGTCCGCGCATCGACGTGACCAGCGTGGCCACCATCCCCGCCGACCAGGTGCGCACCGCACACGTCGTCGCGCGCGCCGACGGCACGGTCAGCGGACTGCCCCTGGCCGAACTGGTCTTCTGGCTGGTCACCGACGGAGCTCTGGAGATCGCCCGCCCAGCCCGGGACGGCGACGCGGTCAAGCGCGGGGACGTGCTCATGTCCGTCACCGCCCGCACCCGCGACCTGCTCACCGCGGAGCGGACGGCGCTCAACCTCCTCACGCACATGTCGGGCATCGCGACCGCCACCCGCGCCTGGACGGAGGCGGTGGCCGGGACCGGCGCCCGGATCCGCGACAGCCGCAAGACCCGCCCCGGGCTGCGCGCGCTGGAGAAGTACGCGGTGCGTTGCGGAGGCGGCGTCAACCACCGCTACTGCCTCAGCGACGCCGGACTGGTCAAGGACAACCACGTGGTGGCCGCGGGCGGGGTCGGCGCGGCGGTGCGCGCGATCCGCGAGCGCTTCCCCGGCCTGCCCCTGGAGGTCGAGGTGGACCGGATCGACCAGATCGAGGAGGCGATCGCGGCCGGGGCCGAGGAGATCCTCCTGGACAACTTCACGGTGCCGGGGCTGCGTTCCGCCGTCGAGCTCGTCGCCGGGCGCGTGCGGCTGGAGTCCTCCGGAGGGCTGACGCTCGACGTGGCCGCCGACGTGGCCGCCACGGGGGTCGACTACCTCGCGGTCGGCGCCCTCACGCATTCCAGTCCGGCACTGGATATCGCACTCGACCTGTCGTGAGCGGTCCGATTGGTGGAAGATTCCCTGAGAACACGCCACTTCGACCACGGATGAGGGTTCCCAGCATGCTGCTCACCATCGACGTCGGCAACTCCGAGACGGTATTCGGGCTGTTCCAGGCCGACGACCTTCTCGAACACTGGAGAGTGGGCACCGACACGCGCCGCACCGCCGACGAGTGGGCGGTGGTGCTGCGCGGGCTCATCGACGGGAGCGAACTGGGGTCCCCGGCGGACGTGGACGGCATCGCCCTGTGCTGCTCGGTGCCGTCGGTGCAGCACGAGATGCGCGACATGTTCCGCCGCCACTTCGGTGACGTGCCGGCCGTGATCGTCGAACCGGGGGTCAAGACGGGCGTGCCGATCCGGATGGACAACCCGAAGGAGGTGGGCAGCGACCGGATCATCAACGCCCTGGCGGCCAGCCACGTCTACGGGGGGCCGGCGGTGGTGGTCGACTTCGGCACGGCGACCACGTTCGACGCGGTGAGCGGGAAGGGCGAGTACGTGGGCGGCGCGATCGCGCCGGGCATCGACATCTCGGTGGACGCGCTGTCGCGCAGGGGCGCCCAACTGCACATGGTGGAGATCGTCAAGCCGCGCGCGGCCATCGCGAAGAACACCACGGAGGCGCTGCGCTCGGGGATCGTGTTCGGGTTCGCCGGACAGGTCGACGGGATCGTGGACCGGATGGTCACCGAGCTCACGGACGTCCCCGACGACGTGACCGTGATCGCCACCGGCGGGCTGGCCTCCGTGGTCGTCGGCGAGTGCGAGACCGTGGACGTGCACGACCCCTGGCTGACCCTCACCGGTCTGCGCCTGGTCTTCGAGCGCAACGTCTCCTGAGCGATGCCGTGCGGTGCGGGGACGTCCCCGCACCGCCGGTCAGTCCTTGTTGTGTCTTTGGACCCGCAACCGGGGGAAGACCTCGGCCAGATGGTCGAAGTCGCGGTCGCAGTGGACGAGGACCGCGTCCGTGCGCAGCGCGACCGCGGCGATGAGGCAGTCGTAGAGCTTCCGGATGGTCTTGCCCTTGGACCGTGCTTCTCGATACAGGTTCGCCGAGTAGGTGAAGTCGAGGCGGTTCTCCAGACTCAACTGGATGAGCCCGTTGGTCAGGCGCTCGATGACCTGCTGTTCGGCCGCGTTCCTGACACCGCTCAGGAGTTCGGCGGCGACAGGTTCGGTCGTCGCCAGATTCGCCTCCCTCTCGATGAGTTCACGGACGAAGTCGTTGGTCTCGGATTTCGTCTTGCGGAGGTACTCCACCCACGCGGAACTGTCGACCAGGTAGATCGTGGTCATACGTGGACGTTCTCATCCTCGAAGCCAGAGCGGCGCATCTCGTCCAGATCGCCCTCCCAACCCATCCCCTCCAGGCTGAGGAGGAAGTCCTTGGAGAGAGGTGTGCCGGCCATGCGGCGGAGCGCGATGTCGACGGCCTCACGCTTCGTTCGGACCTGGAAGCGCTCCATCACGAATGCGATCAGTTCGTCGTCGATGTCAATGTTTGTGCGACTCATACACCCATAATACATCTGTCGCGGACAGTGATGGGCTGATCGCAGAACATCCGCGTCTTCGCGCTGGGGTCCGCGGATGGTCTTCGCGCTGGGGTCCGCGGATGCCGGACAGCCTGTGGACAGCGCCGTTCGGGTGTCCGAGTGAGAGTAGGATCGGGGCCGTGAATGACGCGCACGACTCCTACGACGACCTGCCCGAACAGATGCGGGTCCGGCGCCAGAAGCTGGACCGTCTCCGGGAGGAGGGCATCGACCCCTTCCCCGTGACCTTCCCGCGGACCACGTCGATCGGTGCCGTGCGCGACAAACACACGGGCCTGGAGCCCGACACCCAGACCGGGGAGAAGGTGGCTGTCGCCGGTCGGGTGATGCTCTACCGCAGCGGCGGTAAGTTGTGCTTCGCCACACTGCGCGACGAGACCGGCGACGTCCAGATCATGCTGTCGCTGGACCGGGTCGGCAAGGAGCGGCTGGACGCGTGGAAGGCCGACATCGACCTGGGCGACCACGTCGGGGTCGAGGGCGAGGTGATCACCTCCCGGAGGGGCGAGCTGTCCATCCTGGTCGAGTCCTGGACGTTGACCGCCAAATGCCTTCGTCCCCTGCCGGAGAAGCACAAGGGGCTCACCGATCCCGAAGCCCGGGTGCGCCAGCGCTACGTCGACCTCATCGTCAACCCCGAGTCCCAGGCGATGGCCCGGTGCCGCGCCCGGGTCGTGCGGGGGCTGCGCACCGCGCTGGAGGAGCGCGACTACATCGAGGTCGAGACCCCGATGCTGATGCGCGTGCACGGCGGCGCGACGGCGCGCCCGTTCAGCACGCACATCAACGCCTACGACATGGACCTGTACCTGCGGATCGCTCCGGAGCTGTCGCTCAAGCGGCTCGTGGTGGGCGGTCTGGAGAAGGTTTTCGAGATCAATCGGAACTTCCGGAACGAGGGCGCGGACTCCACGCACAACCCCGAGTTCACGATGCTGGAGTTCTACCAGGCCTACGCCGACTACAACGTGGTGGCGGATGTCACACGCGATCTGATCCAGGCGGCGACCACCGCCGCTTTCGGTTCGACGGTCATCGAGCGGCCGGACGGCGAGTTCGACCTGGGTGGGGAGTGGCCGAGTATCACGCTGTACGGGTCCGTCTCCGAGGCGCTGGGCGAACAGGTCACGGTCCACACGCCCCTGGAACGGGTCCGTCGGCTGGCCGAGGCTCGTGGGATCGAGTTCAGCCACGAGTGGGGGCCGGGCAAGCTGGTCGAGCACCTCTTCGAGGAGTTGGTCGAGCACACGCTGGTCCAGCCCACGTTCGTGCGCGACTTCCCCCTGGAGACCAGCCCGCTCACGCGCCAGCACAGGGAAGAGCCGTTGCTGACGGAGAAGTGGGACCTGATCGGCTTCGGCATGGAGCTGGGGACCGGCTTCTCCGAGTTGATCGACCCGGTCGAGCAGCGGCGCCGCCTGACCGAGCAGTCGCTCATGGCCGCCGAGGGCGACCCCGAGGCGATGCAGCTGGACGAGGACTTCCTCCGCGCCCTGGAGTACGGAATGCCGCCCACCGGTGGCGTCGGCGTCGGTATCGACCGGCTCCTGATGGCGTTCACCGGAAAGAACATCCGTGAGACCGTGCTCTTCCCGATCGTGAAGCCCTCCGGAGACTGAGTTCTTTCTCCGAACCGAATCCGGGCTACCAGCGGACCGAAATCAGGGACGGGGCTGCCGCGCTTGATCGCGGCGGTCCCGTTTACGGTGCCTGAATGTGGCGCGCGCCACTGGACAGACCTCACACTTGGGACATAACACGCCAAATCGCAGTGAGGGTGAGATGGTGCCGGCGACACGTCGTGGTTTTTCCTTGGAACGCCGTTCCTCGGGGAGTCCACCGAGAGTGATGAAGGTTTACGCAGGTCAATCCGGTGGTGAATGCATCCCACTCGCCACTCTGTCACCGAACGATGTGACAGGGCTACGCATGGTGATTTAGCGGCCCTTGACGGTATCATCTCGGCCGCCTAGCGTGCTGAGGGCGGACCTTGGTCCGCGAGATTGCCGAAGTGGATCGAGTACGACCGTGAGCGAGGTGTGAGGGCCGTCCCACGGCCCGCCCATCCCGCACGCACCCGTGCCCTCGGCGTGGTCTGACCGTCCCAGACCACGGCGCCCGGGCCCGCTGCGACCCGTGTCCCCCGACGCCTCCACCCCTGTGCCAGAGGGGTCCTCTCGGAAGGCCGCCGGGCCCGCGGGGCTCGGTCTCCCCAAGCACGCTCGATTCGCCCGGCGACGAGTTGATGTTCCGCACTCACATGGATGAGGGAGGACGGAGTGGAACAGGCCACACTCGTACGGCGTAACGCTGAGGACCAGAGCGCTCTCCAGCCGCGGGAGCACCGGGAGAACGTGGTTCCCCTGCAGCCGCGTTCGCGCGACGCGGCGCTGGGAGGCGCCTTCGCCCCGGTCGAACTGGCTCTTGAGGACCTCGAACTCCTCGCCGAGATCGCCACCGGCGTCACCACCGAGGTGGCGGCGCGGCGGCTCGAACTCAGCGCTCGCACACTGCGCCGACGCATCCGCACCATCTGCGACGTGCTCGGCGTGAACACGCCCATCGAAGCGGTCGTCTGGGCCGCACGGCGCCAGCTCATCTGAGTCTGGCCGTCCCGGCGCCGTGAGCCGGGAGAGACCACGGGCATACCCGGCCCAGAGCGAACGGGTACGCGGCACCCGCCGGAGGAAGAGCTGTCCGGTAGGTGCGGGTGCGTACGTGGGCGTAGTCTGGTCCGGCTATGTCCGTTCGTCATGTCCGAGTCCGTCGCGCCAAGACGCGCGACGTGGTCCACATCCGCCGCCTGGTCGACACCTACACGGTCGACCGCCGTGTCCTCTCCAAGAGCACGGTCAACCTCTACGAGGACATCCAGGAGTTCTGGGTGGCCGAGGCAGAGGTCCCTGATGACGCTCCGCCCGCCACGACGCCCTCCGGTGCCGTCGACGCAGAGGGGGAGGCCGAGTATCGCGTCGTGGGCTGCGGCGCCCTCCACGTCCTCTGGGAGGACCTCGCGGAGGTCCGCACCGTCGCGGTCGATCCCTCTCTGCGTGGTTTCGGAGTGGGACATCGAATCGTGACCGAACTGCTGGACGCGGCGCGTGAGTTGGACGTGCGGCGTGTGTTCTGTCTGACATTCGAGACCGGTTTCTTCGCCAAACACGGCTTTGCCCCGATCCAGGGCACCCCGGTCTCCTCCCGCGTGTACGAGGAACTCCTGCGCTCCTATGACGAGGGCGTCGCCGAATTCCTCGATCTCGAGAGAGTCAAACCCAACACCCTCGGGAACACGCGGATGCTTGTGCACCTGAGGCCAGAGTCCCGAACCGCCCGTAGGTAAAGGTTTTCGGGCGCTCTTGGGACTGAGTGCCCGATTGGGTCGGTCCGAGGCGTGCCCGCGCGTGCCGTCCTGACCTCTCGTTTAAGTCCACCGGGTGGTATGAGAGGGGAAGACGACGGGTAATGTGTAGCTGCGCTCAGCGACCCTCCCGTGGACCGAGTTCCCCGGGGCGGTCACGAAGGGTCGCGAATCGAGTTCGCTCAGGGCGTCACGGCCAACAGGACACCGACGCCTTGGCCGGACATTGGTCACCTTCGGGTTTGCCTGGGCGGGCTTCGGTACGTCCGGTGTCAAACCGGGGGCAAGCGATGTCTATGATGTCGGGTATGCGATTGCCCGGGTTCCCGGTGCTCATCCCCCAGGACTGGCCCGACGCTGAGTCGGGTATTTGCTGCGATAAGTAACAACCAGGAAGGGTGGACGGCTTCGATGGGTGACCTTTCGTCGATGGTTCCCGCCGGGCTGGTCGACGTATTGTCCGCGCTGATCCCGCCGGTGGTCGTCGCCACCGTCTTCTGCGCCTTCGTCATCAAGCTGCTGCGCAGGGAGATGGCTCCGCGTCGGATGGACGGCAGCCTGGTCAGCGGTGACTCGGCCGAGTCGGCGGGGGCGGACGCGTCCGCGGCGTCCGTGACCGGTGCGGCCGATGACGCGTCGATTACCCGGAGTGGGGAACGCGCCGAATCGGACGGTCGTTGATACGGTACTTGACCAAGCCGAGCCCCGACCGGCCCCGATCAGGGAACATGCGTGCGCGTCGGCCCGTCAGGGTCCCGCGCGGCTCAGGCGACCCCGAAACCCCGGGTCAAGTCCAGGTGATTACTGGCACGTCGGGAATTGTCTTCCGCGTTCGCGCGAGATAGCTTTATATTGCAGGTGCGAAGGCACTGCTCTTCTGAAAGGTTTGAATCCATGGCACAGAAGGTCCAGGTTTTCCTGGTCGACGACCTCGACGGCGGCGAGGCTGAGGAGACGGTGACGTTCGGTCTGGACGGCTCCGTGTACGAAATCGACCTCAGCGCGGGTAATGCCGCCAAGCTCCGCGAGGCCCTTACGCCCTTCGTCGACGCCGCTCGCAAGGCGCCGGCCAAGGCGGCCGGCCGCGGCGGCGCCCGTCGGGCCGGAACGCGGAATGCGCCCAGCCGCGAGCGCAGCGCGGAGATTCGCGCGTGGGCGAAGGCCGCTGGCAAGCCGGTCAATGAGCGCGGCCGTATCCCCGCGAAGATCGTCGCCGAATATGAGGCCGTCAAGGGCTAGGTTTGCCGCAGCACCCGGGTTCGCCGAAATGCTGTCAGCTCTTGATCGATTCAGGGCCGGCGTCCCGGGGCGCGTACCCGAACCCGACCATCCCCGGACCTCACGAGGGTTCGACGTGACACGGGATGAAGGGGATAGCACGGGCTCCAGGGCCCCGGGCGGCGTGGACCGGATCCACCGCCGCCACACTCGCGACACGGGCCGGTCCAGACCGCCGCGACCGCGTGACCCTTCGACGCGGCGAGAGCCGTGACGGCGGGGCGGTGCGTCACGGCCGCGGTCCGGCACGGGTGACGGCCCCGCGGTCCCCGCTCTCGCGAATGCCCCCGCATCGTCCCCCCGCGGCCGACCGGCCGCGGGGCCGGGGACGTCGCCACTCGCCCGCGCCTTCCGGGACCCGACGGGAACACCCCGCCCCGTCGCACCGTTGGAGGAGGTACGGACCCGGACACGATCCGGTTCCGCCGTGCGAGTCTCGCTCCGGTCGCACGGCGGTACCGCCCGCCACGGGTCCGGCCGCCGGTCGCGCCACCCGCCGCGGGTGGGGGTCGGCGGGGGCGAGCCCTCGCGGCGGAATTCCGGCGGTGGCTTTCGCCTCGCACAGCGAGCGGCGAAGAACAACTCAACGATCGGTGTGTTCGCTAAGAGCCGATAATCGGGCTTACGCGCGTGCGGCCCGGGGACTCCCGTGATGGATGGGAGCCCCGGGCCGTTCGCCTTCGGCGTACACCGAAATCTGGCGCCCCAATTGGTAGTTGGATGTTGGGTGAACGCCCTATCGTCGGGGAAAGTCTCTGGCACGGACGGCTGCGGTCGGCCGTGCGGAGGCGTCCGACCGGTCGGCAGCCAGCCGTCTGGGACGGACGGGTGCGACAGTGCTCCCCGGGGCGGTTATCCCTGTGGGGCCGATATGCGGAAGAGTTGGGTCGGCGAGTACCGTCCCTGCCTGACCGCTCTGTAGAGGAGCGACGAGACATGTTCGAGAGGTTTACCGACCGCGCGCGGCGAGTGGTGGTTCTGGCCCAGGAAGAGGCCAGGATGCTCAACCACAACTACATCGGTACGGAGCACATCCTGCTCGGCCTCATCCACGAGGGTGAGGGTGTCGCCGCCAAGGCCCTGGAGAGTCTTGGCATCAGCCTCGAAGCGGTTCGGCAGCAGGTCGAGGAGATCATCGGTCAGGGCCAGCAGCGCCCTCGGGGCACATCCCCTTCACCCCGCGCGCCAAGAAGGTCCTGGAGCTGTCACTGCGCGAGGCCCTTCAGCTCGGCCACAACTACATCGGCACCGAGCACATCCTCCTGGGCCTGATCCGGGAGGGCGAGGGCGTGGCCGCCCAGGTGCTGGTCAAGCTGGGCGCGGACCTGAACCGGGTGCGCCAGCAGGTCATCCAGCTACTCCACGGATACCAGAGCGGCAAGGAGCCCCAGGCGACGGGCGCCTCCTCCGAGTCCGCCCCGTCCACGTCCCTGGTCCTGGACCAGTTCGGACGGAACCTGACCCAGGCGGCGCGCGAGAGCAAGCTCGACCCGGTCATCGGCCGGGACAAGGAGATCGAGCGCGTGATGCAGGTGCTCTCGCGCCGTACCAAGAACAACCCGGTCCTCATCGGTGAGCCCGGCGTCGGCAAGACGGCGGTCGTCGAGGGGCTGGCGCAGAAGATCGTCAAGGGGGAGATCCCCGAGACGCTCAAGGACAAGCAGCTGTACACCCTCGACCTGGGCGCCTGGTCGCGGGCAGCCGCTACCGCGGTGACTTCGAGGAACGCCTGAAGAAGGTGCTCAAGGAGATCCGCACCCGCGGCGACATCATCCTGTTCATCGACGAGCTGCACACACTGGTCGGCGCGGGGGCGGCGGAAGGCGCCATAGACGCCGCCTCGATCCTCAAGCCCATGCTGGCCCGCGGCGAACTCCAGACCATCGGCGCCACCACGCTGGACGAGTACCGCAAGTACCTGGAGAAGGACGCCGCGCTGGAGCGCCGGTTCCAGCCGATCCAGGTGGACGAGCCGACCATCACGCACGCGATCGAGATCCTCAAGGGTCTGCGCGACCGCTACGAGGCGCACCACCGCGTGTCCATCACCGACAGCGCCCTGGTGGCCGCCGCCAACATGGCCGACCGGTACATCAGCGACCGGTTCCTGCCGGACAAGGCGATCGACCTGATCGACGAGGCGGGCTCGCGGATGCGCATCCGCCGGATGACCGCCCCGCCGGACCTGCGCGAGTTCGACGAGAAGATCGCCAAGGTCCGCCGGGACAAGGAGTCCGCGATCGACGCGCAGGACTTCGAGAAGGCGGCGTCGCTGCGTGACGACGAGAAGCAGCTGCTGAACAAGAAGGCGCAGCGGGAGAAGGAGTGGAAGGCCGGCGACATGGACGTCGTGGCCGAGGTCGACGAGGAGCTCATCGCCGAGGTCCTGGCCGCCTCCACCGGCATCCCGGTCTTCAAGCTGACCGAGGAGGAGTCCTCGCGTCTGCTGCGCATGGAGGACGAGCTGCACAAGCGGGTCATCGGCCAGGAGGACGCCATCAAGGCGCTCTCGCAGGCGATCCGTCGCACGCGCGCCGGTCTGAAGGACCCCAAGCGCCCCGGCGGCTCGTTCATCTTCGCCGGCCCGTCCGGTGTGGGTAAGACCGAGCTGTCCAAGACGCTGGCGGAGTTCCTGTTCGGGGACGAGGAGGCGCTGATCCAGCTGGACATGTCCGAGTTCATGGAGAAGCACACCGTCTCGCGGCTGTTCGGCTCCCCGCCCGGATACGTGGGCTACGAGGAGGGCGGCCAGCTCACCGAGAAGGTGCGCCGCAAGCCGTTCTCGGTCGTGCTCTTCGACGAGATCGAGAAGGCCCACAACGACATCTTCAACTCGCTGTTGCAGGTTCTGGAGGAAGGCCGTCTCACCGACGCCCAAGGCCGCAACGTCGACTTCAAGAACACGGTCATCATCATGACCACCAACCTGGGCACGCGGGACATCTCCAAGGGCGTGGCGATGGGCTTCGCCAAGGAGGACGACGCCCAGACCAACTACGAGCGGATGAAGGGGAAGGTCAGCGAGGAGCTCAAGCAGAACTTCCGGCCGGAGTTCCTCAACCGCGTGGACGACGTCATCGTCTTCCACCAGCTGACGGAGAAGGAGATCTTCCAGATCGTGGATCTGATGATCTCCAGCCTCGACTCCCGGCTCAAGGAGCGGGACATGGGCATCGAGCTGCGTCCGGGCGCCAAGAAGGTGCTGGCGGAGCGCGGGTTCGACCCGGTTCTGGGCGCGCGGCCGCTGCGCCGCACGATCCAGCGCGAGATCGAGGACCAGCTCTCGGAGAAGATCCTGTTCGGCGACCTCAAGTCGGGCCAGATCGTGGTGATCGACGCCGAGGGCGAGGGGACCGACGCCAAGTTCACCTTCAAGGGTGTGCCCAAGCCCGCCGCGGTGCCGGACACGCCCGAGGTCGAGAAGTCGACCGCCAAGAGCGAGTAGGGCACCGGTCGCGCACCGGATCCGATCACGGGCGGGGGCGTCCCTTCGGGGGTGTCCCCGCCCGTGTGCGTGCGGACCCGGGACGCCCTTGGCGGGGTATCGCCCCCGCACCGGGTGTGGTTAGGGTGTGCGCGTGACCCCTCCACAGGAACCCCGGCAGCCCGGCGGCCCCGTCCCGCCCGGCCAGTTCCCTCCCCAGGGCCAGCAGGGCCCGCACGGTCAGCCGTACGCCCCCCAGGGGCAGCCGTACACACCTCAGGGCGCTCATGGCCGGCGGGGCCAGCTCGGTCCGCCCAGCCAGTACAACCAGCCCAGCCAGTACAACCAGCTCGGACAGTACGGTCCCGTGCCGGGTTACCACCCCCACCCCCACCCCCCGCCCCAGCCGAAGAAGGGCCGCGGTCTCGTCATCGGCCTGGTGTCGGGGGCCGGAGTCCTGGTGGTCCTCCTCGCCGCGGGAACGGCTGCGGCCCTGTGGGCGGCCAACTCCGGCGCGTACCCGTCGCCGGGCGGCGGTTCCGCCGACCTGAGCGCGGTGGTCGAGTACTCGGGACTGTCCGCCGACCACGTGGACACCACGGTGACCGTCGACTACGAGATGTTCCCGCCCGCGGGGGGCGAGCACTACATCTACTGGCAGAACTGCGGCGTCTACGCCGCGCCGATCCGGAACGAGACGGCCGTGCACTCCCTGGAGCACGGCGCGGTGTGGGTGACCTACGACCCCGCCGCCGTCGACAGCGGCGGGGCGGCCACGCTGGAGAGCCACTACTCCACGGGTGACTACCTCCTCGTCAGCCCGGTGGAGGAGGGGATGCCCGCGCCGGTCGTCGCCTCCGCGTGGGGCGCGCAGCTCCTCCTCGAAGGCCCCGAGGACCCTCGCCTGGCCGCCTTCATCCGCGAGTACGAGCAGAGCCCGGAGGCGCCCGAACCGGGCGCGTCGTGCAGCGGAGCCCACGGCGGGACCGCTGAGGACGAGCCGCTCGCGGACGTGGACGGCGGCGGCGCGGTGCGGACGGACTGACCGGCCGCACCGCGTACGCGCGGGATCAGCCGGGCAGTGCGTAGCGCCCGTCGTCGAGGGGGTCCACGAGACCGTCGGCGACCAGGGCGTCGAGGGCGCGCTCACGCTGGACGCCGTCGTCCCACACCGCGTCCAGGGCGTCCTTGGACACCGGGTCGGCGGAGTCGCGCAGCACGGCGAGCAGTCGGCCCCGGACCTGCCGGTCGGTGCCCGCGTAGGTCTGCCCCCGGCGCGGCGGGCCGTCGTGCGCGGGTTTGCCCGCCAGCCGCCAGGCGCACTGGTGGGCGATGGGGCAGTCGACGCACGCGGGGGTCCGCGCGGTGCACACGAGCGCGCCCAACTCCATCACGGCTACGCCCCAGCGGGCCGCGACGCAGGCGATGTCCGGCAGCAGCGACTCCGCGAGCGCGGCCTCCGCCTTCGTCTGGGATTTCGGCGGGTACTCGATCCCGGTTTCGGCCCGCGCGAGGACACGTCGAACGTTCGTGTCCAGAATGGCGTGGCGCTGTCCGAAGGCGAAGCTGGCCACGGCCGCCGCGGTGTAGGAGCCGACGCCGGGCAGTGCGAGCAGCGTCGCGTGGTCGTCCGGCACCCGTCCCCGGTGCCGCTCGGTGATCGCCACCGCGCAGGCGTGCAGGCGCAGCGCACGCCGGGGGTAGCCGAGCCGGTTCCACATGCGCACGGCCTCACCGGAGGGTTCTCCTGCCAGGTCAGCGGGGGTGGGCCAGCGTTCCATCCACGCCCGCCAGGCGGGCAGCACACGCACGACGGGCGTCTGCTGGAGCATGATCTCGCTGACCAGGATCGACCAGGGGGTGGCGTCCGGGGCGCGCCAGGGAAGGTCACGGGCGTTGGCCTCGTACCACGCCAGAACCGCTGTGCTGTAAGGGTTATCGCTCATCTTTTACGGGGTATCGGCGGGTTGGGTAGGTGAGTGGCACGCGAAACCGCAATACTACGGGCCATGGCGTCAAGTACCGGACATCCAGGAGCCGTCAGCCGCGAGACCTACTGGAAGCGGCGTGCACTCGTGTTGGCGGGGGCCCTGCTCGTGCTCACGCTGATCACGTTCGCCTGCCGCTCCTCAGCCGAGGACGATTCCGATCCGGTCCGGTCGGAGGCGGGTGTGGCGGACGCCGACCCCTCTCCCAGTGTCCCACCCGAGACGCCCTCCCCGACCGCGAGCGGTGACCCCGACGAGGAGGCGTCGGAGGGGGCCCCTGGGGCCGCCGAGGGCGATGAGGATCCCCGGGGCGCGCCGAGGGCGGGAGCGGGGAGGCCGCCGGGGGATCTGGCGCGGGCGCCGAGGCCGCCGCGCCCCAGAGCCCGGAGGACGCCTGCCGCCCGGAGGACGTCGTCGTCACCTTCGAACTGGCCGATGAGGACCGCGAGGTCTACGGGAGCGGCGCCGAGCCGGAGTTCCGGGTCACCGTGGTCAACACCGCGAACCAGACCTGCACCGTGGACGTCGGCCCCGAGGCGATGGAGATCCGCATCCACTCCGGTGACGACCGCGTCTTCTCCACGGGCGACTGCGTCGAGGGCGAGGCCGCCGACGAGCGCCAGCTCCGGCGGGGCGTGCCCTATGAGACCACGTTCGGGTGGGACCGGCAGCGGTCCTTCACGGACTGCCGCGACGCCACCTCGGCGCGCCCGGGCTGGTACCGCGCGAACCTGCGGGGCGACTACGCGGGTGACACCGACGAGGTCGTGTTCCAGCTGCGCTAGGGCGTGTTCAGCGGATGCCGCCCGTCGCGAGCGGCGCGCCCAGCGCGGCGGCCGTGGACCGCGCCCCCGACCACCGCTGAGCGACATCGGGCCCGGCCGGATCGTCCGACCGGGCCCTTACCCCATGTCCGGTGACAGGCGGCCCTCCGGAAGCGCGCCACGCGACGCCGCATGAAGCACATTCTGTTATTGGGGTGTTACTCTATGTGACGTCAAGCGATTTCGCAGTCATCTGGAGCAATCGTGAAGCTTGCCGGAACCGTCCTGTCGGGTATCGCCGTCTCCGCCTTCGCACTGTCGATGGCGACTCGGCGCAGGCGGCGGAGGAGGAGGGGCGGGACTACTACCGCCTCTCAGTCGAGAAGAAGCACTCGGGCGAGAAGGAGCACAGGTCCCTTTTCTGTGCACCGCCTGGTGGCAACCACCCTCAGGCAGAGGAGGCCTGTGACCTCATCTACGCGTTCGGCTCCATCGAGAAGGTCGATCTGGGCGACAGCGCCTGCCCGATGATCTGGGACCCGGTCGTCGTGCGCGTCGAGGGCGCCGAGCACTTCAAGGAGACCTTCCCGAACGAGTGCGTCCTGCTCGACGTCAAGGGCCCGATCTTCGACTTCTCCGACGGCGTGGAGTACCGGGGAGCCGCCGACATGACCGAGGGCCGCGGCATGCAGGAGGTCGGTCACCCGAGCTTCCACGGCGGGCTGCACGGTCACCACGGCCACCACGACGACTTCAAGACGTCGAAGGCGCCGAGCGTGCCCGAGGACAACAACGACGCCGGCTACTACTACGAGGACAACGGCAACAAGTTCAACTGGTAGACCGCCGCGTGCCGTCCGGTGCGGACGGGGCCCCGGCCGGTCGTCGCACCACGCGGTGCGGGCCGACCGGGGCCAGGCGGACTCGCCCTGTTCGGGGTAGGAGTGTTGGGACGGGTGTGACGGCACGGCGGCCCAACCCCGTGCCACCCGGCCGACTGGAGGCCACCATGAGACTCGCCGCGATCGCCCGGGCCGCCTTCGTCGCCGCCGCCACCGTCATCGCCACCACCGCGCCCGCCCTTCCGGCGCCGCCCGTCGTTCCCGTCGAGTCCGCCGATCGTGCGAGCCCGCCCGAGCCCCTCGTGCGGGAGGCCGAGGGGCGGGCCGTCTACCGGCTGATCGTGGTCGACGGCGTGGGGTTCGGGAACGAGTCCGTGCGAGAGGTCTCGCTCCTGTGCTCCTCCTACGGCAGCGGGGGCACCCACCCGCGCGCCGCCGAGGCCTGTTCCGCGATCGCCCGGGCGGGTTCGATCGCGGCCGTTTCGTCGGACCCGGCCGCTGTCTGCACGCTGGAGTACCGCCCGGTGGCCGCGACCGCGATGGGTGCTGAGGCCTTCCAGGAGACCTACGGCAACGGCTGCCTGCTGCGGGCGGCCAAGCGCGCGGTCTTCGACTTCTAGGCGGTGCCCGGCCCCGGGCCCGCGTGACGACCCGGCGCGCCGTGCCGGTCGGTTCACGTTCGCTTGGAGCGCCGCGCCACCCAGACCAGCGCTTCGCTGAGCTCCTCCACCTCGTGCGTGCGGATGCCGGGCACGGGATCTCCGCTGTGCTTGGGCACGACCGCCTCCCTGAACCCCAGGCGCTGCGCCTCCGCGATCCTGCGCTGGACGCCGTTCACGGCTCGGATGTCACCGGCCAGGCCCACCTCGCCGATCGCGATGAACCCGCGCGGCAGGGCGACGTCGTTGTTGGAACTGCCCGCCGCCATCGCCAGGGCCAGGTCCACCGCGGGCTCGCCCAGCCGCACGCCGCCCACCGTGGACGCGTACACGTCCATGTTCGCCAGACGCATGCCCGTGCGCTTCTCCAGGACGGCCAGGATCATGTTCACCCGTGACGTGTCCAGCCCGGACGTGGCCCTGCGCGGCGCGGGCAGCGGGGTGGGCGCGATCAGAGCCTGTACCTCCGTGATGAGCGGCCGACGCCCTTCCAGGGTGACCGTGACGCACGTTCCGGGGACCGGGTCGGTGCGTTCGGTGAGGAAGAGGCCGCTGGGGTCGGGGAGCCCGACGATGCCGCTCTCGGTCAGTTCGAAGCAGCCGATCTCGTCGGTGGGGCCGTAGCGGTTCTTGACCGCGCGCAGGAGCCGGAGTTGGGAGTGGCGCTCACCCTCGAAGTGCAGCACGACGTCCACCAGGTGCTCCAGCAGGCGGGGACCGGCGATGGAGCCGTCCTTGGTGACGTGGCCGACCAACACGGTGGCGATACCGCGCTCCTTGGCGATCTGGATCAGCGCGCCGGTCACCTGGCGGACCTGGGTGACGCCGCCGGGAACCCCCGCCACGTCGGGGGAGACCATGGTCTGTACCGAGTCCACGATGAGCAGCCGCGGGGCCACCTCCTCGACATGGCTGGCCAGGGAGGCGATCGAGGTCTCGGCGGCCAGGTACAGCTTGTCTGACAGCGCCCCGAGCCGCTCGGCGCGTAGCCGCACCTGACCGGCGGACTCCTCCCCGGTCACGTAGAGCACGGGGCCCTGGGCGGCCCGCATCGCGGCGACCTCCAGCAGCAGCGTCGACTTGCCGACGCCCGGTTCCCCCGCCAGCAGGACGACCCCGCCGGGGACGGCGCCGCCGCCGAGGACCCGGTCGAGCTCGTCGACCCCGGTGGGCACGGCCTCGGCCGTCTCGACGCTGATCTCGGTGATCGGCCGGGCCCGGGAGGTCACGGGCGCGGGCGCGACCGCGGTCGGGGCCGGGGCTCCCGCCTCCTCGACCGTGCCCCAGGCGTGGCACTCGCCGCACCTGCCCACCCACTTGAGGGTGCTCCACCCGCACTCGGTGCACCGGAACGTCGTTTTCGCTGCTTTGGCCATGTCCGCCACGCTAACGCCTCCCTGGGACACGCCTCACGGGACAGCTCTCCAGCACATCGCGACACATGAAAGTTACCTACGGGTTAGTCAACGTCTCTCGTAGGTCGTGTTACAGAATGCGTAGGGTCCGACACCTCCGAACCCCCGCCCCTGGAGAGGAACCCCCACGTGTCCCGCACCGACGCCAGCACGCCCGAGCCCGCAGCCCGCCCCCGAGGCCGCCGACGAACCCCCCTCCTCGCCCTTCCGCTCGCCGCCGCCCTGTGCCTGGCCGCGGCGCGCCCGCCTCCGCCGAGACCGCGGAGCCGCCGCCTTCGACCACTACGTCGCCCTCGGGGACTCGTTCACCTCGGGGCCGCTCCATTCCCCCGTCGCCCGGGCTCCGACCCCCGTTGCCTCCGCTCGTCCAGCAACTACGCCCGACTCGCGGCCGACGCGTTGGGCGTCGCCGCGTTCACCGACGTCAGCTGCGCCGGCGCGGTCATCCGGGACCTGCGCGAGCCGCAGCACACCGACCTGATCGACGTCCCGCCGCAGTTCGACGCGCTCACCCCCGAGACCGACCTCGTCACGGTCGGGATCGGCGGCAACGACCTGGGATTCACCGACATCCTGATGGAGTGCGCCAAGCGGAGCCTGCACAACCCCTTCGGGAGCCCGTGCGCCGACCACTTCGGCGACGAGCTCGACCAGCGGGTCGAGGGCCTGCGCGACGACGTGTCGGGCGTCTACGCCGAGATCGCCGAGCACAGCCCGGAGGCGACCGTCGTCGGCGTCGGGTACCTCCAGATCCTGCCCGAGAGCAAGGGCTGCTGGCCCAAGGCGCCCATCGCCCGGGGCGACGTGGCCTACCTGGACGGCGTCCAGACCTCCCTCAACCAGATGATCGCGGAGGAGTCGCGGGCGGCGGGCGCGGTCTTCGTCGACGTCCTCGAACGCGGTCACGACGTGTGCCAGTCCTCGTCCCGGCGCTGGGTCGAGGGGCTGGTCCCGGAGAACAACGCGGCTCCCGTGCACCCGAACAAGGCGGGCATGGAGGCCGTCTCCGAGCGGCTGCTGGCGGGAGTGGGCGTCCAGCCCTGACCATTGTCACTGAACGTGTCAGGAGTCATGGAGGTTTCGCACTCAACGACTGAGATGCGCCTTTTGTGTGCGAGATTTTACGTTATCTTGCGGGGAATTGATCACCGAGGGTGATTCGCTACCGCACGAAAGCGACGAAGGGTGATCGGTTGGGATGGAACGCCCCGGGGCCGACCCGGCACGGGGCACGCACATCCGAACGGGGAACCTCATGACCCACTCCCGACACCACGAGCAAATTCCGGCCTGTCGTCCGGCCCAACCCGGGCGGCAGGCCGGATCCGTGCGGACCGTCGCGCGGGTGCTCTCCGCCACCGCCGCGACCGTGTCCCTGGTGGCCGCGGCGCTCGTCCCGGAACCCGCCCTCGCCCACGCCGCCCCGGCGTCCGCCGGAGGGGGCGACGGCCGCGTCCACCAAACACTTCACTGGTCGGCCGTGGAGACGGCGATCCGTGCCGCCGAGTCGAAGAAGGGCGCGCCCTACGTCTGGGGCGGAACCGGGCCGAACGGCTTCGACTGCTCCGGCCTCGTCCAGTGGGCCTTCCGTCAGGCGGAGGTCGAGCTGCCCCGCATCGCCCACGACCAGGCGGCGGCCGGAATCCGCATCCCCTACTCCGGCGCCCGGCGCGGTGACCTCGTCTACTGGGCCCACGGCGGCGGCTACGTCTACCACGTCGGCATCTACCTCGGCGGGGGGCGCATGATCGACGCCCCCAAGCGCGGCGACCACGTGCGCGAGCGCGACGTCATGGCCGGCGCGAGGGCCGTACGACTGTGACCCCGTCCAAGGGCGCCACGGGGGCCGCCCGCCAGTCCTGATCGACCCGGATCCGGCCCCCGTGACCCGACGCGCCCGCGCCGCGAAGCCGGGCAGGTGGTAGCCGGTGCCGCAGCCGACGTCCAGCACGTGGGCGTCCTCGATCGGCCGCACGCGGTCCATGGCGGCGCCGAGCACCACGTCGGGGCCGACGGCGTCGTTCTCCAGTTCGTACGTCCGTGGGTGCTTCCAGATGTTCGGACTGGGGATGGCGTCCCCAGGGATCCTGGGGCTCCGGGAGACCATCCCCGCAGCCTACGGTGACCGGTGGGGCGTGGCCGCCGCGCCCGTCGCGGCACGCCGCGTTCACCGGAGCGGAACCCGGGGGAGGGGGCGGAGCGCATAGTCTGTGTCCCGTGAGCCCTATCCAGGTCCCAGACGCGCCCGTCGTCCTCTCGTCGGCGTCGGTCTACCCGGAGAAGACCCCGGCCGCCTTCGAGATCGCCGCGAAGCTGGGGTACGACGGCGTGGAGGTGCTCGTCTCCTCCGACCCCGCCAGCCAGGACATCGACCTGCTGCGGCGCCTCTCGGACTACCACCGGATGCCCGTCACCGCCGTCCATTCCCCCTGTCTGGTCCTCACCCAACGGGTGTGGGGCCGCGACCCGTGGGGCAAGCTCGTCCGCTCCAAGGAGATGGCCGAGGCCCTGGGCGCCAGGACCATCGTCGTGCACCCGGCCTTCCGCTGGCAGCGCGACTACGCCCGCGAGTTCGAGACCGGCGTCGCGCGCATGCAGGACGAGACCGACGTCGTCTTCGCCGTGGAGAACATGTACCCGGTGCGCGTGCGCGACCGCGAGGTCGTGCCCTACGCGCCGAGCTGGAACCCGCTCGACCGGGACTACCCCGACGTCACGCTCGACCTGTCGCACACCGCCATGTCCGGCTCCGACGCCATGGACATGGCCAAGCGGCTCGGCGACCGCCTGTCGCACGTCCACGTCGCCGACGGCTTCGGCGGCCAGAACCTCGACGAGCACCTCATCCCCGGCCGAGGGCGGCAGCCCGTCGCCGAACTCCTGGAGCACCTGGCCGCGACGGCTACGAGGGCCAGCTCGTCCTGGAGGTGAGCACCCGCAAGTCGCCCGACCGCACGTCCCGCATGCGCGAACTGGCGGAGGCGCTCGCCTTCACACGTCTGCACTTCGCCAGACCCACCGCCGACGCCGGTACCCAGCCGCACGACCGCCGTGAACGCATCGCCCTGCTGCGCCGCAGGCCGCCCGCGCCGCCCCGCCACTTCTCCGTCGACACACAGGGGACCGTCGACGACCAGGACGACGACCGGGGGCGCGGAGGGTCCCGAGCAGCCCTGACCGTCCACGGTGTGAGACGTCGCGTCCGCACCGGAGCCCCCGTGCCGTTAGCGTGGAGGGGACCCGCGGAGAGGAACCTTCATGATCGCGATCATCGGTGCAGGGAAGATGGGCGAGGCACTCCTCGCCGGGATGCTGGCCAAGGGCCACGCGCCGGAGAACGTCCTGGTCACGGAGCCGCGGGTGGAGCACGCGGATGAGCTCCGCCAGCGGTACGGGGTCGAGGTGGCGCCGGCCGAGGAGGCCGCCAAGCGGGCCGACACGCTGTTGCTGGCGCTCAAGCCGCAGGACATGGTGGCGCTGCTGGAGGACCTGTCCGCCCACCTGGCCGCGGACCGTCTCGTCATCTCGGTGGCCGCCGGGCTCACCACCTCCGTGATGGAGAGCCACCTGCCGGTCGGGGTGCCCGTCGTGCGGGCGATGCCGAACACACCGGCGCTCATGGGGCGCGGCATGACCGCCATCTCGGGCGGGGCCAACACCGGGCCCGAGCACCTGGACCGCGCCGAGGAGCTGCTGGGCGCGGTCGGGGAGGTGATCCGGGTGGGTGAGCAGCACATGGACACGGTGACCGCGATCTCCGGGAGCGGTCCGGCCTACTTCTACTTCATCGCCGAGACGATGGTCGAGGCGGGGGTGGCGATGGGCATGCCGCGCGCACGGCGCAAAAACTCGTCGAGCAGACCATGACCGGCGCCGCCGCCATGCTCACGGACTCCGGCGAGCACCCCGTGGTGTTGCGGGAGGCCGTGACATCGCCGGGCGGGACGACCGCGGCCGCACTGCGCGAGCTGGAGCGCCACGGCGTGCGCACCGCCTTCACCGACGCGATCGAGGCCGCCCGCGACCGTAGCCGGGCACTGTCCGGGAGCTGATCTGCGGCCGGGCCGCGCTGGGGCCGGGGCGGGGACGGGATTGGCCGGGACCGGCCGTTGACCACAGGGCAGGACGTCCTCGGACATGGATAGTGTTCTTCGAGGAAGGGGACCGCGCTCCCCAACCCGGTCCCGTGCGTGCGGGACTTCCCATCCCCCCGACCCCAGGGCCCCCATGAGTTCTCCACCCCCGTTCGACCCGTCTCACCAGCCCTCGGGCCAGCCCCAGCCCGGCCAGCCCCCGCAGCAGCCTCCCTCGGGACCGCAGCGACCTCCGCAGCCCCCGTCCGGCCCGCGGCAACCGCCCGACGGTGCGCCCCCGCCTCCTCCCGGCGGTCCGCCCTCCGGACCCCAGTTCAGCTCGCCGCCGCCCGGCGCCTTCGGGGCCGCCATGGGCACACCGCCCGGTGGGATGCCTCCCGGCGCCGTTCCTCCCGGTGGGATGCCGCCTCCCGGCGGGATGCCTCCCGGGCAGTTCGGGCCCCCGCCGCCCCGACCGCCGCGGCTCGGGCTCCTCTCCTCGCCCTCCGCGTCCGGGCCGCGCTGCTCAACCTGTCCGGCCTGGGCGCGGGATACGCCTTCCTGCGTCAGTGGCTGTTCCTCGGGATCGCGCTGGCGGTCACCGCGGGCCTCCTGGTCGGCGCCGCGTGGCACGGCGCCGCGGACAACCCGCTGATCTGGGCGCCCGTCCTTCTGGCGTGGTTCCTCGCCACCGCCGCCCACGGACTGTTCGCGGGCCGTGCCCGCGACGAGCGCACCACGGCCGCCGGGGGACAGCCCCCGAAGAGGCTCGCACCCGTGCTCACGGCCGCAGCCCTGGCGGTCGCCGTCCTGGCGGGGCTGGCCGGTGTGTGGCAGGCGGGCGAGTGGCGACTGCGGGTCGCCGACGCCACGCACGCGCGCGGCGACTGCGACACGGCCATCGACGTCTACGAGCAGGTCGAGGGAGGTTTTCAGCTGTCGATGTCGCCGTCCCTGATGGACCGCGCGCGTGATGGCGTCGACGCCTGCCGTCTGCTCGCCGAGGCCCAGGACCAGGTGTCTCAGGAGGAGTACGACGAGGCGCTGGACACCTACAGCGGCTACTTCGCCCACCCGGCCTCCCGCTGGGAGGACACCGACGGCGAGGTGGCCGACACCTACCTCTCCCACGCGGGGAACATCGCGAACGAGACCGCTGAGACCTACGCCGGAGAGGTCACCGACGAGATCCGCGACGGGTTCCAACGGGCGCAGCAGATCTACAGCGTCATCCCCGGCGACCACGAGGGCACCGAGGCCGCGGGCCGGGTGCCCGACGCCCTGGCGGACCTGTACAGCCTCGGCACGTCCGACTACGCGGCGGAGCGCTGGTGCGCGGCGTTCCGCCAGATCGAGGTCTTCGTCGACCTCGACTGGTCGGCTGCTCCGGCGGTCGCGGAGCGTATCGAGGCCGAGGCGCCCGAGGCGGCCCGCCAGTGCGGCTGGGCCGAGGTCGACGGAGGCTCGGCGTCCACCGCGGAGGAGATGACCGACTTCCTCGCCGCGCGGTACCCGGGCCACGAGGCCGACGACGTCGAGGACCTGGTCCGCTTCGTGGGAGCGGCCCGCATCGGGGAGGAGATGGACATCCTGACCGTCTACGGGGAGACCGACTTCGACGCGCGGCCCACCGGCAGCACGGACGGTGACCAGGTCGTCATGGAGGTAACCAACGACAGCCCGCACGACATGCGGTTCCTCTACGTGGGGCCGGACGGCGTCCACGACGAGGTCGTCACGCCCGGGTGCGAGGAATGCGGCGAGTACACCTCGCCGCCGTCGGGCAACTCCTGCTTCGAACGCGGCGGCGAGGTCATGCGCGTCGAGTTCGAGCCGGGGGAGTACCGGATGCTGCTCGTCTCCGACACCGGACGCTCGATTCCCCTGCACGGCACGCTGGACCTCAGCGGCGGCGACCGGTACGAGACCTGCCTCTACCTGACGCGCGAGGAGTGACGTGCCGGCGGTCCGGGCGGCCCCGGCGTCCGCCCGGACCGTCCCGTGCCCGGACGGGACCCGATCCACCCCGTGGTTCGGACCGCCGTCCCCGGTGCGTACTGTGTGCAGTGGAGCACGCGCACCTGGAACTGGGGGTCACGGCATGGGAGGGCGCACGTCCTGTTCGCTTCGGCTGGCGTGGGACGACGGACTCACCGCCTACGACTTCGGACCGCAACACCCGATGGCTCCGGTCCGCGTCGAGCTGACCATGGCGCTCAGCCGTGAGCTGGGGGTCCTGGACGCCCCCGGAGTCAGCCTCCTGGACGTGGAACCCGCCTCCGACGAGCTGCTGTCCCTGGTGCACGACCCCGCCTACATCCAGGCGGTGAAGCGGGCCGGGGAGACGTTGGAGCCAGACGACGCCCACATGCTCGGCACCGCCGACAACCCGGTCTTCCCCCACATGCACGACGCGGCCGCGCTCATCTGCGGGGCGTCGGTCGCCGCCGCCAGGGCCGTGTGGAACGGTGAGACCGCGCACGCCGCCAACATCGCGGGCGGCCTGCACCACGCCATGCGCGGCCACGCCTGGGGCTTTTGCGTCTACAACGACCCGGCGCTGGCCATCGCGTGGATGCTGGAGCAGGGCGCCAAGCGGATCGCCTACGTCGACGTCGACGTCCACCACGGCGACGGGGTGCAGCGCGCGTTCTACGATGATCCCCGCGTGCTCACGATCAGCCTCCACGAGTCGCCGACCACACTCTTCCCCGGCACGGGGCAGGCCTTCGAGACAGGCGGCCCCGGCGCCGAGGGGTACGCGGTCAACGTCGCCCTCCCGGCCGGGACCGGGGACTCCGGGTGGCACCGGGCCTTCGACGCGGTCGTGCCGCCGCTGCTGCACGAGTTCCAGCCCGAGATCCTCGTCACCCAGCAAGGGTGCGACACCCACGCCCTGGATCCGCTCGCCAACCTCACCCTGAGCCTCGACGGGCAGCGTCGCACCTACACCGAGCTGCACAAGCTCGCGCAGAAGACGGCGGGCGGCCGGTGGCTGCTGTTCGGCGGTGGCGGATACGGGCTGGTGCACGTCGTACCGCGGGCCTGGACCCATCTGCTGGCTGAGGCCGCCGGTGCGCCGGTCGACCCCGCCACCGAGACCCCGCAGGCGTGGCGCGACTTCGTGCGGCGGCGCACGGGCGAACAGGCCCCGCTGTACATGACGGACGGGCGCGAGGTGCATTTCGCCAGGTTCGAGGAGGGGTACGACCCCGGAGATCCGGTGGACCGTGCGATCCACGCGACCCGTACCGCGGTTTTCCCCAGCCATGGAATCGACCCCAGCCTCTGACGGCGCCCTTCGGGAGTTTCCGCGCGAGTCCGTACATGTGTGCGCATATGGCCGAAATCGGCAGAATTGGGCGTGGCGTGCGTCCAGTGGGTAGGAAGAGGTTGAATACCGGGCGAACAGGAGCAGGCGTCGTGGTGGCCGCACAGCGTGACGCACGCTCGCTGCGCATTCGAGGAAGGGGATCGCTGGTGACGCCGCCGACACGCGCTGGACTCATCACGTATCTGGTCCGCAAGGGGATCGCGGGACACGTCGACACCCCTCGCCAGAACAATCTTCGGCACTATCAGCGGCTCGTGGACGGCGACGCCTACCACCAGTTCGGTCTGACCTTCTCGCACGACTGGACGTTTCCCGAGGTGCTCGCGCTCATGAGCAAGCGGTGCGGCGTGGTCGCCGACGAGGAGCACACCTGGGGGATCGACACCATCGACCCCGACCTGACGGTCGACGCCCTGGAGGGGGTCGCCGACCGCCTCGCCCTGGCCGCCGAGCGGCGCGAGTCCGTGATGTTCGCCACCGGGCACCCCCTCAAGCTCCGGGCGATGTACGCCGCGTGGAAGGGCGCCCTCGTCGCTCGGGGGTGCCGTGTCGTGACCGCGGCCGAAGGCTACAGCTATGAGGTGCCCACGGAACGGCCCCCGAGCCGCCGAACCGTTGTCTGGAGAGACGACGTCGCCATCGTGACGGACGGCCACCACCCCCGTCACAGTCACCACCCCTTCGCCATGCGCGCCATCCTCGGCGACCTCTCGAACCGCGGTGAGGAGTGGCCGCAGTTGGTCATCGCCGATCACGGCTTCGCGGGTGCGGCGGGTGAGGCCGGGGTGCCCGCGATGGGCTTCGCCGACAGTAATGATCCCGCACTGTTCCTCGCCGAACACGAGGGAAAACTACTGGTCACCGTGCCTTTGGACGACGGATATCCGCCCGAGGACTACGCGCCCCTGCGTGATTACGTCCTCGCCCGAGCGGGACTCGTGTGATCAGGGTCGACCATTTATACCCACCGCTAAACCTCTTTGGGCGGGTCGGAGAGGGAGCGCGGAGAAGAGGTGACAAACGCCCTTTCGCTCAGGCGAACTCCGTCCTACTCTGAAAACGGACGTGTCAGTAGTGACGGTATGACACACCGGCGTGGCGGTGGGACGGGCGCTTACCGGGGTCGCCCCTCCGTGGGCTTCCACGCCGGGCTGAACGGTAGCCAAAGCTCACGTCCGGGAATGAGGGCGTCGGAAGATGAACGGGAGCAAGCCGCCTCTCGACGAGGTCAGGTTTTTGACCGTGGCGGAGGTCGCCACGATCATGCGCGTGTCCAAGATGACCGTTTACCGAATGGTGCACTCGGGGGTTCTCCCCGCGATTCGCGTGGGGCGTTCCTACCGGGTCCCCGAGCGTGCCGTGCACGACTATCTCCGCGAGGCCTTCGTCGAGGCAGGCTGACGAGCGGAGCGGCCGACCGGGGCGGGGCCGTGTGCCCGGCCCCCGGTCTGCCGACCATCCCGGAGGCGGGTGTGTCCCGCACCACCGCCCCTTCGGGATCCCCCTTCCCCCTGCGCTGGGCGAACGCCGGTTCCACCGGGCCGCGAGGTGGGGTGCCGAGCAGCTACTACACTTTGTCGTTGTCGTAGTCCGCCCTGCTCAGCCCCATTCGCGAGGATCCTCGATGCCCAGTGCCAGAGTCGGCGCGCGGCCCCGTGCGCCGCGCTTCGCGGCGTCCGCCGTCGCCACCGCGCTCGTCCTGTCCGGCTGCGCCGGCGGGACCGAGATCCAGAGCAACGAGGACCAGCGGTTCGTCTCCGGTGACGGCAGCGCGACCGCGTTCGACACGGCGGAGCGGTTGGCGGCGCCCGACGTCACCGGCACCACGCTGGACGGCGACGAGGTGGCGCTCAGCGACTACGAGGGCGGCGTGCTCGTCCTCAACGTCTGGGCCAGCTGGTGCGGTCCCTGCCGGGCGGAGCAGCCCGTCCTCGACGAGGTGCACACCGAGTACGCCGACCTGGGCGTGGACTTCCTCGGCGTCAACATGAAGGACGACGACACCGCCGCGAGCGCCTACGTCGCCGCCCAGGAGATCCCCTACCCCAGTGTCTACGACCAGCCCGGCGAGATCCCGCAGGCCTTCCGCGACACCGTCCCGCCCCGGGCGATCCCCTCCACCGTCGTCATCGATCCGGACGGCCGCATCGCGGCTCGCGTGATCGGCCCCACCACCTACGGACAGCTCACCGACCTGCTCGACCCGATCGTGGTCGAGTTCGGTCTCGGCGACCCCGAGCAGCGGCCGCGCGTCGCCGAGCAGGAGGAGGCGAGGGAGTCCGGCGAGGCGTCCCCCGGGGAGACCGAGCCCGCCGGGGACGCGGACGGCGCGGCCGACGAGGGCACCGGCTGATGGAGTCGATCGGCGCCACCGTCCTCAGCGGATCCCTGCTCCTGGCCGCGCCACTGGCGATGGCCGCCGGACTCGTGTCCTTCCTCTCCCCGTGCGTCCTCCCCCTGGTCCCGGGCTACCTCTCCTACGTCACCGGCATGAGCGGCCCCGCCGTGCGCGAGCGCGGGGCGGCCGGCGGCGGAACGGCCACGGCCACCGACCTCGACACCGAGCTGGCCTCGCGCCGCTGGACGATGGTCGCGGGCAGCGCACTGTTCATCGCCGGGTTCACCCTGGTGTTCGTGGCGGTCGGCGGGTTCGTCGGCTGGCTCGGCGACGTCCTCCTCGACCACACCGACACCATCACCCGGGCGCTCGGCGCGCTCACCGTCGTGCTCGGCCTGGCCTTCATGGGCGTCCTGCCCGGGTTCGGCCGCGAGTTCCGGTTCCACCGGCTGCCGCGCGCGGGCCTGGCCGGTGCGCCGCTGCTCGGCGTGCTGTTCGGGCTCGGGTGGACCCCGTGCATCGGGCCGACCCTGGCCGCGGTGCAGTCCTTGGCCTTCGTCGAGGGGGGCGCCGGACGCGGCATGGTCCTGTCCCTCCTGTACTGCCTCGGGCTGGGCCTGCCGTTCATCCTGGCCGCACTCCTGTACCGCAAGGCGCTGGGCGCGTTCGCCTGGCTCAAACGCCACACCCGGGCGGTCACCGTGATCGGAGGTGTCATGCTCGTCCTGGTCGGCCTGTCCATGGTGACCGGCCTGTGGACGGAGCTGACCACCGTCATGCAGGGCTGGGCCGCCGGATTCCAGACGGTGATCTGATGACGACGACGCAGACCGGCGCCCCCGCCGCAGACGGCGAGACCGCGGCGCCGCGGCCGAAGGGGATCGGCGCCCTCGGATGGCTGCGCTGGACCTGGCGGACCCTGACCTCGATGCGCACCGCGCTGATCCTGCTGTTCCTGCTGGCGGTCGGCGCCATCCCCGGGTCGGTCCTGCCGCAGAACGTGGTCAGCGTCGACGAGGTCGGCGCCTACTTCAGGGAGCACCCCGACCTGGCCCCGTGGCTGGACCGGTTCTCGCTCTTCGACGTCTTCTCCTCGCCCTGGTACGCGGCGATCTACCTGCTGCTGTTCGTCTCCCTGGCGGGTTGCGTCCTCCCGCGCGCGGTGGCGCACGCCCGTGCGCTGCGCGCCCGTCCGGTGCGCACCCCGCGCAACCTCGACCGGCTGCCCTACGCGGCGCGCTTCACGACGGACGCGAGCCCGGAGACCGCACTCCAGCAGGCCCGAGGGGTCCTACGGGGGTACCGGGTCGAGCGGTACGGCGACTCGCTCTCCAGTGAGACCGGTCACCTGCGCGAGGCCGGGAACGTGCTGTTCCACCTGGCGCTGCTCGGGCTCCTGGCGGCCCTGGCCGCGGGCGCCTTCTTCGGCTACCGGGGCAACATGCTCATCGTCGAGGGGGACGGCTTCGCCAACACTCTGCCCTCCTACGACGCCGTCTACCCCGGGCACTGGACCGACACCGACGACCTCGAACCGTTCACGCTCCACCTCGACGACTTCGAGGCGACCTTCATCGAGGAGGGGGACCTGCGCGGGCAGGCCTCGTCCTACGTCGCCGACATGACCTACCGAGAGTCGCCCGACGCCGAGGACGGGCGGCACCGCCTGGAGGTCAACCACCCTCTGACCGTCGACGGCGTGCAGGTCTATC
The DNA here is from genome assembly GCF_001942255.1 of Nocardiopsis sp. CNR-923. GTDB lineage: Bacteria > Actinomycetota > Actinomycetes > Streptosporangiales > Streptosporangiaceae > Nocardiopsis. The sequence continues at coordinate 120,841 of NZ_MKKC01000109.1, forward strand.
TGCTCGGGCACGGGTACGCGCCGGAATTCGTCGTCCGCAACGCCGACGGCGAGACGGTCTTCGACCAGGCGGTGCCGTTCCTGTTCCGCGAGACCGCCACCTTCACCTCCGACGGCGTCCTCAAGGTGCCCGACACCGGCGGGGCCCAGCTGGGCTTCGTCGGCGTCTTCCTGCCCACGGCGGCGGAGACCGCGACGGGGAGATGGTCTCGACCTTCCCCGGCGCGCAGAACCCGCGCGTCACCCTGGAGGGATACCGGGGCGACCTGGGGCTGATCGACCCGCAGTCCGTGTACCAGCTGCGGACGGAGGGCATGGAGGGACTCGGCTCCTCACCCGTGATGGAGGTCGGCGACACCTGGGAGCTGCCGGACGGCGACGGGTCCGTCACCTTCACCGGCGTCCGGGAGTACGTCAGTCTCCAGATCAACCGCGACGGGGCCCGGCCCTACGCCCTCGGGTCCGCCGTCGCGGCGGTCGGGGGCCTGCTCGTCACCCTGTTCGTCCGTCCACGCCGCGTGTGGGTGCGCGCGACGAAGGGGGAGGACGGCCGGACCACGGTCGAACTGGCCGGGCTCGGCAAGACCGAGGTGGCGGGGAACAACGCCGAGTTCCACGAACTCACCACCAGGCTCGCCGACCGGCTCCGCGGGGGATCCGACTCAGCGGACCGACACGACCGACCATCAGACCCAGTCGACGAACGGAGTGAGCGGTGACGATTGCCGCAATGTCGAACGAGGCGATGGCGTCCGCCAGCGACACGCTGATCATCGGAATGATCCTCGCGTACGCGGCGGCGCTGTTCCTCTTCGCGATCGAGGCCGCCTACGGGCGCCGCACCAAGCTGAAGGCCGGTCGGCTCATGCCGGTGGGCGCCGGGGCCACGGCCGGCGGCGCCGACGACGGCATCGAGGTCCGGGTCCGCACGAGTGAGGGCGAGGCACGGGCCTCCCAGAGCGTGCTCGGCCGGATCGCCCTCGGGGTGACGTCGCTCGGCTTCCTGCTCGGCGTCGGCCAGGTGGTCACGCGCGGCCTGGCCGCGGACCGGTGGCCGTGGGGCAACATGTTCGAGTTCATCGTCGCCCTGTGCCTGGTCGCCGTCGCGGGCCTGCTGTTCGCGTCCCTGCGCTACCAGGCACGGTACCTCGGCGCGTTCGTCCTGGTGCCGGTGCTGGTCCTGCTGGGGATCGGTGTGCGCTGGCTGTACGTGGACCCGGGGCCGCTCATCCCGGCGCTCGACTCGTACTGGGTGCCGATCCACATCACCGCGCTGATCATCTCCGGCGGCGCGTTCATGGTCTCCGGTGTGGCGGCGATCGTGTACCTGGTGTCGCACCGGGCCGAGGACAGGCGGGCCCGGGGCGAGGAGGTCGCCGGCATCGCCGGACGCCTGCCCAGTTCGGAGATGCTCGACCGGCTGTCGCACCGCTTCGTGCTGTTCGCGTTCCCGCTGTGGACGTTCGGCATCATCGCGGGCGCGATCTGGGCGGACGAGGCGTGGGGACGGTTCTGGGGGTGGGACCCCAAGGAGGTGTGGTCGTTCATCTCCTGGGTGATCTACGCCGCTACCTGCACGCTCGGGCCACCGGGGGCTGGCGCGGCCGGAAGGCGACCTGGATCAACCTGGTGGGCTTCGCAGCCATCATGTTCAACTTCTTCGCGGTGAACTACCTGTTCAGCGGACTGCACTCCTACGCGTGACCGGGCCGCGCCCGTGGACGTCGGACTCGACGCGCTCCGGTGCGGCGCGCGCTTCGCGTGGAACCTGGCCGACCGGTCACGTTCCCGGCCGTTGACCGGTGCTGGGCGAAGGCCGGGTAAGGTGGCCGGACACAGAAAAACCCCCGCCCGAAGGCGGGGGGTCCCGTCACTCGTCCGGGTCTATCCGGCGGTCGAGCCGTCGCAGGAACTCGGGGTCGTCGTCGGGCCCGAGCGGGTGCGGGCCGCTGGCGGGCTTGGTGAAGTCGGACGGGTCGAGATCGTCGGCGGCCGACCCGGCCTGGGCCGGGGAGGGCGTACCGCCGGACGCCGGGGTCGGCTGGCGAGGCCGCCCCAGGAAGAGCCAGAGGATCGCGCCGACGGGCATGAACACCGCGATGACGACCAACCACAGGAATTTCGGCAGGCTGCGTACATCCTGGGCCGATGTGGTGAGCGCGTCGCAGAACGCGTACACCCACAGGACGATCGTCGTGAGAGTGATCAGGCCACCGAGCCATACCATGCTTCCAGCCTACTCTTGCTGTCGACTCCTCACAGCTGGGACACCGGACACGGATTTCGGGGGAGGCCGTACGGGCGTGCTGCGGACCGTGAAGGCGAGCGGCGCGGCCCCGTGTGGAAGGGCTCCCTCAGCGCGAGCTCTCGGCCGGTTCCCCGGACAGGAGCGCGCGTACCTCGGACTCCCGGAAGCGGCGGTGACCGCCCGGGGTACGGATGCTGCTGATCCGCCCGGAGGCGGCCCAGCGAGTGACGGTCTTGGGATCAACCCGGAAGAGTGAGGCCACTTCCCCGGGGGTCAACAGGCGTTCGCTAGCTCGTTCCACCTTCACATTCCCCCAATCGTGCCCGCCTCGGCTGCGGGGGCGGCGGGCGTTTGATCCCCTAGTGTGCACGAGTTGGTCCGTTTCCTCCCTAGTTTTCGGAGAAATTGCGTTGTTGGGGGGAGGAGTACGGGATATGTGACCGGAACGTGATGTTCGGACCTTGCTGTCGGGATTGAAACATCCCATGACCATCCGGACCCGTGGCTGAGCCGTCCCGGCCACCCCTGAGAGGCGACACACGCCGCCCTGGTGCGGGCCTCCCGGTGCACGCCCTTAACCTTGAGGTCAGGGCTTCTGGGGCGTCACCCGGCCAGCACGCGCACGGGCGGCACGGCCGCCCGGAACGCTCCCGGCCCGTCGGGGGCCGGACGCAAACGCGCGCTGATGGGTGTTGCGACCAATCTAGTCCAGGTAATCGTCTGTTGTGAGGCTTTTCCATGCGTAGCTGGTTGACCTATACCGCAGCCCGCCTCGGGTTGTTCGCGGCGGCCTTCGGAGTCGTCTATCTGTTCGGCGCCAGATCGTGGGTCGCACTGGTCCTCGCCTGGCTCGTCAGCGGCCTGGTCTCCTACGTCCTGCTGTCCAGGCTGCGCGACCAGATGTCCGCCGCCACGATCGAGCGCATCAACAAGCGCCGAGCTCCGGGCATGGGTGACCGCCTCTCGGCGGGGGCCTCGCGCGAGGACGACGGGGACCAGGCGCGCCCGTCGGCCGGGGACGCCTGAGGCCTCCCCGGCCGGGGGTTTTCGCGCCGCGTCCTCAGGCGGCCGGGAACATGCCGAGCCGGGGGCGGTACTCGCCCCCCAGCCGCTCGGTGTCGCTGCCGACGTACAGGCCGTCCGGGGTGGCGTGCAGGGCCTCGGCCCCGTGGCCGCGGGGGCGTCCCGGATTCCAGGGGAGCGCGCGGCCGGTCCGCGGGTCGACCGCGGCGATCCCCTCGCGCGGGACCGCGCCTGGACCGGCGTTGTGCGCGCCGAACTCGTTGTCCATCCAGCGCTGGTGTCCGCCGACGTACACCGCGCCGGGCGTGACCTCCACCGAGTACACGGCGTCGCCGCCGGTCTTGTTGGACCAGATCGGGCTGGCGTCCGGTGTGTCGGTGACGTCGAAGCGCACGACCGCCTTGCACAGTCCCGGCTTGATGTGGGGGCCGCCCGCGGTCGCGACGGCGAAGAAGGAGCCGTCGGGGGAGAAGTCCATCTGCCGCATGTAGGTGTACATGCGGGAGTAGTCGCAGTCGGGGACGAAGGCCCGGGTCGACCACGGGGTCAGCGCGCCGGTCGCCGTGTCGATCATGGCGATCTGGTACCGGCTCTCGCCGTCGACCCTGGTGAAGGTGCCGTTGATGACCAGACGGTCGCCGTCCGGGCTCAGCGCGAGCTCCTGGAGGCGGGTGCGCCGCGGCGGGGAGCGGAGATCCGGGGGGCGAAGCCGCGGTCCACGGCGCCGGTGCGGGCGTCCAGACGGGCGATGCCCACCCGCGCCTGGCGGTTGATCCCGCGGAACGAGCCCCCGACGTAGACGTGCCTGCCGTCCGTGGCCAGGCGCGTCGTCGCGCCGTTGTCGAGACGGGCGCCGAACCCGCGCACGGTCGCGCCGTCCGCCAGGGAGAGGCGGGCCAGGCCCCTGCTCTGCTCGCCGTTGACGACGCGGAAGGCGCCGCCGATGACCACGGAGCCTTCTGGGCCGGGGACCACGGAGTTGACGGTGCCGCTGACGTCGGGGTCGAACTCCTCGATGAGGCGGCCCGTGCCGTGCTCGAACGCGAACAGGTTGCGTCGGTCGTGCGTCCGGCGTCGGACGCTGTCGGACACGCGGTTGAAGTCACCGGCGACCACGACGACGTCACCGACGCGCAGGATGTCCTTGACGCGGCCGTCGAGGACGTGCGGGGTCCAGGGGACGGGTTTCTCTCTGACGACGCCCGCGCCGGTCGCCGCGACGGTCGGGGCCGCGACGGCGACCCCGACGGGGAGAAGGAGCATCGCGCTCATCGTGAGCGCGGTCAGTCGGGTGGGTTTCACGGAGGACTCTCCTCGGTCGTGGATGTCGGCCGGGGCCGGTGTGCCACGGAATGGGGCGCCACCACATTGTGGCAAAGAGTCGCACCTTAATCACACACTGTTATGAGTCTTGTGTCTTGGGTGTCCGGTCTCTCCGCGGACACGGAGGGGCACGGAAACGCCGGTCCCTCCTGGGTTCGAGCGGGACCAGTCCCCACGGTCCGGGCGTCGGACGCGGTCGGAGCGCGCACCGTCCGCGCTCCGCGCCGCGCCGGCGGGCGGTCGAGGGGGAGGGACCGGCGACCGGGACGGCCCCCTTAGGCTGGTTTCATGACCCGCGCCAAGCTCGACAAGAAGCCCCAGGACGTCGCCGCGATGTTCGACGGCATCGCCTCCAGGTACGACCTCGTCAACGACGTCATCTCCCTCGGCCAGGACCGCGTCTGGCGGCGCGGCGTGGTGAACGCGGTTGACGCCCACAGCGGTGAACTGGTCCTGGACCTGGCCGCGGGGACGGGCACCTCCTCGGAGTCCTTCGTGCGCAAGGGCGCGCGGGTCATCGCCTGCGACTTCTCCCTGGGGATGCTGCGCGCGGGGGTCGGGCGACGCGGCGGCGCGTCCACGGGCGGGGTCACGTTCGTGGCCGGCGACGCGCTGCGGCTGCCGTTCGCCGACGAGACCTTCGACGCGGTGACCATCTCCTTCGGCCTGCGCAACGTCAACGACGCGAACCAGGCCCTGCGCGAGATGCTTCGGGTGACGAAGGTCGGCGGACGGTTGGTGATCTGCGAGTTCAGCCACATCCCGGTGGAGGCCGTGGACCGGATCTACTCGACCTACCTCATGGCGGCCCTGCCGAGGATCGCGGGCGCGGTGTCCGGTCGCGGCGAGGCCTACGACTACCTGTCGGAGTCGATCATGGCGTGGCCGACCCAGCCCGAACTCGCGCGCGAGCTCCAGGACGCGGGCTGGTCGCGGGTGGCCTGGCGCAACCTGACGTTGGGGACGGTCGCCCTGCACCGGGCGTTCCGGGAAAAGTAAAATCCGACATGGGGAACTCTTGACCACATAGTTCACTTACAACCCAAAGCACTCAGACCCTGATGAACTTCGTTTCTGTCAGGGTCTTTTCTGTGCCTGTGGTGTCGGAAACCGCCGATGACCTGCGTGTATGGCGGACGGTGACGGCTTTGTGGGGTGGATGACACTGTCTGCTGTCGTATGTCCCGTTTGTTGCCGAAGTGTTCCGAATACCCCCTCGGGGCTCGCCTATCGACCCCCGAAGGGTCTAGACTGCGGAAAAGTGGCCTTGTGAAGCGCTTCACAAGGGCGCGAGGTGTATCCCACAAGCCACAAACCGGACATCCCGGAAGGCTGGGGTCGCCGCACAACAGACCCCGTGAGCGGGTCGGACCCCGCACAGGCCCGCCACGGTGCATCGCGCGAGTAGTCGAGGACCCACCGTGAGCGAGACAGCCACCTCCTCCCCCAGACGCCGGGAGCGGATCGAGTACGACGCCGACGTGATCGTCGTCGGCGCCGGACCCGCGGGTTCCACCACCGCGTACTACCTGGCCCAGTCGGGGTTGGACGTCCTCCTGCTGGAGAAGACCTCCTTCCCGCGTGAGAAGGTCTGCGGGGACGGGCTCACGCCCCGCGCGGTCAAGCAGCTCACCGCGATGGGGATCACCTTCGAGGGCGAGGGATGGGTCCGCAACCACGGCCTGCGCATCATCGGCGCCGGGGTCCGTCTGGACCTGCCGTGGCCCGACCTGGCCGCCTACCCCGGCTTCGGACTCGTCCGCACCCGCTTCGACTTCGACCAGATCCTGGTCGACCGCGCGGTCGCCGCCGGGACCAAGCTCCTGCAGCGCACCACCGTCACCGGTCCGGTCATGGACGAGCGCACCAACCGCATCGTCGGCGTGCGCGCCAAGGACGCCGACCGCGAACCCGTGACCTTCCGCGCCCCGCTCGTCGTCGCCGCCGACGGCAACTCCTCCCGCCTGTCGGTGGCCATGGGCATCCGCAAGCGCGACGACCGCCCCATGGGTGTGGCCGTGCGCACCTACTTCGAGAGTCCCCGCCACGACGACGACTACCTGGAGTCCTGGCTCGAACTGTGGGACCGCACCGGCGACCGCGACGTGCTCCTGCCCGGCTACGGCTGGGTCTTCGGCGTCGGCGACGGCACCTGCAACGTGGGCCTCGGCATCCTCAACTCCACGTCCTCCTTCCAGGAGGTCGACTACCGCCGACTGCTGCGCCGGTGGACCGAGAGCATGCCCGAGGGCTGGGGGTTCACCGAGGACCGCCAGCGGGGCGCCATCCGGGGGGCCGCGCTCCCGATGGGCTTCAACCGCGTCCCCCACTACTCCCGCGGTCTCATGCTGGTCGGCGACGCCGGCGGCATGGTCAACCCCTTCAACGGCGAGGGCATCGCCTACGCCATGGAGGCCGGGAACATCGCCGCCGACGTGGTCGCGCAGGCGCACGGGCGCCCCACCCAGCAGACGCGGGAGCGGGCCCTGCTGCGCTACCCCCAGGTGCTCGCCGACACCTACGGCGGCTACTACACGCTCGGGCGGTACTTCGTGAGGATGCTCGGCCAGCCCGAGTTCATGAAGTACGCGACCCGCTACGGCCTGCGCCAGCGCACTCTCATGAAGTTCGCGCTGAAGATGCTCGCCAACCTCACCGAACCGACCCAGGGGGACGCCATGGACCGGGTGATCAACGGTCTGTCGCGCATCGCGCCCGCCGCCTAGGACCGGTCGGACGGTCGCCACGCACATGCCCGTCTCCCCCGCGCGGGGAGGAGCCCACAAGGATGAGCCGCCGCTAGTGAAAGTGATCACAAGCATGTTCCACGACCTCCCCGAACAGCCAGAAGGAGGGTGACCGATGGAGCTCTACACACCGATCTTCGTGCTCGGCGGGATCGGCGCCGCGTTCGTCGTGGTGTCGATGGTGGCGGGGGCGGTGATGGGCCCCAAGCGCTACAACCGAGCCAAGATGCAGGCGTACGAGTGCGGCATCGAACCCACCCCGCAGCCCGCGGGCGGCGGACGCTTCACCGTCAAGTACTACATGACGGCCATGATGTTCATCGTCTTCGACATCGAGATCATCTTCCTCATCCCCTGGGCCGTGCACTTCGAGGCCCTGGGTTGGTTCGGACTGGTCGCGATCGTCCTCTTCCTGGTGAACGTCTCCATCGCCTACGCCTACGAGTGGCGCCGCGGAGGCCTCGAATGGGACTGATCCCGACGACGGGGCGCCCGCCCCGCACCCGGCCCACCCCGCACCCCGGCCCCGAGGAGGTCCGTCACTGATGGGACTCGAGGAGAAACTGCCGAGCGGCATCGCGCTCACCACCGTCGAACAGATCGTCGGGCTCGCCCGCAAGAGCTCGATGTGGCCCGCGACCTTCGGGCTCGCGTGCTGCGCGATCGAGATGATGGCCGTCGGCGGCCCGCACTACGACCTCGCCCGTTTCGGCATGGAGAAGTTCGGCGCCACGCCCCGCCAGGCCGATCTGATGATCGTCGCCGGCCGGGTCAGCCAGAAGATGGCGCCCGTCCTGCGGCAGATCTACGACCAGATGCCCGAGCCCAAGTGGGTCATCGCGATGGGCGTGTGCGCCTCCAGCGGCGGCATGTTCAACAACTACGCGATCGTCCAGGGCGTGGACCACATCGTCCCGGTCGACATCTACCTGCCGGGCTGCCCGCCCCGGCCGGAGATGCTCCTGGACGCCGTGCTCAAGCTGCACGACAAGGTGCAGAACACCAAGCTCGGCGCCCACCGGGAGCGAGAGATCGCCGAGACCGAGGAGCGGATGCTGCGCCGTTCGCTCCCGCTGGTGAGCGAGGACTGAGCATGAGCACCGAGAACGAGGCCAACCAGAACGGCGACGGCGGCGCGTCCGCCGAGAACCTTCCGGCGCGCAGGGGCGGCGAGCGCCTGGCCGCGCCCGTCGTCCGCACCGGCATGTTCGGCGCCACCACGACCGGAGACACCTCCGGCTACGGCGGTCTGCGTGTGAGGGGGAGCGCTCCCGCGGCCGGCTCCCGCCCGTTCACCGACCCGGACGACCCGCGCACCGCCGACTTCGACCGAGTCGCCGACGACCTGGAGACCGCACTGGGAGAGCGTGCGCGGACGGCGGTGGAGCGGATCGTCGTCGACCGCGGTGAGATCACCTTCCACGTGGTCCGCGAGGCGCTGGTCGACGTCGTCCGGGCGCTGCGCGACGACCCCGCCCTGCGCTACGAGCTCTGCACCGGGGTGTCCGGCGTGCACTACCCCGGCGACACGGACCGGGAGCTGCACGCCGTCTACCACCTCCGGTCGATCACCCACAACAGCCAGATCCGTGTCGAGACCGCCTGCCCCGACGCCGACCCCCACGTCCCCTCGATCGTGTCGGTCTACCCGACCAACGACTGGCACGAGCGCGAGGCCTGGGACTTCTTCGGGATCGTCTTCGACGGGCACCCCGCGCTCACCCGGATCCAGATGCCGGACGACTGGCACGGCCACCCCCAGCGCAAGGACTACCCGCTGGGCGGGTCCCGGTCGAGTACCGGGGCGCGACCGTGCCCCCGCCGGACGAACGGAGGTCCTACCAGTGAGCCCGCGGACCACCACACCACGGTTCGGCCTGAAGGGAGGCCCGGCATGACCGTCACCGAGGACTACATCGACGCCTCGGGCGGGGACTGGGACGAGGTCATCGAACGGGCCCAGGCCACGAGCGCCGAACGCCTCGTCGTCAACATGGGTCCCCAGCACCCCTCCACACACGGCGTCCTCCGCCTGATCCTCACCCTCGACGGTGAGACCTGCACCGAGGCACGCGTCGGTATCGGCTACCTGCACACCGGTATCGAGAAGAACATGGAGTACCGGACGTGGACCCAGGGGACCACGTTCGTGACCCGCATGGACTACCTGACGCCGCTGTTCAACGAGACGGCGTACTGCCTGGCCGTCGAACGGCTGCTCGACGTCACCGACCGGATCCCCGAGCGGGCCAACGTCATCCGCGTCCTGGTCATGGAACTCAACCGGATGGCCTCACACTTCGTCGCACTGGCCACGTTCGGCATGGAGCTCGGCGCGACCACGGTCATGACCAACGGCTTCCGCGAGCGCGAGATGATCCTGGACATCCTGGAACTCATCACGGGTCTGCGGATGAACCACGCCTACGTGCGCCCCGGAGGCGTGGCCCAGGACCTGCCGCCCGGCGCGATCGGCAAGATCCGCGAACTCCTCAAGGAGATGCCGAAGCGGATCAGGACCATGCGCAAGCTCCTGGACGAGAACCCCGTCTACCTCGCCCGCACCAGGGACGTGGCCTACCTCAACCTGCCCGGCTGCATGGCGCTGGGCGTCACCGGTCCGATGCTGCGCGCCTCCGGCCTGGCCTGGGACCTGCGCAAGGCCAAGCCCTACTGCGGCTACGAGGACTACGAGTTCGACGTCCCCGTCTCCGACGGCGGCGACGTCTACGCGCGCTACCGCGTCCGCATGGCCGAGATGACCGAGAGCCTCGGGATCGTCGAGCAGTGCCTGGACAAGCTCCAGCCCGGCCCGGTGATGATCGAGGACGCCAAGATCGGCTGGCCCGCCAAGCTGGCGCTCGGCCCGGACGGCATGGGCAACTCGCCCGACCACATCGCGCACATCATGAGCGGTTCCATGGAGGCCCTCATCCACCACTTCAAACTGGTCACCGAGGGCTTCCGGGTGCCCGCGGGCCAGGCGTACGCGGCCGTCGAGAGCGCCAAGGGCGAACTCGGGTGCCACGCGGTGAGCGACGGGGGCACCCGCCCCTACCGCGTGCACTTCCGCGACCCCTCGTTCACCCACCTCCAGGCCGTCGCCGCCATGTGCGAGGGCGGCACGGTGGCGGACGTCATCGCGGCCGTGGCCAGTATCGACCCGGTGATGGGAGGCGTGGACCGGTGACCGAGCACAGTACACCCGACGGCGCGGGCACCACGCCCGACCGCTTCCCCGACGAGGTGACCGCGCGGCTGGAACAGGACGCCAAGGAGCTGATCAGCCGCTACCCGAGGCAGCGGTCCGCGCTCCTGCCGCTGCTGCACCTGGTGCAGGCGCAGGAGGGCCACGTCAGCCGGGCCGGGATGCGCTTCTGCGCCGACCAGCTCGGCATCACGCTCGCCGAGGTCAACGCGGTGGTCACCTTCTACACCATGTACCGTCGCCGACCCGGCGGCGACTACCAGGTGGGTGTGTGCACCAACACCCTCTGCGCGGTGATGGGCGGCGACGAGATCTTCGCGGCCCTCAAGGAGCACCTGGCGTCGGCAACGGGGAGACCACCGAGGACGGCACGGTCACGCTGGAGCACGTCGAGTGCAACGCGGCGTGCGACTTCGCGCCGGTCGTGATGGTCAACTGGGAGTTCTTCGACAACCAGACGCCCGAGAGCGCGAAGCACCTGGTCGACGACCTGCGGCTGGGCAAGGACGTGGCGCCCACGCGCGGCCCGTCGAGCCTGTGCACCTGGAAGCAGGCCTCGCGCGTGCTGGCAGGGTTCGACGACGGCCGCGCGGACGAGGGCGTCCAGGCGGCGGCCCCCTCCCTGGCCGGACTCAGGCTCGCCCAGCGGCGCGGGTGGTCGGCGCCCGACCCGGCGCACCTGCCCGCCCCCGGCGCCGCCCACGGCGAGGAGGGAGACAAGTGACCACCCTGACCCCGATCCTGTCCGCCCACTGGGACCGGCCGGACTCCTACACGCTCGACGGCTACCGGGCCACCGGCGGCTATCAGGCGCTGCGCACGGCGCTGGCCATGGAGCCCGACGCCATCGTCGACGCGGTCAAGCAGTCCGGGCTGCGCGGACGCGGCGGCGCCGGATTCCCGACCGGTATGAAGTGGGGCTTCCTGCCCCCGGACAACCCCAACCCGCGCTACCTCGTGGTCAACGCCGACGAGTCCGAGCCGGGCACCTGCAAGGACATCCCGCTGCTGCTCGCCAACCCGCACGTGCTGGTCGAGGGCATCGCGATCGCCTCGTACGCGATCAGGTCGAACCAGGCGTTCGTCTACGTGCGCGGCGAGGTCGTCCACGTGATCCGCCGTCTGCGCCGGGCCGTCGCGGAGGCCTACGACGCCGGCCTGCTCGGCAAGGACGTCCTCGGCAGCGGCTTCGACCTCGACGTGGTCGTCCACGCGGGAGCGGGCGCCTACATCTGCGGCGAGGAGACGGCGCTGCTCGACTCCCTGGAGGGTTACCGGGGCCAGCCCCGGCTCAAGCCGCCCTTCCCCGCCGTCGCCGGGCTCTACGCCTCGCCGACCGTGGTGAACAACGTCGAGTCCATCGCCAGCGTCCCGAGCATCGTCGCCAACGGCGCCGAGTGGTTCACCTCGATGGGCACCGAGAAGTCCGCCGGGTTCGGCTTCTTCTCCCTGTCCGGCCACGTCACCGAACCCGGCCAGTACGAGGCCCCGCTCGGGATCACCCTGCGCGAACTCCTCGACATGGCGGGCGGCGTCCGCTCCGGGCACCAGCTCAAGTTCTGGACGCCCGGCGGCTCCTCGACGCCGATCTTCACCGACGAGCACCTCGACACACCGCTCGACTTCGAGTCGGTGGGCGCAGCCGGGTCCATGCTCGGCACCCGCGCCCTCCAGATCTTCGACGAGACCACGTGCGTCGTCCGCGCGGTCGGCCGGTGGATCGCCTTCTACGCCCACGAGTCCTGCGGCAAGTGCACGCCCTGCCGCGAGGGCAACTTCTGGATGGTCCAGGTGCTGGACCGGCTGGAGAACGGCCAGGGCACGGAGGAGGACCTCGACAAGCTCCTCGACATCTGCGACAACCTGCTCGGCCGCTCCTTCTGCGCCCTCGGCGACGGCGCGACCAGCCCGGTCACCTCCTCCATCAAGTACTTCCGGCAGGAGTACATCGACCACGTGGAGAAGGGCGGCTGCCCCTTCGACCACTCCCGGGCCACCCTCTGGGGGGACCGGCCGACCTCGACCACCACGGAACGGGGAGGGAACCAGTGACCGTCACGTCCAACTCCTCCGGCGGGGCGGCGCCCGCACCGCCGCCGGAGGACCTGATCACCGTCACCATCGACGGGTTCCAGATCCAGGTGCCCAAGGGCACGCTGGTCATCCGGGCCGCCGAGCTGCTCGGGATCCAGATCCCCCGGTTCTGCGACCACCCGCTGCTGGACCCGGTCGGCGCCTGCCGTCAGTGCCTGGTGGAGATCCCCGACATGGGCAACGGCCGGGGCATGCCCAAGCCGCAGGCCTCCTGCACCATCACCGTGATGGACGGCATGGTGGTCAACACCCAACTGACCTCCGAGGCGGCGGAGAAGGCCCAGCGCGGGATCATGGAGTTCCTGCTGATCAACCACCCGCTGGACTGCCCGGTCTGCGACAAGGGCGGCGAGTGCCCGCTCCAGAACCAGGCGATGTCCAACGGGCAGGGGGAGACGCGCTTCGTCGACGTCAAGCGCACCTTCCCCAAACCGATCGCGCTGTCCAGCCAGGTGCTGCTCGACCGGGAACGCTGCATCCAGTGCGCCCGCTGCACCCGCTTCGCCGCGCAGATCGCCGGCGACCCGCTCATCGAGCTCATGGAGCGCGGCGCCCAGGAACAGGTCGCATCGCCGAGGGAGAGTCGTTCGACTCCTACTTCTCCGGCAACACCGTGCAGATCTGCCCGGTCGGCGCGCTCACCGGCGCCGCCTACCGGTTCCGGTCCCGCCCCTTCGACCTGGTGTCCACGCCCAGCGTGTGCGAGCACTGCGCGGGCGGCTGCGCCCAGCGCACCGACCACCGGCGCGGCAAGGTGACCCGCCGCCTGGCCGGGGACGACCCCCAGGTCAACGAGGAGTGGAACTGCGACAAGGGCCGGTGGGCGTTCACCTACGCCACCCGTCCCGACCGGCTGACCCGGCCGCTCGTCCGCGACGGGGAGTCCCGTGCCCTGGAGTTCGCCTCCTGGCCCGAGGCGGTCGACGTCGCCGCCCGGGGACTGGCCGCCGCGCGCGGCCGGGTCGGGGTCCTGGTCGGCGGTCGACTCACCTACGAGGACGCCTACGCCTACGCCAAGTTCGCCCGGGTCGCCCTGGGCACCAATGACGTCGACGCCCGTGCCCGCGCCCACTCCGACGAGGAGGCCGCGTTCCTGGCCGCCCACGTCGCGGGCGCCCCGATCGGGGTCGACTTCACCGCACTGGAGAAGGCGCCCGCCGTGCTCCTGGCCGGGATCGAGCCCGAGGACGAGTCCCCGAGCATGTTCCTCCGGCTGCGCAAGGGCGCGCGGGGGAACGGGGTCCGGGTCTACTCGGTCGCCCCGCACGCCAGTCTCGGCCTGACCAAGACCAGCGGGCGGCTCGTGCGCGCGGTCCCCGGCGACGAGGGACGCGTGCTCAACGCCCTGGAGTCCGAGGAGCCCGAGGCCGCCGAGGCGCTGCGGCAGGAGGGCGCGGTGATCGTCGCCGGAGAGCGGCTCGCCGCCGTCCCCGGCGCCCTGACAGCCGCCGCCGACCTGGCTGACCGGACGGGCGCGCGCCTGGTGTGGGTGCCACGCCGCGCTGGCGAGCGCGGCGCGGTCGACGCCGGGGCGCTGCCGGGCCTGCTGCCCGGCGGCCGCCCGGTCACCGACCCGGCCGCCCGCGCCGAGGTGGCCCGCGTCTGGAACGTGGGTTCCCTGCCGCAGGCCCCGGGCCGCGACACCGCCCGGATCATCGCCGCGGCCGCAGCCGGGGAACTGGACGCCCTGCTCATCGCCGGGGTGGAGCTCGACGACCTGCCCGACCCCGAAACCGCCCGTGCCGCGCTGGCCCGGGTGCCGTTCATCGTCAGCCTCGAACTGCGGGCCAGCGACGTCACCGACCGCGCCGACGTGGTGCTGCCGGTGGCCGCGGTCGCCGAGAAGTCCGGGACCTTCGTCAACTGGGAGGGCCGCCACCGGCCCTTCGGCGACGCGCTCAAGGTGCCCGGAGCCCTTTCCGACCTGCGGGTCCTGGGCGCGGTCGCCGACGCCATGGACGTCCACCTCGGTCTGCCCGACTCCGCGACCGCCTACCGCGAACTGCTCGAACTCGGGCTGTGGACCGGCGAGCGCCCCGACGGCCCCTCGGTCCGCCCCGAACCGGTCCCCGACGCCGGGCCGGGGCATGCGGTCCTGTCGACCTGGCGCCAGCTGCTCGGCACCGGACGGATGGAGGACGGCGAGCCGTTCCTCGCCGGGACCGCCCGCGCGCCGCGCGCCTACCTGTCCAAGGCCACGGCCGACGAGGTCGGCGTCCCCGACGGCGGAGCGCTCCGCGTCACGGGGACCCGCGGCTCCGTGACCGTCCCCGTCGTCGTCACCGACATCGCTGACCGGGTCGTCTGGCTGCCCGCCAACGCCCACGGCTGCGACGTCCCGCGCGACCTCGGCGGCGGCGCGGGCGAGACGGTCATCCTGGCCACCGCCACCGCCACCGACTCCGGGAGGCAGCAGTGACCCCCGCCGTCCTCGATCCGCACGCGGTCCAGTCGGCCTCGGAGGCCACGCTGGACGCCTTCGGCCAGGATCCGTGGTGGATCACCACGATCAAGGCCGTGGCGATCTTCGTCTTCCTCATGGTCTGCGTGCTGATGATGATCATGGCCGACCGCAAGGTCATGGGCCGGATGCAGCAGCGGCACGGCCCCAACCGGATGGGCCCCTTCGGCCTCCTCCAGTCCCTGTTCGACGGCATCAAACTCTCCCTCAAGGAGGACCTGATCCCGCGCGGGGTGGACCGGTTCGTCTACATCGCCGCGCCGATGATCGCGGCCGTGCCCGCCTTCATCGCCTTCTCGGTCATTCCGGTCGGCCCTGAGGTGAACCTGTTCGGCGTGGTCACGCCGCTCCAGCTCACCGACCTGCCGATCGCCGCCCTGGTGGTCCTGGCCACCGCGGCCCTGGGCGTGTACGGGTTCGTGCTCGGCGGCTGGGCCTCGCAGTCGCCGTACGCGCTGCTCGGCGGACTGCGGGCCTCGGCGCAGGTGATCAGCTACGAGATCGCCATGGGCATGTCGTTCGTGGCGGTCTTCATCATGTCCGGAACGCTCACCACGTCCGGGATCGTCGAGTCCCAGCGCGGACTGTGGTTCGCGGTGCTGCTCCTGCCGTCGTTCCTGGTGTACCTGGTGACGATGGTCGGCGAGACCAACCGGCTCCCGTTCGACCTCGCCGAGGGCGAGGGGGAGATCGTCGGCGGCTTCATGACCGAGTACGGATCGATGAAGTTCACGATGTTCTTCCTCGCCGAGTACGTGAACATGTGCACGGTCGCGGCGGTGTCCGTGACGCTCTTCCTCGGCGGCTGGCTCGCCCCGCCCGGAGTCGAGGCGGTCCTGCCCGGCGCGAACGAGGGCTGGTGGCCCGCCCTGTGGTGGCTGCTCAAGTTCGTCGCCGTCATGTTCCTGTTCATCTGGGCACGCGGCAGCCTGCCCCGCGTCCGCTACGACCAGCTGATGAGGTTCGGCTGGAAGGTGCTCATCCCCGTCCAGCTCGTGTGGATCACCGCGGTCGCCGTCGTGCGGATGCTCGTCCTCGACGACGCCTCCCCGGTGGTCGTTGGCGCGGTCGTGGCGGCCTTCACCGCGGCCACGCTCGCCGCGTTCTGGGCCTGGGTGCGCCACGCGCGCCTTGAACGGGCCGAGGCGGCCCGGGAGCGCGCCGAGAACGCGCGCCGCGCGCACGAGGACGCGTCGTTCGGCGGGTTCCCCGTGCCCCCGAGCACGGCCCCGCACTACGGCAGCAGCGTGCTCGCCGAACCGCCGCGGACGGCCACGGCCGCCGCCGGACGCAACGACAAGCGTGAGGAGGTCAGCGATGCTTGAGTGGCTCAACCCGGTCAAGGGGTTCGGCGTCACCTTCCACACCATGTTCACCAAGGTGCCGACGGTCGAGTACCCGGAGGTCAAGCGCCCCACGGCGCCCCGCTTCCACGGCCGTCACCAGCTGAACAGGTGGGCCGACGGGCTGGAGAAGTGCATCGGGTGCGAACTGTGCGCCTGGGCCTGCCCGGCCGACGCCATCTACGTGGAGGCCGGCGACAACAGCGAGGACGAACGGTACTCGCCCGGCGAGCGGTACGGGCGCGTCTACCAGATCAACTACCTGCGGTGCATCCTGTGCGGGCTGTGCGTCGAGGCCTGCCCGACCCGCGCCCTGACCATGACCAACGAGTACGAGCTGGCCGACGACAGCAGGCAGAGCCTGATCTGGACGAAGGAGCAGCTGCTCGCCCCGCTGAAGGAGGGCATGGAGGAGCCGCCGCACCCGATGCGGCTCGGCGACACCGAGGAGGACTACTACGCCACCGGGCGCGGCCATCACGGGTCGCAGGAGACGACGGAGGCGGCACGTTGACCCCCGCCACCGCCGCCGCCGCGTCGGCCCCCGTGCTCGCGGCCCCCATCGGCCAACTGGAGGCCGGCGCCTTCTGGGTCCTGGGGGCGCTCGTCGTCCTCGGCGCCCTGGGCGTGGTCTTCTCCCGCAAGGCCGTCCACTCGGCGATGTCCATGGCCCTGGCCATGGTCGGCCTCGCCGTGTTCTACGGCATCAACGAGGCGCCCTTCCTCATGGTCGTCCAGATCGTCGTCTACACCGGCGCGGTCCTGATGCTGTTCCTGTTCGTGCTGATGCTCATCGGCGTCAGCTCGGCGGACTCGCTCACCGAGACGCTCGGCGGGCAGCGGATCCTCACCGCCGTCGTCGCGCTGTGCTTCGTCGGGGCCCTGACCACCGGGATCACCCGCATCGTGGTGGGCGACCCGGTCGGCCTCGCCGGGGGCGCGGCCGTCGCCGGGGGCAGCATCCCGTGGATCGCCAACGAACTGCTGCTGCGCTACGTGGTCGCGTTCGAGGCCACCGGCGCGCTGCTCATCACAGCGGTCCTGGGCGCGCTGGTCCTGGCCCACACGGCCCGCACCAGGAAGCGGCGCACCCAGCGGGAGATCTCCGAGGACCGGATCCGCGGCGACCACCCGACCCCGCTGCCCGGCCCCGGCACCTACGCCCGGCACAACGCGATCGACATGCCCGCGCTGCTGCCGGACGGCACGGTCGCCCAGCTCTCGCTCAACCCCGTGCTCGCCGCGCGCGACCCCGAGCTCCAGTCGGGCGTGCCGGGCGACGTCCGGGCGGGCCGGCCCCCGCTCCCGGGCGGGGCGTCGGACTCGGCGAAGTCCAAGGAGGGCACGCCGACCCTCGACGAGAGCCGCGTCGACGGTCCGGCGCAGGGACACGGCGCCGGTGCGTCCGGTGACGCGGACGGCGGTCCCAACGGCAACGGGCAGGAGGTCGAGTCCTCGTGGACCCGATGAACTACATCGTCCTGGCGGCGCTGATCTTCACCATCGGCGCCGTCGGAGTGCTGGTCAGGCGCAACGCCATCATCGTCTTCATGTGCGTGGAGCTCATGCTCAACGCCTGCAACCTGGCGTTCGTCGCGTTCGCTCGGATGCACGGCGACATCGAGGGGCAGGTCATCGCCTTCTTCGTGATGGTCGTCGCCGCCGCCGAGGTGGTCGTGGGATTGGCGATCATCATGCAGATCTTCCGAACCCGCAGGTCGGCGTCGCTCGATGACGCGAACCTGCTCAAGCACTAGAAGGCGACGTGGCAGTGACATCTCACGCATACCTCGCCGCCGAACCCGCGGCGGCCGTCGCGGCCGACGGCACCGTGCTGTCCTACGCCTGGCTGCTGATCGCCCTCCCCCTGGCGGGCGCGGCGATCCTGCTGCTGGGCGGGCGGCGCACCAACGCCTGGGGGCACTGGCTGGCCGTGGCCCTGCCGGTGGCGTCCTGCGCCTGGGCGGTCCTCATCCTGTTCGACCTGCTGGGGCGGTCCGCGAGCGCGCGGGCCGTCTCGGTGCCGGTGTACGAGTGGTTCGCCACGGGCGGAGTGTCAGCGCAGGTCAACCTGCTGATCGACCCCCTGTCGATCACCTTCGCCCTGCTCATCACGTTCGTCGGCTCGCTCATCCACGTCTACTCGGTCGGCTACATGGCCGAGGACCCCGACCGGCGGCGCTTCTTCGCCTACCTCAACCTGTTCCTGGCGGCCATGCTCGTGCTGGTGCTCGCGGACAACTTCGTGCTGCTCTTCCTCGGCTGGGAGGGTGTGGGCCTGGCGTCCTACCTGCTCATCGGGTTCTGGCAGTTCAAGCCGAGCGCGGCCACCGCCGCCAAGAAGGCGTTCCTGATCAACCGGGTCGGCGACATCGGCCTGCTCGTGGCGATCATGATCATGTACACGACGCTGGGCGCGGTCGGCTTCAGCGACGTGTTCGCCCAGGTGCCGGGGCTCAGCGACGGACTGCTGCTCGCGATCGGCCTCCTGCTGCT
Organism: Nocardiopsis sp. CNR-923; assembly: GCF_001942255.1. Taxonomy (GTDB): domain Bacteria; phylum Actinomycetota; class Actinomycetes; order Streptosporangiales; family Streptosporangiaceae; genus Nocardiopsis. Next base: position 139,783 of record NZ_MKKC01000109.1, read on the forward strand.
GTTGGGCGCGTGCGGCAAGTCCGCGCAGCTCCCGCTCCAGGCGTGGTTGCTCGACGCGATGGAGGGCCCCACCCCGGTGTCGGCCCTCATCCACGCGGCGACCATGGTCACCGCAGGTGTGTACCTCGTGGTGCGCGCCGGTCCGATCTACGAGGGCGCGCCGGCCGCACAGACCGCCGTCGCCGTGGTCGGCGCGGCGACGATGCTCGCGGGCGGCGTCATCGCCTCGGCCAAGGACGACATCAAGAAGTCCCTGGCCGGGTCGACGATGAGCCAGATCGGGATGATGGTCCTGGCCGCCGGGCTCGGCCCGGTCGGCTACGTCGCCGCCATCGCCCACCTGGTCACGCACGGCTTCTTCAAGGCCGGGCTGTTCCTGGGCGCCGGGTCGGTCATGCACGCCATGAACGACGAGGTGGACATGCGCCGGTACGGAGGGCTGCGGAGGGTCATGCCGATCACCTTCGCCACCTTCGGCCTCGGCTACCTCGCCATCATCGGTGTCCCGTTCCTGTCCGGTTGGTGGACGAAGGAGAGCATCATCTCCGCGGCCTTCGACATCGGCGGAACACAGGGCACGGTGCTCGGCGTCGCGGTGATCGTCGGCGCCGGACTGACCGCCTTCTACATGTCGCGGATGGTCTTCATGACCTTCCTCGGCGAGAAGCGGTGGGACGGCGGCGCGCACCCGCACGAGTCCCCGGGCGTGATGACCGCGCCGATGGTCGTGCTGGCGCTCGGCTCGACCGCCCTGGGCGCGTTCCTGATGTTCGGCGACCGGTTCGCGGCCTTCCTGGCTCCGGCCGTGGCCGCCGAACCGCACCACTTCGACGTGGCGCACGCCCTCACCTCGCCCTACGGCCTGGCGGCCCTGGGCGTGCTCGTGCTCGGCGTGGTGGCGGCCTGGGCGCTGTACCTGCGCAGGCCGGTCGCGCGGACCGCGCCCGCCGGAAACCTCGTCACCGTCGCGGCGAGCAGGGAGCTGTACGGCAACGAGATCAACGAGGAGCTGTTCATGAAGCCCGGACAGGTCCTCACCAAGGCCATGGTCGTGGTCGAGGAGAAGGTGATCGACGCGGCCGTGGACGGACTCGGCATGGGCGTGCGCGACTCCTCCCGGGAGCTGGGCCGGGCCCAGACCGGGTTCGCCCGCACGTACGCGCTCACCATGCTCTTCGGCGCCGTGATCGTCGCCGCGACGCTGGTTGTGAGGTTGTAGACAATGATCCCCTGGCTCACCATCGCGATCGCGCTCCCCGCGGTCGGCGCGGCCGTCCTCTGGGCGACCCCGCGCGGCTCGGCCGAGTCCGCGAAGCGGATCGCCCTGGGCTTCTCCCTGGGCACGCTGATCGTCGTCGCGGCGATGGCGCTGCGCTTCGACGTCTCGGCCGCGGGGCGGCTCCAGTTCGAGGAGGTCCACCCCTGGATCCCCTACTTCGGGGTCCACTACGCGGTCGGCGTCGACGGCGTCGCGCTGGCGCTCATCCTGATGTCGGCCGTGCTCGTGCCCCTGGTCGTCCTGGCCGCGTGGAACGAGCACGACGACCGAGAGGACGGCGGGCGCGGTTACCTCGCGCTCGTCCTCGTGCTGGAGGCGATGATGGTCGGCGTCTTCGCCGCCACCGACGTCTTCCTCTTCTACGTGTTCTTCGAGGCGATGCTCATCCCGGTCTACTTCATGATCGGGCGGTACGGGCGTGGCGGCGAGCGCTCGCGCGCGGCCGTGAAGTTCCTGCTGTACAGTCTCGCCGGCGGCCTCGTCATGCTGGTCGCGGTGATCGGCGTGTACGTGTACGGCGGCACCTTCCTGTGGGCCGACCTGGTCGCGGACGGCGGCCCGCTGCGGGCGGTCTCGCCCGACGTCGCGCGCTGGCTGTTCCTCGGCTTCTTCATCGCTTTCGCGATCAAGGCGCCGATGTGGCCCGTGCACACCTGGCTGCCGTCGGCGGCCGGGGCGTCGCGGCCCGGAACGGCGGTCCTGCTGGTCGGCGTGCTGGACAAGGTCGGCACCTACGGGATGCTCCGGTACTGCATGGAGCTGTTCCCCGGGGCGATCTCGTGGTTCGTGTGGCCGGTGGTCGGGCTGAGCCTGGTGAGCATCGTCTACGGGGCGATCCTCGCCGTCGGTCAGACCGACATGATGCGCCTGGTCGCCTACACGTCCGTGTCGCACTTCGGCTTCATCACCCTGGGCATCTTCGCCCTGACCCAGGCGGGGCAGGCGGGCGCGACCCTCTACATGGTCAACCACGGGTTCGCGACGGGGGCGCTCTTCCTCATCGTGGGCTTCCTCATCGCCCGGCGCGGATCGGCGCTCATCGCCGACTACGGCGGCGTGCAGAAGATCGCCCCGAAGCTCGCCGGAACCTTCCTGGTCGTGGGCCTGGCCGGGCTCGCGCTGCCCGGGCTCGCCCCGTTCGTCAGCGAGTTCCTGGTGTTCGTCGGAGTGTACGAGTTCAACGCGGTCCCGGCGGTCCTGGCCACGGCCGGCGTCGTCCTGGCCGCCCTCTACATCCTGTGGATGTACCAGCGGACCATGACCGGCCCGGTCCCGGAGCGGCTGTCGGGGCTGCGCGACCTGTCCGGCCGTGAGGCCTGGGCGGTCAGCCCGCTGGTCGCCCTGATCATCGCGTTCGGCGTCTACCCGCAACCGCTGCTGGACGTGATCAACCCCGCCGTCGAACGCACCGTGGCCGAGGAGACCTCCGAGACGGGCACGGTCGCCGACGGCGGCGCACAGGAAGGAGACGAGGAGTGATCCCCCTCATCCCCGCCGAGGCGGTGGAGCCCACGCTCCCCGGACTCACCGAGCGGCACCCGAGCTGGACTGGTGGCTGTTCGCGCCGCTGCTCACCGTGTTCGCGGCGGGCGTGCTCGCCACGCTCTTCGAGGCGTTCGTGCCCAACGAGCGGCGACGGGGAATCCAGCTCGGCCTGGCCGTCGTCGCCCTGCTCACCACGTTCGTCCTGCTGCTGGTCCAGATGGGCACCGTGCCCGAGGGCGGCGCGCTGCTGGCCGCCGGAGTGCTGGCCGTGGACCGCACGGTCCTGTTCTTCCAGGGGACGATCACGGTGCTGGCGCTGGTCAGCCTCATGCTCGTCGCCGAGCGCCGCCACGGCCGCGACGCCTTCGCGGCACAGGCGGCCACCGTGCCCGGCAGCGAGGAGGAGCGCGCCCACATCATGGCGGGCTCCCAGCACACCGAGGTCTACCCGCTCGTGCTGTTCGCGGTGCTGGGGATGCTCCTGTTCCCGGCGTCCAACGACTTCCTCACCATGTTCATCGCCCTGGAGGTGATGAGCCTGCCGCTGTACCTGATGTGCGGGCTGGCCCGCCGTCGCCGCCTCTTCTCGCAGGAGGCCGCGGTCAAGTACTTCCTCCTGGGCGCGTTCGCGTCGGCGTTCTTCCTGTTCGGCATCGCGATGGTCTACGGGTACGCGGGCTCGGTGAACTTCGCCGACGTGCGCGTCGCCGTGGCGAACGGGGGCGCGCCGATCTTCGAGGGCGGCGACGGGCGACCGCTGCTGCTCATGGGGATCGGCCTGGTCGCGGTCGGCCTGCTGTTCAAGGTCGGCGCGGTGCCCTTCCACAACTGGAAGCCGGACGTCTACCAGGGCGCCCCGACGCCGATCACCGCTCTGATGGCCTCGTGCACGCTGGTCGCGGCGTTCGGCGCGCTGCTGCGTGTGTTCTTCGTCCCGTTCGGGGAGTCGGCCGAGCTGTGGGAGCCGATGCTGTGGACGGTGGCGATTCTCACGATGGTCGCCGCCGCCGTCATCGCGGTGACGCAGCGCGACATCAAGCGGTTGCTGGCCTACTCGTCGGTGGTGCACGCCGGGTTCGTGCTCACCGCCGTCGTCGCCAACAGCGTCGAGGGTCTGGCGGGCGCATGTTCTACCTGGCGGCCTACGGGTTCACGACGCTGGGCGCGTTCGCCGTGGTGACGTTGGTGCGCACCCGCGACGGCGGCCAGGAGCTCGGCGACCTCGACCGCTGGGCCGGACTGGGCCGACGCTCCCCGGCGCTGGCCGCAGCGCTGGGCCTGTTCCTGCTCGCCTTCGCGGGGATCCCGCTGACGAGCGGGTTCATCGGCAAGTTCGCCGTGTTCGAGGCGGCCCTGGCTGCGGGCGCCGCGCCGCTCGTCGTCGTGGGCGTCCTCAGCAGCGCCGTCACCGCGTTCTTCTACGTCCGGATCATCGTCGTGATGTTCTTCCGGGACCCGGAGGGCGAGGGGCCCACGGTCGCCCCCGCGGGCGTGTTCACCGGAGGCGTCATCGTCCTGGGTGTGGCCGCCACGTTGCTGCTGGGCGTCCTCCCGGGGCCGCTGCTGGAGAACCTCCTGCCCGCCTCGGAGCCGGGTTCGCAGCCCTCATCGGTGACGGCATACCAGGTCACGGCGGATATCGGAGGCGAGTGACCGCGTACCCGGGTGTGGCTTTGGCTGTTCAATCCGGGTCGGATACCGTGGCAAGTCGGATCATGTTCATGTGATGAGCGCGCGGGCGGTCCTCCTCGTCCGAGGACCGCCCGCGCGCCCTCTCGACAGGTGGAGCTTTACGGTGAGCGGTGCTGTCCCGAGCGGGTTTCTCACTCTGCCGAGAGTCGACCCGACACTCGCCCGAGAGGTCCAGGCCGGTCTTGAGGAGGTCGAGAGCCTGCTCAGGTCGACCGTGGAGTCCAGCAACCCCATGCTGACCGAGGCCGCCTCCCACCTGATCTCCGCCGGGGGCAAGCGGTTCCGTGCCACCCTCGTGCTCCTCGCCGCGAACTTCGGCGACCCGACCGTGCCCGACCTCATCCCGGCCGCGGCCGTGGTGGAGCTGACCCACATGGCGACGCTGTACCACGACGACGTCATGGACGAGGCCGACCTGCGCCGCGGCGAGCCCAGCGCCAACCAGCGCTGGGGCAACAACATCGCCATCCTCACCGGCGACTACGTGTTCGCCAAGGCCTCCGAGCTGCTCGCCGACCTCGGCTCCGAGGCGGTCCGGTTGCAGGCCGCCACGTTCGGCCGGCTCGTCCAGGGCCAGATCCTGGAAACCTCCGGCCCGCCGGAGGGCACCGACCCGCTCGACCACTACCTCCAGGTGATCAGCGACAAGACCGCGTCGCTCATCGCGTCCTCCGCCGAGTTCGGCGGCATGTTCGGCAAGGTCGACCCGGAGACCGTGGGCACCCTGACCCGCGCCAGCGACGCGCTGGGGATGGCCTTCCAGATCTCCGACGACCTGCTCGACGTGGTCAGCGACACGGCGGACTCCGGCAAGACGCCCGGCACGGACCTGCGGGAGGGTGTGCTCACCCTGCCGATGTTCTACGCGCTGCGGTCGACGGCCCCGGAGGACGAGCGGTTGCGGTCTCTGCTGGGCCGACCGCTCGGCGACGAGGAGGCCGAGGAGGCGTTGGCGCTGCTGCGTCGGCACCCGGCGATGGCCGAGGCCGAGGCGACCCTCCAAGGCTGGGCCGACCTGGCGCGCAAGGAGCTGGCCACGCTTCCCCAGGGCCCGGCGCGCGGCGCGTTCGAGGCCCTGTGCGACTACGTGGTGCGGCGCTCCGGCTGATCCGGGGCGGCGCCGTGTCCGCCCGTCGACCCGGGGCGGCGCCAGTCGGGCGCGTCGCCGCCGTGTTCGGGAGACGTTCACGCGAAACGCTCGGCCGGGGACTCCCCCGGCCGAGCGTTTCGCGTGTGCGGTTCACGGGCCGATCAGGCCGTCCCGGCGCCGCGACGCTCCCTCCGAGTCCGTCATGGCGGGGCCGTCGCCGCGTCCGGGGTGCGTCAGCTCACGGCGGGCAGGGCCTCGTGGCCGGGCAGGTCGGTGAAGGTCGGGTGATGGACCATACCGTCGTCGGACGCGGGGGCCTGCGCGGGGCCGCCGCCCTCGATCGAGACCAGGTCGCTGGTGTCCAGCTCCCCCAGCGCGGACGGACCCTGCCCGAGTGTGGTGAACAGGTCGTCGACGGTCTGGGTGTCGGCGCCCTCGGCCACACGGGGCAGCCCGCCCTCGGCCAGGTCCGGGAGTTCGGCGATCTCGGTCACCTGCGGCATCTGCGGCAACGGCGCGATCTCGGTCACCTTGGGCATCTGGGGGAGCAGGCCGCCCCCGTCGCCGAGCCCGTCGGAGCCGGGGGAGCTCTGGGCGACGGTCACGGCCAGCGGGTCCTCCATGTTGCGCTGGCCGACCATCCCGAGGATCTCGCCCTCACCGAGGTCGACGTAGTTGTCGTCGGTGACCGGGTTGGACTCCACGAGGTCCTGGGCCTGCTTGGGGGTCTCCAGACCGAACACGTAGGCCATGTCCCACACGTTCGGGAGGGCGGGGGCGGCCGAGCGCTGGTGCACGGTTCCGGACGGGCCGCCCAGCTGCTCGCCCAGGTCCACGACGTCGCTGAGGGCGAGCGTGTTCTCGCCGGTCAGGTTGGTCAGGTCGGTGAGCCGGGGCAGGTCGGAGCCGTCGGTCAGGCTGGAGTCCACGTCCAGCGGCAGGCTCCCGCCGCCGGCCAGGTCGGCCGGTCGGGGCAGCTGGGAGGGATCGGCCATGCGGGTCAGGTCGGTGGCCGAGGGGACGTCCAGTTCGTCTTTGAGCTCGTGCGCGGCGTGGACGGTGTGCGGCAGGAGCGTGCCCGCCGACCGCTCGACCCGGCCGCCCGCGTCGCGCGCGGTGCCCTCGACCATGCCCCCGGTGTCCTCCAGGGAGTCCCCGGCGTCCTGGGCGGTGTCGGCCACGGAGTCACCGGCCGCGTGGCCGACGGTGTGGTGCGGGTCTCCGTCCAGTCCGGTGGCGTCCTGCACCCCGGCGACGGCGTGGCGCGCGGCGGGCAGAGGGCTGTCGAACTCCCCCACGGGGGTGACCAGGCGGCCGGACTCGGGCAGCGGCGCGGACAGGTCGGGGGCGGGCTTGGCCGGGTCGTGCGCGGCCCGCTGGAGTTCGGACAGCGCCGCGTCGGCGATCGGGACGGCGCCGTCGGGGGCCAGACCCCGCATGGTCGGGGCGACGCCCTCGACGAGGGCCCGCTCGACGACGGGGGCGACCTGGCGGGCGGAGGACTCCAGCACGTCGGCCCCGGAGATGCCCGCGCCCAGGGCGACGAACCCGGCCGTCCCGGCGGCGAGGACGAGAGTCCGGGCTGAGGTCCGCTTGACCTGCGTCATGATTAACCTTCCAAAGCTGCGTTGCGTGGATACGGGGCGGCCCGTCGCGCGACGGGGGCGCGGGGCCGGAGCCGGAGGAGCTGAGGACCACCGGCTGACATGAATCACGTGAGTGAGCGCACGGGACTCAGGTCAGCTCCCAGAACGCGTGCGGGCACGAGGGGCCCGGGCTGGGAACGGTCCGAGGAGGACCGCTCCTAGTCGGGTGAGACCGTGGGGTCGTCGGCGGGGTCGACCGGCACGGCGTGCAGCCGGGTGTCGGTCGGCCGGACCGGTGCGGAGGCCGGGGCCGCCACGGCGGTGGAGGTGAGGTATCCGGCGACGCCGGGCGCGGGGGAGGAGCCCCCGGCGGTGGCCGTCGAGCCGGTGGCCAGGTGGCCGCCGAGGCGGTCGGTGTCGCGCTGGGCCGCGGGGGCCTCCTCGTCGGCGCGACGGGGCGCCGCGGGGGCCGCGTCCTCGGCGGAGTGGAGTCGCGGAACGGACCCGGTGGCGGCGACGGGCGCGGCGTCGGATGCCGGGGCGGGGGCCGGCCGGTCGGCGGGTTCCTCGGCCGGGACCGGTTCGGACTCCGCGCGCGGGGCGCGCGCCGCGCCCTCGTCGGCCGGGTCCGCCAGGGCGGGAAGGAGGTCGGCCGAGGGCGCGTCGTGACGTTCGGGGCGGATCTCCTCCACGACACGGCGCGCTCCGGCGCTGACCTCGCTGACGGCCTGGGCCGGTTCGGGCAGGTCGACGCCGCGCCCGGAGGCGCGTTCGGCACGCTCCTCCAGCCCCTGGTGGACGGTGCCGAGGGTGGAGGCGACCGGGTGGGTCACCCGGACGACCTCGGTGAGCGGCGCGGCGTCCGTCAGCGGGCGGGCGTTGTGGAGACCGAGCCCGTCGGCGTGCGCCGGGACGGCGCCGAACAGCCACAGCGTGGTGAGGAAGGCGCCGACGAGCAGCGGCAGCCCCAGCAGGGAGGGAGCCAGCGCGCACGCCGCCGAGGCGACGCGGGCTGCGCGTCCGGCTCGGCTGGTGGCGGGCATGGGTGGTCCCTCCGCGACGTGTGCTGTGGTCGGGGTGGGTCGACCCCCACCCGCGACCCGACGTTAGCACATAATCACTGAGGGTAGTTTCGGTTTTCCGGAACCGGGGAAGCGAGATCAGTCGGCCGGTGCCGCGGCTCTGAGCCGGCGTTCCCGGGAGGTGGAGACGCGGATCTGGTCGAACACGAACACCAGCACCGCCAGCCATACGAACCCGAATCCGAACCACCGGCTCGCCGGCATCTCCTCGCCCTGGACCAGCCAGCCGATGACGAAGATGATCGACGGCGCGATGTACTGGAGCATGCCGATGACGTTCAGCGGCACCCGTCTGGCGGCCACGCCGAACAGCAGCAGCGGCAGTGCGGTGACGAACCCGCCGCCGACCAGCAGGGCCGTGTGTCCGGGGGAGACGGAGAACATCGTGCCGTCTCCGGTCAGCTCCAGGTAGGCGACGTAGCCGAGCGCGGGCGGGAACATGATGAGGGTCTCGACGGTGAGGCTCTGCATGCCGTCGAGGTCCACGTACTTCTTGACCGCGCCGTAGGCCGCGAACGATCCCGCCATGAGCAGGGAGAGCCACGGGGCGGAACCGTAGGCGACGGTCATGACCGCGACGGCCGCGATGCCCAGGCCGACCGCGACCCACTGCGTGGGGCGCAGGCGTTCGGAGAAGACGACCACGCCGAGGCAGACCGCCATCATCGGATTGATGAAGTAGGCGAGCGACGCCTGGAGGGTCTCCTCGATGGAGACCGCGTAGATGAACCCCCACCAGTTGAGCCCGATCAGGACGGCCCCCGCCGCGACGGGGAGGAACCGGCGCGGACTGCGCAGGACCGGGAGCAGCCAGGCCCAGCCGCGCCGGGCGACCAGGAGGAAGACGCACATCGCGAGGAGGGACCACACCATGCGGTGCGCGAGGACCTCGCTGGGTTCGGAGGCGGAGAGGAGGGGCCAGTAGAGGGCCGCGAAGCCCCAGAAGAGGAAGGCGCTCGCGCCGATGGCGACGCCGCGGTTGGAATCGGGCACGAGCATCATGGTAGGACGAATCCACCTCGGTGTCTTCGGAGTATCGGACGTCTGCGGACCCGTGCGCGTCCGCCCCGCCGTGGCTAGTCTGGACGCATGTTCGGTTCGAAGACGACCATGGTCGACCCGGCGCGCGCCCTGCCCGGCCGGGACACCCCGATGCCGGTGCCCGCGCGGCACACCGTCCTGGACACGCCGCTCAGCCCGCCCTACCCCGAGGGCCACGAGATCGCCGACGTGGCCATGGGCTGCTTCTGGGGCGCCGAGCGGACGTTCTGGCGACTGGGCGCGGAGGGCGGGATCCTCACCACCGCCGTCGGCTACGCGGGCGGGTACACGCCCCATCCCACCTACGAGGAGGTGTGCTCGGGCCGGACCGGCCACACCGAGGTGGTGCGGGTGGTCTTCGACCCCGCCCGCATCTCCTACGCCGAGGTCCTCAAGGTGTTCTGGGAGGGCCACGACCCCACCCAGGGGATGCGCCAGGGCAACGACGTGGGCACGCAGTACCGGTCGGCGATCCTCTACCACGACGATGCCCAGCGGGCCGTGGCCGAGGCCACGCGGGACGCCTTCCAGCCGGTCCTGACCCGGGCGGGCCACGGGCCGATCACCACCGAGATCGCGCCGCTGCGGGCGTTCTACTTCGCAGAGGACTACCACCAGCAGTACCTGTCCGACGCCAAGAACCCGAACGGCTACTGCGGGATCGGCGGAACCGGCGCCAGCTGCCCGATCGGCGTCGCGACCCCGGATGACACGGCATCGGGTCGCCCGGCTGAGTAGTACGGCGGAGCACGTGCGTGTATGCCCGCGCATGCTGGAATGATGGCTGAGTGATGGCCCAGCCGTCATTCAGTGGTGGTTGGGGCGACCCGCCGACGTTGGGCGAGCCGTAGGCGCCCTCCGCCCGCCGCTCGCAGCGCGCGGCTCAGAGCGGACGGCGTTCCCTGGTCATGCACGGGTTCGTCACCCGCCCGTGTGCAAGCCGACTCGTCACGGGATCGGAGCAGCACCGGCAGCCGTGTCGACGGCAACGTTTCCGAGGCAGCGGTTCTGGCCCGGATCGAGGGCTCCAAGCACTGAGCTCCTGACCCGTAGTGGTCCTGCCGTCCCATGAATAAGCCCAGGTCGACGGTGCTGTGTCGACCACGCCATGGCCACCCTTCGCCACGCCGCACGAAACCCACAGAATCTCGCGGGTAGGGCAGGTCGGAGCTTCGTGCGGCCGTCCCCCGCATGTTCATCGGTCCGTCGGAAGGTTGTCCACCGCCCCTCTCCGCTGTCCCTGTTCCAGGACAACTCACAGTTGTCCTCGTTCGAGGACATGCTTTCAATGTCCTCGAACGAGGACGGAGAAGACGCGATGCCGGAAGAGTTCACCCTGACGGGGTGGTCGAAGCTCGGTGGTCTGGTCCGCGACACCCGGCTCTCCCAGGGTCTCAGCCAGGCGGCCCTGGCAGCCCGGGCTGGCGTTGCCCGCTCCTGGCTGGCCCGCGTCGAAGCAGGCCACCGCGGCGCCGAACTGGAGCCCCTCCTTCGGCTGTTCGCCGCCCTGGACCTCACCCTGACCCTGCGATCGAACAGCGACGCGTCACAGGCACGACCGAGCCCCGATCGGCGCCGTGCCGTGTCCGTGCAGAAGCCGAGAACTCACCAAGACCCGCCGGACGAAGTCGGCGCTGGTCTGCGCGCGGCCTCACAGGCGCGTCGGGCCTCCTGGGGTCTTCCGGACGCCGGCAGCAGGGACAACCGCGATCACTGATATCCGATGGCTTCGCCCATGATCTCCTAAGGCCACTGCCATGGGGTCTCGTTCTGCCGTGGGGCGACCGGGCGACCTGGTTCACCGACCCCTTCGGCAACGAGTGCTTCCTCGTCCAGAGGGTCGAGGCCCAGGGCGCGTGCCGTGGACGGCTGCCCCGCCCGACAGGCGCGGTCGGGGCCCGGGTCGGCTGTGACGGCATCGCCGCGGTTGCCCGACCCGCCCGTTCCTTCCCGGCCCGTACCCGCGTCGTGAACGCGGCGATCCCGGCGACGGCGGAATCCGGCTGCTCGTCCGGCGCGCAGCGGTGGTGCGCGCACCCGGGTGGTTCGCCTCGTGGGTCGTCTTCCGCGCGTCGGAGGAGCGGTGCTTGTCAAATACCCCCGTGGGGTATAGCTTCAGCGGTATGAACCCGACATCCCCTCATCACGACCCGAGCGCCCACGGCGATCACACGGGCAGTGGCCAGCACACGGACCGTACCGGCCACGGCGACCACGGCGACCACGTCGGCCGGTTCCGCCGCCTGTTCTGGATCATGTCGGTCCTCGCGGTGCCCACGGTCGGGTTCAGCGGCATGTTCGCGGGCCTGATCGGCTACACCCTTCCGGACGTACCCGGTCTGACGTGGGTCTCCCCGCTCCTGGGCACCGTGATGTACCTGTGGGGCGGCTGGCCGTTCCTCTCCGGGGCCGTCGACGAGCTCAAAGAACGCCGTCCCGGCATGATGCTGCTGATCGCCCTGGCCATCACCGTGGCCTTCCTCGCCTCGTGGGGCTCCCAACTGGGACTGGTCGCCCACCATCTGGACTTCTGGTGGGAGCTCGCCCTGCTGGTGGTCATCATGCTGCTCGGCCACTGGATCGAGATGCGCTCCCTGGCCCGGACGTCGTCGGCCCTGGAGTCGCTGGCCGCGCTGCTGCCCGACGAGGCGGAGCGCGTCGACGGGGACACGGTGGCCACCGTCGCCCCCGCCGACCTGGCCGTGGGGGACCTGGTCATCGTCCGGCCCGGCGGTCGCGTTCCCGCGGACGGCGAGGTCGCCGAGGGCACAGCGGACATGGACGAGTCGATGATCACCGGAGAGTCGCGACCCGTCACCCGCGGTCCGGGCGAACGGGTGGTGGCCGGGACGGTCTCCACCGACAGCGCGCTGCGGGTGCGGATCACGGCGGTCGGCGACGACACCGCCCTGGCGGGCATCCAGCGGCTGGTCAGCGACGCGCAGAGTTCGTCCTCACGCGCCCAGCGCCTGGCCGACCGCGCCGCCGCCTGGCTGTTCTGGTTCGCCCTGGCCGCCGGCGTGGTCACCCTGACCGTGTGGTCGCTGCTCGGCGTGCCCGGCTACGCCCTGGAACGGACCATCACCGTGCTGGTCATCGCCTGCCCCCACGCCCTGGGGCTGGCGATCCCCCTGGTGGTCTCGATCGCCACCGAACGCGCCGCCCGCGGCGGCGTCCTGGTCAAGGACCGCATGGCCCTGGAGAGCATGCGCACCGCCGACACCGTCCTGTTCGACAAGACCGGGACCCTGACCAAGGGCGAACCGGTGGTGGTCCGCGTGACCTCGGTCGGCGGACGGGGCGAGGACGAGGTGCTGGCCCTGGCCGCCTCGGCGGAGGCGGACAGCGAACACCCGCTCGCCCGGGCCGTCGTGGCCGCGGCACGGGACCGCGGCCTCGACGTTCCCGAGGCCGCCGATTTCCGGGCGTCCACCGCGGTCGGCGTCACGGCCACGGTCGCGGGCGCGCGGATCAGCGTCGGAGGGCCCGGGATGCTGAGCTCCCACGACGCCGACGAACTGCCCGCCACCGAGCCCTGGAAGGCCGAGGGCGCGATCGTCCTGCACGTGCTCTCCGGCGGCACGGTCATCGGCGCGATCGCGCTGGCCGACGAGGTGCGTGAGGAGTCGCGCCAGGCCGTCCGCGCCCTGCACGTCCTGGGTTTGGAGGTCGTCATGGTCACGGGTGACGCCGAGGCGGTGGCCCGGTCCGTCGCCGACGAACTCGCCATCGACCGGGTCTTCGCCCAGGTGCGCCCCGAGGACAAGGGAACCCGCGTCGCCGACCTCCAGGGGCGGGGCCGCAGCGTGGTCATGGTCGGGGACGGTGTCAACGACGCCCCGGCGCTGGCCCGCGCGACGTGGGCCTGGCGATCGGCGCGGGCACCGACGTGGCCATCGCCTCGGCCGGGGTGATCCTGGCCAGTGACGATCCACGGTCGGTGCTGTCGGTGATCGAACTGTCCCGGGCCGGCTACCGGAAGATGCGGCAGAACCTGTGGTGGGCGGCGGGCTACAACCTCATCTCGGTGCCGCTGGCGGCCGGGGTGCTGGCGCCCGTGGGATTCGTGATGCCCATGGCGGTGGGCGCGGTGCTGATGTCGCTGTCCACCGTGGTCGTGGCCCTCAACGCCCAACTCCTGCGCCGCCTGGACCTGCGCCCCGAGGCGAGCACGGCCGCGGTGCTCGACCGCCAAGACTTGGCCGTCCGCTGACTTGGAGGAGACGGCGCGCCGGGCACGGTCCGAGGGAAGGGCCCGTGCGGGCGGTGGGACCCGGCGCCGGGCTCCTCCGCCGTCGGAGGAGGGGAGGCCGGAATGACCGGTGAAGGTCCCAACGAGCGGCGGAGTGTGCTCGCGCGGATTCCCGCCCGGGTCTGGGTGGGACTCGTCATCCTGATCGGCGTCGTCGTCTTCGTGGTCCAGAACCGGCAGTCGACGGAGATCCAGGTACTGCTCGTCACGGTCGTGGCGCCCTTGTGGGTCACGCTCACGGGCGCGTCGTGGCCGGACTGCTCGTCGGACTGCTCCTGGTGCCGTCGATCCGCAGGCGGCGGCACCGGTGAGGCCGGTGCCGCCCGCGGCGGCGAGGCCCGCCTGACCGGAGCCGACGATCGTGAGGGGCACGTGCTCCACGGGCCTGTTCCTTCGTGGGGGAGGGGGCGTCAGCGCGTGGGCCCGGTGACGTCGAACTCCACCTCCTGCGGCCCGGGGCCGCCGCAGCAGCCGCCCTCGTCCGCCGCCTCGGGCGCGTCGAACAGCCCCGACCCGCCGCACACGCCGGTCTCGGGCAGCGTCAGCTCCACCCGGTCGGCCGCCGCGTGGTCGCCCGCGATCCGCGCGGCGATGCTCCGGACCTGTTCGTAGCCGGTCAGGGCGAGGAACGTCGGCGCGCGGCCGTAGGACTTCATCCCCGCGAGGTGGAAACCGGTCTCCGGGTGGGACAGCTCGCGCACCCCGTGCGGGTAGACGGTTCCGCAGGAGTGGACGTTGGGGTCGATCAGCGGCGCCAGCTCCACGGGGGCCTGGAGCACGGGGTCCAGCGACAGCCGGATCTCGGAGAGGAAGGACAGGTCCGGTCGGAATCCGGTCAGGGCCACGACCTCGTCCACCGGCTCCAGCTCACGGCCGTCGTCGGCGACAAGGACGAGGCGGCCGTCCCGTGCGCGGACCTCGGCGCTGCGGAAGCCGGTCACCACGCGGACGTGTCCGGAGTCGACGGCCTTGCGCGCCTGGACGCCGAGGGCTCCCCGCGCCGGGAGCTGGTCCGCCTCGCCCCCGCCGAAGGCGTCGCCGACCCCTCCGCGCCGCAGCACCCACACGACCCGGGTGTCCGGGACCTCCTCCGCGAGCGCGGCCAGGGCCAGGAGCGCGGTCAGCGCCGAGTGGCCGCGCCCCACGACGGCGGTGGTGCGGCCGGCGTACCGGGCCCGGGCGGCCGGGTCGGCGGGGTCGGGGACGCGGTGCGCGATCCGCTCGGCGAGCGCCTCCTCGCCCAGGGCGGGCAGGCCGTCACCGCCCAGCGGGTTGGGGGTGCCCCAGGTTCCGGAGGCGTCGACGACGGCGCGGGCCGACAGCCGTTCCTCGCCCTTGACCGTGCGCACGCGCACCGTGAACGGCTGGTCCTCGCGGTCGGCGTCGACCACGCGGTCGCGGCCCCGGCGGGTGACGCCGACGACCTCGGTGTTCAGGCGCACGCGCTCGCCGAGGGCGGCGGCGAGCGGGGTCAGGTAGGCGTCGACCCAGGCGCGGCCGGTCGGGTGGGCGTCGTCATCGGGGCGGCTCCAGCCGGTGGTGGCGAGCAGCCGCTCGGCGGCGGGGGCGACGAGGTCGCGCCAGGGCGAGAACAGTCGGACGTGGCCCCATTCCGCGACCGCCGCTCCCGGGGAGTCCCCCCGCTCCAGGACCACGGCCGGCAGCCCTCGTTCGACCAGTTCCGCCGCTGCGGCCAGACCCACCGGGCCGGCGCCGATCACGACGACGGGGAGTTCCTTCATGAGACGCGTCCTTTCATCGACTGGCGTCTATGGAGAGGACTCTATAGACTGAAATCGATGAAAGCAACATCGATGGCTATCGATATAGATCATCGTTGATAATGGATGCCATGACCGCCACGACACCCGCGCGGCCGACCGCCGCACCCCTGCGTACCGAGGACGCCGAGACCTACGCCTCCTGGTTCGCCTGCCTGGCGGAGCCCGCGCGTGTGCGCCTCCTGCACGCGATCGCCACCGCGCCGGGCTCGGTGGGAGTGGGCACGCTCGCCGAGGCGGTCGGCCTCCGCCAGCCCACCGTCTCCCACCACCTGCGCAAGCTGGCCGACGTCGGCTTCGTGACCCTGACCAAGGTCGGCACGTCCACGCACGTGGCGGTCAACCCGGCCTGCTGCACGGGTCTTCCGCACGCCGCCGACGCCGTCATGGGCCTGCTGTCCACCCGCCCCTGCTGCCCCGCCGACCTCCCCGACGACGTGACCGTCCGCGCCATGCGCGAGGGAGACCTCGACGACGTGCTGCGGATCTACGCCGAGGGGATCGCCACGGGTCACGCCACCTTCGAGACCGAGGCGCCCGACGCGCGTGACCTGGACGCCCGGTGGCTGCCCGGACACCGCTGGGTCGCCGAGATCGACGGCCGGGTGGTCGGCTGGGCGGCGGCCTCCCGGGTCTCCGCCCGCGAGGTGTACGCGGGGGTCGCCGAGACCTCCGTGTACGTGGCCGAGGACGCGCGCGGGCGCGGGGTCGGCAGGGCGCTCATCCACCGCCAGGTCACCGCGGCGGACGCCGGGGGGCTGTGGACGCTGCAGACCTCGATCTTTCCGGAGAACAAGGCGAGCCTGTCCCTGCACCACCTGGCGGGCTTTCGCACTCTCGGCGTGCGCGAGCGGATCGGCCGGCACCACGGGGTGTGGCGTGACACCGTCATGCTGGAGCGGCGCGGGCCCGACCAGGAGCCGGAGGCGGCGCGGTCGGCGGAGTGCGACCCCGGCTCCGGCGGCGCGCAGGCCTGAAGCCGCCCGCTCAGCGCACCGGTTCGACGCCCAGATCCGCCAGGAGGCCCTCCACGAGCCCGCGGATCTCGTCACGGGTGGGGCGCACGGCGGCCACCCCCTGACCCGCGGGGTCCGGCAGCGACCAGTCCAGGTAGCGCTTGCCGGGGAAGTACGGGCAGGCGTCGCCGCAGCCCATGGTGACGCACACGTCGGAGACCTCCACGGCCTCGATGGTCAGGACCATGGGCCTCTGGTCGGAGATGTCGATCCCCACCTCCCGCATGGCCTCGACCACCGCCGGGTTGACGGTGTCGGCCGGGGCCGAACCCGCCGACCGCACCTGCACGCGGTCGCCCGCGAGGTGGCGCAGCCATGCGGCGGCCATCTGGGAGCGGCCCGCGTTGTGCACGCAGACGAACAGGACGGAAGGCGCGTCGGCCATGGGGATCTCCCACCGGTCGGAGTGTCGTGTCAGTTGGGACTGATGTGACGTTATCAGTGCGTGCTGACATCAGCTGTCGCTGATCTTATTGGGGTCCTCGGCGAGCTCGCGGCGGCGGCCAGCACCACCGGCGCGGCCGACCGGAAGAGCCCCTGCGCGTGACCCGCACGTCCCGCGCCCCGCGTCCGTCCGCGCGCCCGCCGCCGGGCGCGGGCGGTCGCTTCCCGGTGACAGGACTGTCACGTTCAGGTAAGGCGGAGGTGGCCACGCGCCGGGCGTACCCCACGCCTCCGATCGCGCACGGCGCGAACACGTTCGGGCCCACCGCCGCGGAGGTCCGCACCGCCGGCGCGCAGTCACGTTCGGCCTTGAAGTGGGCAAACCACTGGTCGGAGGCTTGGGTATCGGGCGCGGACCGCATGGTCCCCGGCGGATCCGGGCCCCTGGCGTCTTCGTGGCCAGGCCGCGCCGAAGGGGGGCAACCCGGTCCGGGGACGCCCGGAGGGGGTGAGACGATGGGGCGGAGATGTCCGAGAACCAGCCGTGCCGTCCGCTGCGCGCCGGGGTGTTCACCCTGGTGTGCGCGAGCCTGTCCGCGCACGGCCACGCCCTGACCTCCGGACACGACGTCCCCGTCGCCGGTCTCCTGCTCGGCGCGGCGGTGGTCATGGCCGCGGCCTGGGTCGCCGCCAAACGCCGCCACGGTCCGCTGGTCCTGGCCGGATGGATGCTCTGGGGCCAGTTCGCCCTGCACCTCGCGTTCAGCTACACCCAGATGCGGGGCGGCGGACACGGCGCGCACACCGCCGCCGCCCAGAACACCGCCCTCGCCACCGACACGGCCGCCTACTCCGCCAGCGTCGCGGACGCGGCGGCCAACGCCTCGCTGTCGACCTGGCAGATGCTCGCCATGCACGTCGTGGCCGCCCTGCTCAGCGCGTGGTGGCTGCACCGCGGCGAGAACGCCCTCTTCGCCTTCCTGCGCTTCATGGCGCTCACCCTCCTCCCGCTCCTGCTCGTGCTCGGGCGGGTGCGGGTCCTCCCCGAGCCCGCCCTCGGCCGGGGACCCTGGGCGGACGAGGAACGCTCCCAGCCCCTCCTGCCCTACCTTCGGCACACCCGGATCCTGCGCGGCCCGCCCCTGGCGCCCCGCACCGCCTGAGCAACCGGAGTCCCACCGCGCACGGCCCCGACCGCGCTGCCCCGGCGCCGCGTCCGTCCGCCGTGCGTCGCGACCCGCGGGTCCCGGTCGCTCCCGACGCCCAGGCCGTGCACCGCCACCCCGGTGGTCCTCCACCGGGCGCCACGCACCCCGACATCCCCCGCGCCCGCGGTCGAGCCCGCGGACGGCCCCGCGCCGTCCGCCGGTCCGTCGACCGCGCGCGGTGACCGAAGGAGCACACGTGCCCGCGCTCATCGAGACACGACCCCCCGCCCCCCTGAACAGACCCGTCCCACCGCGGACCGCACCGCGCCCGGAGCCGTCCCCGGACGAGCGCCCGGACCGGGAGGAACTGACCCTCCTGGCTCTGCGGGCCAAGGAGGGCGGCGTGGAGGAGATGAACTCCCTGTTCTCCCAGACCCGGGACCACGTCGCGCGGTTCATCGCGCGCCGCGTGGACCCCTCCTGGGTCGACGACCTCACCCAGGAGACCTTCTCCCGCGCGATGCACGGCCTGGCGCGCTACGAGGGCCGGGCCCCGGTCCGCTCCTGGCTGCTGTCCGTCGCCCGGCACACCGTCGCCGACCGCTACCGGTCCCACGGCCGCGCCCCGCGCCACGAGCCGGTGGGCGACTGGTCACGGGTCGCTCCCGGAGCGTGCCCCGGACGCTTCGACGAGTACCTGGCCCTCCTGGACCTGCTGAAGGCGCTGCCCGAGGACCGGCGCACGGCGTTCGTCCTCACGCAGATCGAGGAGATGCCCTACGCCGAGGCGGCGCGGGTGATCGGCGTGCCCATCGGCACGGTCCGGTCCCGGGTGGCGCGCGGTCGCCGCGACCTGCTGCGCCTGTTCCACGAGGCCGCCTGACCCCGACGCCCCGGGCCGTGCCGGGCGACGGATCGACCGAGCCGATGGAGGGCGGGTACCACGTCATGGTCGACGACCTGGCCGAGCCGGGCACGGCCGACGAACGGGAACGCATCCCGCGAAACCGGGATCCGGGAACCGCGCGCGGTGTCCTGACGACTCCTGTCGGGAAGGAACCGTCCAGCGGAAGGCGGGTGCCGCGTGCCACCACTGGGAGCCAGTATCCGGATCGAGTCGCTGATCTGTGACCACGGGCCCGTCAGGGCCGTGCGCGAGGTCGACCTGGACATCCGGGCGGGCAGCCGGGTCGCCCTGGGCGTCACGACCGGCGTCGTCACCCCCGGCCCCGACCTGGCGGCCGGCCGCGACCGGCGGCTGGAGAGGGCCGCCGGTCGGCGGCCGACGCCCAAGGCACGGAGCAGGCGTGCGGTGTGGCGATACGGATCGCGGCCTTCGTCGCAGGTCAGGTCCGTTCCCGCCAGGGGCGGTGGGGTGAGGGGAACAGCGGAGGTCATGGCTGCGCCTCGCGAATCCTGTCCGGAGGACGGCGGTTGTGGGGGATGAGGGAACTCGTCGATCGTCCGCTTCGACCTTTCTGCCGCACAGGCAGTCGCCGTCCGGGACCGTGTGGTTCCCGCACGGGCGCTGTCGACGGTGGCCGACGCCGCCGCGCAGGTCCATGGGGCGAAGGGGCTGGGGCCGGACACGCCGTTGCCGCGGTTGCAGCGGGTGGCGCGCCAGGCCCGGCTGTTGGACGGGCCCGACGATCCGCACGTGTCGGTGGTGGCGCGACGCCCGCTCCGAGACTGAGGGGTCAGTAGTAGGGCCCTGCGGACACCGGCCGCGAAGGGCCGCGTCGGATCTTCGCCGATTCTTAGGGCTTTCCCAGACATCCCTTCACACCGGTCCCCCAGAGTGGGACGCGCATGCCGAGATCCCCGGCCCCGGTCACGGCGCACTCCGTCCGCGTCCCCCCACCGAATGAGGAAGACAGCAGTGTCACACACCGGGAACAGCACTCCCCCCGCCGGCGGCGAGGAAGGGGAACCGTCCCCCACGTCTTCGGCGACCGCGCCGGTGGCAGGGCGTGACGGCTACCTCGACCTCCTGCGCGGCGTCGCCATCGTCCGCGTCGTGCTGCTGCACACCGTCGAAGTGGCGTGGCTGTCGGTGGTCTTCCCGTCGATGGGCGTGATGTTCGCGCTCGGCGGATCGCTGATGGCCTCCTCCCTCGACCGGCGGAGGGGAACGACACGGGTCATCCGGGGCAGACTGCGCCGACTGCTGCCGCCGATGTGGTTGATGGCGGTGATCGCCCTCCCGCTGATGTCGTGGGAGTCGCTCGCGGCGGGCGAACCACTGCCCCTGTCGTGGGAGACGCTCTACTGGTTCCTCCCCTTGGGCCATCCTCCCTCCAACGGGTTGGAGATCGGCGGCGCCTTCAGCGGAGTGCTGTGGTACGTGCGCACGTACCTGTGGTTCGTGCTGCTCTCACCCCTGCTGCTGCGGTTGTTCCGGCTGAGCCCCTGGTCGGTGGTCGCAGCCTCCATGGGGGCGGTCTTCGCCCTCGACCTGTTCGCCTTCGAGAGCGAGGGTCTGCTGTCCTCGATGCTGTCCGGATCCGAGGGGCTGCTCAGCAGCCTCGTCGTCTACCTGGCCTGCTGGCTGGTCGGGTTCGCCCACAACGACGGACTGCTGTCCCGGATGAGCGTCTGGGTCGCCGTGTCCCTGTCCACCGCACTGGCCGCGGTGGGTCTGTGGTGGTCGCTCAGGGACGAGCCGGAGATCGAGTTCGCCTCGCTCACCCTCTACGACAGCGCCGTACTGAACACCCTGCTGTCCGTCGCGTTCATCATCGTGCTGCTGCGGGTGAGGCCGGGCGCCGGGCTGCTCCAGCGAGGGGCCTGGCTCCGTGGTCTGAGCCGCCGGTTGAACGCCCGGGCCGTGACCGTCTATCTCTGGCACTACCCGTTGCTGCTCGTGATCTGGTGGCTCGCCGAGAACGTCGAGTTCGCCGAGTGGTTCGTATCGCAGACACTGGCGTTGGTCACCGTGGAGGCCCTGCTGCTCCTGGTGGCGGCGTGCGTGTTCGGGTGGGCCGAGGACCTGGCCGCGCGCAGGCGTCCCTCGTTGTTGGGCGGGGGCCGTGCGGTGGCCCGGACGCCCGTGTGAGGGAGCGCGGCGACGAGGTTCGTCAGGGCCCGAGGGCCCGTCCGTCCTCCGGCCCGCGCGGCGCCGGGTCCAGGACGCCTCAGCGCCCCGGCAGCTCGAAGCCGATCACCGCGCCGCCGCCCTCGCGGTTGTGGGCGAAGACCGTTCCGCCGTGCGCGACCACCACATCCCGCACGATCGCCAGGCCCAGTCCCGAGCCCCGCGTCCCGCTCACCTCGGGGGCCCGGTAGAAGCGGTCGAAGAGCCGACCCTCGGGTAGGTCCGGGAGGCCGGGGCCGCGGTCCCTGACCTCGACGCGGCCCCGGACGATCACGATCTCCAGCGGTTCCGCCGACGCGTCGAACTTCGTCGCGTTCTCCACCAGGTTGGACAGGCAGCGTTCCAGGGCCAGCGGCCGACCGTCGACGGCGCTGGAGTCCGCCACGACGGTGATCCGTCGACCGGCGCGGACACGGAAGCGGTCGGCCACCCTTGCCGCGGTCTCGGCGAGTTCGACCGGCTCCACCTCCTCCGGCTCCCGGGTATCCGTCGCGAGTTCCACCAGTTCGTCGAGAGGTGGACCAGTTCCCTGGACTCCACCGTCAGATCCGCCAACAGCGGCCCGCGGGCGGAGAGCGGCAGATCATCGAAACGGTGCAGCAGGAAGATGTTGGCGCGCAGGCTCGTCAGCGGAGTGCGCAGCTCGTGACTGGCCTCCCGCACCAACCGCTGTTGGGCGTCCTTGGACCGGGCGAGTCGACCCAGCATCGCGTCGAAGGCCGCGCCCAGTCGACCGACCTCGTCCCCTCCACCCGAGGGCACGGGCAGGTCCAGCCGCCCGGTGTGGGCCACCTCCTCGGCCACCCGTGTCAGCCGGACGAGCCCACGGGTCACCCGCCCCGCCACGAACCAGCCGCACACCCCGGCGGCGGCCGAGACCGCTGCGCCCACCCACGTGATGCTGCCCCTGAGGTCGGCCAACAGCCCGTCCACCTCGCTCAGCCGCTGTGCCACCTGCACGGCTCCGCGCGCGCCGCCGAGGGAGACCGCGGTGACCCGCAACCGCTCACCGTTCGTCTCCACCTCACCGCCCGCGGTGAGACCGGGTTCGGCGGCCCTCGCCGCCCAACGGTCGGTCTCGGACACCGGCAGCGGCCAGGGGCGTCCCGCGTCGGCGATCCTCCCCGCGGGGCCCAGGATTTGGCCGATCAGCGTGCGGGATCCGGCCAGCATGTCGCCCAGGTCCGTCTCGTCCGAGTCGGGTTCGGCCAGATCCTCCGGCGTCACATCGCCCTCGTCGACGGCGCGTTCCGCCACCGTCTCCACGGCGCGGGCGAAGTCGTTTTCGGTCTCCCGCCAGATCAGGGCGGACGCCAGACCGTAGCTCAGGGTGCCCACGCCGACGGCGACCAGCGCCGCGATCGCGGCGAACAGCAGGGCGAAGGTCAGACGCAGGCTCAGACGGGACCGATGACGGCGTGTCACGACGCGCGGATCGTGTAGCCGACGCCCCGGACCGTGCGGATGACCTCGGGTGCGTCCGGGCGGGCCAGTTTGCGTCGCAGATGGCTGATGAACACGCTGAGGTTGGTGGAACCGGCGCCGAAGTCGTAGCCCCAGACGCGTTCGTGAATCGAGGCGCGCTCCACGACGACCCCCTGGTTGCGCATCAGCAGCTCCAGCAGGTCGAACTCCGTCCGGGACAGGGCGATCTCCTCCGGGCCGCGCCACACCCGGCGCGATCCGGGGTCGAGCCGCACGTCGGAGGCCCTCAGCTCCCGGACAGCCCCGTCGCCCCCGCCACTCGGCGACGCCCGGCGCAGCAGGGCACGCAGTCTGGCGAGCAGTTCCTCCGGGTCGAAGGGCTTGACGAGGTAGTCGTCCGCGCCGGCGTCGAGTCCGGCCACGCGGTCGCAGACCTGGCTCCGGGCGGTGAGGACGAGGATCGGGATCCGGTCGCCCTGGGCCCGTAGGACGCGGCACACCGAGAGCCCGTCCAGACCGGGCATCATCAGGTCCAGGACGAGCACGTCCGGGGCGTCCTCGCTGACCACGGCGATGGTTTCGACGCCGTCGCCGACGGTGACGACCCGGTATCCCTCAAGGAGCAGCGACTGTTCGACCGCGCGGCTGATGGCGGGGTCGTCCTCCGCGAGCACAATGGTGGGCATGGGCGCGAACCTTGGTGGGTGTCCCCTTGCGAGGAGAGTTACGTGGCCGGGGCCGGGCGAAGCCCCATCGCGCCACCGTACCTCCGACCGTGAGCACATCGTCATCACGGTGCGGGCCTGCGGGCGCTTCCGGTCGGCTGCGGCGAAGGAGTGCCTGTTCGGGGCGCGGACCAGGTCTGTGCAGCCGTGTCGGGTGATCCGCACCCGGTGGACCGCCAGGGCGTGTGCCGCGGACGCATACCCCGCTGCGCGGCGGGCGGCATCCACGGCACACGTCCTAGCTGAAACTGTCGACGGCCTCCGCTTCGTCGTCGTAGATCTCGAAGATCCCCGCCAGCCGGGTGATGAGGAGCACCTCGTGCAGCTTGGGCGGCAGGTTGACGAGCTTGAGCTGCCCGCCCTGGTTGGAGACGGTCGTGTAGGCGGAGACGAGTTCACCGACACCGGAGCTGTCGATGGAGGAGACGGCCGCCATGTTGAGCAGCACCCTGTTCTCGCCGGTCGCCAACAGGTCCCGGACCGTCTCGCGAAGCTTGAGGTCACCGACCCCGATGTAGAGTTTTCCGGCGAGGTCGAGGATGCTGACGCCGTCCGCGGCGCGCTTGTCGATCTTCAACGAAGTCCCTTTCCCTGTGGTGCGGCGGTGCCGCGTGCCATCGCCAGGACCACCACGGTCCCGGGCGGGGTGCGTCGACGGGTGACGGTGAACTCGTCGACGAGGTGGCGGATGATCGCGACCCCCCGGCCGGAGGGGGAGAGGTCGACCGGCGCCCGGTGGCCCGGCTGCTCGACGGCGGCGGACGGGGCGAACCCCTCCCCGTCATCCCCGACCTCGACCCTCAGACGGTCGCCCGCCTCGCTCCAGCGCAGGTCGACGATCTTTCCCGGGTCGGACCGGTTCCCGTGCAGGACGGCGTTGGCCGCCGCCTCGCGAACGGCGAGCCCGAGCCGGTAACGCCCGTCGTCGTCCAGTCCGGAGGCGTCGGCGATCCGCCACGCCCATTCCTCCGCGACCTCCACGCTCGCCAGCGTTGAGGGCAACCGCAGTCGGTTCACTCGCGTTCCGTCCTCGGGCGGCCGAACATCGGTACGGCTCGCCCCGACCGTGATATTGCTCTTTGTGGTCAAGTTGTCACTGAGAGGGATTGTACGTGGCTGTGCGCCGTCCTGGTGTGCGCCACGGCCCCTTTGCGGCACTCGCCGCCAGTGCGACGGTCGGACAATGGATACTATGGGTACTGAAAGCATCACCTTGTGTGATTATTCCTGCGCCTCGCCGGCGCCGGACGACGGGAGGGGCCCACCCATGGTCCAGAAAGTGATGTCGCTGCTGCACGAGACGTCTCCCTACGAACGGTTCCTCGCCGAGGGGACCGGATTCCACCCGCAGGGGCCGGGTTCCGACCACCCGGTGTTCGCCCGGGAGATCTCCCGCTGTCGCCGGAGCTGATCGTGGAGGTGGGCACGTGGACGGGCGCGTCGGCCATGCACATGGCGAGGGTGGCGCGCGGCCTGGGGCTGACGACGGAGATCCTGTGCGTCGACAGCTTCCTGGGCGACGCCGAGCACTGGATGCTGGCGCGCCAGCGGTCCGAACTGCGGCTGGAGTTCGGACACCCGCAGATCTACCGGCAGTTCCTGGCCAACGTCGTGCACGCGGGGCTGGAGGAGATCATCACGCCGTTCCCGTGCACGAGCGCGCACGCCGCCAGGATCCTCACCCGTGAAGGGGTGCGCTGCGACATCGCCTACCTCGACGCCGGGCACGAGTACCGCGACGTGCTGACCGACATCCAGGACTACTGGGTGCTCGTGCGCGACGGGGGCGCGCTGATCGGGAACGGCTTCCGGCCCGACCGCCCGGGCGTGCGGGCGGCCGCGCGCGAGTTCGGCGCGTCGATCGGACAGGACCCCGAGGTCGACGGGGACAAGTGGGTCCTGCGCAAGGAGTGATCCGGCGCCGCCGGCCGACCGGGAGTAGCCTGGAAGTGGACTCGACGGCCGCGCGCCCGCCTCGCGCCGGGCGGCGGGCGGCGGCCCGACGGACAAGGGGGTCCGTGATGAGTACGGTCCGCAGCGTCATGACGTCCAAGGTCTACTCCGTTTCCCAGGACGCCGGTTACCGTGAGGTCGTCGAAATCCTGGTCGGCCGCCGCGTGGGCGCGTTGCCCGTGACCGACGCCGAGGGGCGGGTGGCCGGGGTGGTCTCCGAGGAGGACCTGCTCCACAAGGAGGAGTTCAAGGGCGGTGACTACGTCCCGCCGCCGCGGGCCCGGCTGCGCGCCCGCCTGGGAACGGGTGGGGCGGCGCGGGACAAGGCCGAGGCCAGCCGCGCCGCCGAACTCATGACGAGTCCCGCCGTGACGGTCGGGCCCGACAGCAGCGTGGTCGAGGCGGCACGGTTGATGGAGCGGCGCGGCATCAAGCACCTGCCCGTGGTGGACGAGGAGAAGCGGTTGGTCGGGATCGTGAGCCGGTCCGATCTGTTGCGGGTGTTCCTGCGCGGGGACGCCGACATCGCCGACGAGGTGCGCGGCGAGATCACCGAGGCCCTGAACCGGGTGCGCGACGAGGAGCCGACCGCGACGGTCTCCGACGGCGTCGTCCACCTGACCGGGATCGTTCGGCTGCGCAGCGAGGCCCAGGAGCTGGTCCGGCGCGCCCGTCGGGTCGAGGGTGTGGTCTCCGTCGAGTCCGATCTCGACTGGCACGTCGACGACGTCGTCCCCGAGCACGTTCGCTGGCGTTCCGTGACCCCGTAGCTGGACCAGAGGCGAGGGCCCCGGTTCCGCCGGGGCCCGCCCCGGCACGGCCGTTGGAGGCGCGACCCCCCTCCGGGCCCGAGCCCCGACAGGCTAGGGTCGCGGGATGGACTGGATCGACCGGGTCGCGGCGATCAGACGCTGGACCCGCAACGGTTACCGCGCCCCCCACAAACCCCTCCTGATCCTCTACGCGCTCGGGCACCACCAGCGCCACGGTGCTCGCCCGATTCCCTATGGCGAGGCCGAGCGGCACCTGGCCGACCTCCTGCGGGAGTTCGGACCGCCCCGGCGCACGTCGCCCGCCTACCCGTTCCACCACCTGACCAGCGACGGCCTGTGGCGGGTCACCACCGCCGACGGGCAGGAGTGCGACGCCGACACCGCGACCCTGCTGCGGCGTGAGGGCGCACGCGGCAGCCTGAGCCCCGAGTTGTCCATGGACCTGTCGCGGGACCCGGGTCTGGCCCCCCGTATCGCGCGCTGTCTGCTCGACGCCAACTTCGCACCCTCCCTCCACGCGGAGATCTGCACGCTCGTCGGGCTCGACCTGGAGCACGGAGCCGCCCGGCACGGCGACGTCCGCTTCACCGCAGGACGGCGTGACCCCGGATTCCGCGCCCTGGTGCTGGACGCCTACGACCACCGGTGCGCCTTCTGCGGGTACGACGGGTGGATCGACGGCGGCCCCGTGGCGCTGGAGGCCGCGCACGTGCGCTGGTGGGCGCTCGGCGGCCCCGACGAACTCCGCAACGGCCTGTGCCTGTGCTCGATCCACCACCGCCTGTTCGACAGGGGCGTCCTCGGGCTCTCGCGTGACCAGACCGTCGCGGTCTCCACCCGTTTCCAGGGGCGTTCCCCGGCCGCGGAGCGGCTCGTGTCCGCTCTGGAGGGCCGGCCGTTGAACCGTCCCGAGGGAGCGGACCCGGCCGTCGAACCCGACCACGCCGACTGGCACGGTCGGGAGGTCTTCCGCGGCGACCACCTGGCACTGGCCGGGTAGGCGGGGCGTCAACCAACCTCGCGGACGACCCTGGACCCCCACGGGCACCAGATCGAGCCGGGGAGGAAGCCGGCGCCGACGACGTCCAGGTGTTCGCCGACGTAGGCCGGGTGGGCGTCGCACACCTCGATCTCCCGCTGGAAGAAGGAGATGCTGGCGGGATCGAGGTGGAAATCCCAGTCGGGGTTGTAGTCCGCCTGTTTCCGGATGATCGTGCCCTTGACGTTGACCCTCCTCGTCTCGTCCCCGGCGACGATCCTGCGGGCGTGGGCGATCCGCTTCTCGTTGGTCAGCTTGAAGACGAACTCGCCGTGTCCGGGGTACTGGAAGGCGAAGTAGGCGGCATCGGCCATGGTGAGCCCCTCGGAGGCGTGGATACGGGTCGGGTCCGTCACCGGGAGCCGCTGAGCGTACGCGGGGCGGACGCTGATCAGGACACTACACCGAGCGACTGTGCGATCGCCCGTGGTCAAGCTTCCTCGGCGTGGGACGCGGTGGCCCCGCCTCGCGCGGAGCGGTCGCGGTGGCCGGGTCCGGCCACGGGCCGGAGACCGTTCACCTCCGAGACGACCCGCGACCCGCGGCATCGCTAGGATGCGACCCTGACTGACCCGGAAGAATCCAGAGAGAAGAGCACAGTGGCTGCTGATGGAAGTACCAAGGCCGTCGTGGTGGCGTTGGGGGCGAACCTCGGGATCGCCGTCACCAAGTTCGTGGCGTTCACGCTCACGGGCTCCTCCGCCATGCTGGCGGAGTCCATCCACTCCGTAGCCGACTCCGGCAACCAGGGTCTGCTCCTCCTCGGCGGCAGGCGCGCCAAGCGCGACGCCACCGCCGAGCACCCCTTCGGCTACGGCCGCGAGCGCTACATCTACGCCTTCCTCGTCGCGATCGTGCTGTTCAGCGTCGGCGGCCTGTTCGCGCTCTACGAGGCCTGGCACAAGATCTCCGACCCGCACCCGATCGAGAACTGGCGCTGGGTCCCGGTCCTGGTCCTGGTGGTCGCGATCATCCTGGAGTCGATGGCCATGCGCACGGCCATCAAGGAGTCCAACGCCGTCCGCGGCAAGGCCAGCTGGGTCGACTTCATCCGCCGTTCCAAGTCGCCCGAACTGCCCGTCATCCTCCTGGAGGACGCGGGCGCCCTCCTCGGCCTGGTGTTCGCCCTCATCGGCGTCGGCCTGACCCTCGTCACCGGCAACGGCGTCTGGGACGGCCTCGGCACCGCCGCGATCGGACTCCTGCTCGTCGCGATCGCCGTCGTCCTGGCCGTCGAGATGAAGAGCCTCCTGGTCGGCGAGTCCGCCACCGAGGAGCACGTCCGCCAGATCGAGCGCGCCATCTCCTCCACCGACGACATCGACTCCGTCATCCACATGCGCACGATGCACCTGGGTCCCGAGGAGTTGCTGGTCGCCGCCAAGGTCGCCGTCGACGGCGAGGACGACGCGGCCCGCGTCGCCCGCGCCATCGACGCCGCCGAGGCGCGCGTCCGCCAGGAGGTCCCGATCGCCACGCTCATCTACATCGAGCCCGACCTCAGGCGCACGCTGCGGGCCGCGGAGGAGACCGCCGCGCAGGAGTGACGCCGTGCCGTTCTGAGCGTCCGCTTCGCCTTGGCCCGAACCCTTAGAGTCGCAACCGCACCCCGTACACCTCCAGCCACGTGTTGAGTTGGATCACCATCTCCGCGTGGGTGCGGGCCACCCACACGCCGCGCCCGGAGACCAGCGCTCCGGGCTCGCGGCCGCCTTGGCGGTCGCGTCCCGGTCGATCAGGTCGCGACCGGGGCGCCGGGGTCGTCGAGGATCCGCCGCAGTCGCCCGCACAGCTCCTCGGCGTAGACCGCGTCCTGCACCACCGGGTAGGGCGACTTGCGGCGCTCCAGGACCGACGCCGGCAGCACGTCCGCCAGCGCCGCCCGCAGCAGGCTCTTCTCCCGCCCGTCGAAGGACTTCACCGACCACGGCGCGTTGTATACGTACTCCACCAGCCGGTGGTCGCAGTAGGGCAGCCGCAGCGACAGCCCGACGGACTGGGCGATCGACTCGCTGTGCGGGACCAGCGTCTCCAGCCAGTTCGTGACGTTGACGTACCAGGCGTCGCGCATCCGCCGCTCGGTCTCGGACTCGTCCGGCTGGTGCGGCGCCCGCGCCATCGTCTCCCGGTACCGCTCGGCGCAGTACCCGTCCATGTCCAGCGACGCCAGCAGGTCCGGCGCGAGCAGGTCGGTGCCCAGTCCGTGCCTCGCCCCCGTCCACCGGGCCATCGCGATCCACGGGAACGTGGGCGCGCGCAACAGCTGCTCGTGCTCCAGCCACATCACCCCGCCGAACACCCCGTCGGCCGCGTCGCCCAGCAGAGCGAGGTCGGTGTGCCCGCGCACCGCCCGGCACAGCACGTAGAGCGACGTGTTCATGTTCCCCAGCGGGCTCGGCACGTCCTTGGCCCGCAGCGCGTTCCGCAGGACCAGCGGGTCGAGCAGGTCGGCGGTGTCGACCACGATGTCGGTGTGCTCGGCCCCGACCCGCGCGACCATCTCCCGGACGAAGCGCGTCGGGCGTGCTCCACACCTCGTCGGCGCGGAAGTCCTCCTCCGCGCCGAAGGCCACCGAGAACGTGCGCAGCGGTCCCGCCCCGCGGTCGGCCAGCCGTCGCGCGGCCAGCGCGGTCACCCCGCTGGAGTCGAGCCCGCCGGAGAGCATCATCCCGACGGGGGAGGGGCCGCCGGTCTGCTCGCCCACCGCGTCGTCCAGCAGCGCGCGGACGGTGGCCACGGTGGTGTCGCGGTCGTCGGTGTGCGGAACGGCCTCCAGCGACCAGTAGCACTCCTCCCGCACGCCGTCGGTCCCCACACGCACCAGGTGACCCGGGCGCACCTGGCGCATCCCCCGGAAGACCCCGTGGCCCGGTGTCCCCGCGTACGACAGGATCTCCCGCAGGCCGTCGATGTCGACCGCGCTCTCCGTGCCGGGGTGGGCGAGCAGCGCCTTGCGTTCGGAGGCGAACAGCATCCCGTGGCCGCCGGGCAGGTAGAACAGCGGTTTGTTGCCCAGACGGTCGCGGACCAGCAGGAGCTCACCGCGGAGCACGTCCCACACGGCGAACGCGTAGATCCCCCGCAGCCGCTCGGCGCATCCGGCGCCCCACTCCAGGTACGCCGCGGCCACGACCTCCGTGTGCCCGCGACCGGTCAGCCGGTGCCCGCGCCCGGCCAGCTCACCCGCGAGTTCGTCCGCGTTGTAGACCTCACCGTCGAGCACGGCCACCGCCACCGTGCGCCCGTCCCTCTCGACGGCGAGCGGCGGGCCCTCGCCCGCGTCGCCGCCCGGAACGCCGCGCTGACCGAGCAACGCGCGTTCGGAGTGCCACACCGCCTCGTGCCCGGGCCCCCGACAGGCCATCGTCGCGGTCATCGCCCTGATCACCGACCACTCGCGCCGCAGGTCGCGTCCGTGGTCCACCCAGCCCGCTATCGCCGACATGTCGTTCCCTTCGCTCTCGTTCGGCGGACCGGCGCCCGCCGTCGTCTACCGACCGGCGGCCAGGCGCCGCTGGAGCCCGCGCCGTGCTGCCCACACGGCGATCGCGGCGAGCAGTCCGAGCCCGCCCAGGGCGGTGAAGTAGGCGGGCGCACCGATGAGGTCGACCAGCCGCGCCAGCTGTCCGCCCAAAGCCGCGCCCACGGCCGCGAACAGCCAGAACAGCCCGAGGACCTGACCGTCGAGTCCGCGCGGCGCCACGTGCGAGGCCAGGCTCAGCCCGACGGGGGCCACCGCCAGCTCACCGACCACCAGCAGCAGGTACACGCCCAGCAGCCACAGGGGTGACACTGGCCCCGCCTCGGCCCCGAGCGCGGCCACCGCCATGACGGCGAACGCCGCGGCCCCGAACAGCAGGCCGCCGGAGAACTTCACCGCTGGGCCGACCCGCGACCCCAGCCGGACCCACAGGGCCGCGAACAGCGGTGCGAGCAGCAGCAGGAACAGGGGCTGCGCCGACTGGAACCAGCTCGCCGGGACCAGGAAGTCCGCCACCGTCCGGCGCACGGACTCCAGGGCGAACAGGTTGAGCAGCGCCGGACCCTGCGCGAACAGCAGCCAGAACACCGCCGACGCCGTCAGCATCCAGACGAAGGCGCCCATCCGGGCCCGGTCGTCCCCGTCCCGGGGCAGGCGGCGCAGCAGTCGCGCGCAGTAGACGACCGGGACCGCCAGGACCCCGATCCCGACCAGCATGAGCACCCGTTCGGCGGTCAGCACACCGGTCAGCAGGCCCGCGGCCACCGCCGCGCCGGGCAGTCCGCCCCACAGCGCCGTCCGCCGCAGGACCTGGCGCCGCTCCCCCTCCGTGGCGGGGTCGCTCGGCCGTGCCCCCACGTCGCCGAGCCCGCGCAGGCCCAGAACGTAGTGCACGAGTCCGAACGCCATGCCGACCGCCGCCACCCCGAACCCCAGGTGCCAGCCGATCCGCTCGGCCACGTACCCGGCGATCAGCGGGGCGAAGAGCGCGCTGACCTGGATGCTCACGTAGAAGACGGAGAACGCCGCCTCCCGCCGCTCCGGCCTGCCCTCGAACATCCGGCCGACCATCGCGGCCATGCTCGGCTTGACCAGCCCGGTCCCGGCCACGACCAGTCCGAGCCCCGCGTACAGCGTCGGGCCCACCGGCACGGCGAGCGCGATGTGCCCGCACATGATGAGCACCCCGCCCCACAGCGTGGCGCGGCGCGGACCCAGCAACCGGTCGCAGACCCATCCGCCGGGCAGGGACGCCATGAACACGAGCGCCATGTAGATCCCGACCAGCGCGGCGGCGTTCCCGTCCGCCATTCCTCGGCCGCCGCCCCCGGGGTCGGCGACCAGGTAGAGGTAGAGGATCGCCAGCAGACCGTAGAAGCTGAACCGCTCCCACATGTCCACGACGAAGAGCGTCCCGAACCAGCGCGGGTAGCCGAGGAAGGTCCGTTCGCGTGCCGGGGCCCGCCCGGGGGCGTTCGCGGTCACCGGCCCCGACCCCCCTCGGGGCGGTGCAGCAGCTCCACCACCGCCACCGACCACGTGAACCCCGCGCCCACGCCGACCAGCACGCACCGCTCGCCGGGCAGGAGACCGCCCGAGGCCACCAGGTGGTGCAGGCCCGCGAACTGGTCGCCCGCGCCCAGGTGCCCGATCCGGCGGCCCCACTCCCACGTGGTGCGCTCGGGGTCGATCTCGAACCGGTGGAGGAAGTGCGCCCGCATCCGGGCCAACCCCAGGTTGGGCAGCACGAACCTGGCGACGTCCTCGATCTTCAGGTCCGCCTCGGACAGCGCCCGGTCGAGCGCCGCCTCCTGCCCGGCGTCGATCCGCTCCAGCACCGCGTCCAGCCCGTGGTCGGCGACGAACCCGCGCCGGGCCGCGTCGACGTCGACGGGCGTCCCGTGCTCCAGGGGCGCGGCCCCGAACGGCCGACGGCCGCGCTGCATGCCCTCCAGACCGGGGTCAGAGGCGGTGACCAGGCTGATCAGCCGGGCGAAGCCGCGCCGGTTCGACAGGACGAGGGCGGTGCCGCCGTCGCCGTAGATCGTCCCGGGGTCGGTCACCCACCGGTCGAAGCCGGGCGGGCAGAACCGGTCGCCGGTGGTGAGCAGGGCCGTGGAGCGCCCTCCGCCCGCCGACAGGTACCCGGCGGCCAGCTCCAACGCGGCCAGCCCGCCGTTGGACAGCTGGCGCACCTCGAACGCCGGGCCGTGCTCCGCTGTGCCACGTCCCCCGGAGCCGTCCGCTGTGCGGCCGACTCGCTCCGGCCCGGTCCCGCTCCCCGCGTGGCCACGCGGACCGGAGCCACGCGCGGGGAGGACACTTCCTCCCGGAACGGAGCGGTGAGGGATGTCCCCCGCTGCGCCGCTTCCGGGGGATCCGCCCTCGCCCAGGGCGGCCCGCTGCACGTAGGACGCGGGCGCCCACATGTCGTGGCCCTGGTGGTAGGTCGAGGCGTGCAGCACCAGGTCGGCATGGTCGACCCCCGCCCGCGCCAGCGCCTCCCGCGCCGCCCGCGCGGCCATCTCCGGCCCGGACGCGTCCTCGGACACGCAGACCGACTCGATCCCCGTCCGCCACACGTCGCTGCTCCGGCAACGACCGTCACGGACGGCGTCCTCCACCCGCACGGTCGGGGGCAGCCACCGCCCCGTCCCGGCGACGTACATCCGCGCGTACCTCACCGCGCACTCCCTTCCGCCCGAACCGTCAAGGGAACATGTCCTGGAGCAGCGCGTCGTCCATCCCGGTGTCCGCGCGGGCCTCGCGCAGCCGGTCGGCGTAGGGCCGCAGGTCGGCGAAGTCCAGCGGGTCCTCGGGCGGTTTCGGGCTGGTCATCAGCGTGGCGGAGCCCTCGTCGAGGAGTTGCGCCAGGCGCTCGGGCGCGGTGAGTCGGCAATGGTGGCCGCACTCCGAGCACACCCCGAGGTCGCACCGGAACCTCTTGGCGTACAGCAGCGCGGAGCAGCGGCCGCAGGTCACCCAGTCGGTGGCCGCGGCCGTGGGCTCGATCGTCTCCGTCATGTCCACTCCTCCCTCCGCCGGTCATGGGGGCCGTCGGGGGCGTCGTTGCCGTGAGGGTCGGTCGGAGGCAGGCCGAACTCGGCCGCCCCCGGACCGTAGGGGGTCGGGGAGTGGTGCCAGCCGTACGCGGCCAGCGCCCACCCGGCCCAGCGCAGTCCCGCCAGCAGGCGTCGCCGCGGGTCCCGCGGGGCCGGGCGGTCGCTCGGCGTCGCCATCGTCACCCCCCGCCGAACGCGTCCCTGACCTCGTAGACCTCGAAGAACCGGTCGCGTTCGCGGTCCTGGAAGGGGCGCAGCGGCGCCGTCGCCGTGCGGTGGTCCGCGCCGCGCTCCCACTCCAGGAAGGCGGCGAGGCTCTCCCACTCGCTCATCACCAGCAGCCGACCGGCGTCGTCCACCGCGCCCAGCAGCTCGTTGGCGAGCAGCCCGGGGGTCCCGGCCAACTCCTTGCTGATCGCGCGGTAGGCGTCCTCGACCGCTCCGGGACCCCCGTCGGGCGCCGGTGCCAGATGAGCACCCGTGCGCGCCCGCTCACCCGCGCGTCCCGACCAGCTCGTGGACGACGTTCATCGTGTACATCGCGCCGCCGCGCCGGTACGGGTGCAGCTTGGTCCGGTGCTGGACGTGCTCGTCGCTGTGCTCGAACTCGCGGAACCTCTTCTCGTCGACCCAGTCGCTGACGACGTAGTAGACGCTCTCCTCGTCACTGCTCCGGAGCAGCCACTGGCCGAGGTTGGCGGGGTGGTCGGTGATGACGTTGCCGATGGACAGCCACGTGTCCTCGAACCCCTTCTCCATACCGGGGTTGAGCTCGAAGCGCAGCAGGACGCGGAACATGGTGTTCTCCTCGTTGGTGGGGATGACTAGATGCCGCCGTCGACGGGGATGGTGGCGCCGGTGACGTACCGGGAAAGGTCGCTGGCCAGGAAGAGGACGGCGCCGCCGACCTCCTCGGGGGTGCCCAGGCGGCCCAGGGAGGTCAGCTGGCGGTAGCGCGCCTGGAGCTGCTCGTACTTCTCCTTGGGCAGCTTGGCGGCCTCCTCGGTCTCGATCACGCCGGGCTCGACGACGTTGACGCGGATGCCGCGCCCGCCGAGCTCCTTGCACAGGGACCGGGACAGGCCGATGAGACCGGCCTTCGCGGCGGTGTAGTGGGAACGGGTGGGGATGCCGACCGTGGCGACGCGCGAGCCGATGTTGACGATCGACCCGCCCTCGCCCATGAGCGGCAGCGCCGCCTGGATGACCAGGAACGCGCCGGTCAGGTGGGTGTCGACGACACGGTGCCACTCGTCCTCGGCCAGCTCGTCGTAGGGGACGTGGCTGATCACGCCGGCGTTGTTGACGACCGCGTCGAGGCGGCCGTACCGGGTGCGGCACTCCTCGACGAGCCGGTCCACCTCCTCCTTGGAGCGCACGTCCGCCCGGACGACGTGGTGGTCGCCGGGGATCTCCTTGAGCTCCTGCTCCAGTTCGCGGACGGCCTCGCTCTCGGTCCGGTAGCAGGCGGTGACGTTGGCCCCGGCCCGGGCCAGGGTGAGGACGACGGCCCGGCCGATCCCTCGGGATCCACCGGTGACCAGGGCGTTCTTTCCGGACAGGGAGGCGTTCATGGGTTCCTCTCGTGCGTCGGTGAAGGGGGTTTCAGGCCAGGACGGAGCCCAGCAGCAGGGCGTTGCACACCAGGGCGGTGGCGGCGAGCGCCGTGCGGACGGCGTTCCAGTCCCGCCAGCGCCTGCGCGGGTCGACCGACTCCCAGTCCTCGGGGAGGTCGTCGGGGTCCAGTCGGGCCACCCAGCGGTTGATGGGGACGTTCTTGGTGAGGGACACGGTGATCGCGGCGACGAGCAGCAGCGCGGCGGCGCCCGCGAGGACCCGAGCCGTCGCGTGCGGTGCGGCCGGCACGAGCAGAGCGTCGCTGACCAGTGCCGTGAGCAGGCAGATCGGCATGAACGGGTCGAAGCGGGAGACCAGGAACATGTGCACGGGCACGTACTGCTCCCGGGGGATGCGGAGCAGGAGCGGGGCTCCGCCGAGGAAGGCGATCATCATGCCCCCCGTCACCAGCCCGCTGCCGACCATCGCGAGCGGCAGAAGGATCCAGGCCATGGTCATCTCCAGTCGGAGCCCTCCGGGGCGGGGCCGACGCCGGGCGGCGCCGCTGCCGTCGGCCTCGCGCTCAGGAGGACCGGTTCCGTGCGGCCTTCTCGACCTGTTCCTTGATGTGCGGCATCTGCTCGGCGGTGTTCGTGCGGATGTGCTCGGCCATGGCGTCGTCGTCGAAGGGCATCTCGTCCTTGACGTGGAACTCCTGGACCCAGCGCATCTCCACGCCGCCGTCGACGGGGAGGTACTCCCAGTAGATGTTCATGAACTCGAACGGCCCGGTCTCGACGCGGTGCGCCCGCACCGTGCGGCTCTCCCGGTCGGGGGTCCGCTCGGAGACCCAGCTCCAGACCTTGCCGTCCTCGTCCGGGTGCAGGGCGAGCCGGAACCGGACGGTGTCGCCGCGGCGCTCCAGGATCTCCGCCTCGGCGTACTCCGTGAACAGCTCCGGCCACGACTCGACGTCGTTGGTCATGTCCCACACCAGGTCCATGGGGGCGTCGATGACGACGGTCGCCTCGGTGCGCGCGCTCACGAGCCCACCACCTCCATGCGGGCGTTGACGTAGTCGATGAAGGCGCGCGGGGTCTCCAGGTCGCCGAGGTCCTCCTCGGGCAGGGAGAGCCCGAACTCCTTCTCCACCTTGTTGGCGATCTCCATCACCGCGAGCGAGTCGTAGCCCAGCTCGGGGAACGGGGAGTCGAGGATGTCGCCGTCCAGGTCGACCGTGTCGTCGACGCGACGGACTCACGGGTGACCCGGCGGAAGACGTCGGGGGTGAAGCGTGTCATCTGTGCCTCCTCAGGACGCGTGTTCGGTCGTGTTCTCGGGTCCGCGCACCACCAGCGCGGAGTTGAAGCCCCCGTAGCCGCGGGCCAGGACCAGGGCCGTGCGCAGCTCACGGGCGGTGCGCGGCTCGCCGCGGACCAGGTCGACATCGCACCCGGGGGCGAGCGCGGTCACGTTCGCGGTCGGCGGGATCACCCCGTCGCGGCAGGACAGCAGGGCGGTGACGACGTCCAGCGGGCCCGCACCGGCCGACAACCGCCCGGTGAGCGTCTTGGGGGCGGTCACCGGCACGCCGCGCGGGCCGAAGATCCCGGTGATCGCCTCCGCCTCGGCGCGGTCCAGCTCGGGGACCCCGGCGGCGTCGGCGAAGACGACGTCGACGTCACCGGGCTCCAGACCGGCGTTGGCCAGGGCGCCGCGCGCCGCCGCCTCCAGCGCGGGCGGCCGACCGCTGCCCGGACGCGGGTCGAAGGTCGACGCGTAGCCGAGCACGCTCCCGTGGTCCTCGTGGACACCGCGTCCGCGGGCCCCCTCCTCCGTCTCCAGGACGAGGATCGCCCCGCCCTCGCCGGGCACGTGGCCGGTGGCGTCGGGCGAGAACGGCAGGAACGCGCGGCCGGGGTCGTCGGCGGTGGTCAGCCGCCCGGTCGGGATCTGGGACACCAGTCCGGCCGGGGACATCGCCGACTCCGTGCCGCCCGCCAGGACCAGGCTCTGGGCCTGCCCCAGCACGCGCCGCGCGTGGCCGAGCGCGTCGAGCCCGCCCGCCTGGTCGGCGACGAGCACCCCGCAGTGCCCGCGCAGCTTGTGCCGGATGGAGAGCTGGCCGCTGGTCGCCGCGTAGAACCACGCGATCGACATGTACGCGCTCATGTTCTTCGGGCCGGTGCTCCAGAGGACCTCCAGCTCCCGCTGGCCGAACTCCACCCCGCCGGTGCTGTTCGCCGTGACCACGCCCAGCCCGTACTCGGGCAGCTCGGTCGGCTCGGCGCCCGCGTCGGCGAGCGCCTCGGCGGTGGCGGCGAAGGCCAGGTGGCTCATGGTCGAGGTCTCCGCCATCAGGCGGCTGGGGACGTGCTCGGCCGGGTCGAAGTCGGCGACCTCCCCGGCCAGCGTCACCGGGTACTGGGAGCAGTCGAAGCGGCGGATGCGGTCGATGCCGCTCTTGCCCGCCAGCGTCGCCGCCCAGTACGCCTGGACGCCGATGCCGTTGGGGGCGACCACCCCCAGACCGGTCACACGTACGGCGCTCATGCGGAGCCTCCTCGCGGCGCGGCCATGACGATCGCGCTCTGGAACCCGCCGAAGCCGCTGCCCACCGACAGCGCCACGTCGGTGCGCTGGTCGCGCGCGGTCACCGGGACGTAGTCGAGGTCGCACTCGGGGTCCCGCTTGCGCAGGTTGGCGGTGGGCGGGATGATGTCGTGCTCGATCGCCAGCGCGCAGGCGGCCGCCTCGATGGAGCCGATCGCGCCCAGGGAGTGGCCGACCATCGACTTGATCCCGCTCATCGGCGTGCGGTAGGCGTGCTCGCCCAGGCTCGCCTTGACCGCGGCGGTCTCGTGGCGGTCGTTCTGCTTGGTGCCCGAGCCGTGCGCGTTGACGTAGTCCACGTCGGTCGGGTCGAGCCGCGCCTGGTCCAGGGCGACACGTATCGCCTCGGCCATCTCGCGGCCGTCCGGCTTGAGGCCGGTCATGTGGAAGGCGTTGGCGCGCGTGGCGTACCCGCTGATCTCGCAGTACACGTGCGCGCCGCGCCTGCGCGCCGCGTCCGCGCGCTCCAGGACGAACATCGCCGACCCCTCGCCCAGGACCAGCCCGTTGCGCTCGGCGTCGAAGGGGCGGCAGGCCTCGGCGGGGTTGTCGTTGGTGATCGAGGTGGCGCGGATGGCGTCGAAGCAGGCCACGGTGATGGGTGAGATCGGCGCGTCCGTCGAGCCCGCGATCACCACGTCGGCGCTGCCCTCGCGGACCAGATCGGCCGCGTAGCCCAGGGCGTCGATCCCGGACGTGCAGCCGGAGGAGACCACGTGCGCCGCGCCCTCCGCCCCGCACGCCCAGGCCACCTCGCGGGCCATCGCGCTGGGGGTGAAGTAGTCGTAGATGTGCGGGACCGCGTACTCGTGGTCCACCAGCCACTTGCGGCCGCCGTCGCTGACGACCGTGTACTCCTTCTCCAGGCCCATCGTGCAGCCGACCGCGTTGCCGACGCTGACCGCGGTGCGCCCGGGCGTCAGGTCGTCGACGGTCAGCCCGCTGTCGCGCAGGGCCTCGCCGGTGCAGACCACGGCGAACTGGGTCGCCCGGTCCATGCGGCGGACCTCCTGCGGCGTCAGCCCGGCCGCGACCGGGTCGAAGTCGGCTTCGGCGGCGATCCGGCACCGGAACCCGGTGGTGTCGAAGAACGTGATCGCGCGCGTGGCCGTGCGCCCCGCGGTGATGCTCTCCCAGAACGCCTCCCGGCCCACGCCGCCCGGGGCGATCACGCCGATGCCGGTGACCGCCACCGCGTGCCCGCTCATCGGACGCCTCCCACCTGGGAGGCCGGGCCCTCCGGGGCCGTCGGCAGGTGCTCCAGGTCGACGTGGCCCAGCTCGGGGCGCGGGGCGAGCGGGCCGAGGTGGAACACCACGTGCGCCGGCTCGGACCCCGGGTTGCGGACCCGGTGCCGCTCGCCGATCGGCACCATGAGCGCGTCGCCCGCCCGCAGTTCGATCTCCTCGTCGCCCACCCGCATCACGACCCCGCCGCGCACGACGTAGACGAACTCCTCCGAGTAGGGGTGGGTGTGCTCGCACACGTACTCACCGGGTCCCAGGGTGAGCGTTCCTCCGAAGCCCGACGTGGACGTCACCGTCCTCGGGCTGAGCAGGACGCGTACCTCGCCCCCGCGTCTGCGGTCGGGCCGGACGTCGCCCTCCGACACCTTCACCACCGGTGCGGCGGTCATGGGCTGCTCCGTTTCCGCGGTTTCCTGGGGGATCTCCACGTGTCCGCCACCGCTCATTTCTCAGGGGTCCAGGAGTAGAAGGCCGCGGCCATGGCGTCCTTGGGTTCCGCCCAGGCCGGGTCATAGGGGCTGATGAATTGCGCCAAACGGTGGTGGATGTCCTCGTACAAGGGGTGGCTGCGCGCGCGGTAGAGGTTTCCGGTGATGTCCTTGTCGGCCTCGACCAGGTGGAAGTAGAGGTCGTGGAACCGGAACAGCGTGCGCCGGTCGACGCCGATCAGATGCGGCAGGTCGGTCGCGTCGGAGTCGGCGAAGACCTGGGCGACGTCAGCGGCGTCACCTGGGTTCATGCGCGCGACGATGAGTGTTCGGTGCATGCCTGGGGCCTCTCCACGGGTGCGGCCCCGCCGGACGCCGACCGGGCCGGCCGGGCGTCGGCGGGTGTGCTGGGAGCACGGTCCCGCCGAGATTCGCAGTCGCCGGTCGTAGTTCCTTAAATGCGCGGAAGAAAGCGCACCAGTGATCCTCGACCCCCGTTCCAGACGCGTGCGACGCCAGGGTGGGTTAGTGGGGGCGACCGGAATTCGCGGAAGGGAGACGCGGTGTCGCCGATGGTGGTGCAGGTACTGGGACAGATACTCGGAATCGTCGCGGTCCTGGGAAGCGGGATCGTCGCGGGGGTGTTCTTCGCGGTCGCGGTGAGCGTGCTGCCCGCCGTCGAGGTGATGCCGATGGGCTCCTACATCGAGCTGCACAAGCGGCTCGGCAAGGGCTACCACCCGTCGATGCCGTTGGTGGTGTCGGCGGCGGCGGTCTCCTGCCTGGCGCTCGTCTTCCTGGCGCCGACGGTCCCCGCTCGGGCGCTGTTCGGCGCGGGGCTGGCGATGCTGGTCGGGGTCCAGGTGGTGTCGCAGTTCGGGAACGTGCCGATCAACAAGCGGGTCAACGGGGTCGACCCGGACGACCTGCCCTCGGGCTGGGCCGATCCCCGGCCGTCGTGGCGCGGGTGGCACCGGTGGCGCACGGTGTGCGCGCTGGGCGCCCTGCTCGCGACCGCCACCGCCGCGACCCTCCCGCCGACCCCGTGAGCGCGGACGCGAGCGGGCACGCGGGTCCGGGCGGGGACGATCGCACGAACCCCGGTGCGCGTGTGCGCGGTGTCGCGGGTGGTGCCCCCGGCGCGGAAGTGAGCCCGAACGAGAACCGGGACGCGTCCGCGAGCGGGAACGAGGGCACGAACACCAGGACCGCCGGGCGCACCCGGGCCGTCCTGGCCACCGTCCTGACGGCGGCCTTCATGACGCAGGCGGGGGTCACCGCCGTCAACGTGGCCGTGCCCGCGATCCAACGGGAGTTCGCGGTCGGCGGCGCGGTGATGCAGTGGATCCTCGCCGGGTACACCCTTCCGTTCGCGCTGCTGCTCATCACCGGCGGCCGACTCGGCGACATCCTCGGCCGCCGGCGGGCCTTCCTGGCCGGGGTGGTCGGATTCACCCTCGCCTCGCTGCTCGCCGCCCTCCGCCCCGGACCCCGCCACGCTGCTGGCGCGCGGGTCCTCCAGGGCGCCTCCGCGGCCGTGGCGGGTCCGCAGGTCCTGGCCGTGCTGCGCTCGGCCGTCCCCCGGGAGCGGCGCGGGGCGGCACTCGGCGCGTACGCGGCGGTGATCGGGCTGGCGACGGTCGGCGGACCGGTCCTGGGCGGCGTGCTCGTCCAGTTCGCGCCGTTCGACCTCGGCTGGCGGGCGGTCCTGGCGGTGAACGTGCCGCTTGGGCTGCTCGTGGCCCTGGGCGGGCTCCGCCTGCCCGAGGCACGGTCCCGGGGCGGGGCCGGACTGGACCCGCCGGGCGTGCTGCTGGGCGGCACCGCGTTGCTCCTCCTGCTCTACCCGCTGGTCGGCGGCGCCCAGGCGGGCTGGCCGTGGCACATGTGGGTCATGCTGGCCGCGTCGGTCCCGGCCGTCGTGCTGTTCGCGGTCGCCGAGCGCCGCCGGGAGCGCGCGGGCGGGCTCCCGCTGGTGCCGACGGGGCTGTTCGGTAACCGGGTGTTCACCGCCGGACTGCTGGTCACGGCGGTCACGGCGGCGCTCGTCGGCGGGTTCTTCCTGGTCTTCGTGGTCTTCCTCCAGAACGGCGCCGGTCTCTCGTCGGGCGCGACCGGTCTGCTCGTGTGCCCGTGGGCGCTCGGAACCGCCGCGGTCTCCGGGCCCGCGATCCGGTGGGCGCGCGGCCACGGGCGCCGCGTGCTCATGGCCGGGGCCGTGGTGATGACCGGCGGGATGGCCGTCCTGGCCGCCGTCGTGCGCACCGGACAGACCGATCCCCCACCCCTGCTCGTCGCCCCCGTCCTGCTCGTCGTGGGCGTGGGGATGGGACTGGTGAGCGCGCCGATCATGGACGTCGTCCTGGCCGTCCTCCCCGAGGCCGACGCGGGCGCAGCCGCCGGTGTGTTCACCACGTTCAAGCAGGTCGGGGCCGCGTTCGGGGTCGCCGCCGTCGGCGCGGCGTTCTTCGCCGTGCTCGGCGGGCCCGACGGGCCGCCGTCCGCCCACGTCGCCGCGATGACCGCCGTCGTCGCCTGCGAGATCGCGGGCTGCCTGCTCGTGTGGGCCCTGCTCTTCCTGATGCCCGCCAGAGAACCCGTCCGCGTGCCCTCCGGCGCCGACACCCCGAGGAAGTGATGGAGATGACCCGACCGATCGCGCTGATGTTCCCCGGCCAGGGGGCCCAGCAGGTCCTGATGGCGGCCGGGCTGTACGGGCCCAACGCCGCCTTCACCGAGGCCATGGACGAGGCCTTCGCCCTGTTCGGGCCGGAGGGCGCGGCGATCCGCGCCGACTGGCTGGGCGAGGGCGGAACCGGAGGAAGGGCGGCCATGGATCGGTTCGACGATGTCACCCGCGCCCAACCCCTGCTCTACTCGGTCGGCTACGCGCTCGGCCGAGCCGTCCTCGACCTGGGACTGGAACCGGCCGCGCTCGTGGGACACAGCGTCGGCGAGCTCGTGGCGGCGACCCTGGCCGGGGTGCTGGACTTCGAGGACGGCGTCGCCCTGATCCGCGACCGGATCGACGTGCTCGCCGACAGCGCCCCCGGGGCGATGCTCGCCGTGGCCGCCTCCGCCGCCGACCTCACGCCGTACCTGCGCGGCGACGTCGTGGTCGGAGCGGTCAACGCGCCGTGGCAGACCCTCCTGGCCGGTCCCGCCGAGGAGGTCGACGCCGTCCGGGTCGACCTGCGCGCCAACGGGTTCACCTGCCGCCTCGCCCGGTCGCGCCAGGCGTTCCACAGCCCGGCGCTCGACGGTGCCGTGGAGGGCACGGTCCTCGCCTGGAGCCGGATCGACCTCCGGGCTCCCCGGCTGCCCGTCTACTCCGCGGGGCTCGGCGGGCCGCTGACCGCCGACCACGCCCGCGACCCGGAGTTCTGGGCGCGCCAGCTCTCCGGCCCCGTGCTGTTCTGGCCCGCCCTCGACCGGCTGCTGCGCGACCACGACGTCCTGCTGCTGGAGGCCGGAGCGGGGCAGGGACTGAGCGCGCTCGCGCGCCGGCACCCGGCCGTGGTCGAGGGGCGCAGCGCCGTCGTCCCCCTGCTTCCGGCCCGCCCGCGTGACGTCGCCGACGACCTGGCCGTGTTCGACGCGGCGGTCGAGCGCCTGGGCGCCGAGGGGCACGCGCCGCGCGTGCGGGCGGCGGTGGGCGGTCGCGCGTCTCGTGCTGGGGATGTAGCCGCGGACGGAGGCGTACGACTCCAGGCCCATCCGCAGTGACGACCGCCAGTCGATGACACCTCGTGACGGCCTTCCTAGCATCCGGAGGGGGCGCTGACACGGCCGGTGCGGCCGCGTGTCGGCCGCCCCCCGCCGGACGGCCACCGACAAGACATGGAGTGCCCATGAGTATGTCCCGACGCGACTCCCTGAGACTGGCGACGTTCTCGGCGGTCGCCGCGCCCCTGGCCGGTG
The DNA here is from genome assembly GCF_001942255.1 of Nocardiopsis sp. CNR-923. Taxonomy (GTDB): domain Bacteria; phylum Actinomycetota; class Actinomycetes; order Streptosporangiales; family Streptosporangiaceae; genus Nocardiopsis. The sequence continues at coordinate 182,938 of NZ_MKKC01000109.1, forward strand.
CGGTCGTCTCGTGCGGGAACGGCACCGGGGGGAACGACAGCGGCAACGAGAACGAGGGCAGCACCGGTCGACTGCTGGAGAGCGCCGCCGACCTGCCCGAACCGGGTACCGTCCCGCTGCCGGTCCCGCCCGTGCTGGAGCCGCGGAGCAGTGACGCGGAGGCCGACTACTACGTGATCACCCAGCGGTCGGGGGAGGCGGAGATCCTCCCCGGCCTGATCACCGAGGTGTGGGGGTACGACGGGATCTTCCCGGGGCCGACGATCGTGTCGCGGACCGGGCGCAGGACGGTCGTCGAGCACCGCAACGACCTGCCCGTGCCCGTGGCCGTCCACCTGCACGGCGGCCACACCCCGCCCGAGCACGACGGGTACCCCACCGATCTGATCTTCCCCCGGAGCGGGTGGGAGAGCCGGTACGAGCTGCCGGGGGACACCACCGAGGGCAGCCGGGTCTACGAGTACCCGATGAACCAGCCCGCGGCCACGCTCTGGTACCACGACCACCGGATGGACTTCACGGGGCCGCAGGTCTACAAGGGGCTGGCCGGGTTCCACCTGGTGCACGACGACGAGGAGGAGGCGCTTCCCCTCCCCACCGGGGACCGCGACGTGCCGCTCATGATCTGCGACCGGGCCTTCGACGAGGACGGGTCGTTCCTCTACCCCGCGCTCTCCTCGGACCTGGTCAGCGAGCCCGGCGTCGCCAACCAGTACATGTCCGGCGTCCTGGGCGACGCCATCCTCGTCAACGGGGCGCCCTGGCCGTACCTGGAGGTGGCCGACGTCCGCTACCGGTTCCGCCTCCTCAACGCCTCCAACGCCCGCCGCTACCGCCTCGTGCTCGACCCGGCCCCCGAGGGGGTGGCGCCCTTCGTCCAGGTCGCCAGCGACGCCGGTCTCCTCGGCGCGCCGATCGAGCACGACGCGATCGTCACCGCGCCCGCCGAACGCTTCGACGTGATCGTCGACTTCTCCGGGTACTCCGTCGGAACCGAGGTCGTGCTTGTCAACGAGTTCGGCGAGGGGCGCACCGCCGAGGTGATGCGGTTCCGCGTCACGTCCGAGGCCCGGGACGACACCGAGATCCCCGACCGCCTGTCCGACTTCGTGCCGTTGACCCGCGAGTCCGCCGACGCCGAGCACCGCGCCCGGTTCTCGCGCGAGGCGCCCAACACCCACGGGCCCGGCCCCAACCTGTGGACGATCAACGGGCAGACGTTCTCCCCGGACACCGTCGACGCCCGGATCCCGCTGGACTCCACCCAGGTCTGGCGGCTCACCACCAACGTCCACCACCCGGTCCACCTGCACCTGGTGCGCTTCCAGGTGCTGTCACGCAACGGCGGCGCGCCCGGCCCGTACGACGCCGGGTGGAAGGACACGATCGACCTCGGCAGCGAGGAGGAGGCCGAGATCATCATGACGTTCAGCGGGTACCGCGGGAAGTTCGTGTACCACTGCCACAACCTCGAACACGAGGACATGATGATGATGGCCAACTTCGAGGTGACCTGAGGTGCCCCCGCGGTCGGCCACCGGGCCCGGCCGCTCCGCCCCCCGAGACCCGAGAGGGACATCCGATGCGAGCCGTCGCCTTCCACCGACCCGGCCCCCCCGACGTCCTGGAGGTGCTCGACCTCCCCGACCCCGAGCCCGGCCCCGGGCAGGTGCGTGTCCGCGTGCGTGCGGCCGGGGTCCAGCCCGTGGACACCGCGATCCGCCGGGGGGTGCGCCTCGGGTTCGAGGTGGCGTCGCCCCAGGTGCTGGGCAACGACTTCGCCGGGACGGTGGACGTCCTCGGCGAGGGAGTGACTTCAGTGGCCGTGGGGGACGCGGTGCTCGGCTGGTCGCTGATGGCCTGCTACGCGGAGTTCGTGGTCGTCGGCGTCGAACAGATCGTGCCCCGGCCCGCGGGGATGCCGTGGGAGCACGCCGGGGTGCTGGCGTCGTCCGCGCAGACCGCGCACACGGCACTGCGGACCCTCCGCGTCGGCGAGGGGGACACCGTCCTGGTGCACGCGGCCGCGGGCGGGGTGGGGACGTTCGCGGTGCAGATGGCGCGTGCGTGGGGCGCCGCGGTGCTCGGCACCTGCGGGGAGGCCAACGCCGACCACGTGCGGGCGCTCGGCGCGGTGCCGGTGCGCCACGGCGAGGGCCTCGCCGACGGGGTGCGCGCGGCGGCGCCCGAGGGGGTGGACGCGGCGTTGGACATGGTCGGCGGAGAGACGCTGCGGGTGTCGGTCGAGCTGGTGAAGGACCGGGAGCGGGTCGGGACGATCGTGGACTACCCGGGGGCGGCCGAGCTGGGCGCGTGGGGATCCGGTCGCGGCGGTCGGTCGAGCGGCTGCGGGAGATCGTGGAGCTGTACGAGCGGGGGGCGCTGCGGGTGCACGTGTCCCGCGCGTTCCCGCTGGAGGAGGCGGCCGAGGCGCACCGGGTGTCGGAGCTGCGGCGGACACGGGGGAAGCTGGCGCTGGTCATGGGGGAGTGAGGCGGGGTCCCGGTCGGGGAGTGTTCCCCGACCGGGGTCCGGTGTGCCCGCTGGTCAGCCGACGGTGTTCAGCGTGTCTTAGCGAGGAACCCCGGGGCTTCAGCCCCGGGAGGAATCGCCCCCAAGACTAGATGAGTGATTCCGATGTCTGAACTGGTTACGGACATGGCGAAGGGTGCCCGAGAGTCTTGCTGTGACACGAGACCTGGACACCCTTCTGACCGCACTCTACGCCTTCTGCGACGACCACGTCGTCGGACCCCGCAGGGTCGGCCGCCCACCCAAGCTCACCGACGCCGAACTGCTGTGCCTGGCCACCGCCCAGGTCCTGCTCGGCTTCCCCTCGATGCGGCACTGGCTGCGTTTCG